>CAZIMS010000005.1:0-62252 GCA_964540515.1 uncultured Pseudomonadota bacterium | reverse complement strand
ATAGGCAATAGATATACAAAAGGCAGGATACCCATGGGCAAAGTTTGTAGTACCATCTACTGGGTCGAGAATAAAGGCAGAATCAAATCTTTCTCCTCTAAAGCTCTCCTCTCCAACAACAGGTATATCAGGAAAGTATTTACTTAGCTGCTCTTTAAAAAAATTTTCAACCCTTATATCGGCAGTTGTTACTAAGTCTCGGGCACCTTTGTAATTAACTGAAAAACCTTTGCTATAGAAATCAAGAAGTATATCTCCTGCTTGGAAAACAAGTTTTTTAACTATATCCATAACAATCCTTTCTTTCAGAGCATTATTCTATGTTTTCTTGCGTAATTTTCTATAACTGTGAAGACGTTATTTAGTCTCATAAGCCTCATCTGTTTTTTCTTGGTATCTTCAGTATCTGTTGTTACTATAGCCCTTATATCCCTTTGAACAATTTTTAAGGCATGGTAGAGTTCTTTAATCTCTGTTGTAGATAACGTTTTTAAATAGGGTAAGGTCACAAAGAAATAACCATTTGAGATGTCTTCTGCAAGCCTTTTGGGGCTTCCTTGCAAAGCCATTCCTTCCTAACCCTCAATAGTAAGGTAGCTACTATAGATTCTTTTGGTCTCGCCTGTCTCAAACTTAACAAGATAGAGTGGATCTTCTCCTTCTCTTAAAATATCAACGACCTTACCTCTCCCAAAAAATTGATGATAGACCCTACTTTTTTTCATATTGTAATCGTTATCTAAGTAATCCTTCTTAATATCCCTTTCCTGTATTAGATTTTGATTTGTCTTATAAATAAATTCATGTGGGATATCCTTAATGAAAGGAGATACTCTTTGATTCTTATTATTTCTTGTAAGGGCATAACTAAGCATAAGTCTTTCCTTTGCCCTTGTTATGGCAACATAAAAAAGACGTCTTTCTTCCTCAATGTTATTTTCTTGTTTCGAAAAGACATGAGGGAATATATCATCCTCCATTGCCGTTATGAATACAACAGGAAACTCCAGCCCTTTTGCAGAATGAACAGTCATTAATGTTATTGCATTATTATCTTCTTTCTTATCAATATCCTCAATAACCACCTCATTTATAAAATCAAGATAATCTTTTCCTTCTTTTTTATTCTCCATTAATGCGATCTTAAGCTCTTCTAAGTTTTTCAATCTCTCATCCAACTCCTGCTCATCTTTAACGTCTCTTTTAAGAGAATCTTTATAGGAAAGTAAATCCATTGCAAGGTCTATAAAATCATCAGGATTATATTCTTTAAAGGCCTCTTCAAGCTTATTAATTAAGGCTAAGAAACCTTTTAAGGCAAGGGCTATCTTACCATTATTTGAGGATTGGAGAAAGTTTTCTATTGATAATATTATATTTTTTGTTTTTTTAGTCTCAGAAATAATTTTCTCAACCGTACTTTTCCCCACCCCTTCAATGGCAAAGCTTGCAAATCTCTGAAAGCTTAAAATATCACCTTTATTCATCAAAAATCTAATTATAGATAAAAAATCCTTTATCTCTCTTCTATTGTAAAATCTAATTGAACCATAAATTCTATAGGGGATCTTCTCTTTCCTTAAAATATCTTCAAACCTTCTTGAAAGATTGTTAGTTCTATAAAAAATTGCTATGTCTTTATAGTCATAACCGTTACTTAATAGCCTCTTTATCTCTTCTCTTACCTTATCTGCCTCTTCTCTTTCATTGTTATTCGTAAAAAGACATATCTTTTCTCCACATTGTTTAACTGCAAAAAGCTCCTTTCGCATCCTTTGTCTATTTTTACTTATTACTAAGTTAGCCACATCAATAATATTTTTTGTTGACCTATAGTTCTTTGAAAGGTGAATAATTTTTGCATCGGGAAAATCTTTTTTAAAGTCAAGGATATTTCTTATCTCGGCACCTCTAAAGCTATAAATAGACTGGTCATCATCCCCAACAACAGTAAGATTTCTCTTATTTTTGCAAAGAAGTTTTAGAATTTTATACTGTATAGGGTTTGTATCTTGATACTCATCAACAAGTATAAAAGAAAATCTCTCTTCATACTTTTCTAAAATTTCTCTATTTCTCCTTAGAGTATCATAAACAACATAGAGCAGATCACCAAAGTCAAGTAGGCCCCTATCTTTTTTCAGTTCCTCATACTTACTAATAATTGAACTATAGATATTCGTAAGGTAACCACCAAAAAACTTATCCTCTAAGTACTCGGAAAGAGAAAGTCCTTGGTTTTTCCAATCGTTAATAACCCCTTTTATCGTTTTAGCTGGCAATTCATCCTTGTCAATATTTAAAATTGTTATAATTTCATTTATTAGCTTCAGCTGGTCTTCTTCATCTATTATCTGCACATCCCTACCATTAGCTATTAACTGTTGATTCTCCTTTATAAAAATAAATCCAAAGGAATGAAAGGTAGTAGCAAGAACGCCTTTAATATAATCACCCTTGGAAAAATTCCTTAACCTATCTAACATCTCACGGGCAGCCTTATTGGTGAAGGTAAGGGCAATGATTGATTTTGGATTAACTCCGTAATGATTTATAAGGTAGGCTATCCTATATATGATAGTCCTCGTCTTACCAGAGCCTGCACCTGCTAATACAAGTAATGGTCCTTTAAAATGTGTAACAGCTTCTTTCTGTTCATCATTTAAATCTTTTAGAATATTGTCAAGCATAGGCATCCTTACGTATTATGTGTTATGATTATTTTATGATAAAAGAGACAAAAATTAAAGCAATTAAGCTTTTCTTAATAATATCATTGTTTTTGGCAGCTAAAAGCTCCTTTGCTAATGTAAGCTTATGTTTTGATGTAGAGTTACTTATCTTTAAGGTAGGAGAGAGCTGTATAAGCTATAAAGATGTAGGAGAAGATATACTCATTGAAAGTTTTATGAGGACAGTAAATATTGGCTCCATTGCAAAAAGAGTTAACGACACTGGCTATACCTATGTTGCTAAAGAGGGTCTAAAACCAAGAAAATTCTTTTTTTATCAAGAAGAAGGCTCTTTTAAGAGATATCAAAGCTATCATTTTCAAGAAGACAAAATATGGGTGAAAGAGGTTAAGTATAGAGGTTTAACAGATGAGGTAGAGAAGGATGAAGAAAAAACATATCCTAACAATGGTTATAGAGACCCCTACTCATTAGCCCTATTCTTGTTTAAAGAGGTCTTTAAAAGCCAGTCGGGTTATCTAAACCTCTTTTATGATGATAGATTTTATAACATCCCCTATAAGGTTTTGAATGATGAAAACATAAAGATTAGGGAGAACAAATTTTCTACCAGAAAAGTGCTTATTAAACCAGAGATAAAAGGTAAAGGGCTTTTAAGACCCAAAGGCAACTGGTATATATGGATAGACAAAGACTCTCAATTACCGGTCAAGATGAGTGTGGGCTTTATAATTGGTAGTGTAGATGTAATATTAAACAATTTCAGTAAGTAAACTTGACAGCAAGTAAAGGAGTGATTATTTATTAGTATGTAAGAATCAGATAAGTCGGGGTAAAAATCTCAAACAAAGGAGGTATGCTATGGCATTAATGAAATGGGAACCATCACCTTTCAAAGGAATTGTAGATTTAAAGAAAGAGATGGACAAGATTTTTGAAGATTTTTTTGGAAGAAGATTCCCTGCCCTTTCGGAAGAAGAGTTTACCTTCGCACCTGCTATTGATCTTAGCGAGACCGATAGCGAGATCATAGTAAAGGCAGCAATTCCTGGAGTTGATAAAAAGGATGTAAGTATTAAAATAGCCGACAATCTATTAACAATTAAAGGGGAAATTAAAAAAGAGTCAGAAGAGAAGAAGAAAAGTTATTATAGACAAGAGATTGCCTATGGGGCCTTCTCAAGAACCATACAGCTTCCTGCTGATGTCAAATCTGATGAAGCTAAGGCAAATATGAAGAATGGTGTACTAGAGATAGTAATACCAAAAACTGAAAAGGCGAAAGCAAAAGAGATTAAGATTAATATTGAATAAAAAAACAACCTTACTCAAATAGCCCCGACTTATCTAAGCATTAACTCAGGATTTAAGGGTACATCCTTTTTCCTGATCTCGAAATATAGAGTGGGGAACTCATAAAACATAGCGTCAGTCCCCACATAACCAATAATATCACCTTGTTTAACATCTTCCCCTTTCTTTTTTGTCACCTCTCGCAACCTGCCGTAGACAGAGTAATAACCATTACCATGACTAATAATACATACATTGCCTAACGCCTTAATCCATCCGTTGTGTACTACTCTACCATTATCAATAACCCTAACAGTGGCTCCATCAAAGGCTCTAATCTCAACGCCTTTTCTGGTAAACTTAGAACCCTTAACTAAACCTTCCTCAATGCCAAAGTGTCCTACAATATCGCCCTTCACAGGATAGGGCAGAACTTTTTGGGAAAGTCCTTTCCCTTCATACTGGGGTATCTCCTCAACTTTTTTTAAGAGTGCCTCCAATTGTCTTAAAGATGCTTCAGCTTTCTTTAGATTTTTTAAATGAAGATCCTTTTCTTTCTTTGTTTTTTGAAGTATCTCTGCCTCTCTTCTTTGGAGAGTCTCCTCAATCTTCCTTTTTTGCCTCAAACTCTCTTCTGTTAGCTCCAACTCGCTCTTTTTCTTCTGAATAGAGGCTAAATTATTTTCAAGAGAGGTCTTATTCTCTTTAAGGGCATTTATTAACTGACGGTCATAGTTAAAAAGATGCCTCATGTAGCCCTCAAAGAGCAATCCTTCTTTTAAATCAAAATCTAATCCTTTAGGACTTAAAAGGTTAGTCCTGTGCCATATAATTAATCTTTTTTCAACCTCTTTAATCTTTAAGTTGAGCTTCTCCTTAAGTATCTCATTCTCTCTCTGTAGCTTTAATATCTCCCCTTGAATAATTTTTTTATTATTCTCAACAGATATTATCTTTTCTTTAATCTCAGCGAGTCTTTTCTTTATCTCTGTTATTGATAGAGAGATAACCTTCTCTTTATCTGAAAGGGCTTCTATCTCTCGTTTCTCGGCCTCTATTCTTCTTTTTAGTTCGTCAATCCTGTCTTCCACAGAAGCATTTAAAAGGACTGGTATAAAGAATATCAAAAATAAAAAGAGTAATTTTTTCATATCTCCCTAATTTTTTTGAGAGAGAATGTGCTTATGGCTGAAAAGATGGACAGAACTAAAGAAAAAACAAGATAGTACTCCAAAGGTAGCTCTTCTATATTAATTTTTAAAGGAGCAAGATTTTCCCTCAATAAAATTGTTAAATAATGTGTTATTCCGGAAGCACAGAGGGCACTTAAAAGACTTTCAAAAAAACTCTCAAATAAAAAAGGGTAAATAATGAAATTTTCGCTGGCACCTATAAGCTTTAGAAGCTGAATGTCCTCTTTATATCTGTAAAATATTGTTCTTAAAGATATACGAAAGGACAAAAAAACCATTATTAGTAAAAAAACAAAGGAAGCTATAAAGATATTATTAAATAAACCCTTTGTCTGAAGAATTGAACCAATGTATTTCTCAGTAGAACCAAACCAGCTAATCTCCCTATAATTAGCTAACTTTCCAGCAACCGTATTTATAGAGTTTTTATCGGCAAATTCTGGCTTTAGAAGTATTTCAAGTGTTTTGGGAAGAGGATTTTTTTCCAAAGTTTTCAGTATCTCTGCATCCTTCCCTAAGGATTTTTTTAGTAGCTTTAGCCCTTCCTCCTCTGAGATTATCTTTATTGATTTTACCTCATGCCATTGATTAATTTTATTAATAAGTCTGGTAAGCTCATCTTTTCCCGTTGTTTTTTCAATGAAGGCATAAAAAATAACTTCTTCTGAAGTCTTCTTAAGATAATTGTTAATGTTATAAAAAAGGGCTGTTATACTTAAGAAAAAAGAGAAAACAAAGACAAGAAATATTATATTTAAAATACGATAAACAAAACGCCCCTTAAAAACCAGATTAAAAACTTCTTTACTTGCCTTAAGACTCATCAACTATTCTTCCATTTTTAATCTCGATAACTCTTTTATTATAGGAAAGAGCCATCTCTTTATTAGAGGTAGCTATAACAATTGTTGTTCCATTTTTATTCTCTTCCAATAAAATATCCATCACATCTCTTATCTCATCCTTTACAAAATGCTTAAAGGGTTCGTCTGCTAAAATTATTGGCGGTCTCGAGGCTATTGCTCTCAAAATATTTAGTTTTTCCTTTAAAGAAGCTGAAAGTCTGAAAACTTCTGTGTCTTTCTTAATCTCTGGGAAAAAAGAGAGCATCTCTTTTATTCTATCTTCTTCTAACCCCTTATGTTTAAAATCCTTAATCAATAGTGCTATTTTTAAGTTATCAAAAACGGTAAGATTTTCAAAAAAAATGGCTGGTGAAAAGATATAACCTATCTTTTTTCTTAAGGTGGGGATCTTTTTTCTCTCCTTTGGAAGAGTTATATCTAAAACCTTAATCTCACCTTCTTGAGGAAGTATCCTACCATAAATGAGGTTTAATAGTGTTGTCTTATAGTGAGATGAAGAACCTGTTATGAAAACAAGATCGCCTTTCTCAACAGAGAAACTGATATTTTTAAGTCCTGAAGACTTTGAAGAATAACAATAGGAGACATTGTTAAATACTAACATTTGTTATTGCTTTTATTTTTTCATCGTATAACCCTTGGCTTAACTCCAAGAGCATCTTTTTATGTTGAGTTTCTATTAAATCTTTAACCAATAAGCTGAGTTCATTACAGCTTCTTGCATCAGCATAACATATCTTTTTTGAAGCAATAATTGTCCCGCCATAATAAAGATGGGTTACTACAAAATACCCCTTTTCTCCTGTATCTTCTGTTTGGATATGAAAGACAAGACCCTTATGTTTAAAATTATTATTTAATCCTGGTACCATTTGAGAAAATTATACAAAAAAACATATCTATTAAGAAGATTTATTTTGTTAAAGAAAAAAATTATAACTACTTGACAAATAAAAAATTTGTGTTTAATTCAAAGTTAACCAGTAAGATCTGGTAATAAAAAAAAGGAGGGGCCTATGCCAGTAGCAAGAGTAACAGAAATAATTTCAGGTTCCAAGAAAAGTTTTGATGATGCCGTAAAGGTTGGCTTTGAGAGAGCTTCTAAAACATTGAGAGGAATTACAGGCTTTAAAGTTAAGGAGATGAAGGCAAGTGTTGAAAAAAACAAGATTGTAGAGTACAGGGTTAAGATGGATATAATTTTCTTGTTAGAAGATTAAGGCTTTAATAAGTGTAGGAGAGAGACTATAACTAAAATTTTACTCTCTCACCTACACTTTCCAATCTTAATATTCTTTTTTATCCTTATAATTTTTTCTTATCAAAAAATTTCTTTAGACTATATAATGTTTCATTATGGACTTTAGTTATTCCCGTGAGAAAATGGTAAGAGAGCAGATAAAGGCAAGAGGGGTTACTAATATCATTGTCTTAAATGCCCTTTTAAAGGTTCCAAGACATCTTTTTGTTGAAGATGCTCTAAAACATAGGGCATACGAAGATTATCCCTTACCTATTGGAGAGGGACAGACAATATCCCAGCCTTACATAGTAGCCTTAATGACCGAAGCATTAAAACTAAAAGGCGGAGAAAAAGTACTTGAGATAGGCACTGGAAGCGGCTATCAAACAGCGGTGCTCGCAGAAATAGCAGAAAGAGTTTACTCTGTTGAAAGATTGCCTTCCTTAGCTAAAAGGGCACGGGAGGTCCTTGATAATCTCGAGTACAAAAACATTAGCATAAAAGTTGGAGATGGAACCTATGGATGGAAGGAGTTTTCCCCCTACGACGCCATAATGGTAACAGCTGGCGCTCCTGATATACCCCCTCCTCTTGTAAATCAACTAAAAGAAGGCGGCAGGCTTGTAATACCTGTAGGAGATATTTTTTCTCAAGAGCTCGTAGTAATTACAAAAGAAAAAGATAAAATTAAGAAAGAAAGTTATGGTGGTGTTAGATTTGTTAAGTTAATTGGAAGCTATGGGTGGAGAACTGATTAGGGGCTAATTATGAGTAAGAACCTGGATGACTTTGATATTTACCCAATAATTCATAATAACAAGTTTTATAATATAATTTCCGATTTAGACTTAGAGCTTAAAGAGGTTAGAGAGCTTTTGGATTATATAGAAGAACATGGCATAATGGAGCTACAGATGAAAGAACATCCTGATATGGCAGCGATATGCGAGATCGAACTTTCAAAAGCAAAATTTATTGTAGATGTAATGAACTATGAGATTTTAATCTATAAAAGAGAAGGAAAATGAGCTTTCTTGGCAAAAATATAGTCATTGGAGTAACAGGCGGGATTGCTGCTTATAAGATCTGTGATCTAATAAGGTTACTCACTAAAGAAGGCCTCAACGTTGATGTTATTATGACCGAATCGGCCCAAAAATTTATAACACCATTAACCCTACAAACTCTAACAGGAAACCCTGTATATACAGATATGTTTTCTCTCAGCTATCAATCCAAGATAGGGCATATATCTTTAGCGCAAAAGGCAGACCTTTTAGTTATCGCTCCAGCTACGGCAAATATAATCGGAAAAATTGCCAACGGTATTTGCGACGATCTACTTACTACTACAGTTTGTGCAACCAAATCACCAGTTCTTATCGTTCCTTCAATGAACATTAATATGTGGGAAAACCAAATTGTTCGGAATAATATCTCTATAGTTAAAAAATTTTATTATGTACTTGAACCAGAAGAGGGGCTTCTTGCCTGTGGAGATTACGGAAAAGGAAAACTACCTTCTGTTGAGGATATTTTTGAAGAGATTAAGATATTACTATCTCCTAAGCCTCTTATGGGGAAAAAAGTACTTATAACAGCAGGACCAACTATAGAAGAGTTAGACCCTGTTAGATATATAACCAATTACTCAAGCGGTAAGATGGGCTATAACTTAGCAAAGGTTGCGAAAAGATTAGGGGCAGAGGTAACTCTTATCTCGGGTCCAACTTCTTTAAAAAAACCTTATGGTGTAAAACTTACACCTGTAAAATCAGCAGAGGATATGTACAAAGAGGTGATAGAAGACTTAAAAAGCTATGATATTATTATAATGTCTGCAGCTGTAGCGGATTACAAACCCTTAGAACGGGCATCCAATAAAATAAAAAAATCTTCTCAAAGTATGACAATTGAGCTTAAGCGAAATAGGGATATCTTAAGCGAGATATCACAAAAAAGAAAAAAAGATAGTATTCTTATCGGTTTCTCAGCAGAGACAAATAACTTGATTGAGCATGCAAGAAAAAAATTCGAAAAAAAGAAGCTTGATTTTATTATTGCGAACAATGTAAAAGAGGAAGGGGCGGGGTTTGGAGTAGATACTAATAAAGTCACTATATTAGGCAAGAATACACAAATAGACCTACCCTTAATGACAAAGGAAGAGCTATCTTACAAGATATTCAAAGTAATATTAGAGGGGGATAACCATGGATTGTCAGATTGAAAAAAATAAAAGTATTTGCAATTGTTCTTATGAGCCCTGCTCGAGAAAATATAATTGTTGTAGCTGTCTTTCCTATCATAGGAAAAATAACCAGTTGCCTGCCTGTTTCTTTGACGCCAAATATGAGAAAAGCTATGACAGGTCAATAAGAAATTTTATTAAAATGTGTCAAGAAAAGGGCTTAATTTAGGTCACTTAATCCAACATATCTCCAGAATTTTGAGATAGTGGAGATGGAGAAAAACTATGTTATTTTTTTACACAATTTTTCTATTAATAATCCTTTTTATTATTCTTTTCATTTATTATTACAACAAGTTTGTAAAGCTTAAAAATCACATAGACGAAGCTTTGAGTAGTATTGATGTACAGTTAAAGAGAAGATATGACCTTATACCAAACCTTGTGGAGATTGTAAAGGGCTATGCCTCACATGAAAAAGACACCTTAGAGAGAGTTATTGATGCTAGAAATATTGCCCAAAAGGCAAATACTCTTAGAGAAAAAGCAAAGGCTGAAAATGTTCTTACAGAAGCCTTAAAAACTATATTTGCTCTCTCTGAAAGTTATCCTGACTTAAAGGCAAATCAAAACTTTCTTGAGCTTCAAAAAACATTAACAACGATAGAAGAAACTATCCAGCTTGCCCGCAGATATTACAATGCTGAGGTTAGAGATTACAATATTCTTTGTGAAGCCTTCCCTTCAAATTTTATAGCAGCAATATTTATGTTTAAGAAAAGGGAGTTTTTCGAGATAAGAGAAGAAGAAAGGGAAAATGTTACTATTAAATTTTAGTCAGCATGAAAAAACTTCTTTTCCTTCTTCTAATCCTTTTTTATCCTCCAATAGCAGCTTCTGAGATTTTTCATATCAATGAATATAATATAGACCTATCTCTGAAAAAGAATGGAGAGGTCACTGTAAAAGAAGAAATAATAGTCAATGAAAGCTCTTCAAGGAAGATAATAAAAACCATACCTCTTAATTATAAAGATATAAAAGGTATAAAAAGAACGCTAAAGATCTACGATCTCAAGGTAACTGGTGAGAGCTTTTCTACCAAGAAGGAAGGGGGATTTTTTTATATAATTATTGAACCAGCAAGGTCCTTGCCTTACCCCAAAAAATATTATCTTCAATACACCTTATATGACACCGTTGTTGAAATGTCAGATAGTGATTTTTTGCACCTTAATTTTGATATTAATGGATTGACAAAGATTGATAAGCTTAATCTTTTTATCTTTCTACCTAAAAAGTACGCCATCAAAGATGAAGATATAAAGGTTATTTTAGATAAACCAGTCAATAAAGATACTTTGCTATCTCTTAATACAGAAGAAGGTATGATCTATATTAAAAGTAATAAACCCCTAATATCAATAAGCGATTTATCTATTATAGTTGCATTGCCTAAAAATCTTATAAAAGCTAGCCTTATAACAAAATCAAGTTTGCTTTTAAAAGAAAACTATATCTTTGCTATACCTATCTTTCTCTTCTTTACCTTATTAGTCGTCTGGTATTTTATTGGAAAGGACGAAAGGGTATTCAAAGTTGTTCATTATAAACCACCTAAAGATTTAAATCCTGCCATTGCAGGCTATCTTTTTAATGATAAAGCTGATAATAGAGATTTAATATCTCTACTGTTTTATTGGGCTAAAGATGGCATAATAAGTATTGAAGAAGTTGATGACCCCTTATCAATCTTTGCCTCAAAAAAAGATTATCTAATTAAACAAATAAAACCATTACCTCTTGAAGCCAAGCCCTTTGAATGGGTTATATTTAACAATTTATTCCCCTATCAAATAAGGTGGGTAAGGGTAAGTAGTCTTAAAAACAAATTTTATACAGCAATGGATTTGGCTAGAAAAAACTTGGAAACATATATATCCGATCTCAACCTTTACCATAGTTCCTCTCTTACAATCGGGAAAATATTAAAAGTTTTATTTATTCCCTTTCTTCTTGCAGGCCTTTATACTACAAAATTAGGAGATATAAAACTTGCCTTTAGCCTTATATTATCAGCATTAGTTATTCTTACTTTTAGCTTAATCATGCCTAAAAAAACCAAAGAGGGAAATAGAACTTATGAGATACTTTTGGGATTTAAAAACTTTCTGGAAAAGGTTGAGAAACCAAGGTTAGAGAAGATGATTTCTAAAAACCCCGAATACTTTAACGAGATATTACCCTATGCAGTAGCCTTCGGTATTGCAGATAAATTTGCCAATAAATTTGAGGGACTTTTTAGTAAACCTCCTGAATGGTACTCAAGAGGTGACAGAGCTTTTACCTTAGGCGACTTTTTGAGTGCACTAAACTTAATGTCAATTGATATAAAGGTTATCTTCAAAGAGTAAAGTATTAAGGCATAATATTTTTCTTCTAATTAAGACATTTCTAATGTATAATGATTACTATTTTAGACAATTTTCTTTTTCAACCTAAAGATTTTGAAGTACCTTTAACATAATTATTCTTCAGAAAGGAGATATCATGGCAAGAAATGATAGATTTTTAAATGCCCTTAGAGGACACGATGTAGATTGCACCCCAATATGGATGATGAGACAGGCAGGTAGATATTTGGAAGAGTATAGAGCCATAAGAAGCAAGCATAGTTTTATAGAGATGTGCAAGACACCAGAGTTAGTTGTAGAAGTTACCTTACAACCATTGAGAAGATTTGAGCTTGATGCAGCGATTATTTTTGCAGATATACTACTCCCCCTCGAACATATGGGTATTAATTTTGAGTTTACAAAGGATGAAGGACCACAAATAAACAATCCTGTTAGGACAAGAGAAGATGTGGTAAAAATGAGAGAGATCTATCCAGAAGAACAGATGGATTATCTTTTAAGATCCATTAAGTTAGTCAAAGAAGAGCTTAATGGTCTTGTTCCCTTAATAGGTTTTTCTGGCGCACCTTTTACACTTGCCAGTTACATCATAGAGGGTGGTGGCTCAAAAAATTATGTCCATACAAAAACGATGATGTATAAAGAACCTGATACATGGCATCTTCTTTTAGAAAAACTTACCAATATGGTTATTACCTATCTTAACTCTCAGATAAAGGCAGGCGCACAGGCTGTTCAAATCTTTGATAGCTGGGTTGGGTGTTTATCACCCTTTGATTATAAGGAGTTTATACTTCCCCATCAAAAAAGGCTCTTTAAAGAATTGGATAAATCTGTCCCCCATATTCACTTTGCCTTTGGTTCTTCCCATCTACTTAAGTATGTAAAAGAGGCAGGTGGAGATGTCATTGGTCTTGATTGGCGAATCGATATCGATGAAGCATGGAATATTATTAATTACGAAGCAGGATTGCAGGGAAATTTAGATCCTGTTGCCCTCTATGGTTCTAAGGACTACATTAAAATGCGTGTCTCTGATATCCTTACAAGAGCTGGCAACCGAAATGGACATGTTTTTAATTTAGGACATGGCATACTTCCAACAACTCCTGTAGATAATGCAAAATTCCTTATCGATACCGTCCATGAGTTGAGCAGAAGATGAAAAAGGCAGTTTTGCTTGTTACTTTAGGAGGTCCACGAACCTCAGGAGAGATACCTGATTTTATTAAAAGATTTACAGGGAAAGAGCTTCCTGCACCTGTCCTTAGAGCAATTATTGATAGATATAAACTTATTGGTGGCTACTCTCCCCTTTGCGAGATTACAGAGAGACAAACTGATCTACTTCAATCTGTCTTAGGTAACAATTATATCTGTCTACCTGCCTTTAGATATGCCTCACCCTCAATAACGGATTCTCTAGACATGGCACTAAACTCAGAGGTTAAAGAAATATTGTTTTTAATACTATCACCCTTTTTTGCCTCTGTTACCACAGGAAATTATATTAATCTTGCTCAAGAGTATTTATCAAAAATAGGTAATACAAAAAAGGTTACCTACTTGCATAGTTGGTACAATAATGAAAAATTTATCTCTGCATGGTACAATAGGATAAAAGAGTGTTGTTATGAAACAGATGATTTTTATATCTTCTCAGCCCATAGTCTGCCAGAAAAGTACATTGGGGAACCTTATAAATCTCAAATAGAAGACCTTACCGACAAAATAGCAATAAGACTTAATCTAAAAAATTATAGATTAGGTTGGCAAAGTATCCCCTCAATGGCGAAGGAAAAATGGATTGAACCTACTGTTGAGGCAGTTATGGATGAGATAAAATCTCAGGGTTTTAACAGAGTAATTCAAATACCCATTGGCTTTACAGCTGATCACATAGAGACTTTATATGATATAGATATTTGTCACAGAGAGCATGCAGAAAAGATTAATTTAAAATTTAAAAGAGTTCCCTCTCTAAACGATTATGATCAGTTTATAAAAGCATTAGCTGATATAGTAACAACATCTTAAGGAGCTAAAAATGGATAGAAAAGTTGCTATTATAGGTAGCGGTGTATCAGCCCTTGCCTGTGCAGTTGTACTAAAAGAGAAGGGCATTGATTTTAAAATTTTTGAAAAAGAAGATAGAGTCGGTGGCAAGATTATCACAGAAAAACAGGATAACCTTATCTTAGAGTTAGGCCCTGATAGCTACCTTCCTGAAAAATACTGGTCAGTGCAGCTTATTAAAAAAGTTGGCCTCGAAAAGGAGATGCTAATTACAAATGATGAGTTTAAAGGCACATATATTTATTCAAATGAGAGACTTCATCCACTCCCAGAGGGCGTTATGCTTATGGTACCCACTATGATTATGCCCTTAGTCAAGTCAAGCCTAATATCTTGGCCAGGAAAGATAAGGATGGGGATGGAGCTTTTAATCCCTCCCAAAAAAGATGATAGAGATGAAAGCTTAGCAGAGTTTGTTACCAGAAGGTTAGGTAAAGAGTGTCTGGAAAAGATTGCTGAGCCACTTGTGGCAGGGATTCATACATCAAATCCCGACAACATGAGCGTATTAGCAACCTTCCCGAGGTTTGTAGAGATGGAAAAAAAGTATGGCAGTCTTATAAAAGGTATGTTAATGGCAAAAAAAATGGCACCACCCAAAAAAGAAGGTTCTGTAAAAATGACATATTTTATGTCCTTAAAATACGGTATGCAGCAGCTCGTTGATGGGGTTGTAAATTTTATAGGTACAGATAAGATTGCTCTTAATAAAGAGCTTGCAGTAGTTGAAAAAACAAATGATGGCTATAACTTAATTTTCTATGATGGACAGAAAGACATATATACTCATCTTGTACTATCTACCCCTTCTTATGCGACAAAAGATATAATTAAAGATTTAGACTTTGAACTATCTAATCAGATTGCAGTTATCAACTGGTCTTCATCAGCTACAGTAAATCTTGCCTTCAAAAAATCTGATATAAAGGTCCCCTTAAAGGGCTTTGGATTTATTGTTCCAAGGATTGAAAATAAGAGGATAAATGCTTGCACCTATAGCTCCATCAAATGGTCATTCCGTGCACCTGAAGACCAGATATTATTGAGAGCCTTTGTAGGCGGCGGCCATCATGAGGAGCTCGTTAATTTAAGTGATGATGAGATAGTTAAGATTGTTATGGAAGAGTTAGAATCAATTCTTGGTATAAAAGCAAATCCTATAATAACCAGGGTTTATAGATGGATTAATGGTATGCCCAAATATACTGTGGGACACGTAGAAAGAATAAAAAATATTTTCGAAAGACTAAAAAACCATAAAAATCTATACCTTATCGGTTGCAGTTATAAGGGAATAGGTATAGGTGATTGTGTAAGAGGTGGCTTTGATACTGCTGAGGAAATATCAAAAACCTAAAGGTAGTTTTTTAGTGATTTAATTTTGGTTTTTATTTAAAGACAAGTTTTTATTCCCTTCTTGACTTTGTCAATCACTTATTTTAATCTTTTCTTAAATGGATATAGAAAAGTTAAAGTCCTCCTACGAAAGTAAGAGAAAAGACATAAAAAAAAGGATAGATGAGTTTAAAGAAGTCTGGAAAAGACAAGACAACATAGAGATTTTCAAGGAGCTCTGCTTTTGCATACTCACAGCCAATGCTTCAGCGAGAATGGGCATTAAAGGGATGAATGCTTTGGATGATATCGTCATTACTGGCGCAGAAGAAGAAATCGCTGATAAATTAAGGGGCATTCATCGCTACTGGAGATCTCGTGCAAACTATATCTTTACAACAAGAGAAAGCTTAAAAAATAAGTGTAATCTTAATATAATCTCTCTAATTAAAAGCTTTGATGATGATAGATTAAAGCTAAGAAAGTTTTTTGCAGAAACTAACTTAATTAAAGGCATTGGATATAAAGAGGCAAGCCATTTTTTACGAAACATAGGCATAATGGGCTATGCAATCCTTGACAAACATATCTTAGATACCATGTGTGAGTTTAATATTCTCTGTGAAAAACCTAAAACACTTACCCCAAAAAAATATCTCGATATAGAAGGTAGATTAAAAAGTTTTTCAAAAATGATTAAGATAGATTTTGATGAGTTAGACCTACTTTTGTGGAGCGAACGAACAGGAGAAATATTAAAGTAATAACTTTAAAAAGGGGTATTTTTTATGTATACAAGGCCAAAAAAGATCGGGTTGATTACAAGCGGTGGTGATTGTCCTGGCATGAATAGCGCCATAAGAGCGGTTGTTAGAACAGCCCTATACAACGGCATAGAGGTTTTAGGCTTCCTTAAGGGGTATAAAGGCATACTTGAAAAATATGTTATTCCCTTAGGAACCTTAGAAGTTAGCGGCATTATGCAAAAAGGCGGGACAATATTGCAAACAGCAAGGTGCCCCCAATTTTTAGAAGAGGAGTATCAAATTAAGGCTGCAAAAAATATTAAGGAGCTTAAGATAGATGGAATGGTAGTTATTGGTGGAGAGGGCTCTTTAAAAGGTGCCATAGCATTAGAGAGACAGGGCATCAAATGTATTGGGATTCCTGGATCTATTGATAACGATATCCCTTTTACTGATATGGCAATAGGTGTTGATACGGCACTAAATACTATACTTAGGGCAATCGATTCCATAAAAGATACCGCCTCTTCCCACGATAGAGCTTTTATAATAGAGGTTATGGGGAGACATTGTGGATATTTAGCGGTTGTTGCTGGGATAACCTGTGGTGCCGAGTATACCTTAATACCCGAATCTCCCATTAATATTGAAAAAATAGCTCAATCACTAAAAAAGCGCTACGAAGAGGGTCGTACAAACGCTATAATAATAGTAGCCGAAGGGGCAGGCTCAGCTAATGATGTTGCAAACCAGCTGAAAGACAAGATTGGCTTTGAGATAAGAATAAGTGTATTAGGTCATATCCAAAGAGGGGGCTCACCTACAGCCTTTGATAGACTCTTGGCAAGCAGACTGGGTAGATCGGCAGTAGAGCTCCTAATAGAAGGCAAACACAGTGTTATGGTAGGACTTCAAAATTCTAAGATTATAGATACACCACTAACTGATGTTGCTACTGTTAAGAAAAAACTTGATAGAGATTTTTTAAGTCTCGCCTTGATGTTAGGCATATAAAAACAGTCTTGTCTATTTGCTAAGCTTCTTTAGTAAAATACATTTTCCAGATGTTTTATATTGTATGAACCCATTTCTTCTGTAATACCAATGACCTCAACCCTTAAGGGGGTATCCTTTATCTTATTTTTAAGACAATAAAACTCAATAACCTTTCTCAACTTGTTAAGCTTTCTATAATCAACAGCCTCAAAGGCCGAACCAAAGCTATCACTCTTTCTAAACTTAACCTCAACAAAACACAAGATACCGTCTTTCTTTGCTATAATATCTATCTCACCTATAGGCGTTAAAAAATTTCTTTCTATTATTCTATAGCCCTTCTTCTGCAAAAACTCTACTGCTATGTCTTCTCCTAAAGCGCCACTTTCTCTCTTATTCAAAAAGCCCCACCTCCCTTATCAATAGGTCTTTTAAAAAACTTCTTCTATGAATCTCACATAAACCATACCTTTTTATGGCCTCTATATGTAGCTTAGTTCCGTACCCTTTATTCTTATCAAAGTTATAATTGGGAAATTTTTTAGAGTACTCAATCATTAAAGTGTCTCTAAAATCTTTAGCGATGATAGACGCAGCTGAGATAGCAATTACCTTACTGTCTCCATCAACTATTGTTTTTTGAGGTATATTTTTTATGTAAGGATTTCTTTGATTACCGTCTATTAGGATAAGTTCTGGCTTAACACAGAGTTGATCAATCGCCTCCACCATAGAAAAAAAGGTTGCCCTTAGTATATCACTCTGGTCTATGAAAATATTATCTTTAACCCCAATCGCATAAGAAATTGCTATATTTTTGATTAACTGGGCAAGCTCTTTGATCTTTTTTGAATTTAATTTCTTTGAATCTTTAATCTCAGAACAAGAAAAGCCCTCTGGTAATATCACTGCCGCAGAAACGACAGGTCCTGCCAGAGGGCCTCTTCCAACCTCATCTATACCACAGATTAACTTGCTTTCTTGATCTTTCTCATCAAAAAGGCACAACTTTACAGCCTTTTTATCTTACCTCTTTAAGCCTTGCTGCCTTACCTTTGAGGTCTCTAAGATAATAAAGCTTTGCCCTTCTTATCTTAAACTTTGATACCACCTCTATCTTATCAATCATCGGAGAGTAGAGTGGAAAAACCCTTTCTACACCAATCCCATAGGAAACCTTCCTTACCGTAAAGGTTGATCTAACTCCTCCCCTTTTCTGAGCAATAACAATACCTTCAAAGATCTGAATCCTCTCTTTATCGCCCTCTTTGACCTTAGTATGAACCTTTACTTTATAACCTGGTCTTAAATCAGGCACTTCTTTGCCTGCGATAAGGCTTCTTTCTAACTCTTCAACTACCTTGTTCATCTTAAATCCTCCTATCTACCAAATAATCTATCTAAAATTATTGATGCCGCAGATCTCACTGAAAGATGATTATAGCTACCTTCACCATACACAGGCTCTAATATATAATCACAATCATTAATAAAATCTTCTGTAAGCCCCCAACCTGTCCCGAAAATAAGCAAAAAAGGGGTTTCTGGCTTTTTCTTAACCAACCCCCTAAGCCTTCTATAACTTATTGTATTATCAAATTTCTTAGCGTCAGTAACTATAACCTTAGGCTTAACAGAAAACTCAGCTTCTATCTCAAGAATAACCTCATTAAGAGATTTCCTGATAAAGACATTACTGAGAGCTTCTTTGCGTCTTGGGTTATAGGTACTTCCCCAATCTTCTGTCCAATGATACAAGATTTTTTTCCCAAATTCAAGTTGTTTTTCTAATGGTTGAACTATGAAAAACTTATTTACTCCATAAGTTCTTGATACTCTTGAAATATCGTGGATATCATAGTTAAATATAGCGGTAGCGGTAATCTCCTTATTTTTGTTGTAAACAGGGTAATGAAGAAGTGCTATAAAAAAATTACTGGGCATAGTCTTTCTTTATTTTAACCAAAAACTCTTTCATCTCTTCTGTTAAGACCAGTTTATCTAATAAGTCAGGTCTATTTTTATAAGTTTTTAGTAGAGATTGATATAAACGCCATTTGTAAATCTCTTTGTGGTTACCAGACAATAAGATAGATGGTACTTTATAACCCATAAAATCTTCAGGTCTCGTATATTGAGGATACTCTAACAATCCTTCTACAAAGGTTTCTTCTTTCAACGATTCCTCTTTCCCCAAAACGGAAGGCAAAAGTCTCACAACAGCCTCAAGAACAACCAAAACTGCCAATTCTCCACCCATTATAACATAATCGCCTATGGAGATCTCCTCATCAATAAAATAGGTAATCCTCTCATCAACACCTTCATATCTACCACAAATAAAAGTTAGATTATCCATCTTAGACAGTTCCATAGCCTTTGTCTGAGTAAAAGCTCTTCCTCGAGGAGTAAGAAGTATTTTATAACTATGACCAGTATTTTCCTCTACATATTTTAGAGCTCTGTACAAAGGATCAATCTTCATTACCATACCCGCCCCACCACCAAAGGGGCTGTCATCAACAACCTTATGTTTGTCTGTTGTAAAATCTCTTATATTGCAAATATTAACCTTTATTAAAGCCCTTTCGATTGCCCTATTAATTAGACTTTGCTTTAGGGGTGATACAAAAAAATCTGGAAATAAAGTTAATATATTTAAAATCATTAAAGGAAAGGCTCTGCATCAACTATAATCTTTTTTTCTTCTATGCTAATACTTTTTACAAATCTCCTTGAAAAAGGTATAAGCAACTCCTCTTTGTCCTTTTCTATCTCAAAAACATCAACCCCACCAGTTGCCATTATGTTTTTTAAGATACCGAGAAAAGTTCCGTCTATACCGTATATTTCACAACCAATTAGATCAACTAAGTAATACTCATCTTCACCAAGTGTGGGAAAGCTACTTCTTTCAACCAAAACAGTCGCACCAACCAAATCTTCTGCTTCGTTTGCCGATAACAACTCTTCTAACTGGACGATAAAAAAATCTTTAAAAGGTTTCGAACTCTTGATCTTATAACGCTTGATATTGTCTGGAGTTTTCTCTAAAAATATATAAAAATTTGGGGAAAGACAATAGCCTTCCCCACTATATGTTTTAACTCTAATGGAACCCTTTATTCCAAAAGCTTTTTTTACAACTCCAATGGGAACAAGGGCATCTTTCATTACTCTACAATTTCAAGAACTGCTCTTTTTTTCTGTTTAGCTGAGGCAGCTGACAAAAGTGTTCTCATTGCTCTCGCAGTTCTCCCATCCTTACCAATAACCTTTCCTCTGTCTTCATTAGCAACGGAAAGCTCAACAACAGTAGTTCTCTCCCCTTCAATCTCTGTTACCTTTACTGCATTTGGATTGTCAACCAATGCCTTTGCAATGTACTCAATTAGCTCTTTCATTTCCACTACCTCCTATCGAGTTTTTGGTATAGAACTATATAACGTTTAGTTTTTTAGCAATTTTTCTTACAATCTCTGTAGGCTGAGCACCCTTAGTGATCCAGCTTTTGTAGCTGTCGGCATTAAGTTTAGAGCCTTCTAAACCCTTTGCTGGATCATAATACCCAATAACTTCAATAAACTTACCATCTCTTGGTGACTCTGAGCTTGCTACTACAACACGATAAAAGGGCTTCTTTTTGCTGCCAGCGCGAAACAACCTAATCTTTGTTACCATTAAAAAACCTCCTCTATTATTTAAAAATACTGCCTAATCCTCTCATAACGTTTTTGGGTCCCTTTAGTTTTAACTGGGTAAAAACCTTTTTCGCTTGAAAATAGTTCTTTAGCAAAGCATTAACCTCTTGAACAGAAGTACCACTTCCCATTGCTATCCTTCTCTTTCTGCTACCATTTAACATGTCAGGGTTATTTCTTTCTTTTATTGTCATTGAGTTAATAATTGCTTCCATTCTTTTCATCTCTTTTTTCATTTTATCCCAATCTACATCGTTTTTCAACTTATTCATTCCAGGAAGAAAACCAATGATACTTTCCAAAGAACCCATTTTATCAATATATCTGAACTGTTCTTTAAAATCTTCGAGGGTAAACTTGCCTTTAAGTAATTTCTTCTGGAGTTCTTCAGCTTTTTTCTGCTCTATAACATCCTGTGCCTTCTCGACAAGGGTAACAATATCTCCCATCCCTAAAATTCTTGATGCCATTCTATCAGGATAAAATACCTCAAGGGCATTAATCTTCTCACCTACCCCTATAAACTTAATGGGAACATGAGTTACAGTTTTTGCAGATAAAGCGGAACCACCTCTTGCATCTCCGTCAAGCTTTGTAAGAATTAAGCCAGTTACATTAACTTCTTTATTGAACCTATCTGCCACATTTAGAGCTTCCTGACCTATCATACTATCTATAACAAGCAAAACCTCATTCATCTCTATAGACGATCTAAGAGTTTTTAGCTCTGCCATCAAGTCTTCGTCAATGTGTAGCCTTCCTGCGGTATCAAACAAAACAGTATCATAGGCATTCTTCTCTGCAAAAATAATTGCCTCTTGGGCAATGGTGAGAGGTTTTTTCCCTCTTTCATACTCAAAAAATGGTACTGATATCTGATTTGCCAACTTTTTTAGCTGATCGTACGCAGCTGGTCTATAGACATCAAGAGATACAAGTAAGGGTTTTCTTTTTTTATTTCTAAGATATAGGGCAAGCTTACCAGCCTGTGTTGTCTTACCTGAGCCCTGCAACCCAACAAGCATAATAACAACTGGAGGCCTTCCAGCTAAATTAATTTCTGCAGTCTCTCCACCAAGAATAGACACAAGCTCGTCATAGACTATCTTTATAAACTGCTGGGCAGGTGTAACACTTTGGAGCACCTCTTGCCCCAAAGCCTTTTCTTTAACCCTATCAAGAAACTCCTTGACAACCTTAAAGTGAACATCAGCCTCAAGTAAGGCAAGTCTAACCTCTTTGAGAGCCTCATTTATATTTGCTTCGGTTATTCTGCCTTGCCCCTTTAACTTTTTAAAGACAAGACCTAATTTATCTGTTAGATTATCAAACATAGAAGTATGATTTTATTAAAAAAATGCATCAAAGTCAAACACAAAAACTTTGGTGTGTTACGTCAACATAATAATGTCCCAATCTATCAAAAAAATATTATTCACAGGGTTTTGTTTGAACTGTTTAAATAGAGGTAGTTTAAGGCAAGACACTTCAATAAACCTATTTATTTTGGATTGACAAACATTAATATATTCTTGACTTAAGGTCTATTATAAATTAATCTTTTATTTATCTATGGAGCTGGAAAAAAAAATTGAAGAGATTTTAAAAAGAGAGCCCTCTGTTACAGCCGCTTTAATAATTGACAAAGATGGGATTGTAATAGCAGATAAAGCAAGAGAAGATAAGTCAAAGACTCATGAGCTTGCCATAGAGTATGTTACAGCCATGAGGCAAATTCTTAAGGTTACAGATATCTTAAAACTGGGAAATCTTGAAGAAGTCTTGATCTCTACACAAAGTAGCGTCATAGTTATTAGGCTTATAACAAGAGAATATTATCTCATACTTATTACTCAAACAGATGGCAATATCGGTAAGGCAAAATATTTAGCCAAGCTTGTCTCAGAAAAACTTGGAGATGAGTTTAGATGAAAATACTTCTAATAAATGGTCCCAACCTCAATATGCTTAGGAAGAGAGAAGAAAATTATTACGGTACTCTTACTTTGGATGAGATAAACAGATGGCTCACAAAGGAAGCAAAGAAGCTTAATATAAGTATTGAATTTTTTCAGAGTAATCATGAAGGTGAGATTGTATCAGCTATACAAAGGGCTACAGAAGAAAATGTAGAAGCCATAATAATTAATGCAGGTGCCTATACTCATACAAGTATTGCTATAAGAGATGCCTTACTCATCTTTAACAAACCATTTATAGAAGTTCATTTATCAAATGTTTTTTCAAGGGAAGACTTTAGAAAAGTTTCTCTGATTAGTGATATCGCTCTTGGTGTAGTCTCAGGGTTTAAAGAAGATTCCTATTACTTAGCCTTAATAGCAATTCATAGATATTTCCGTAACAAAAAAACTTAAAAATGAACTTTAAGAAAAGAGAAGAAATCTTAAAAAAAAACCTTTCTGATGGTGAGGCCTTTTTAATATTTAACAAAGAAGACATTTACTATCTTTCTGGTTTTTACGGTTCTTTTGGTATCTTATTAATTGCTAAATATAAAAGTATTCTCTTTGTTGATGGTAGATATTATGAGAAGGCAAAAAAGGCTACAGATTTAGACGAGATTTTTCTTGTTAATGATTTATTTGCAGATATGAAGGCTATCATAAATAGTTTGATGATAAAAAAAGTTTTTTTTGATAGCGATACTATTACATTCTCAATTTACAAAAAGCTTTCTAAAGAGCTTCCTTCTATTTCATTTATAGAGGATAATGAGAAAATCATAAAAAAGATGAGAGAAATAAAAGATCCAGAAGAAATTGATATTTTAAAGAAAGCAGTAAAAAAATCCAGAAGTGCCTATAGAGAGTTTTTATCAAAATTTGCCTTGATAGGATTAAAAGAGATTGAATGTGTTAATAATTTAGAGTACTGTTTAAAAAAATATGGAGATGGTATAAGTTTTGACACCTTAATTTTAAGTGGTAAAAACTCTTCCTTGCCTCATGGAAACCCATCAAGAAAAAAAATTAAAAATGGAGAGGCTGTAATTATTGACTACGGCATTAAATACCAAAGCTACTGCACAGATCATACAAGAACCCTAATTTTTTCCAACTCTATGATGGAAAGATATTTAAAAATAGCGAAAGAAGCCTTTGAGTCAGGACTCAGTAAAATTAGCCATGGAAAGGAGATTAAAGAAGTTGATATTGCAGTGAAAAAGGTTTTTGAGAGTTATGGCGTACTTAAAAATTTTTTACACTCCTCTGGACACGGAATTGGCCTTTCTGTTCATGAATCCCCAACAATTACATATAAAAACGACGGGAAGTTTGTAGCTGGAATGGTAGTGACACTTGAGCCAGGTCTTTATTTTGAAGGCATAGGTGGGGTTAGATACGAAGAGATGATTTTAGTTACAAAAAATGGTTGTGAAATATTATAATATTAAATTTTAGGGAAATTTTTTTTAACAGGCATAAAATACATTGTAGCCAAATTAAATGGAGGATTGATTATGTACTCAACTGCAGATTTTAAGAAGGGGCTCAAGATTGTTTTTAATAGTGAGCCATACGAGATTGTTGATTTCCAACATGTAAAGATGGGCAGAGGCGGAGCAATAGTAAGAACAAAGATGAAAAACTTAAAAACAGGTTACATCATTGAAAACACCTTTAGATCTGGAGAAAAAGTTGAAAAACCAGAGTTAGAAGCCAAAAACATGCAATATCTTTACTCTTCTGAAGAAGGCTTTGTATTTATGGATAATGAAAGCTATGAGCAGACCGTTGTTTCAGAAAATTTAGTAGGAGAGGCAAAAAATTGGATCATAGAAAACATGAATCTTACGGTTAACTTTTTTGAAGGAAAGGTCATTGGAGTGGAAGTACCAACTTTCGTTGAGCTCAAAGTAGTAGAAACAGTGCCGGGAATCAAAGGAGATACAGTTAGTGGAGGAGGTAAACCTGCAAAAGTAGAGACAGGAGCAACGATAAATGTACCTCTTTTTGTAAATGAGGGTGATATAATAAAAATTGACACAAGAACTGGCACTTATATAGAGCGAGTTAAATAGGAGGATTCTTATGTTGCCTCAAGGGCTCAAGTACTCTAAAGATAACCTTTGGGTTTTAATAAAGGGTGAGAGGGCAAAGATAGGTGTTACAGAGTTTTTTTTAGAAGATACAAAAGAGATATCTGGAATCTCTCTACCTAAAAAGGGTGAAGACATTGATAAAGATGAAGTTTTTGGTGGAGTTGATATTAACGAAGAGGTAATTGACCTCATCGCTCCACTTAGCGGTGAGGTGATAAGAGTTAATAATCTCGCCATTAATCAGCCCGAGGTAATAGCTGATGACCCCTATGGAGAAGGATGGTTAATCGAGATAGATATTTATGAACCTGAAGAGGTAGAAGAGCTTCTTGAGTACGACGAATATGAGAGGTTTGTTGAATAAAAAATGACCTTCAATAAAGCGAAAGTATTAGAAGACATACAGAAATATATTCAGAAAGGACAGATAGATAAGGCTATAGAAGAGTATGAGAAGGTTCTGCGCATTGATCCTAAAGATTTCAAGTTACGCCAAAAATTAGGCGACCTCTATTTAAGAAAGGGCAAGAAAAATGAGGCAATAAATCAGTATCTTAATGTAGCAGATATATATATAAAAGACGGATTCTACTTAAAGGCAATTGCTATATATAGGCAAATATTAAGAACCGATCCTAATAAATATGATATCTATGAAAAATTAGCTGATTTGTATAAGAAACACGGCTTAATAGGCGATGCTATCACACAATTAAGAACCTTAGCTGATATACAGGAAAAACAAAAAAACCTATCAGAAGCAATTAGCACTTGGGAAAAAATAATATCTTATGACCCTGATAACGTATTTTATAGAGGAAAAATTATAGAGTTTTATTTAAAACAGGGGCTTTCTTCTCGCGCAGCCGAGAAACTTCAAAGAACTATTGATTATCTTAATAGCAAAGGCAAGGTTGAGGAAGTTGAGAAACTTTTAGCACATTTTCCGGGCATTATTGAAGAAGATAAAGATTTGTCTCTTAAAATTGCCGTTTCTTTGTATGAAAATGGGAAATATAATGATGCAATTGCTAAGTTAGATGAACTGATCAAAAAAAATCCTAAAAACTCCGATCTTTACTCCTTAAAAGGTTACTGCTATCTCAATCTTGGTAACTACAGTCTAGCACGCTCTTGCTTTGAGAATGCTGTAAAATTAAAGAACGACCATATTGATGCAAAAAAGGGGCTAGCCAAACTTTTTGTTAAACAAAAAGATTTTGTATCTTTAATATTTGTAATTGAAGAGATATATAAGATACTAAAAGCTAAGGGTGACTTTGATCATCTTAAAAGTCTTCTAGACAGTTACTTCCCTTATCTTCCCGAAGAAGAAAAGATTATTAATCTATATATTGATTTAGCAAAAACAATTAAGAACCAATCTCTTCTGATAGAGCATTTAAGAAAGTTAGCTAAGATAAGTATTAAAGATAATGATTTAACTAAGGCAGAAAACATTTATAGAGAAATTCTAAACATTGATCCCTATGAGGAATCGGCAGTAAGGTTTTTTGAAGAAAAAGAGATGGGCAAGACAAAAGAGCCTCCCAAAGAAACAAAAATATCTACACAAGATAAAATTTTAGAAGAAAAAGAGCCCACAGATATTACAAAGGAGGTTGAAGAAGTAAGCTTTTTATTGAAATATGGGCTTCTTAAAAATGCAAAAGATAAGTTAGAGGAGTTAAAAAGCCGTTTCCCCGATAGCCCTATTGTTAAAGAAAAGTGGGCAGAATATTTTGAAAACACCAAAGATTATGAAGCATTAAGGATGGTTTATGGTGAACTAATAAACATATACAGATCCACCGAAGACCTTGATAAGGTATCTTTTTATGAGAGTAAGTTAAGCTCCTTAAAAAAGCCTGAGCCTAAAAAAACAGAATTAATAGAAGAAAAATCAAAAACCTCTACTACAGCAGAGCCTAAAATTATTGAGGATATTAAAGAAAAATCAAAACTCTCAACCATAGAAGAGCCTGAAGTTATTGAGGATATTGAAGAAGTTGAAGAGATAGAAACAGAGAGTTTTCAACCAAATACAGATGATTTAATACTTGAAGCACAATTTAAACTGAAAATGAATGATCTTGAAGGCACACGCCTTTTGTGTAATAAAGTCCTCGAGATTGAGCCAGACAATCAAAGGGCTAAAGAGATATTATTATCTATACCAAAAGAAGAAAAAGTAGCGGCAGAAGAGAAGAAGGAAACAGAGTATTTTGATCTAACCACTGAGATTATGAAAGAGTTAGAGAGTGAACCTAATATAAAGTATCCCTTCAAAGATGATGCAGAGAGAATGACCTTTCAAAGCCTTTTTAAAGATTTTAAAGAAAAACTATCTCAACAGATATCAAAAGAAGATGTGGAAACTCATTACAACTTGGGTATCGCCTATAAAGAAATGGGGCTTTATGACGATGCAATAGGCGAGTTTTTATTAACCTCTGAGTTTGAGGAAAAAACTTACGATTCCTTCATAATGGTAGCAAACTGTTTTGTTGAGAAAGGTGAACTGGACAAGGCTATACTGTTTTATAAAAGGGCTCTTCAGATAGAAAATATATTAGAAGAAAAAAAGGCTGGTATTTATTTTGAGATGGGCAGTATATCCGAAAGAGAAAAGGATTATGAAAAGGCCTATATGTATTTTAAAAAGGCCCTATCCCTTGATTTAAGTTTAAAAATAGCCCAAAATAAGATTGATGAGTTACTTAAAAAAAATCCCGAACTATCAAAGGTAAATGAAGCCGAGTTTTAAAGTCCCAATGAAAAATCCCTCAAAGATATAATAATTTATGAATAATAACCTTATAGCTTTCAAAAAAAACTTTATAAAAATTATTTCTTCTCTACACCCCAAGTTTAGACACCTTATGCTAAGCGATGACAACTTTTTTGTAGGAGGATTTGTAAGGGATATTTTCATAAACCAAGAAAAAACCTTTGACATTGACATAGTTGTCAACGATATAGATAAAATCCTATCATATTTCAAAAAAGATTTAAAAGGAAACGTAATAACTCTCGATGCCGATTTTGGTGTCTATAGGGCTTTCTTAAAAGACTACGAAAACTATATTGATATATCAAAGCTACAGGGCAGTAATATTGTTGAAGACTTAAATAGAAGAGACTTTACTATAAATGCTATCGCTATAAAACTAAAAGAGAGCGATATAGAAATAATTGATCCCTTAGAAGGTACTTTAGATATTGAGAAAAGAGTAATTAGAAGCATCTCAAGAGACAATCTTGTCTCTGACCCTTTAAGACTTTTGAGAGCCTATAGATTTAAAGCGCAGTTTGGGTTTTCCATAACAGAAGAGACAGAGGCTTATATTAAAGAGCTATCTTTTCTTATCTTAGAAGTAGCTATGGAACGTCTTAAAACCGAGCTTTTTAAGATATTGTCTTTTGAAAATACTGAAAAGATTCTTAAAGATATGGATCAAACCAATTTATTAAAATTTCTTTTCCCTTTTGTTGAAACTTATAAAAACTTTTATAGTGGCAAATTGCACAGTTTCGACCTTTTTAATCATAGTATGGAAACCTTAAAAAATATTGAAACTTTCCTAAAAGAAGGCTTTCCTATCGATTTTGACAAAAATATTCTCTATGAAGAGTTGGAGTATGGGTTAAATACAATTTCTGCCCTTAAACTTACGGCCTTTCTCCACGATATTGGAAAAATTTTGACTAAAGATACCATAAGTAATAAAATTACATTTTATAGACATGACAAAGAGGGCAGTAAGTTTTTGAAAAATTTCTTGGTTAGGCAAAAATTTTCATCTCGTTCCATTAATTTCATCGAAAAATTAGTAAGATTTCACCTCTATCCTTTTCATATAATACAATCCTCTAAAGAAAACCCTAACCTTTCCACTAAAGCATACATAAGATTAAAAGAAGAATTAGGTGAGTCTGTACCTCTTCTTTTTGTCCTTTTCATAGCTGACAACTTGGCAAAGGGTTCAGGTTTTGATAACTATCTCATAAAAGGTGCAATAAAGCTTTACAAAGACTATTTAAGCTATAGTAAGAAAGAGGAAGAGACACAACCTCTACTAAAGGGCTCAGAGATAATGGATATTCTTAATATTGAGCCAGGCCCTATAGTTGGCGAGATTATTTTAAAGTTAAGAGAGATGGAGTTAGAAGGTAAGTTAACTGATAAGATAGAGGCGCAAAAATATATTAAAGAAACCTATGACAAAAAAAATTAATAAAGCGGACTTTCTCAAAAAGAACCTTTTTAAGGACCAGGATAAGTTAAGGTTCTTTTATCTCTCTTTCATATTTTCTGTAATACTAACAGCGCTGTCTCTCCCCTATGAAGTTTATTTCTATTTCAAAGACATTAAGGCAGGTCAAAAATCAGATAAGAATGTAGTGGCTTTGAAAGACTATTTTCTTCCTGACCATTACGCATTGGAAAAGAAAAGAGCCCAGGCAAAAAAAAGCTCACCTCAGATTATAGACTATGACCCAACACTTAAAGAAAAATATCTTGAAGAGCTTGGCTTTGGCTTTACACAGATGAGAGGGTGGGCTAAGCTTTTCCCTTACGAAAATTATAGGAACAATATGGATATAGCAAATGATGGTTATGAAAAGTTTAAACTTATATTTAAGACAACAAGTTTTCCCTATGATAGTTTTATAAACCTCTGGTCTCTAAGCTTCTCAAATGAGATAGAAGGTAAAATAAAGGATATACTTACAAAGATTTACGAAAAAGGATATTTAAGAGAAGATACTTTTCAACAAGAAAGAAGAGTTATAAAGAGATTTCTGCCAGATTACGAAGAGATATTGATTAAAGACCCTGATTTTATTTATAACAGAAATGATTTAAAGAGTTTTATAAAAAGCTTATTGGAACAAGATAAAAGTGAACTATCTCTTAAATATCAAAAAACTCTATTTGATGCATCCTCTTATCTTACCCAACCTAACATATACTTAAACATGGCTGAGACAGAGTCAAGAGAAAATGTAGCTATAAGAAAGATTGAACCAAACTTTTTAGTAGTAAAAAAGGGAGAGATTTTAGTTCAGAAAGGTGAGATCCTATCACCCCAGATATATGAAAAAATAATCTTAATTAAAAAAGAGGAACTAAAGAAGCTAAGTTTTCTCAATATTTCCATAACTTTAATAATCTATTTCTTCTTTAGCGTACTTTTTTATAACCTTTCAGTTGCATCAATCAAGAAGTTTCGTTATGACTACAAAAGTATTTTATTCAATCTTACAGTGATATCTCTAACTTTCTTATCCATCGGGCTCTTTTATATCTTTGGTATCTTAATAAGTTACGAATACAACATACATCCAGAGCTTTTTATTCTTTTTGTTCCCTTTGCACTCTCAGGAATGCTTCTTAGACTCTTTCTAAATTCAGAAACTGCTATAATCTCTCTTTTCTACGCTGTTGTGATTATAGGGAATCTATTCCCTCAAAACTACTATCTTCTACTTTATTTTTTAGGTTCTTCCTTGGTTGGAATAAATATTATGGGAAGAAGTTACACAAGAAAAGATATTTTAGGCTCCAGCTTCAAAATCTCTTTTTTTAATATCCTCTTTGTTCTTATTTTGTTTTATTTTACCGAGGGGAGAATATATCTTGATGCTACAAAGATGATAGTTATGGGTGGTGTAATAATAAATGGTTTTCTATCTACTACACTACTTATTATGCTAACCCCTTTCTTTGAATATCTTTTTAAATATACAACAACTATTAAGCTAATTGAGTTAAGTAACTTAGACCACCCCCTTCTTAAAGAGCTTTTAGTTAAAGCACCAGGAACCTACAATCATAGTATGTTAATAGCCAATATGGTAGAGGCTGCAGCAGGTGCAATAAAGGTGAATCCTATCTTAGCAAGGGTCTGTGCTTACTATCACGACATTGGTAAAATAAAAATGCCCGAATTTTTTATTGAGAATCAGTTCTCAGGCTATAATAAGCACGAAGAATTAACACCATCCATGAGCTATCTTATAGTCACATCTCATGTTAAAGAAGGAGTTGAGATAGCCAAACAATATAACTTGGGAGATCAGATAATAGATGCCATAACACAGCACCATGGAACAAGACTGGTTACCTTCTTTTATGCTAAAGCATTAAAAATTGATCCAAACGTGGCAGAAGAAAATTTTAGATACCCTGGACCGAAACCAAAGACGAGAGAAGTTGCCTTAATTATGATGGCAGATGCTGTAGAAGCTGCCTGTAGAGTCCTTGATGAGCCTACTGCCTCAAGAATAAAAGGGGTGGTAAAGAAAATTATTAACGACATTTTTCTTGATGGACAGCTTGATGAGTGCGAGCTCACCTTAAAAGACCTAAATTTAGTTACCGAGAGTTTTACAAGGACTTTAATAGGCGTATATCACCACAGGATAGATTATCCTGATATAAAGGCTATGAAGGAAAATGGAAAAAAATAGATTGCTTATCCTGAAAAACTTATATGGAAAAACTCTTGATTTCAAAACAGAGGACCTTAAAGAAGTAGCCCTTAAGGTCTTAGCAGAAAAAAATATTAAAAAATCTGTTACTCTTTACTTAATTGATAATACCAAGATTAGAGAGTTGAATAAAAATTTTTTGAAGAAAGACAAACCAACTAATGTCCTCTCATTTCCTTCAGATGAGAAGAATAGGTTGGGTGATATTTATATCTCCATTGATTATTGTGTTGACGAATCAAAAGAGACCGGGCTCTCTTCCTATGAGCTAATAGTTTTTTATTTTATCCATTCCATCTTACATCTTTTAGGATATGAACATACTTTAGGGAAAAAAGAAGAAAAAAGGATGCGTAAGGAAGAGATTAGAATTTTTAAAAAAATTTTTCCTGAAATTGAGCTTGAGGATGAAACCTAAAAATTTCTTGAACTCTCTGAATTGCGCTTGCCAAGGTATCATTTATTCCCTTAAGACCCAAAGACATATGAGAATACACTTTGTGTCAGGACTCCTGGTAATCTTTTTAGCATTAACCTTAAATGTTACTGTTTTAGATTTTTTGATATTATCAATTCTAATCTCTTTAGTAATAATAACAGAGCTAATAAATACAGGCTTGGAGATTACCCTTGATGCCTTTAAGGAGGATTTTCACATCTCAATCAAGTATGCCAAAGATATAGCAGCAGGAGCTGTTTTGTTAAGTTCCACAACTGCCCTTTTAGGAGGCCTATTAATTTTCTCAAAATACCTCTTTAAAGATATGCCTACAAGAATCTCTGAAGGTGCTTTATATCTTGGCTCAATCTCAATGTTACTCGTCGTTATGACTGTAATTCTCTTAAAATCATACTATGGTAGAGGTAAACCTCTCCATGGGGGTATGCCATCAGGACATGCTGCCTGTGCCTTTACCTTTATGGTGTCTATACTTCTTTCTGAAAAAAATATTTACATTCAGATTTTAACTATTATCTTTGCAATCATTGTCAGTTTAAGTAGGTTTTACTTAGGTATACATAAAAAAGAAGAGGTCTTGTATGGTGCCATATTAGGTACTACAATTACATACTTAATTTTTTTAATATTTGGCAAGTAAAATGGTCATATTTAGATATATAAAAATTTTTTATAGGTTTTTAGTAGATTATCTTTTAAAAAGAAAAGATATCAAGACCCTTGAGAAAGAGCTTCTTATATCTCTAAGCAATGAAGACATAAATTATAGCTCTGAAGAAGCTGAGATTATCGAGGGAATCTTTAAGTTTAGAGATACAGAGGTAAGAGAGATTTTAACACCCCTACCTTATATGGCTTCCATCTCAGTAGACTTAGACAAAGAGAGTATTATAAAACTAATATCTGAAAAGGAGTATTCCCGTTATCCTGTTTACGAAAAGGAGATAAGAAACATTATAGGGATATTAAATGTTAAAGACCTACTTATTCATATAAGCAAATCTCCCTCTTTCAACCTTAGAGAGATAATAAAAGCACCATACTTTGTCCCTCAGTCAAAAAAGATTTCCGAACTTCTCCCAGAGATAAAACAAAAAAAAGAAAGAATGGCAATAGTGGTAGATGAGTTTGGGGAGGTTACAGGGCTTGTTACTCAAACGGACATAATCGAAGAGATTATTGGAGATTTGGGAGAGGATAACACACAAGATGTTAGGGATATCCGTAAAGATAAGTTTGGATGGTATGAAATTTCTGGCACCTACACCCTCGATGAGCTTTCTAATAGTTTTGATTTAGACTTCCACACGGAAGAAAAGGTGGAGACTATAGCTGGCTATATTATTAGTAAAATAGGTAGGATACCTGAAAAATCAGAGGTCTTAATAATAGACGACAAAATTGAGGTAAAGATAGTTGATGCAGATGATAGAAGAGTTAAAAAAATACTCCTCCGTAAAAATTAATGAACTTTTCTTTATATTATTAGGTTCTACCTTACTTTTTCTTGCAAGCCCACCCTATGACCTTTTTTACTTAGCCTATTTTGCTATATCAATAGCTCTTTCAACATTAAAAAAACCTTCAGAGGGCTTTAAAAAGGGTTTTTTATTCGGTCTTATATACTCCATGCTAACAATGTATTGGATAACACATGTTCTCAAACACTATGGCAACTTACCTCTTCCAATAGCTATATCCTTAATGTTACTGCTTTGTATGTACTTAGCCCTCTATTACGCTGTCTTCTTTAAAATTTTCGTCCTTCTTAGAAAAAGACTAACACCCTATTTCTTCCCGCTAATAATGTCTCTTATTTTTGTTATACTTGAGGTTATAAGAAGCTATGCTTTATCAGGCTTTCCATGGATGCTACTGGGATATACACAGCATAGTTTCCTGTCATTAATACAAATAGCAAATCCCCTTGGTGTATATGGAGTTAGTTTTGTTGTTATATTTTTTAATATCTCTCTTACCTACTTAACAGAAAAAAAGTGGACCTACAGAATAAATCTAATCATTGCAGTCACTTTTGTTATATTGTCTATACTATATGGAAATCATAGGATAAAGACCATAAAAAGCAATCTAAATAATAAAGAAGCTGTAACGGTCTCTGTCATCCAGGGTAATATTGATCAGTCTCAGAAATGGGAAAAAAGCCTCCAAAAACAGATTATAGACAAGTATATATCACTGACAGAAAAGGAGCTTGTAAACAATCCTACAATAATAATCTGGCCTGAAACTGCTCTACCCTTCATTTATGCAAGAGATATTGATCTAACTGAATATCTAAAAAATTTTCTTTCTGAGAAAAATTTTTTTCTCTTTACTGGTTTTCCACACTATGATTATGGTGACGATGGCAAGCTCTATTATACTAATAGTGCAGGAATCTTTTATAAAGGAGAGTTAATTAATAAGTATCACAAGACCCACCTAGTTCCCTTTGGAGAGTATGTCCCATTAAAAAAGATCCTTTTTTTTGTAGATAAGTTAGTTGTTTCCGCTGGAAACTTTTTAGCTGGAAAGGAGCTAAAAATCCTTTTTGCCGATAATTTAAAGATTGGAACCTTAATCTGTTATGAATCAATATTTCCTGAAATATCTAAGGAATATAAGTTAAAGGGAGCTAATATACTTATTAATATTACAAACGATGCATGGTTTGGAAAGACATCAGCACCTTATCAACACTTTGCCATGAGCAAGTTTAGGGCTATAGAAAATGAACTATTCCTTATAAGATCTGCAAATACTGGAATATCAGGTATTATATCTCCTTTAGGAGAGGTTTTAGTATCAACGCCAATCTTTACTGATTATAGCTTTTCATATAAGATCTTATACTGATCTGACAAAATTTTTAAGTGTACCAATATTTTCTATAAAAATCTCAACGATATCACCATCTTTTAATGGTCCAACCCCTGAGGGAGTCCCAGTAGGTATTATATCACCAGGATAAAGAGTCATGTAATTACTTATAAAACTAACTAAAAAAAAGGGAGAGAATATCTGATCTTTTGTGTTACTATTTTGAACTACTGTTCCATTTAAGATTGTCTTTATCTCAAGAGAGGTTGGCGCTAAATCTGTTTCAATATAAGGTCCATAGGGCGCGAAGGTATCAAAACCCTTTGCCCTTGAATACTGGCCATCCTTTTTTTGAATAACCCTCTCAGTTATATCATTAAAACAGCTATAACCTAATATGTAGTTTTTTGCCTCCTCCTCAGATACATTTTTACAGGTCCTTCCAATTACTATGGCAAGCTCACCTTCGTAATCAACCCTCTTTGTAAAAGATGGGATGATAATATCATCACCAGTAGCTATTAATGCAGATGTTGGTTTAAAAAAGATTAAAGGTTCATCTGGAACTTCTTTGCCAAACTCTTTTGCATGGTCTTTGTAGTTAAGCCCAATAGCTACAATCTTAGTAGGCACTGTGGGTATTAACTCTTTGAGCTCATCTTTCTCGATTGATTTTTCTGAAACTTTTATACCTTTTAAGGTCCCACGATTTTTGAAATAATTAAACATGTCTTCTTCAAAGGGATAAAATTTCTCTCCCTCAAAAAGACCACTTAAGACCTCTCTTGTCTTTAAATGTGTAATCCTTCCAACTTTCATAAGTTATCTCGCTTTAGCTAAATTATCATCTAATACCCAATACGTCTGCCATTGTATAAAAACCATTCTCTTTATTTCGTATCCACTTTGCAGCTCTAATAGCACCTCTGGCGAAATTCTCTCTACTGTGGGCTCTATGTGTAAGCTCAACTCTCTCTCCCATTCCACCGAATATAACTGTATGTTCGCCCACTACATCTCCAGCTCTTAATGTTTGCATCCCTATCTCTTTTTTCTTTCTCTCTCCTACCATACCTTTTCTTTCATATACGGCTGTTTCATCATAACTCCAACCAAAGGCTTCAGCCACTACCTGTCCCAACTTAACGGCTGTTCCGCTAGGGGCATCCTTTTTCTTATTGTGATGTATCTCTACTATCTCAACATTATACTCATCTGTTAGTAGCCTTGCTGCCTCGGAGACAAGCTTAAAAAGCACATTAACACCTAAACTCATATTTGGTGATAATAGGCATGGGAAGCTTCTTTTTGCCAGCTCTGCTATCTTTTGGGTCTCTTCATAGGAAAATCCCGTTGTTCCTATAACCATTGGGGACCCTTTATAAGCAGCAATCTTTATGTTCTCACGGGTTGCTTCGATATGTGTAAAATCAATTATTACCGTATCCTTTTCTGATACCTCTTCTAAAGAGCTTGTAATTACAATACCTTTAGTTCCACCAAATCTCTCAGCAGGCTCACCAATAAAGGGAGAATCTTTTTTTTCTATGGCTGCACAAAGCAAAAGCTCAGGATCTTCCTCTATAAGACGCATTATAGTACTGCCCATTCTACCGCAGGCACCTAAAACAATAATCTTAATCACCTTTCACTCCTTTATAATCTTATATTTAGCCAAAACTTTCTTCAATTTCTCTTTATTTTGAGATGACATCTCACAAAGAGGTAGTCTAAACTCTTCTTTTATCATAGACATCATGCTTAGGGCTGTCTTTACAGGAATTGGGTTTGTTTCTATGAATAATGCTTTCATCAAATCAAAAAGCTCTAAGTGGCCCCTTCTTGCTGAATCAGCCTTCCCATCCAGAAAGTCCTTTACCATTTTAGAAATCTTTTTAGGGATAATATTAGAAGCAACAGAGATAACCCCTTTTGCCCCCACCGACATCATAGGTAGGGTAAGAGAGTCATCACCTGATAGTATAGAAAAACTTTTCTTCTTAATACCTTTTGCTATCTCTGTTACCTGATCCATACTTCCGCTTGCTTCTTTGATTCCAATTATGTTTGGTATTTCAGATAACTTAATTATTGTCTCTGGTTGCATATTAATACCCGTTCTACTAGGAATGTTATAAAGGACAACAGGGATATCAACAGTCTCGGCAATCTTCATAAAATGCCTATAGAGACCTTCCTGAGAGGGCTTATTATAATAGGGACAAACCTGCAAGGAAGCATCTGCACCCACTTTTTTCGCATGCTCTGTTAACTCTATTGCCTCTTCTGTACTATTTGCTCCTGTCCCGGCAATTACAGGCACTCTCTTGTTTACTTTTTTTACGGTAAACTCTATTACTTTGTTGTGTTCTTCATAGGAAAGAGTTGCTGACTCACCAGTAGTACCACAGGGAACTATCCCACTTATACCTTCTTTGATCTGAAACTCTATGAGTTTCTCTAAAGATTTCCAATCTACTTCTCCATTTCTAAAGGGTGTAACGATAGCAGTTATTGCTCCCTTAAACATAAATTATCTCCTATAAAATATTTTTATAGCTCCTTTAAAAAAATCTCTCCTTGACAGATAAGCCTAACCTGTCCTTCCAAATAGACATTGCTAAAATTTTCTCCCTCTATCTTAAAATAGACCGAAAGCATCTCACCCCCTGAGGTGATTATGTTTGCCTTATCTCTGACTATCCCCTTCTTACCTAACACAAGGGCAGAGGCACAGGAGCCGGTGCCGCATGCTAAAGTTTCATCTTCTACCCCTCTTTCATAGGTTCTTACCTTAATACTATTACCACCTAAATATTTAATAAAATTTACATTAGTACCTTTTGGCGAAAAATAACTGTGAAATCTTATCTTATTGCCTATCTCTTTAACAGGAAAATTATCTATATCATCAACCTCTAAAACAAAATGAGGCACGCCTGTATTAATAAAGGCACCCTTAAAAATCTTTCCATCCACATCAATAGTTACTTCATCAAGATAGTTGGTTGGGTCAGACAACCTTACCTTAACAATAGTACCTTCTACAAAGGCATCAATTTTTCCAGCTAATGTCCTAAAGAGGATATCTTTTTTTCCAGTTATAATTGAAAATACTCTGCCTGCACATCGAGCCCCGTTTCCACACATCTCAGCGATACTACCATCGGAGTTAAAAAAATCCCATCTAAAATCTACTTCCTCATCCTTGTTAAGTATTATTAACCCATCAGCCCCAACACCATTATTTCTGCTGGTTACTTTCTTTACGATATCCTTAAAAAAATCAAAGGAATACTCGCCCTTTAGATTGTTAACTATAATAAAATCATTCCCTGAGCCACTTAGCTTATAAAAAGGTAATTTATCCATATTTATCCTTTAGAAAGGTATTTTTTCTTTACTAATGAGGTCTTCGTAGGTATCTCTTTCTCTAATTAGATAATACTTATCCCCTAAAACTAATACTTCTGCAGCCTTATTACGTGAGTTATAGTTAGAAGACATTGAAAACCCATAGGCACCGGCACTAAATATACATAGGTAATCATTTTTCTGGATCTCTGGTAGGCTTCTATCCTTAGCAAAAAAATCGGTTGATTCACAAATAGGACCAACTATGTCATATACTTGGTTAATACTTTCATCCGACTTTGTTAAAGGGAGGATTGTGTGATAGGAGCCGTAAAGGGCTGGTCTTGCAAGATCGTTCATGGCTGCATCAACAATAATAAATCTCTTTTCAGTGTTTTCTTTTAGATATAGCACCTTTGTTGCCAATATACCGGCATTGCCAACAATAACCCTACCAGGCTCAAAAATTAATGTCTTTTTAATCCCCTCAAACTTCTTCAAAACAGCCTCTCCATACTCATTGGGATGAGGTGGCTCTTCATCTTTGTAACTGATACCAAGCCCACCCCCTAAATCAATATATTTTATCTCAATATCCTTACTTTCAAGCTCTCTCATTAAAGCAATAACCTTGTCAATCGCTTCAAGAAACGGTGCTAACTGCGTAATCTGAGAGCCTATATGACAATCAATACCAACAATCTCAATATGTTTTAGTTTTTTAGCCTTCATGTAAACATCAAAAGACATCTCATAGGGTATTCCAAACTTATTCTTCTTAAGACCTGTTGAGATGTAGGGATGGGTGAGAGGATTAACGTCAGGATTTATTCTAATTGCTATGAGAGCTTTCTTTTTAAGCTTACCAGCTATACTGTCTATGGCATATAGCTCTGCTTCAGACTCCACATTAAACATTAGAATATCTTTTGAGATAGCCATCTCTATCTCGTCGTCGCTTTTACCAACACCTGAAAAGACTATCTTTTTGGGATCAGCGCCAGCCTTAAGGGCTCTATATAACTCTCCACCTGAGACTATATCAAAGCCTGAGCCTTCCTTTGCAAAAAGCTTTAAGAGAGCTATATTACTATTAGCCTTAACTGAGTAACAAATAAGATGTTCATGTGTTTTAAAGGACTCATCAAAGGCTTTATAATGTCTTAAAAGTGTACTGGCACTATAAATATATAATGGTGTACCAAACTCTTTTACCAATTTACTTACCGGCACATCTTCACAATAAATCTCATCACCTCGATAATTAAAATAATGCAAAGCCCACCTCCTAAGAAAATTATCTTTAAATTTTAGAAAGATAGCCTCTAAAAATCAACAAAAATGAGTTAAAAAGGCCCTTTCTAACTTAGCAACTTTAACCTTTTATCCTTTTTTCTTGTTTTAAAATATTTTTTCTTGAAAGCTCATACTCTAAATGGGCTGTCTTAGGATGTTCGTATAAAACCTCTATGCCTATGTTAGTTAAAGCTTTTCTTAAAAAATTTATCTTCTCTGATAATTTCTTTACATCCTCCATAGGGTAATCGCTTAAAGGCGTAAGTCTTTTGGGTACGAAGGGGCTTAAAGTAAAAGTCCTTTTAACAAATCTTTTACCTACACTTTTTTCAATCTGCCTTATCTTTTTGGCAAAACTTATTATACCTTCAATATCCTCCATAGTCTCTGTAGGTAACCCGATCATAAAATACAATCTCAAACCAGAAAAACCCCTTTCTAAAGCTAACATAGTCGCTCTCTCGAGATCCTCTTCTGTTATACCTTTTTCTATGTAGTTCCTAAGTCTTTCTGTTCCTGCTTCTGGTGCGAGGGTAATTGTTCTATTGCCACCTAAATATAATAAGTTAATAAACTCTTCATCAACCATATCTGCTCTTAAAGAAGATATGGAAAAATTTTTTTTCTCTTTTACTATAAACTCCATAAGCTCTTTAATTGAAGGATGATAGGATACACTTGCACCTAAAAGACCAATTTTTTTATTTACTGAGTTTTTTATAATCTCCTTTATTATCTCTTTATCGGCAAAACGAAGCGGGGCATATAAGATTCTTGATATGCAAAAATTGCACCTTGCAGGGCATCCCCTAGTAACCTCTATCAAATGACAGTCTCCAAACTCACCTTTCTTAGTAAAAAATATACTTTTTGAGAAATCCAATGGGAAATCTTTATAAAAGGCTCTCCTATAGGCTTTCATTCGTGAGGGGATATAAGTACCCTCAATATTACTTGCCCTATTTAATATCTCTTCTTTATCTCGGAAATTATAAAAAAGCTTTAGGAAATCTACATAACTTTCCTCTGCCTCTCCAACAAATATAATATCGAATACCTCATCAAAGACCTGTGGGTTAATTGTTATTGCAGCACCACCGCCAATTATTAATGGATACTTTTCGCCTCGTTCAGAAGATCTTAAGGGGATATTAAGTAGATACAAAGATTTAATTACATTTAAATAATCAAGCTCATAGGACAAAAAAAAGGCTATAATTTGAGAGTCCTCAATGCCAAAGGAGTTATCTAAAGGAAGCACCTCTTTCTCTTTTTTTCCCTCCAAAAATAGTCGGTTAACCCCAATTTCTGGAACTCTCTTAGTAAGCTCAAAAACCCTATGTAGGGCAAGGGTGCTTATACCAACATTATAACTATTAGGGTAAAAAAGAGAGACATTAACAGACCCTCTTCTTCCCTTCTCACCGCTTTCGTGGTTTAAAATATCTTTTTGTAGTTTTAAAAGATGACTTGATATGTTCCTAATCAATTAATCCACATTCCACCTTACATAGGCTGGTATCTCAAGGACCTCATCAGGCAAATCTTCCTTTATAATTATAGGTCTTTTTGTCTTTCCTTTATTAGTGTAAAAATCTCTCTTCTCTGCCCCATCAAAACCTGTAGCCACAACAGTTATTCTAATCGTCTCGTTCATGTTCTCATCAATTATAGCACCAAACCTAATATTTGCGTCCTCTCTGGCTGTTGCCTTTATAATATTTGCTGCTTCCTCCACCTCAGCAAGTGTTAAGTCGTATCCACCGGTAATATTTAACAACAACCCCTTTGAACCATGGAGACTAATCTCTTCCAACAAAGGATTTGAAATAGCTTTCTCAGCAGCCTCTCTTGCTTTATTCTCGCCTGTAGCCACACCTATACCAATTCTTGCAACGCCTGTCTCTTGCATTACAGAACGAACATCGGCAAAATCTATATTTATAAGTCCATTTATTGTTATTAAGTCTGATATGCCTCTTACAGCTTGATACAATACATCATCTGCTATGCCAAAGGCTTTTAAAAGGGGCGTTGACTTATCTACTAAAGCAAGAAGTCTATTATTTGGTATTGTAATTAAGGCATCAACATTTTTTTTCAACTCCTCAAGTCCTATTTCAGCCCTCTGTGTTCTTAGTCTTCCTTCAAAATCAAAAGGCTTAGTAACAACGGCTACCGTTAGAATATTAAGTTCTTTAGCTACCTTTGCGATGACTGGTGAGGCACCTGTGCCTGTACCACCTCCCATACCTGCTGTTATAAAGAGCATATCAGTACCTATAAGAGCATTCTTTACATCTTCTATGCTTTCTAAGGCTGCCTCCTTGCCTCTCTCAGGGTCACCACCTGCTCCTAAGCCTTTATTACTAACCCCTAACTTTAATTTGAAGGAGGCAAGGGATTTTTCTATATCCTGTGCATCGGTATTGGCAACCCAAAACTCAACACCCTCTATCCCTTGTTTAACCATATTATTAATAGCATTTCCGCCAGCACCACCAACACCAAATATTTTTATCTTTGCCTCAAAGATTTCTTCTCTCTGAACTTCAATCATCTCTCATCCCCCTTCAATTTTTTATTCAAAATAATCCTTAAGCATTGCCTTTAAGCTTTCTACGATTCTACGGAAGCTCCATTTCTCTCCACCACCCTTTGAACCTTTTGCCTCTCTGTAATGATGTTTACTACCATATAATACAAGTCCAACGGCCGTCGATAACTGCGGTGAGGAGATTAGATCTACAACACCTGAGACCTTAGGTATACCAACTCTCACCGGCATGCCAAATACCTGTTCCCCTAATTCAAGAGTCCCATTCATTAGAGCTCCACCGCCTGTTAATACTATCCCTGAGGTAATAAAATTACTAACATCTGATTTTACTATCTCTCTATTGACGAGGGCAAATATTTCTTCCATTCTTGGCTCAATTATATCTGCAAGGGTTGTTCGAGGTATAATCTTGCTCTTTCTAGTACCAACAGAAGGCACTTCAATCATCTCCCCTTTATCTACCAAAGAGCTTAAGGCTGACCCATATTTTACCTTAAGCATCTCTGCCTCCTGTGTAGCTGTTCTTAATCCTATCGCTATGTCATTGGTTATGTGGTTACCACCCATTGCTAAGACGGATGTGTATTTTATACTACCACCGTGAAAAACGGCTATATCAGTTGTTCCTCCTCCCAAATCTACAAGAGCTACTCCTAAATCCTTCTCATCTTCTGTAAGTACAGCCTCACTGGCAGCCAACTGCTCAAGTACTATGTTTTGAACATCAACACCTGCCTTTTTGCAACATTTTATTACATTTTCTACTGCTGTTACTGCCGCCGTAACAATGTGAACCTTAACTTCTAATCTTACACCACTCATTCCTAAAGGTTCTTTTATTCCATCTTGACTGTCAACAATGTATTCCTGAGGTAAAACATGTAATATCTCTCTATCGAGAGGTATGTTTAATGCTTGTGCTGCATCAATAACTCTTCTTTTATCGGCATCTGTTACTGTTCTACTTTTAATAGCTATAACTCCCGTGCTATTATAGCTCTTTATATGACCACCAGCTATGCCAACATAGACGCTTTGTATCTTTGTTCCAGCCATCACTTCAGCATCGTGAATAGCTTTTTTTATCGAACCAACCGTTTCATCTATATTTATAACTACACCTTTCTTAATACCCTTTGAGGGTGCTATACCTACACCTACAATCTCCAAAGAAGAATCTACAAGCTGACCCACGATAGCACAAACCTTGGTAGTACCGATATCAAGCCCTACAACGATTCTATCACTACTGCCTTTTGCCATCTTTAACCTCTACAATGTTTTTTTGATTAATCGATATCCCTTTACTAAATCTTGCATCAACATACTCAATATTTTCCTTTTTATTTACTATATCTGTCCAGAGTTTTTTTAAGTTAAGAATCTTTTTCTCTAACTCATCATAACCAATATACACTGAGGGTATGTAATTACTGCTGGTCTTTAACTCTAAACTCTTTATCTCGATATAACTAGGGGTTAACCTAACCTCAGAAGGTAATAAATAGGGTGTTGATTGATTATCTAAAGATATAAAATTGCAACCACTCTTTAGATAGTTAGCCATTGAGTCCTCATTTATTTTTTCCAAAGTAATAATAGGAACATCTATATTCTCACCAATAGACATAGGCCTAATGACCTCTCCATTCTCATCGAGAAGCTTTAGATCTCCATCAAAAAAGATAGCGATAGGCTTTTTCTCTTTAATGTCTACAACAATTCTACCCGGTAACTCTTTCCTAACATGGGCTTTACTAATATAAGGTCTAGTGGCAAGAAAGAGTTTAATATTTTCCATGGGGAATGTAAAAATGTTTGGGTTTACATCTATAATAGGTTTTATAAAGCTTCTAATCTCTTTATCGGCAAAATCGCTGGCACCAATAACTGCCAACTCCCTTATCATTAAGAACTCCTTTGTAAATCTTGTAAACTCTTCTTTTATCAAAGGTCTTGTAAGGCTATAAGTTTGAGAAGCAAATAATATTAATATTCCCACAATAGAAAAAAACAAGATGGTTTTTTTTATAAACCTTTTTAAGGTCTTCTTCTTTCTTTCTTTTTCAAGCTTATTAGTTATATTTCTTCTATTCATATCAATCTTTATAAGAATTATGTAGCCTTGCCTTTTTCAATATCATCTCTACTAAATCAGAAAAATTTATGCCGTGGTAAGCAGCCGCTTTGGGAAGTAAGCTTGTCTCTGTCATACCAGGGATTGTATTTATCTCCAGGGCATAGGGAGTATCATTATCGGTTAAGATAAAATCAACTCTTGCGGCACCAGAACATTTAATAGCTCTATAAGCCTTTAGGGCAATCTCTTTCATCTTCTTTATAGCTTCTTCATTGCAAGTAGGTGGTATAATGTACTCAGTCTCCCCCTTGGTGTATTTTGAGTGAAAGTCATAGAAACCCTTATTGGGTCTAATCTCTATTGGTGTTAGAACGAGCTCATCTAAAACTGAAACGGTCATTTCAGCACCTTTAATATACTCTTCTAACAAAACCTCATCATCGAGCCTAAAGGCTTCGGTTAACGCATTCTCATACTCCTTTTCATTATTTACAATGTACACCCCTATGGTTGATCCCTCTCGAGGAGATTTAACCACTAAAGGAAACCCTATGGATCTTTCGTCTTTTAAATCTTTAATAACTTGAAACTTAGGAGTTAAAATATTGTTATACTGCCATATAATTTTTGTCATTATCTTATCAATGCCTATGGCAGAGGCTAAAACTGAGGCTCCTGTGTATGGAATTTTTAGAAGTTCCAATAAGCCTTGAACAGTGCCATCTTCTCCATATCTACCATGAAGGGCTACAAATGCCACGTCTATATCAGCATTTAAGATGATATCCACTATGTTATTGCTAACCAGCAAATCAACCACATTGTATCCCTTTTCCTTGAGAGCCTTTGAGATGGCTGTGCCTGTTTTTATTGATATCTCTCTTTCCTTTGAGATACCTCCATAAATAACACCTACTCTCATAACACCATCGCCCTTACTTTTTTATTGATATTAAAATAAACCATCTCTTCTTTAAGGATGATCCCCTTTTTGAGATAGGCCTTTTGCTTTACAAACTCTATTAATGTCAAGACATCCTTTGCAGAAGCATTGCCTGTGTTCACAATAAAGTTTGCATGCTTTTCCGATATCTTCGCACCACCCACCTGATAACCCTTAAGACCTAAATCTTCAATTATCTTACCAGCATAATTCCCTTCGGGGTTTTTAAAAACAGAACCACAACTAGGCATATCAAGAGGTTGTTTACTTTTTCTCTCCTTTAAGTAATACTCTACTTTTTCTTTAATACCTCTCTCCTCTCCTTTTTTTAATGCAAAGAGCCCACCTAAAATTAATGTTTCCTCTTCTATCTCTAAACTCCTATAACCATAACTAAGATCTTCTTTAGAAAGGCTATAAAAAGCCCTCTTGGGGCTATAAAAATTTATACTCTTTACAAAACTCATTATCTCATTATTAAAAGCACCACCGTTCATCCTTAATAAACCACCTAAAGTAGCCGGTATTCCAGCTATAAACTCTAAGCCAGTAAGCTCCTCTCGTATAGAAAAATTTATAATTTCAGCAGTTAGGTTGCCTGCACCTAAATAAATCTCCACTTCTTTGTCCGTATATTTTATTATTGCCTTTTCTTTAAATCCCTCTCTTAGGTTTACCACAAGGCCGTCATAAAAATCATCTCCAACTAGTATATTACTACCGTTTCCCATTATATAAAAGGACAACCCTTTCTCTTTTGCAAAAGCGAGGGCAATCTCTATATCTTTATTATCCAATGGAAAAAACACATATCTTGCCTCTCCACCAATCTTCCAGGTTGTCAGATTTTTTAAAGGAAAATTCTCTTCTATTTTGCCTCTAAAATTTTCTAACATATCCCTCCATAGGATATAAAAAAATTTATTTTCTTAACCATTCTAGAAGCATCTCTCCAACTTTATAGACATCGCCTGCACCGAGGGTAACCAAAAGATCCCCAGCCCTTAAAAAATCTTTTAGAAAATTTAGAGAACTCTCTTTATCCCCTACAAAATATACCTCTTTATGCCCGTGTTTTTTTATACCCTCTGCTAAGAGTTTTCCAGATACACCAGGTATCTCTTCCTCCTGGGCACTATAAATATCCATTACTGCCACTACATCTGCATCGTAGAAGGATGTTAAGAAATCATCGAAGAGGTCCTTAGTCCTTGAGTATCTATGGGGTTGGAATAATACAACTATCCTACCATCCCAATAATTTCTTGCAGTTTTAAGTGTTGCTTTAATCTCTGTTGGATGATGCCCATAATCATCAATAACCCTAATATCCCTTTCCGTCCCTTTTACCTGAAACCTTCTCTGGATGCCATTAAATGTATTGAAGGCTATTTCCAATTTATCAAAGCTTATGCCCAACTCAATGGCAACTCCTATTACCGCTAAAGAGTTTAGTACGTTATGTATCCCTAATACATTAGTCTTAATCTTTCCTAAATTTTCTCCTGAAAATATTATATCAAACTCACTTCCCTCTTTGCCAAGCTTAACATTTTGAGCCTGAATATCAGCTTGTTTAGAAAGTCCATAGGTCATAACTCTGCGATTTAGTCTTGATATAATCCTCTGAACGCCTGGGTCATCAAGACATACAATATTTAGACCATAAAAGGGCACTTTATTTAAAAACTCTACGAAGGACCTTTCTAATTTTTCATAATCACCGTAATGCTCAATATGTTCTCTCTCAATATTTGTAACTATGGCTATGGTAGGAGATAGTAATAGAAAGCTACCATCACTCTCATCTGCCTCCGCTACAACAAAGCTTCCCTGCCCCAACTTTGCATTGGTGCCAAAATTATTGAGTTTCCCACCAACAACCATTGTGGGATCCATATTAGCACAATGGAGCATATGAGCAATTAAAGAAGTTGTAGTTGTCTTACCATGTGTGCCTGCTACAAGAACACTATACTTCATTCTTAAAAGCTCTGCCAACATCTCTGCTCTAAGGATTACGGGAATATTAATATCATAGGCCTTCAAAAGCTCTGGATTATCTCTCTTAATTGCACTTGATACAACAACACAGCCCACATCTCTTAAGTTATCTTCACTATGGCCATAATATATCTCTGCCCCCAGTCCCTCAAGCCTTTTTGTTATCTCAGTCTCCTTAAGGTCAGATCCAGAAACATTATAGCCAAGATTAATCAAGACCTCAGCAATGCCACTCATCCCTATACCACCAATACCAACAAAATGTATCTTTAAATCCTTCTTATACACCCAGATCCTCCATAATTTTATTAACTATTATCTGTGCAGAGTTTTTCATCTCAAACTTATCATAACCCTTAGCCATATCCTCCAACTTCTCAGGATGGTTATAAAAATCTACAATAATCTTTGCTAACATCTCTGGATTAATCTCATTTTCTCTAAAAAGTAAAGCGCAACCTCTTTTTTTTAAAAACTCCCCATTTCTTGCTTGATGATCATATATAGCATAAGGAAATGGTATTAATATGGCTGGTCTCTTTACTGCTATCAACTCTGATACACTCATCGCCCCGGATCTACCTATTACTAAATGAGATTTTTTGTAATAATCAATAATTCTATCTGTAAAGGCAAAAACTTCTGCCTCAATATTGTTCCTTCTGTACTCATAAATAGCTACATCCTTGTATCTCTCACCGGTTTGATGAAAAACTTTTATTTTACCAGACTCAAGATGAGCTATTGTAGAAAACATTAACTCATTAACAAATTTTGAGCCCTGGGAACCACCAATTACTAATAAAGAGAGTTTCTCACCATCCTTCCTTTTATTGTATTTTATCTCTTCTTTAAAAAATATGCTTTTTATCGGATTACCAGTAACTACCACCTTCTCTTTGGGAAAATATCTCTTGCAATCTTCAAAACCAAGAAATATCTTTCTTGCAAGTTTTGATAAATATTTAACCGAAGCACCAGGTACGGCATTTTGTTCCTGCAGATAGATCTTAGCACCTAATAAATAACCTGTAATTACAGCAGGGATACAAACAAAACCTCCTGTTCCTATAACCACAGATGGTTTTTTCTTTATAAAAAGAAAAAAAATTTTAAAAGAGGCAGCTATAGTCAGAACAAACCCTTTAATAGAGGTAAATAAATCCTTACCCTTTATACCAGACAGATTAAGAAATATCTTTTTTATATCGCCAGTAAAAATCTTTTTCTCTATACCTTTCTCGCTCCCTATATATAGAACTTCATATCCCTTCTCTGAAAAAACCTCTGCTAAGCTCATAGCCGGTATTACATGTCCCCCAGTACCACCACCTGTGATTACTATCAATCCTCGGCCCTCCTACTAATATTTAGCAATAACCCAATAGCAAACATATAACAAATAGTTGCAGTTCCTCCATAACTTATAAAGGGCAGAGGCAACCCTTTAGGTGGAGCAAGAGACAGATTAACAAGCATATTTAGTACCGCACCTAAAGATATAAAAAGAGTAATACCACAGGCAAGTAAGGAATGAAAACTGTTTTTATCACAAATCTTTATTGCTATCATAAAACCTCTAAGAGTAATCATCAAGAAAGCAAATCCTACTAACAAAGACCCAACCAGTCCTGTCTCCTCTCCAATTACTGCAAAAATAAAATCTGTATGAGCCTCTGGCAAAAAACTCATCTTCTGTCTACCCCCACCAAATCCAGCACCTGTAATACCACCAGCAGCAAAGGAATACAATGACTGAACAATCTGATAGGAAGCACCTTCCTGATGCTTCCAGATATTAAGAAAGGCTTTTATTCTTGCTGCTCTATAGTTTTGACTATAGGCAAGATATAAAACAGCTGGAATGCCAATACCCAAAACTATGCTTAGCCAGTGCTTAAGAGATGTTCCAGCAACTAATAACATTACAAGTGCTATGGTTAAAACAACAAAAAAACCACCAAAGTCTGGTTCAGCCATAAAAAGAAGACCTAATATAAATATTATTATCAAGTAAGGCAAAATGCCTTTCTTAAAGCTTGTAAGCTTTTCAGGATTTTTCTTGCTCAGAGAGGAAGCCATAAACATTATCAATATGAGTTTACATATAAAAGATGGCTGCAATCTAAAACCAAAAGGTGTATTAATCCACCTCTTTGCACCCTTTACTGTGGCACCTATACCAGGAAATAAGACAAGCACCATAAGTATTATGGACAATAAAAGAAGCCAATAGATATTATTCTGCCATTTTTCGAGTGGTATAAAGAGAGCAAATAAAAGGGCAATTGTCCCTATAGCTAACATTGTAAGATGTCTAAAAAACAAACTAATAAACTGCCCTTCCCCTTTTAGGCTAACCCCAGAGGATAGAACCATAATAGCACCAAAACATATAAGAAATAAAAAGGGGATAAATATATATTTATCTATCTTTATAGGAAAGCTCCTCCTTCATTTTTTTTACTATCTCAACAAACTTATTACCCCTCTCAACATATGATGAAAACATATCAAAGCTTGAGCAAGCAGGTGAGAGAAGTACTATATCTCCTTTTTCAGCTATATTAAAAGCAATCTTAACGGCCTCTTCAAAACCCTCAGAAATTACTACAGGAACTAAATCCCTTAGCTGATTGTAAATCTTTTCCTTTGCCTCACCGATAGCGACAATGGTTTTCACAACTCTTTTTATTTCCTCTTTTAAAAAAGTATAATCACCACCCTTATCTCTACCACCTAATATCAACACTACTTTCTCATTAAAACCTGCCAGAGCTTTTTCGGTAGCACCTACATTTGTTCCCTTCGAGTCATTGTAAAAAGACACCCCCTTTATCTCATCAACAAACTCAACCCTATGATGTAGCCCTGTGAATTTAGCTAAGGTCTCCCTAATACTATCTAACTCTATACCTAACTCAATGGCAGTTAATAGACTTGCCATTACATTTTCCATATTGTGAAGCCCCTTAAGGGCAATATCTTTTGAGTTAATTACCTCTTCACCTTTTAATAATTGGTGTCTTAATATAATTTTCTCTTCTCTATAATAGGCTCCTTTTTTCAACTCCTTTTTTATGGAAAAGGGTAAAATTTCCGAAAGAATCCCATATTTATACCTATTAACCCAAGGATCATCTACATTAATCACAGCAAAATCAAAGGATTCTTGATTTTCAAAAATCCTCATCTTTGCTTCGGCATAATCTTCCATACCATCATACCTATCAAGATGATCCGGCGTAATATTTAGTAAAATTGCCCCATAGGGGTGGAAATGGCTAATTGTTTCAAGCTGAAAACTTGAAACTTCAAGAACCACAAGATCTTTACTGTCATCTTCTGCATACTCAATCAAGGGAGTACCTATATTCCCGCCTACAAAGACGTCTTTTCCTGCCCCCTTTAGAATCTCTCCTATAAGTGTAGTAGTTGTTGTTTTGCCGTTTGTACCGGTAATAGCTATAATTGGTGTAGAGATAAATCTACTAGCGAGCTCAATCTCTCCCAATATCTCAATACCTCTTTCCCTTGCCTTATTAAACAACTCTGTCCTATGAGGCACACCAGGACTCACGATAATATAATTTTGATTCAAAAAAAACTCTTCCCTGTGTTCTCCAAAGAGATAGGGAATGGAGTTTTCTTCTAAAATTTTAACCTCTTTTTCAAGACTTGCCTGTGGCTTAATGTCATTTACAAAAACTGTACCTCCTCTTTTTTTTAGAAAGAGGGCACTTTTTATCCCACTTATCCCAGCACCTACTATCAAAAATCTCTTATCCTTTATCTTCATAACTACCTCAACTTTAGAGTTGATAGAGTAATCAAAGCAAGCATTATAGAGACAATCCAGAATCTAATTACTATATGGGTCTCATAGCCACCCTTTTTCTCAAAGTGATGGTGTATTGGAGCCATCCTAAAGATTCTCTTGCCAGTAAGCTTAAATGATAAGACCTGAATTATAACTGATATCGCTTCTAATACAAAAATCCCACCAGCAATTATCAAAAGAAAGGGATGCTTTGAAAGGAGTGCTACTATTCCTAAAGCGCCTCCCAAAGCCAAGGAGCCTGTATCCCCCATAAAAACAATTGCCGGATAGGCGTTAAACCACAAAAAACCTAATCCAGCACCAACTATAGCAGCGCAAAATACTGCCAACTCACCAATACCTGCTACATAGGGAACTTGCAAGTAGTTTGCGATCTTAACATTTCCTGTAATATAGGAGAGTAACATAAAGACAAAAGCTGTTGTCATTACTGGCACAATTGCTAAACCATCTAACCCATCTGTAAGATTTACAGCATTAGATGTACCTGCTATTACAAGTATAACAAAGGGTATCATCAAAAATCCTAAGCTCCAATATTTTTCTACAAACTTTAAAAAAGGCACTGCAAAGCCATCTTTAAAGGCAGGGTCATAATATATGAATATACCTATTACCAATCCTATTAAAAACTGAATAATTAGCTTTGCCTTACCAGAGACACCCTTACTTGAGCCTTCTTTGACCTTTTTATAATCGTCGGCAAAACCTAAAAGTCCTAAAGAAATTGTCCCAAATAGAGTTACGTATATATACTTGTTTGTAAGATCTCCCCAAAGAATCACTGATACACATAGGGATATTAATATCATTATACCACCCATCGTTGGGGTTCCTTTTTTTTGGAAATGGGTCTCAGGACCATCTTCTCTAACAACCTGCTTCACTTGGTTTTTCTCAAGCCACTTAATAATCTTAGGACCAATTATGAGGGTAATTATAAAAGCTGTAACAATTGCCCAGATAGATCTAAAGGTTATATATCTTAAAACATTTAGAGGTGTAAAGTATTCCTTTAAAGGATAAAGTAAGTTATAGAGCATAGAGGGACTCTCCTAAAAGCTTCTCTAATTTTACTGCACGGGATCCCTTAATAAGGATTATGTCAGATTTATTTATCATATTATCAAAGCACTCTTTGGCATCATCTACTCTTTTAAAGTAGTTATGTTTTACCTTGTTTTCTTTCAAATAGGTATGGGTATAAAACATCTCATCACCTACTAAGATTATCTCTTTTAATTTAAGTTTTATTAAAACTTTGGCGATTAGGACATGATAGTATTTGCTGTATCTTCCAAGCTCTTTAATATCACCAAGTACAACAGATTTTTTATTACCTTCAAGTTCCATTAATGTTTTTAAAGCATATTTCAAAGAGACTGGGTTTGAGTTGTAGGCATCAAGAATAACTTTCTTACCTTTTACATCTATGACTTCCATTCTTAATTTTGGTAGTTTTACCTCTTGAATGGCCCTTTTTATATCATCATCACTTACATTAAAATATTTCCCAACAGAGACAGCCAATGCAAGAATTATAGGTAACCCAAGATTTATATAGGGAAATTTTAACTCTATCTCTTTTCCTTGAGCATTTATGTTAACCATCATATAATCAAAGCTGCTAATTCTATGACTACCATAACTGTACTCCGTGCCTTTACCAAAATATACTTTTTTTACACCCTCTTTGTCATATTTTTTCAAAAAACTGTCTTCTTTATTAATAAATATTGCCTCCTTAGAGCAGTCAAAGATAACTGTTTTTTCTCTGTAAATATTGCTAAGACTTTTTAAACCCCCTAAGTGGACAGGAGCTATATTAGTGACGATACCAATATCTGGTTCAGCTATCTCACAAAGATGGGCCATCTCACCGAAATTATTTATCCCCATCTCAAGAACTGCTATCTTCTGATCTCTAAGAGACAACAACATCTTCGATAGGCCAATAATGTTGTTTAAATTCCCTTCTGTCTTTAGTACTTTTGTTTTCTTACTTAAGACCTCTCCTACTAACTCCTTTGTTGTTGTCTTACCTAAACTTCCTGTAATACCAATCAGCTTTGGATTAATCTTTCTTCTCCAGTAGTTGGCAATCTTTCCATAAGCTCTTAAGGTATCGTCTACTTTTACTACAAAAAAATTTTTACCACCTTTTATATCAAACTCCTTATCTACTATAAAACCTTTTGCCTTTCCCTTTAAACTTTCAATAAAGCTATGGCCATCAAAATTTGGTCCCTTTAAGGCAAGAAAGACCTCATTATCTTTTATTGTTCTTGAGTCCGTAGAGATACCATCAAAAGATATTTCTTCGTTACCCATAATCTCTGCTTTTATTGCCTTCCTAAAGTCTATACCCTTGCCAAACATTCCCTCTTCCTTAATGCCTGTTGAGCAACTTGCTGATCTGAGAAAAAAATTTTATTATCTTTTATAATCTGGTAATCTTCATGCCCCTTACCTGCTATAAGAATAGTATCACCTCTCTTAGCAGAGTAGACAGCATCATATATTGCCTTTTCTCTATCAGGCTGAATAAGAACCCTTTTGGAAAAGTCTATCCCTTTTTTTATATCCTCTATTATAGCATTGGGGTCTTCTGTTCTTGGATTATCGGAGGTTACAATAACCAAATCTGAATATTTTGATGCTATCTCTCCCATAGGCTTTCTTTTGGTTTTATCTCTATCACCACCACATCCAAAGACAGTTATTATCCTTCCTTTGGCTATCTCTTTTATTGTTTTCAAAACATTCTCTAAGGCATCAGGAGTATGGGCATAATCTACAAAGACCTTAAGACCACAGTCATTATTAACTTCTTCCATCCTCCCTGGTACGTTATGTAGATTTAGAATTCCTATTTTTACTTTTTCTTTATCTATACCGAGATTTAAGGCTGTAATATAAGCAGACGCAACATTATAGGCATTAAAACCACCTTTAAGTTTAGATGACACTACATCGTTTAATTCATCAGCGCTAATCTCAAACCTTAGTCCCTCTATATCATTCTTTAAAAGCTTACAGCGATATCTCGCCTTTTTCTTAAAGGAGTAAGTTATCATTCTACTATCGCCTAATTCAAGAAAAAGCCTTTCGCCATAGGGGTCATCTATATTGATAACACCAAAGGCATGTTTTTTTAGATAATTAGTAAAGAGTAGTTTTTTTGATTTATAGTAATCTTCCATATCACTGTGAAAATCAAGATGTTCGGGAGTTAGATTTGAGAAAATCGCACCATCAAACAAAAGACCTACTAGCCTACCTTGCTTAAGGGAGTGAGATGATACTTCCATAACGATATTTTCAGCACCAAACTCTAAGAACTTTTTAAAGAGAGGTATCAGTCTTTTTAAATCTGGAGTAGTGTTATCAGCTAAAGAGGAAAATTCTCCACATCTATAATTAATGGTACCAATTATTCCTGATAAAAGTCCTGCACTTTTAAAAATACTTTCCATTATATAAGTGAAGGTTGTTTTTCCGTTCGTGCCAGTAATACCTATTGTCCTAAACTTATTTAAGTCAATATTATGGGTAAACTCAAGGAGTTTAAAATAGGCCTCCCTGCTGGAAGTAACAAAAATTTTTGGTACATCAGTAGCTACGTCTCTCTCAATTACAACAGCAGCTATTTTGCTCTTATTATCTTTAATTAAATCGTGACCATCGTACTTTTCACCCTTGATGGCAAAGAATAATGAGCCTTCTTTAAGCTCTCTTGTATCATTAGTAATAAAAGAAAATCCAGAAGGTATATCTCCATCAATCTTAATGGGATTTATTATCTCAAATAGCTTATCTTTCTCTATCATCTTAAAAAAACCTTGACCTTATTGGCATTAGCATTAGGAATTGGCAGTGGATCTTGATAATAGACTATACCTGTTCCATTTATCTCAATCTGAATCTTTTTTAAGCTCGCAATTCTTATAGCCTCTCTTAGAGTTAGACCTCTAAAATCAGGAACCCCATTATCTCTCATCTCGCCAGTAATGTTATTGAAAACAACCTCATTATTTTTAGGTGAGTTGTTTTCTTTTTTCTCGTTAATAACTATGACCTTCCTCTCTCCACCTTCTAACTCTAATAACCTGTTGCCTATCTCTCTAAAAACAGGTGCCGAAACATACCCACCATACTCAACTCCCTTAGGAGAATCAATGGCAACAAAAATTACATACCTTGTTTTATCTTTTGGAAAGGCTCCCAAAAAAGAGGCTATATATTCATTTAAGTATCCTCTCTTGCCAGGTTTTTGAGCTGTGCCTGTCTTACCTATTACGGTAACACCTTCAATGGCTGCATTCTTTCCTGTACCTTCTGTCACAACATCTTCAAGTATATCTTTAACCAACTCTGAAGTTTTTGTTGATATTACTCTTCTTATAATCTCTTTGTTACTCTCATAAACTGTTTGATCAGCTTCGTTTATAATCCTTTTTATTAATCTTGGCTTTAATAGATTACCACCATTAACAACGGCACAGAAGGCATTTGTTATCTGTATCGCATTAAGAGAGATTCCCTGTCCAAAGGTGATAGTAGAGAGCCTAACAGGGGTTAACTCTTTAGGTTTAGGCACAATACCTTTTGGTTCTCCGCTTAAACTAATATCTGCTTTTACTCCAAAGTTAAACCTTTCCATATAGTTATAAAGCTTTCTCTTGCCAAGCTTCTCTCCAATCTTAATACAACCGATATTGCTAGAATACTTTATAATATCCTTAACTGATATAATGCCATATCTTTTATTATGTGCCTCTTTGAATACTCTATCGTGGACTTTATATCTTCCATTTTCACAATTTATCATTGTTGAGGGAGAGATAATATGCTCCTCTAATGCAGCAGCTAACAGAAACACTTTTAGAACAGAGCCGGGCTCAAAAATATCAATCACAGCTCTATTTCTAAGATTATTGGAACTAAACTTATAATACTCATTAGGATCGAAGTCAGGATAGGAAGCTAAAGCGAGAATCTCTCCACTTTCAGGATCCATAACTACAGAAATACCACTTCTTGCCTGACTTTTTATAACTCCTTTTTCCAACTCTTCTTCTACTATGGCTTGAATGTCTTTATTAATCGTAAGTTCGATTGATTTCTCTTCTTTAAAGGTTTTCTTGGTCCTTATTACTCCATCTTCTAAATCTTTATAATAACTGACTTTTTCTTTATTGGTCTCCAATTTTTTATCGTAATAATACTCTATACCTTCCAGACCTTCATTGTCATCATTTGTAAAGCCAATTATATGACTTGCCAAGTCTTTGTAAGGATAAAATCTTTTACTTTCTTCTACTATCTCTATGGCATCTGAGACACCATTAATTTTTGCACCTTTAATCTTATTTAACTCTTCTTTTAAGGCCCTATCTTCAGATTTTCTAAGAATAAAAAGACCCTTCTGCTCTGATTCTTCTAAACATTTTTTAATCTTTTCTGGAGAAATATTTATAATTTTAGAGAGTGTGTTTGCAAATTTATCAATATCATTTATCTTGTTCTTATTAACATATAAAGAAAAAGAAGGTACAGAAATGGCAAGCTCATTCCCATTCCTATCGTAAATATTACCTCTTACCTTGCTACCATAAAAGGTTTTCTCATATTGCCTTGAAAGCTTTGATATATAATATTCCCTATCAAAAACCTGGACATTAAAAAGTTTATAAAAGACCAGAAGGTACAACAAAACCAGCGTTGTTGCCAGAAAACCTAAGGTAATCTTCCTACGATTTAATTTTATCTTATGTTTTGACATTATCTTACCACATAAACCTCTATTTCTTCCTCTTTTTTGAAAGCCCTTGCTAACTGATCAAGTCTTTCTTCATCTACATATTTATTCAACTCTGTTTTTAGTCTACTTAACTCTCCCCGGGTTAACTTAATATCATATTTAATTTGGCTAATCTTTTTTTCTTCGTTAATATACAGACACCTTACATAGACCTTTAAAAATAGCAAAAATATTAATAGTACTATCTGAAACACTAATACCTTATCAAAACTTCTATAGCCCAAAGATATATCAAGATCTTTTGGCACATAAGCTTTAAAAGGTTTTGCAAAACTTTTCATAGATTGCTCCTTAAGCAATTCTCTCAGCTACTCTTAGCTTAGCACTTCTCGCCCTTCTATTTAGCCTTACCTCGTCAAAATTAGCTGTGAGGGGTTTCTTTGTAAGAATATTAAAATCTCCCTTTTTTGTCGCTTCTTTAAAGAAATTTTTTACTATCCTATCTTCAAGAGAATGAAAAGAGATGACAGCAACCCTACCACCTATATTAAGTAGATTGACTGATTTTTGTAAAAACTCCTTTAGTGAATCTAACTCTCTATTTACATAAATTCTTAAGGCTTGAAAAACAAGGGTTGCGGGGTGAACTCCTCGCCTTACCTTTATAGCTTTACATACTATCTCGCTTAACCTTTTTGTAGTAACTATAGGAGATCTCTTTCTCTCTTCTACAATATATTTTGCAATCTTTTGTGCCTTTGGCTCTTCTCCATAGGACTTAAAAATCTCCTCCAGTTCAATATTAGAATAGTTATTTACTACATAGGCTGCATCTATCTCTAACTCTTTATCCATTCTCATATCAAGGGGCCCATCCAGCTGGAAACTAAAACCTCTTTCTTCGTCTTCAAGTAGATTACTGGAAACTCCTAAGTCAGCCATTATGAAGTCAACCTTATCTACCCCTTTATTTTTTAAGACATTATCAATATTCTTAAAATTTTCCTTTAATAGTATCAGTCTGTTTTTATTATCCTCTAAAATCTCCTTTCCTCTTAAGAGGGCGTCTTCATCCATATCAACGGCTATAATTTTTATATCTTTAAATTTTTTTAGTACGGCTAAACTATGTCCACCACCCCCAAAAGTACCATCAAAAACTAATTTGTAATCATCTTTTACAAAAGATAAAATCTCTTCCAATAGAACAGGTACATGAACATTTCTCATATCCCTAACTTACTTGCCATATCGCTAAATACAATCTCCTTACCCATATCCATAGATGGTTTTAGAACCCTTTCTTCAAACCTTTCTTTTGACCATATCTCTATTCTTTTTAACATTCCCGCAAAGATGACTTCCCTCTTGATGTCTGCATACTCTCTGTGGGTAGGTGGCAACAATATCCTACCCAGTTTATCTACTTGACACTCCATGGCACCTGAAAAAAATACCCTCATAAAGTTTTTGTCTTCTGGCTTTACAACATCAAAATTAACAGCTTTACTCTCTATCTCTTTCCACTCCTTTATAGGATAGGCATAAAGACATCCATCATAAGTTGTAATAATAAGTTTTTCGTCATAACTCCCCCGCAATATCTCTCTGAATCTTGATGGGATACTAATCCTTCCTTTATCGTCAATAGTGTGTTCGTATCTACCTAAAAACATTCATCCCACTTTTTAGTTTTTTTTTCCACTTTTTACCAATATTATTCCATTTTTTTTATTTGTCAAGTAAAATTTAAATAATTTTCATTTTTTAGTAAAAAAATTTAGAATATTACTATGAGATTTGTTTTCTTAAGAAACCTAAGTTTTAGAGATAAGCTAATAATTCTTATGATGACACTACTTTCACTATCCTCTATAACCTTATTCATCATCTCACAGAGGGCACAAAAAAGCTTTCTTCTTGAGGTAACTGAAAGTATTGATGATCTTTCAAAGGCTATTCAGGTGAGTGTCCAAAAACTAACAAGCGAGCAGGAAATAGATCAGGAAAAACTTAAAGATCTTATAGCAAACTTAAAAAAAAGGGGTATAAATGAGATCTCTATCTTATCTGAAAATCAGGAGATAATTGCCAGTTCAAACCCAAAAAAAGTCGGTCTAAGACAAGCTAAAAAGGATTCTGACTTTCTTATTAAAGCAGAGTTAGGCGTTAGATCAAACCCCGATAATATTAAGGAGATTAATATACCAATTATTATTGGAGACGAAAACTACGGTTATATTAACGTAATTATGCATCTAGAAAACCTCTCTAATCTTCAACAAAAAAATTTTTTGCTTAGGCTTTTCTCAACGATAGGTATTTATATAATGGGTACAATAATAATATTTTTCATGGCAAAGAGATTTACTGCGCCTATCAAAAATGTTGTTGAAGCGACCCAAAAGATCTCAAAAGATGAGTTTGTAACTTTAGATTACAATCAAAACGAGAGTCCTGAGATTAGAGAGCTCATAAAAAACTTCAACGAGATGGTTGAAAAACTAAAGCAAAAAAAAGAGTTAGAGAAAAAGATACAATCAATGGAAAATAGCTACAAAACCGCCCAGTTTTCCTATGCTATTGCCCACGAGATAAAAAACCCTCTTAACTTTATGAATCTTGCTATTACAGAGATATCAGAGGAGATTGTAGACAGTCCTTCTAAAAACAAAGAGACAATCTTAATGCTTCTTGATGGGGTGAAGGATGAGATAAATAAGCTAAACAGCTTGGTAACAAACTTTTTGGAGTATGGTAAGCCACTTAAATTAAAGATAGAGTTACTAGATATAGTCTCACTTGTTAATGATGTCATAGAGTTCACTAAAATAAAACTTAAGGATCTTAATATAAATGTCTCAGTCAAATCAAATGCTGATAAAATTAACTTCTTAGGTGATAGAGAAAAGCTATCAGGCTGCTTTTTGAACTTGCTTCTTAATTCTATTGAATCTATTAAAGAAAATGGTAATATTCTTATAACAATCAATGATGAACCGAAAGAGGTAATAATATCATTCAAAGATGATGGGGAAGGTGTGGATGAGAACCTAAAAGATAAAATCTTTGAACCCTATTTTTCTTCAAAGACCAATGGTATGGGGTTGGGGCTTGCCTTCACAAAAAAGATTATCTTTGAGCACAACGGTGAAATATATCTTAATACAAAATACAATAAGGGGGCAGAGTTTATCATAAACTTCAAAAAGGATAGAGAAGATGTCTAAAATTCTTGTTGTTGATGATGAGAAAAAACAAAGAGATATATTAAAGATAATATTAGAAAAAGAAGGCTATGAAGTTATATGTGCTCCCTCTGCAGAAGAGGGATTAAAAATATATAAAAATAACGATTTTGATGCAATAATTACTGATCTTAAACTACCCCAAATGGACGGTATAAAGTTTATGGAAGAGATCTTTATGATCTCTCCTGACACTTCAATAATTATAATTACTGGACATGGAACAATCGATTCAGCTGTATCTGCTATAAAAAGAGGAGCCTTTGATTACATAACAAAGCCCATTGAAAAGGAACAACTTTTATCTATACTTAAAAAAGCCGTTGAGCGTGCTTCACTTTTAAAGGAAAGAAAGTTTCTCACCTCAAAATTATCTTCTCGAGAGGACTTTGAAGGCATAATTGGAGAACACCCCAGCTTCAAAAATGTTATAAAGACTGTCATTAAAATAGCAAACTTTGATTCAACCGTTCTTATTAACGGTGAGAGTGGTACTGGTAAAGAGCTAATTGCTAAGCTTATTCACAAGATAAGTTCAAGAAAAGATAAGCCCTTTATCCCCATAAACTGTGCTGCTATACCAGAAAACTTAATAGAAAGTGAGCTATTCGGTTATGAGCGAGGTGCCTTCACAGGCGCAATAACTAAGAAGAATGGCATATTTCAGGCAGCTGACGGTGGTACAATTTTCTTAGATGAGATATCCGAGATGCCTTTAACTACCCAGGCAAAACTTTTGAGATTCCTTCAAAATAAAGAGATACTTCCAGTAGGCTCCTCCAAACCTTTTAAGGTTGATGTAAGAATAGTAACTGCCACTAACAAAAATCTTGAGGAAGAGATAAAAAATGGCAGGTTTAGAGCTGACCTATATTATAGATTAAATATTTTTTATTTAAAAATACCTGCTTTAAGAGAGCGTATTAGCGACATACCGCTTTTGGTTAATCACTTTTTAGACAAGTATAAATATTTAGCTAATGGTTCTATAAAATATTTCAATAAAGAGGCATTAAAGATTCTTCTTGATTACCCCTTCTCTGGAAACATTAGAGAATTAGAATCAATAATTCAAAAGGCTATTATTAACTCTGAGACAGAAGAGATTAAAAAAGAAGATTTGCTGCCTTATCTATCAGATTATAAACTCTATCTTGACAAATCATCCATAGAAGTCGAACAAAAAAATCTTTCTTTAGAAGAGATAGAAAAAAATTTAATCTTAAAGGCAATGGAAGAGAGTAGATGGAAGATGAGTAAGGCCTGTAAGATACTCGGCATAACCTACAGAACCTTACAATATAGATTAGAAAAATATGGACTTAAAGAAGAGAAAAATATACTAAAACGTTAATATTTAACCAAATAGTAAACCCTCTTTTTTTTCTAAATTTATCAATTACATTTAATATCAATAATTTATTTTTGGCACAGTATTCGCATATATATTGTCGATATTATCCAAAAGGGAGGTGATTAAGATGAAAAAAGTTTTTACAGCAGTATTAGCAGTTATGTTAATGGTTGTATTCTCAAGCTTTGCTTTCGCACAGGCTCCTGCAGCAAAACCTGCTGAGAAGAAAGAAGCAGCACCTGCACCAGCTCCAGCACCAGCTGAGAAAAAAGAGGAGAAGAAAGAAGAGAAAAAAGTAGAGAAGAAATCCAAGAAAAAAGCTGCAAAAAAGGCAGAGAGCAAAGAGGAAAAGAAAGAAGAGAAGAAAGAAGCAGCACCTGCAACAGCTCCAGCTCCAGCTCCAGCAAAAAAATAATTAGACATCCCATAAAAATAAGCAGAGACTTTAAAAACTCTGCTTATTTTTTCTCTCCAAGCTCTCAAAACTTAATTTTATTATCAATATGTTAAGCTATTTAGGGAGCTTTTAGATATTTCTAAAAAAGTTAAAGATTAAGATGGTTATATAGATTAAAAAAGGGAGCTTTACATTACCTAAAGCTCCCTTTTATCTTAATTATCACTCCCGAGGTAGGACTCGAACCTACGACCTAGTGGTTAACAGCCACCCGCTCTGCCGATTGAGCTACTCGGGAATTGTTTAGGTGGTTATTATATTTTATTTTTTTGATAAAGTCAATACTACTCTTCTTTTTCCTCTTTTTCTGGCACTACATAGTCAATCCACTCAAGTAATGCTACAGGCGCTGCATCCCCTAATCTATTACCCAGTCTTAATATCCTTGTGTAGCCACCTTTTCTATTATTGAACTTCGGAGCTATCTCTGTAAAAAGTCTTTTCAATGCATTGTCGTCTCTTAAAAAGGCAAAGGCCAATCTTCTTGAATGAAGATCCCCTCTTTTACCAAGTGTAACCATCTTCTCTGCAAATCTCCTCGCCTCTTTTGCACGAGCTTCTGTTGTCTCAATCCTCCCATTATTTATAAGAGAGACTACCATATTTTTTATCATCGCAATTCTATGGGAAGTATTTCTTCCTAAGGTTTTTGTTTTTCTGCTGTGTCTCATATACTATTCCTCCGTTGTCTTCTTCTCTGCCAGATGTTTTGCCAACTGTTCCTCCCAGTTGGGTATCTTCATACCTAAGCTAAGAC
>CAZIMS010000004.1:0-171120 GCA_964540515.1 uncultured Pseudomonadota bacterium | reverse complement strand
AACTTTTCTCTAGAGAAGGCAAAGAAAGATATTTTATCTATAAACCCTTCAGCAAAGATTTTCGAGATAGAGGCCTTAAAAGAAGATAGTTTGATTGATTTTATAAGATTTTTAGAACAAAAGATTAAATGGAAGAAAAGCCAAAAACATACAAGATAGAAATTGAAGGAGTTGTTCAGGGAGTTGGTTTCCGTCCATTCATTTATAACTTAGCAATAGAGCTTAAGCTAAAAGGCTTTGTTAGAAACACAAAAAAAGGTGTCTCTATTGAAGTTACAGGTTTTAAGGACAATTTAGAGACATTCCTTAAAAAAGTTGAGACCTCATCACCTCCCTTATCATTAATAAAGAGTATATTTTTTGTAGAGAGCAATCTCAAAGATTTTAATACCTTTGAGATAATCGCATCTTCCGAGAAAGAAGAATCTAACATTTTTTTGTCACCAGATGTCTCGGTATGTAATGATTGTTTAAGTGACTTTAGCGATATTACGAGTAGGTATTATCAATACCCATTTGTAAACTGCACAAATTGCGGCCCCAGATTTTCTATAATCCTTGATTATCCCTATGATAGAAATAAAACAACTATGGGTAGCTTTGTAATGTGTCCTCAATGTGAGAAAGAGTATAAGGACATCTCCTCAAGAAGATATCATGCCCAACCTATATCATGTCAATATTGTGGTCCCACTTATAAGCTTTATGATAATAATCTTAGAGAAGTCCACTGTCCAGACATTTTCACTAAAGCTTCAGAGCTTTTATCAGAAGGATATATAATTGCTGTAAAAGGGGTTGGTGGTTATCATCTTGTTCTTTCTGCTACAAACATAGCTACTGTAAAAAAACTTAGAGAAAGAAAAAAAAGAGACAGAAAACCCTTTGCAATGCTATTTAGAGACATAGAGCTTGTAAAAGAGTATGCCTATGTTAGCACATATGAGGAGGAGGTTTTAAAAGGTAAAGAAAAACCCATCTTGTTATTGAAAAAAAAGAAGGAAATATGTCAAGGTGATAGCCAGCTAATCTCTGGTAACAGTCCCTACTATGGGGTGATGCTTCCTTATGCCCCTTTTCATCATCTATTACTTGATAAAAACCCTATACTTATCTGTACATCGGCAAACATTTCTGGTGAACCGATAGTTTTTAAAGAAGAAGATTTAGCAAGAATTACCTCTTTAGCAGATTACTTTTTAATTCATAACAGAGACATAGAAAGATTTGTAGAGGACTCTGTTGTAAAGGTAATTGAAACCCCCTTTCAAGAAAATGATTATGTAAAAATATTATTTAGAAAGAGTAGAGGCTATGCCCCTTCTCCATTATTTCTTAAAAGGTCCTTCAATAAAAAAATAATGGCTCTTGGTGCGGATCTTAAATCTACTATCTCAATATTAAAAGATGATGCCCTCGTTCAGTCTCAGTATATAGGAGATCTCTCTGATTATGAAAGTTATATTGCCTATCAAAAGGCTATAGAGGATACAAAAAGAATATATGATTTTGAACCAGATATTTATGTATGTGATATACATCCCAACTATCTAAGTACAAGATTTGCAGAAAAACTATCTAAAGATAAGCCTCTTTTCAAAGTTCAACATCACAAAGCTCATATTGCCTCTGTCTGCTTAGAAAACAATTTTTTTGAAGAACCAGTAGTAGGAATTGCCCTTGATGGTACAGGTTATGGGGAAGATGGGATGATTTGGGGTGGAGAAGTTTTTTTAGGAAGTCTTATGGAAGGCTTTAAAAGAGTTGGGCACCTAAGCTACATACCTTTTCCTTTTGGAGATGTGGCTGTTAAGGACCCCGAGAGGAGTTACCTCTGTTATCTCTATTCTATTGGTATAGTTGATGAAAGGCTCTTTCATATTCTTTCAGTAAATACAAGAAACAACATAGGTACTCTTAAAAAAATTATAGATGCATCAAAAATTTATACCTCAAGCACGGGGAGGTTTTTTGATTGTGTCTCTTATCTATTAGGCTTTAGAAAAAAGATAAGCTTTGAAGGTGAAGCTGCCGTGGAGTTAGAAAATCTAATTTATAAAAAATTTTCTTTAGATAGTGCCTTAGGTATCTATCCCTATAACCTAACAGTAGATGAACCCTACATTATTGATGTTAAGGAGATTTTAAAGAATCTTTTTAAAGATTTTCTTGAGGGTGTCGAAAAAGAGTTAATATCTTTAAAATTCCATCTTACCCTTGTAGCAGCCTTTACAGAGGTAGCAAAGACATTATGTAAAAATTATAGCATTAAAAAAATTGTACTCTCCGGAGGCTCCTTTCAAAATAGCTATCTGTTATATAACTTTATAAAACAACTAAAAGAGGCAGGTTTAACTCCTTATATCAATAAATATAGTCCTCCCAACGATGCCTGTATAAGCGTAGGTCAAGGCGCACTCACAATTAATAGCTAATTGATACTATCTATTTAGTTTAGACCTTCTATGATAATAACTTTTTGCGTTATTTAGCGTAACATTTGTTTCATTAAAAAATTAATTTTATAGTTTGCACTTGACAGGTTTAAACTTACATAGTTTAATTCTATTAAAGTTAAAAAAAACTTAAAGGAGGCATAGATGGGAAAACTTAAATATTTTATCCCTATAGTTTTAATACTCCTTGCCTTTCCCTGCTTTGGGGCGGAGATTAGTTTTAAAAGCTCTACCCAATATCTCTGGTATAACGATTTTATAACAAGAGATAACGAAAGAGAGATCGCAGAATATTTGAAGGTAAGCGTAAACAAGTTAACAAAGGATAATAAGCTTACCCTTCATGCCTATGGTAGGCTTAACAAACAACTGACATCCAGTGATGACTTAGATGCAAGACTATATTACCTTTATTTAAATTATGAAGGGCTTTTAGACGATAAGATTGATTTGACCTTAGGAAGACACAATGTATATACAAACTCTCTTTCAGGTATTGTCGATGGCGGCTCTTTGGCAATAAGAAATATAGGACCTCTTGGTTTTAAGTTTTCTGGCGGTAGAGAGGTGCTTTTTACAGAGAGAAGTGAGCTTTCTGCAAAAGATTCATATTTGTGGACAGCCAGTGCCTACTCAAATTTTATGAGTTATTTCTTACAGTTGTCCTATGGAGTAAGATATGACAGAAACGATATCTCAAAAGAGATTATTGGCTTCTCAGCAGATGGACCTATATGGAAAAGCCTAAGTTTTTATTTTGATACAAAATATGACTATGCAATGAAATCTACAAACCAGTTTCTCTTTGGTTTAAAGGCTACACCGATTAAAGATCTAATTTTAAGAGCTGAATATTATCAGAGTTTTCCATCCTTTGACTATACTTCTGTCTATAGTGTTTTTGCAGTCGATAAATACAAAGAATACTCTATAAAAGGTCAGTATGCTATTAATAAAGACTATAGCGTATCCTTAGGTTATGCAAAAGAAGACTTTAATGAAGATGAGACGGCAGATTTGTATGAGATTGGTCTGAAGGCACAACCAATAAAAAATCTCAAAATTAATTTAAGCTATGAAAAGAGAAATGGCTATGCCGGAGAGATTGATGGTTTAAGATTAGATGGCGCTTACAAAATAGACAAGCTTAATATTCAAGCAGGGATAGATTATGATGACTTTAGAAGGGCTGAAAGACAAGACTCCTCAAAGAGATATTGGGTAGGGATGCTCTATGATATTAACAATAATATCTCATTTTATGGTAAGTTAGAAGATGAGGTAAGCTATAACTACAAAAATAACTACAAGGGTTATCTTGCCCTTAATGTAAAATTTTAAGAGAAAGGGGTGATAAGATGAAAAAGATAAACGTTATAGTTCTCCTTTCAATTATTCTGATGGCAAGTATCATATATGCAAAAACAAGTCACAAAGAGTATAGAAACTTAAAGATATCTGAATGTTTTGATTGCCATGAGTCTTCAAAGGTTATGCCCAATCATGATGAAGATTTTCTTAAATCACACAGACTTTTAGCTGAGAAGGCCAACAGCAATTGTATAGACTGCCACGATCAAGCATTTTGTTTAGATTGTCATAAAGGTGGAGGGATAGATCCAGATTTAAGAAGAAGTGTTTCGTACAAAGGTAACTATATGCCAAGATCTCATCGTTCTGACTTTATCTCTATTCATTCAATAAAGGCTATGGACAACCCTCAGAACTGCTATAGATGTCATGAAACAAGATTTTGTGACAGTTGTCATTCCAAGATACAAAATAAAGGCACCATGAGAATTAAGTCTCACAAACAAGCTGGTTCAAGTCAGTCCTATATCTGGTCTCAGGAACATGCCCAGGAAGCAAGAAGAAACTTACAATCCTGTCAGTCCTGTCATCCCGAGGCGGATGTATGTGTCTCTTGTCATAAAACAGGAGGCGCAAACCCACATCCTAAAGATTGGAAAAAAATTCAAGGCAAGATTCTTGATAGAACAAAAGCTACCTATTGTAAAAAGTGTCATATTTAATTTTTAAAGAAAGGAGGAATATATGAGGAAAGGAAAGTCAATAAGTTTTATTTTGTCAGCTCTCTTAATTGGTTTTATGCTCATCTTTTCTGGCTGTGGTTCTGAAAACAGACAGGGTGTTCAGGCTGTAGCTCAAAGAGTAGGAGATACTAAATGTGTCCAGTGCCATAGCTCAACCCCAGATAAGATTACAGGAGAATCTATTGTATCACAGTATAACAGGTCAAAACATGTAACAGCTGATAATGCAGGTTGTGAGGGCTGTCATGGTAATGGTTCACAACATAATGGTATAGGGCCAATCCCCTATCCTAACCCTGATGTGGCTAGGTGTGAAAGTTGCCATAATGGAACGAATGCTTCTAAAACTTCAGCAGCAAAATGGGCAAACTCAAATCATGCAAAACCATATTCTGAAGAAACTACAAATGCTCCATGTTATCGCTGTCATACTTCTGAAGGTGCAATTTTATCTAATATTTTAGGATATACAGGAGATAAAGATGGTGTATTGTTAAATAATTTATACAGACCCGTCTTATCAGTTGATAATAGTACCTTTAAGATGCAGATTAATTGTGAAACCTGTCATGAGCATGGTGGTAATTTAAGAACTGTTAAGGCTACAGATCCTGCAACAGGAAGAATAGTTGCTTGGGACCCAAACAGAAATTTTAAAGTTGATGAGTTTGACCTATGTACAAGCTGTCATTTATTTTACAATTATGATGGTTCTCAGATGATTGCTTCAGGAAAAAGCTTTACTACAACAGCTTATACTAATGGGGTACCTGTGGCAGTTAACACACTTAAAAATTATCACGAGACTGCTTGGTTTAGAACCTTACCAACTACACACTACGACATTCCTGATTCTGGTAGAGGTAGTAGTCATGAATCAGTTATTCAAGGTTATGTAATTAGGAAGAATGCAGAAAATCCATGTTTTGACTGTCATGGCCATGATTTTATTGCTAATACAAGACCTGACACCACACGTCCAACTACAATATATACAGACTGGGCAAAATCTGCCCATGCAGGCCATCTATATGAAGTTAAATATGCTGCCTATTCTTCTTCTACTTATGGAAAAAGGGTAAGAAGTCAAGATAAAGTTAACTATGTAATGCAAGTAGGTGTTACAAAGACTACAGGTCCAGGTTGGGCCTATTATAACTGGGATCACTCAGCAAGGCAAGCCTGCCAGAGATGTCATACCTCTACAGGATTATCAAATTTTTTAAACAATCCTGTTAGTTACAATGCTGCTTCTAATAATTTTGCCCATCTTGAGAATTACTCATCTATTAGTGGCTCTCGTCAAAATGAGCTCTTATACTGTTGGGGATGTCATTCTAACGCTGGTACAGGAGATTTAAGAAATCCAGGTGCACTAAATTTCACATATTCTAACAATGCTCAAGTTACATATCCTGATTTAAAAGGTTCTAATGTCTGTATGGCCTGTCACACAGGAAGAGAAACAGGTGATTCTATTAAAAACTCTTTAGGAAACTTTAGTAGTATAAGTTTTATAAATTCACATTATTTAGCTGCTGGAGGACAGCTTTTTGGGACAACTGGTTATGAATATGCTGGCAAAGATTATTCAAATCCATCTTATTTTAAACATGACAAGATTGGTATAACTGAATCTTTAGCTATTACAAAAAATGGTCCCTGTGTTGGCTGTCATATGACTACTGATAACAGTCATCTGTTTACAAATGTTGAGAGAGACAATTCAGGTACGATTACTAAAATTACAAGTAAGGTTTGTGTTAATTGCCATGTAGTCCCTTATGCTTTAACAGCTTCAAATCTTAAAGAGGAAGAGAAAAATTATAAAGCAGCAATTGATGCTGCTAAGGCTTTTATGGCAAGCAAAGGTATTCATTTTCAAGAAAGACACCCCTACTGGTTTGTTAGTTCTGCGGGAAATGCTGCTCCCTTTACAAACTGGGCGAGTATCTACGGGAAAGCAAAAGCTAAAGATGTAATGGGTGCAGCCTTTAATATTAATCTCTTAGCCCATGATCCAGGTGGCTATGCCCATAATAGGATTTATGTAAAGAGATTGCTGTGGGATTCTATTGATTTTATGGATAATGGAGTACTTGGAGATGTTAATATGACAACTTTGATAGAAAATTTACCATTATTATCTTCAGATCAAAAGGATGCTGCTAAAGCTTATTTAGGGACCACAAGACCATAACTTAGTTTTAAAAATACCCCGCTTTGAGCGGGGTATTTTTTTTGTTTTTATATACTACTTTTTAAGTAAACAAAAATTAATATAAATTATCACTTGACAAGTAAAGATTAATCTGCTAAATTTTCTTATAAAATTATAAGGAGGTTATATGGGACGAATTTATGATAATATTACCCAAACAATAGGTAATACACCACTTGTTAGACTAAAGAAAATCTGTAAGGATACTAAAGCAGAGGTTGTTGCAAAATTAGAAAGCTTCAATCCACTATGCAGTGTTAAAGACAGAATAGGCGTTGCTATGATTGAAGAGGCCGAAAGGTTAGGATTAATCAAAGAGGATACAGTTATAATTGAGCCAACAAGTGGTAACACAGGTATTGCTATAGCCTTTGTCTGTGCTCAAAGAGGTTATAAGCTTATTCTTACGATGCCAGATACAATGAGTTTGGAGAGAAGGGCATTACTTAGAATTTTTGGTGCTGAGTTAGTATTAACACCTGGTGAGAAGGGTATGAGAGGTGCCGTAGAAAAGGCAGAAGAGCTTGTAAAAGAATATTCTAATAGCTTTATGCCTCAACAGTTTAAAAATCTTGCTAACCCAGAAATTCACAGAAAAACCACTGCAGAAGAGATCTGGAATGATACGGATGGTAGAGTAGATATATTAGTGTCAGGTGTTGGTACGGGTGGTACTATTACAGGTGTCTCTGAGGTTATTAAAAAAAGAAAGCCCTCTTTTAAAGCTATTGCCGTTGAACCTAAAGATTCTCCTGTCTTATCAGGTGGAAAGCCTGGTTTACATAAAATTCAAGGGATTGGTGCAGGTTTTGTCCCAGATATTTTGAATAGAGAGATTATAGATGAAATTATTACTGTATCGAATGAGGATGCTGGAGATATGGCAAAGAAACTGGCAAGAGAAGAGGGTATTCTTGCAGGTATATCATCTGGAGCAGCCCTATATGCTGCTACCTTGGTTGCTAATAGAGCTGAGAATGAAGGTAAGTTAATAGTGGTAGTACTACCAGATACAGGAGAGAGATATTTATCTACCTGGTTATTTTCTGAGTTTATGAAGTAAATAAAAAATTTAAGGAGAATAAGATGTCAAAGAGAGATTTAGGACAAGAAACTATCTGTTTACACGGTGGACAGACACCAGACCCAACAACATTGTCAAGGGCTGTACCAATTTATCAAACTACTTCTTATGTTTTTAAAAGTGCCGAGCATGCAGCAAACCTTTTTTCTTTAAAGGAGCTCGGAAATATTTATACAAGAATTATGAATCCAACGGTAGATGTTTTAGAGAAAAGGATTGCTATCCTTGAAGGTGGAACAGCTGCTGTTGCCACCTCCTCTGGTCAAGCGGCTATTACTTACTCTATCTTAAATATTGCCAATAGTGGAGATGAGATAATCTCTGCTACAAGCCTATATGGCGGTACTTACAATCTCTTTAGATACACCTTGCCAAAGTATGGAATTAAAGTCCATTTTGTTGATCCTGAAAGCCCCGAAAATTTTAAAAAGGTTCTCACCGATAAGACAAAAGCAATATATATAGAGGCGGTAGGAAATCCAAAGCTTGATATTATAGATTACGAAGAAGTTGCAAAGATAGCCCATGAAAATGGGGTACCCTTAATAGTTGATAATACCCTGCCTACACCTTATCTTTTAAGACCAATTGATTTTGGTGCTGACATTGTCGTACATTCAACAACCAAGTTTATAGGCGGTCATGGCACCTCTATAGGTGGCATAATTGTTGATTCTGGTAAATTTAGTTGGGATACAGGAAAGTTTCCTGGTTTTACAGAGCCAGATCCAAGTTATCATGGACTTATATATTGGGATGTTTTCAAAAATTTTCTTGATTTGGGAAACGTTGCCTTTGCTTTTAAGGTAAGGCTACAGCTTTTGAGAGATATTGGAGCCTCTATGAGCCCCTTCAATGCCTTCTTATTTTTGCAGGGGCTTGAGACACTTCATTTAAGAATGGAAAGGCACAGTGAAAATGCATTGAAAGTCGCAGAGTTTTTGAGTAACCATCCAAAGGTTAGTTGGGTATTATATCCAGGACTTAATAGTCATAAAACTTATCACCTTGCCAAAAAGTATTTTAAGAGAGATTTATATGGTGCAATGGTAGGCTTTGGAGTAAAAGGTGGATATGATGCTGGTGTGAAATTAATTGATAACCTAAAGCTTTTCTCAAATCTTGCCAATGTGGGAGACGCAAAAAGTCTTGTAATTCATCCGGCTTCAACAACACATCAGCAACTAACTCAAGAAGAAAGGTTAATGGCAGGTGTTACCGATGATTTTATAAGATTATCAGTGGGGCTTGAATCAATAGAGGATATAATAAATGATTTAGACGAAGCCTTAAAAGGTGTTTAGTGAAAATTTGGTTTTTTAATATTTTGTGAAAAAGGTCAAAAATAAAGACCTGACCCCAAAATTTGTCTTGACGAGAACGAGAAAAAAGTAATATTATTTATATTTCCAATGGTGAGCGTAGCTCAGTAGGTTAGAGCACAAGGTTGTGGCCCTTGTGGTCGTGGGTTCGAGTCCCATCGCTCACCTGTCACTGTTTATGTTTATGGGCCATTAGCTCAGTTCGGTAGAGCAGCTGACTCTTAATCAGTTGGTCCAAGGTTCGAATCCTTGATGGCCCATTTTATTAATCATAAGCTTTTCTCCCTTTAGTTCTTTCAAAAAAAATTAATCCTTTTCATCTTAGTAAGGGTCTTTAATTGATTTTATTTTGAAAAAGCTATAAAATAATAACTTCTATGGAACATTTAGTTTTAAGTATTTCTGTATATGCCTTACCAGTATTGCTGGCTATTACTATTCATGAGTATTTTCATGGATATGTTGCTTATAAGTTAGGAGATCCAACGGCAAAAATGATGGGGAGACTTACCTTAAACCCCTTTTATCATATCGACCTCTTTGGAACTATTATTTTGCCTTTATTGTTGTTTATTATGAAGTCTCCTTTTGTTATAGCTTGGGCAAAGCCTGTCCCAATTAATCCTTCTAATTTTAGTAACCCTGATAGAGATACAGCTCTCTCTTCAATCGCAGGTCCCTTATCAAATCTTTTTTTGTGTATTCTTTCGATATTGTTATATAACGAGTTATCTAAAGGGGGTGTAAGTGGTAATTTAGAGTTTTTTATGAGAGTTCTAAGGGCAAGCTTTTTTCTTAATTTTGCCCTTTTTGCTTTTAATCTCTTACCTGTTCCTCCCCTCGATGGTAGCAAGGTTCTCTACTATTTTTTGCCACCTTCTTTGAAAAATCTTTATGATAGGATTGAGCCTTACGGTTTTTTTATACTTATAGCACTTCTTGTTACAAAAATTTTTGAAGTCTATATTGGTTTTCTCTTTAGAATTCTTTTGGCTCTTTTGGGAGGTTGGCTTTTATGAAAAAGAGGGTACTAAGCGGGATGAGACCAACAGGTAAACTTCATTTTGGTCATCTCCATGGTGTTCTTAAAAACTGGATAGAACTACAAAGGGATTATGAATGTTTTTTCTTTTCAGCCGACTGGCATGCCCTTACAAGTGAGTATGAGAATACTAAAAATCTAAGAGATTACATTATCGATAATTTTATAGATTGGTTGTCTGTTGGTATTGATCCTGGTAAGGCTACTGTTTTTGTGCAATCAAAGGTGATTGAACATGCTGAGCTTAATATTATTTTCTCAATGATTACGCCCTTATCATGGCTTGAGAGAAATCCTACCTATAAAGAACAGCTACAGGAGATAAAGAATAAAGATTTAAGTACCTTTGGATTTTTAGGATATCCAGTATTGCAGGCAGCCGATATCTTGATTTATAAGGCTCATTTTGTGCCTGTAGGTATTGATCAGGTACCCCATGTGGAGCTTACTCGTGAGATAGCAAGGAGGTTTAATTATATTTTTAATACAGAGCTTTTTCCTGTACCGGAACCATTGCTTACTGATACACCTAAGCTTTTGGGCACCGATGGAAGGAAGATGAGTAAAAGTTATAATAACTCAATTTACCTATCTGATACTCCTGATGTTATAGAAAATAAGATTTTAACGATGATGACAGACCCACAGAGAGTTAGAAAGACAGATAAGGGTGACCCTGAAGTATGTCCTTTATTTCTCTTTCATAAAATTTATACCTCCGAAGAAGAAAAAAAAGAGATTATCCATAATTGTAAAAATGCTCTCTTTGGTTGTAGGGATTGTAAAAAGATACTTTTGAGCAAGATGAAGCCTGAGATTGATCTATATTGGGAGAAGAGAATTTTTTATATTAATAATTTAGATAAAGTAAGAGAGATAATCTCGCAGGGAAACAAAAGGGCTAAGGACTTTGCAGAAAAGGTTATGGAAGAGGTAAGGAATGCCGTTGGTTTATGAGCATAAATGTTAAGTTAGAGACCTTTGAAGGGCCTCTCGATTTGTTGCTTCATCTTATAAAAAAAGAGAAGGTTGATATCTACGATATTCCTATAGTAAAGATTACTCAACAATACCTTGATTATTTAGAGAAGATGAAAGAGCTTAATATATATATCGCCAGTGAGTTTCTTCTTATGGCAGCTACTTTAATTTATATAAAATCAAAGATGTTATTACCTAAGAAGGTTGAGATTGATAGTGAGATAGGCGACATTAAGAGTGAAGAAGACCCCAGAGCTCCCTTGATAGAAAAGCTTGTTGAGTATCAAAGAATAAAAGAGATGGTAGAGGTCCTTGAAAAAAAAGATAGGCTCTATGATAGTTTTTTTCCCAGAGGATATACAGAGTTTAAGTTTGATTACTATGAGGAAGAGTTTGACCCCTATATCCTTGTAAAAGCCTTTTATGATCTGGTAAAGAAACTTCCTGATGAGAAATATCTTACCGTTGAACTCGAAAATCTATCTGTTGTAGATAAGATGAATGAGATAATTGATTTTCTGAATAGCCAAAAAAGAGTAACCTTTTTTGAATATAGTAAAAAAATTAGAAGAAGAATAGAGCTAATAGTTTTTTTTCTTTCTATCCTTGAGCTTGCAAGGTTAAGAATGGTCTCTTTAAGGCAGATAAGAGATTTTAATGATATAGAGATAATTTTAAGGATTAAAGAAAATGAAGATGGAGAATAGACGAGATATTATTCCTCTTGTAGAGGCTATCATATTTGCTTCAGATAAGCCTCTTACGGTTGAGAAGATCGCCAAGTATATAGAGATTGATAAAGAGGTTATTGCAGAGGTTATAAATTATTTAATCGAGTATTATAGGGGTAACGAGGCAAGGGGAATTGAGATTTCTGAAGTAGCGGAAGGTTTTTTTTTCAGAACAAAATTAGAATATTCACGGCAACTAAAAAAGTTTGTTCTTGGTAAAGAGGCACAGTTATCTAAATCTCTTATGGAGACCCTTTCGATAATAGCCTTTAAGCAACCTATTACGAGGGGTGAGATAGAACAGCTAAGGGGTGTTGATTCAAGCAATGCAATTAGAGGGCTTCTTGAAAAAAGATTAATAAAGATTGTCGGAAGAAAAGATGTTCCTGGCAGACCCCATGTTTATGGTACCACTAAGGAATTTCTTATCGCCTTTGGCTTAAAAAATCTCTCTGATTTACCAAATTTAAGAGAGATTAGAGACATGGAAAAAGAGAGGGCTATTCAGCCGCAATTAATTGGAGATGACTATGAAGATAAGGTTGCAGAAGATAATAGCTGATGCAGGAATTGCTTCAAGAAGGGAAGCAGAAAAGTTGATTCAAGAGGGTAAGGTTACTGTAAACGGAAAAGTTATTAGAGAGTTAGGCTTTAAGGCAGATCCAACTAATGACCATATAAAAGTAAATGATAAGCTCATCAGAAAGATTGATAGGCCTATTTATATTGCCTTAAATAAGCCTAAAGAGGTTATGTGTACCACAAGCGATCCTGAAGAGAGGATGACTATCTTTGATATTATAAAGAAGGATATAAAAGAAAGGCTTTGGCCTATAGGTAGACTTGACTATCACTCGGAAGGCTTAATTATATTGACTAACGATGGGGAGCTCACTTTAAGACTAACCCATCCAAAATATAAGGTTGAGAAAGTTTATGAAGTTAAGGTCAAAGACTACCCATCGGAAGAGAAACTTGAAAAGTTAAGAAAGGGTATCTACCTTGAAGATGGTAAGACACTACCCTGTGAGATTGTGTTTTTTAAGAAAACCAAAGAAAATAGTTGGTTTAAGCTTGTTTTAAAGGAAGGTAAAAGACAACAAATTAGAAGAATGTTTATGAGGATAGGGCATCCTGTTATGAAGCTTAAAAGGGTTGCTATTGGCCCATTGAAATTAGGAAAACTTCCCATTGGTTCTTATAGACATCTTACAGAAAAAGAGATCCATGAACTAAAAAAAGCTGTAGGGCTATGATATAATATACTTAAGGGGGTTTGATGAAAGAGATCTTTGTAGATTTTGCTAATGCATCGCCTGTGGATGAAAGAGTTTTTGAGGCTATGCGACCCTTTTTTATAGAGAAGTTTGGTAATCCTTCTTCTCACATTATTAATAAAGGTAATGAAGCACTGAAAGCCCTTGATGAAGCTAGAAAAACAGTGGCTGCTTTTCTTAATGCAGAGAGCTTTGAGATAGTTTTTACCTCCTGTGCAACGGAGGCAAATAATTTAGCCATTAAAGGTCTTGCTTTTCAAAATATTAACAAGAGAAAACATATCATTACAAGTCAGATAGAGCATTTTAGCGTTACCTCTCCTCTTAGGACTTTAGAACAAATATTTAGTTTTGATGTAACTTATGTGCCTGTTGATAATAATGGTATATTAGATGAAGATATTTTTAGAAAAACCCTAAGGAAAGATACTTTTTTGGTTACCATTCAGTTGGCTAATAATGAGATTGGTACAATACAAGATATAAAGAGATTGGTAAAGATAGTTAAAGAGTATGATGAAAAGATACTTTTTCATTGCGACGCCGCTGCCTGCGGTGGGCTTTTAGATATTGATGTAGTAGATTTAGGGGTAGATTTGCTTACCCTATCACCGATTAGTATGTATGGACCTAAAGGTGTAGGTGTTTTGTATGTAAAAAAGGGGACTATTTTAAAACCAATAATTGAGGGTGGTTTTCAAGAAGGTGGGCTTAGATCTGGTACTGAGAATATTCCTGCTATTGTAGGTTTTGCTAAAGCCTGCGAGCTGGCAAAAGAAGAGCTTTCATTTAGACAATATTATCTCTGTAAGTTAAGAGATAGACTAATGAATGGTATTTTAGATAAAATAGATTTTGTTCACTTAACAGGGGATAAAGAGAGAAGGCTTCCAAATAATTTTAGTTTTTGGATAGAGTTTGCGGAAGGTGAGTCTCTGCTTCTTATGTTAAACTATATGGGAGTAATGGCAAGTAGTGGTTCTGCCTGTAGCTCAAATTTAAGGGCAAAGGATGAAGATGAGCTTGTAGCATCACCTGTTTTAAAAGCTATAGGCGTGCCTTCTGATATCTGCACAGGCTCTTTAACCTTTTCCTTAGGTATGAAAAATAAAGAAGAAGATATAGATTTTATTCTTAAAATAATGCCTGGCATTGTACAAAGACTTTGGCAGATGTCTCCTTTTTATTTAGACAAGATAAAGGGACACACCCCAAAGATGACAAAGGTAGATAAATAAGATTAGGAGGAGTATATGAGTGACTCACAGGGACCATATAGTCAAAAAGTTATGGAGCATTTTCTAAATCCAAGAAACATGGGAGAGATCCCCGACGCTAATGGTGTTGGCGAGGTTGGCAATCCTTCTTGCGGGGATGTAATGAGATTATATCTAAAGATAAATGATGAAGGTATTATAGAAGATGCGAGGTTTATGACTTTTGGGTGTGGCGCAGCTATTGCTTCAAGTAGTATGGTAACAGAGATGATTAAGGGAAAGACTATAGAAGAAGCCTTGAAGGTAACCAACGAAACCGTAGCGGAGGCTTTGGGTGGTTTACCATCAGCAAAAGTACATTGCTCAGTACTTGCTCAGCAGGCAATAGAGGCCGCTATTAAAGATTATAGAGATAAAAAAGCAGAATAATAACTCGGCTTTTTGGCGGATTTTTCTTTGCTTAAATCTTAAAAGTTACGCTATTTGACGCATTGTACTTGCTAAAAAATTATTAGTTTGATATATAATCAACAACTTCTAAGCTATTTTAGTGATGGGAATAGTTTTTGCGTAAAAAATCATATATGAAGATAAGAATCAGGTATCTATTTATTTTTATTTTATTTGTTATATATGTTCCAATCTTAATAAGCCTTTATTTTACTTATGAAAGATCTTTAAAGGAGATAAGAGTTGGTTTTGAAAAAAGTCATTCAAATATTTTGAGCGGTATTAAAGCACATATAAAATCTGAGATTGAAAAGATCAATCTACTTCTTGCTTCCTTATCAAATCATCCTGAGGTTGTAAACAAAAATACTAACTACTGTGACAATCTCTTTGCCGAGTTAAAAAATAATTGCGGTTATTGTCTTAATATTGTGCTTGCCGATATGAATGGCAATAACATTGGTAGTGCTGTAAAACCACAGGAGGCACGCAAACTTAATTATTTAGATAGAGAATGGTTTCACAATGGTATTAAAGGTAAACCTTACATAAACTCACCGCATATTTCAAAACTTTTTAAAGAAAAAACCTTTATGATAACATATCCTGTTTTTAATAAAGGACGACAGGTTGCTGTTTTAGGTATACCCATTAACTTAAGTAAGATTAGCGAGCATATCACAAAAAACTACAACGTCTCAGAAAAGACAAATATAGCTATAGTCAATAATAAAGGGATTGTAATGTATAACCTTCTTTTTCCTGATTTTGTTGGTGGACCAGTTAGGACTAAGGCATTACAAGAGCTTCTTTTTAGTGGTGATAAAGGTTCTAAGGAGCTAGTAGGATTTGATGGGCTAAATAGATTTTATATGTTTGATACCATTGATGATATTAAGTGGAAAGTATTTGTTAGTATGCCTCCTACAGAGCTCTATGCTGAAGGTTATAAAAGAGTTAGGAATCAGCTATATATTTCTACAATATTTTTTATCTTTGGAGTTTTTCTAAGTATCTTGGTTGGAAGAAAGTTTGCAAAAAATACAGAGATAATTTTAAACACTTTTAATGATCTTAAAGAGGGTAAGCGTGAGATAAAAACATTTCCCCAAAAATGTTGTTTTGAGTTCGTTGAAATTTTTAAGAGTTTAAACGAGACCATTTTAAGTATAGCAAATTACGAAAGGGAAAATGAAAGGCTACAAAGGTTTTATCGCTTGTTATCAGAGATTAACCAAAAGATTGTAAGATATAAAGATATTGACTTACTTATTCAGGAGGTAGCAAAAGATATTGTAGAGATTGGAAAGTTTGATCTTACCTTAGTTGCCGAATATCAACAAGAAGGTGACATAACTTTTAAAGAGATGTCTTTTTGTCTTTCTAAAAGAATGGAAGATAAGATTAACATCGCCGATTTGAATAAAGGAAAGATAAGATCAAAGTTATTTTCTGATATGCTTAGGGCAAAACATACCTTAGTTAGCGAGAGATGTTTCTTAACTGAAGATGAAAAGGGTATTGATTTACATACCGCATATATACCTATTTTCTCTGGAAAAAGTTTGTATGGTGTCTTGATAATAGGTATTAAGGATAAAAAAGAATTCTCTGAGAAAGAGATAGCTCTATTTGAGGAGATGGCAGGGGATTTGGGCTTTGCTATAAATACCTACCTTGTAACACAAGAAAAGGAAAAAAATCAACTTTTTTTAAATAGCATATTCGAACATATTGGTGGTGGTCTTTTAGTCATAGATAAGAATATGAAAGTAGTCTTGGCAAATAAGAATTTTATTGAAACTGCTCAAAAAGATGAAAAAAGTATTACAGAAAAGCATTGTTATGAACTTATTTATAATATAAAAGAGCCTTGTCCAAGTTTCGATAGAGATTGCCTTGCCAAGCTGGTTTTTGAAGATGGCATAGAAAGAACAACTGTTTGTGATATTAGTGACAAAAATGGCGGGAAGAGAACATATTCAGTAAGATATAGTGCAATAAAGAAAGACAATATCGTTGAGTATGTAATATTAATGCTTACAGATATAACAGATTTCAAGATGCTAGAGCGACAATATCTCCACGCCCAGAAAATGGAGGTAGTAGGTAGATTAGCAGCAGGGATTGCCCATGATTTTAACAATATACTGACAGGTATTATAGGGTCGGCAAGTTTGGCAAATATGGCTGTAACAGATAAGAATGTACAAAATTATCTTAGCACAATAATAAGTTTATCTGATAGAGCGGCTAATCTTGTAAAAAGTCTTTTAACCTTTAGCAGAAAACAACCAACAAGTCCAGAAATTATAAATGTTAACGAGGTACTACTTAAGATTGAGAAAGTTCTAAAAAGGATTATGGGAGAAAATATATCAATAAAACTCATTTTATCAACCTTGCCTTCAAAAATCTATATTGACCCTATTCAATTTGAACAGATTGTGATAAACCTAGCCGTTAATGCTCGTGATGCCATAGTTGGTTACAATGGCTTCTTTAAGATTGAGACAGAGTTGGTAGAAATTACTAATGAATTCATAAAAACGCATGGCTACGGAAAAGAGGGTAAGTATGTTTTAATCTCTTTTTCAGATAATGGTTGTGGTATCCCCCCAGATATTATAGATAAGATTTTTGATCCCTTTTTTACTACCAAAGAGGCTGGAAAAGGCACCGGCTTAGGGTTATCGGTTGTATATGGCATTGTGAAAAGCTTTGATGGTTTTATAAATGTTTACAGTGAGGTAGGCAAGGGGACGATTTTTAAGGTTTATTTTCCTCTCTATCTTGAAGAAGGTGATAATATTGATAAAGAAGAGACTTTTGTTAAATTTGAAAAACTAAATCTTTCTACTCTCATTGTAGAAGATGATATAGCAGTAGCAGAAGTATTAAGAGTGCTTTTAGAAAACTTTGGGATAACATCTGAGGTGGCTAATGATGGATTATCTGCCTTAGAAATAATAAAAAGAAAGAGCTTTGATTTAGTAATTAGTGATATTGTGATGCCTAAATTAAATGGTATTGAGCTATATAAAAAGGTAAGGGAGTTTAATCAGAAGATCGAGTTTATCTTTATAAGCGGCTATCCCTACGATTTTATCAAGGGAGATTTTTTGATTGATATTAATCATTTGTTAACCAAGCCTGTTACACCAGAAAAACTTTACAGTAAAATTGTCGAGATATTTAATATTAAGATTAATCAAGCTTCCAGATAAACTTTCCAGTAAGTGAAATAAAACTGAGGAAGAGAAAAGATAATATAGCATTTATAAATAATATAACCTTTAAATTAAAAAATTCTCCTAAAAGACCAATTAAAATTGTTCCAATAGGATAAACACCTAAATAAACAGTAGTAAAAAAACCTATAACTCTTCCTCTATACTCTTCTTCTGAACGCATCTGTAAGAAAGAGTTTGCAGAGGCATAAAAAAAGACCATAAGTACTCCAAGAAAGAATGTAGTTGTTATATAAAAAATTATTGTTGTTGAAAAAGAAAAAAGGGCAAGTACCATAGAGAAAAAAAATCCACTTATAACAAATCTTTTAAAAACTTTTTTTATATCCCGTGAAAGAAAAGAGATAACCACTGCTCCAGCTATAGATCCAATACCTATTGATGTCATTATATAGCTTAAGGCTTTTGGGTTATCTTCCAGATAATTTTTGACAAGATAAGGAATAATTCCCAGATAGGGCAGTATAAGAATACTATATGTAAAAATGATTAATATGGAAAGATATATAATTCTGTCCCTTTTTACGTATTTAAGACCAGCAAAAATATTTTCCTTTAGTTTTTCTTGTTTCTTTTCTTTTGTAATCTTTTTATCTTTTCTATTTAGAAGTATTATCAAGAAGGGGAAAAAGCTCAAAGCATTTACTAAGAAGCAACCTTCTATACCTATGTAGTTAACAAGTATTCCAAAAAGTAGTGGTCCAATCATTCTTGATAGATTAAACTGGAGAGAATGAATGGATATTGCACGGGGAAGATTTTTTATCTCTACAATCTCTGTCATCAAGACATAGTATACGGGGTAGGATATAGCTGTAGTCACCCCTGTTATAAAGGTGAGAAAGGCTAATTTATAATAAGTGATAAAGTCTAAGATTACACCGAGACCAATTATTAATGCTGATATTAGGGCTATTACTTGACAGAAAATTAGAGTTTTCCTTTTATTAAGATTGTCAGCAATATAGCCTCCCAAAAGTGAGAAGAATAGGTTTGGTATGGAGCCTAAAAAGGTTATAAAACCAAAACTCGATGGTGTATTTTTTAAGGAGAGAGATAGCCAACTTAAAGCAAGATTTTGTAACCAGTTTCCCACATTCGATAAAAAAACCGTAAGAAAAAAAACTAAGAATTTTTTTTCTTTAAGCAAAAGAAAGGCAGGCCCCTTCTCGTCGAGAGATTTATCATAGGGCATTTTTAACCACCGCAGGGGGAGCTATCACCCTTTAGCTTCTCTAATGCATGTGGTAAAACTGGGAGTACAAACTCCAAAGACTCTCTTACCGCCTTTACGCTACCGGGTAAGTTGATTATAAGAGTCTTTTTTCTTAAGCCAGTTATACCTCTTGATAAGATAGCATTTAGATTTTTTTCTGCACCTTTTAACCTCATATATTCTGATATACCTGGAACTTCTCTATCAATAACTCTTTTTGTTGCTTCAGGAGTTACATCTCTCTCTGTAAAACCAGTTCCACCAGTAGTAATTATGATGTCTGCTAAAGAGTTATCGGAAACATAGGCTAATCTTTCAGAGATAAGCTCTAAATCATCAGGAAGTATCTCATAAAATACAATTTCCCCTAGTGACTTAATAATCTTTTTTATTTCTTCACCACTTTTGTCTTCTCTAAGGCCCTTAAAGCCACTGTCACTTAAAGTTAATATGGCAATTTTAAACATTTTCTACCTCCCTAAGTCTATCAATCATTTCTTTAATTTTTTTACAATCTTCCCAGACTTCTTTTTTTGCCAGAGGGTTTCTTAAGAGGTAAGAGGGATGATAGGTAGTTAGTACCTTAGTGTTTTTATAGATAAAAAATTTCCCTCTAATTTTAGTTATGGGATCCTTAATTTTTAGTAAGGAATGGGCTGCGATGGTGCCTAAACATACTATAAGTTTTGGCTTTACTATATCTATCTGTTTTAAAAGAAAGGGTAGACAAATATCAATGGAACTTAAATGATTTATTATCTTGTTTTCTGGTGGTCTTGATTTTAATACGTTTGCTATGTAAATATTTTCTTTTCTTGAGAGACCAATACTCTCAAGTATCTTATCGAGAAGTCTTCCTGCCCTTCCAACAAAGGGTTCACCTTTTAAATCTTCTTCTTCTCCTGGTGCTTCGCCAATAAACATTATATCGGCACAGGGGTTGCCAACGCCAAAGACAAGGTTATTTCTTGTCTTATGCAGCTCACATCTTTTACAATCACCAATCTCGATTCTAAGCTGCTCCATTAGCTCTGATTTGCCTGTACAAATATCATCTTCCTTTTCTAAAGCCTGATTTTCTTTAGACAATTTTGAATAGGAGAAACCTAAAGATTTTAAGTAGCTTCTTAAAAAAGCTTCATAATCTTTCTTGTTAAACTTCTCAAAAAAATTGATATAATTTGTATTGATGGGTTTTTTACTTTCTGTCATACTAATTTTTTTCCTACCTGATTACTCTTTTGCCTTTGGTCCTGCCTTTCATCTTAAAATTGGCAAAGAATTAATTAACTATTTAAACCTATTTTCACCATTAACTCAACAAATTATTGCTATGGCCAAGTATGATTTTTTGTATGGCAATATTAGCGCTGATATTGTTATTGGAAAAAGGTTTCAACCCTATCACAAAAACTGCCATAACTTTACTATAGCAAAAAGCTTGATTGAAGCTGCCAAAACGGATAGACAAAAGGCCTTCTCCTATGGCTATCTCTGTCATTTAGTCTCTGATATAGTTGCACATAACTTCTTTGTCCCCTATATGATTATCTCAACTTATAAGACAAGGACACTAACTCATCTTTATTGGGAGACAAGGCTTGATAATAAGGTTGAGAGGGACATTTGGAAGATAGTAGATGATTTTAAGTATTTAGACTTTTCTGAAAATCATTTTTTGCTAAAGAAGATGCTTACTTACAACTTTTTCCCCTTTGAAATCCATAACGGAATTTATAAAGGTTATATACTCTTCTCAAAACTTGACAAATGGCATAAAACACTTGATTTCCTAAGAAATTTCTCGAGCTATAGGATTTTAAAATTTGTTATAAGGGAGACCTTTTCACTATCGGTTGATTTTTGCATTAGGGTGCTTAAAAAGAAGGATGATGATTTTTTGTATCTTTGTGACCCCATGGGAAAAAAAACTATTGAGGCAGCTAATATGATTAAAAGAAACTTAAAAAAAGCGTACATTAAAAAACCTATAGATTTTGAAACAGAAAAAGTTATGTCCAATCATTTTAGATCGAAGCTTAAAGAAGCTCTATACCATCCCGATAAATTATTGGAGATACTATCGTCAGAGTAGGAGATAAAAATGATTATAGATATAATAAAAACAAGAAGATCTGTCCGTGAATTTTCTGATAAAGAGATACCTAAAGATTATGAAAATATCCTCATTGATGCTATTATCTACGCTCCTAGTGCTGGCAACTTACAGGCGAGAAAGTTTTTTCTTGTAAAGGATAAAAAAATTAGATTAGCCTTAGCAAAGGCCGCACTAAATCAATATTTTATATATAGGGCCCCCTTAGTAGTTGTCGGTTGTGCAGATTTGGAAAGGATTATTCACAGATATGGTGAAAGGGGCGTAAGCCTTTACTCAATTATGGATGTAAGTTGTAGCATTATGCAAATGTTATTAGTTGCCCATGAATTGGGTTTAGGCTCAACTTGGGTAAGTGCATTTAACGAAGAAGAGGTATCTAAAATACTTAATCTGCCAGAGTCTTTAAGGCCTGTAGTTATAGTACCTGTTGGCTTTCCCAAGGAAAACCCTATTACTCCTAAAATAAGGGAGAGAAGTGAGTTGATAACTACTATAGAGTAAAGCTTAATTATTCCTTAAAAATAAATATTACAGCCCCAATTATCATAGAAAAACCTACTAAATGATTCCATTTAAGAGATTCTTTTAGGTAAAAAACACTGAAAATAGAGAAAACTACTAAAGTTATAACTTCTTGTAAGGTTTTTAACTGGGCTGCAGTAAAACTACTATGCCCTATTCTATTAGCAGGAACTTGAAAACAATACTCAACAAAGGCGATAGCCCAACTAATAAGGATTACCTTCCAAAGTGGTGCCTCTTTAAATTTTAGATGTCCATACCATGCAAAGGTCATAAAAATATTAGATATTGTGAGTAACAAAATTGTTTGCATAACAAATGCTCCTTCAGGATTTAATCTAAATTAAAAATATATGGTTAAGAGATATACATCGCTTACTCTTTTTTTCTCAATTTTTGTAGCTAACTTTTCAAAAAGATTTAACATAGGTTTATTATCAACCAATACCTCAGCGGTGAAACCATGTAACCCCGCCCTTTTTGCTATATATGTTAGATATAAAAATAATAACTCACCAATTCCATGTCCCTGATAATCATCTCTAACTAAAAAGGCGACGTCGGCAAATAAGTCTTTTTCATTAATTGAGTACTGAGCAAGACCTAAAACCGTTTCTTTCCAATCCTCTTTTATTATAGCTAAAATCACCATGTCCTTTGAATAGTCAATAGCAGTATAAAACTGAAGCTCTGAATGGGGCATCTCTTTTTTTACACAAATAAATCTTTTGAATAAAGATTCCTCAGAAAGAGAGTAAAAAAAATCTTTTAAAATAGGCTCATCATTTAGTTTTACCGGTCTTAAAAGAATTTCTAAACCAGTTTTTGTGGTTTTATAGGTTTCATAATTATAAGGATAGCCCTCTGACTTTGAGATATATAGCTGGTCTTTATAGATAAGATTCTGTTTCCGTGCTTCTTCTACTAACCATGGTCTGAACTTGGGGTGCGAGATAGATATAAGGTCCATAGCCCGTTCTCTTATGCTTTTACCATGAAGGTAGGCTATACCGTATTCCGTAACAACATAATGGATATCGCCCCTTGTTAATGTTACACCAGCTCCCTCTGTAAGGAATGGTACAACCTTAGATACCTGTCCATTTTTTGCTATAGATGGAAGTACTAATATGGTTTTACCTCCGGGAGCTAAATTTGCTCCTCTCATAAAGTCAGCCTGTCCGCCAACGCCACTATAAAAAAATTTTCCTAAAGATTCTGCAGTTGCCTGACCTGTTAGATCTATCTCAAGGGCACTATTTATTGCTGTCATTCTGGCGTTTCTTGCAATAGTTAAGGGATTGTTAGTGTAGCTAATTGGTCTAAACTCAAAGGCAGGGTTATCGTGTAGAAAATCATAAGTTTCTTTTTTTCCAAGGCAAAAGGAAGCAACAGTCTTGCCTTTATTTAGTGTTTTTTTAGAATTATCTATAACTCCTGATTTCATAAGTTCTACGATGCCTTCTGTTAACAATTCCGAATGGACACCTAAATGTTTCTTATTTTTTAGATGTTTTAGTATGGTATTGGGAATGCTTCCATAGCCAATCTGTATAGTATCACCATCCTGTACTATCTTTGATACAAACTCACCTATTTTCTCGCTCACTTCTTCTGATTGAGGCTTATCCTCAAACTCTAAAAGTGGTTCTGAGCAATCATAAAAATATGATATATCATCAAGATGAAAAAAGCATTCACCGTGTACTCTGGGCATATATCTGTTTAGCTGAGCAATTACTATTTTTGCATTTTCAACAGCTGTTTTTACTATATCTACTGATATTCCTAAGCTTACATAACCATGTCTATCGGGATAAGATACCTGTATTAAAGCTATATCTACAGGCACAATGTTTTTTTCAAATAGAGTAGGCACATTAGATAGAAATATAGGAGTGTAATCAGCAAGACCTTTGTTTACAGCTTCTCTTAGACCACCTCCTACAAAAAAGGCATTATGTCTGAAATTATCTCTATATCTCTCGTTTGCATAGGGTACTGCTCCAAGATTTACAAGCTGTATTATCTCAACATCAAAAAACGCTTTAGGATCTTTATTTAAAAAATTTATTAGTGATCTAACAAGCTGGACAGGTTCCCCGCAACCAGTTCCGAGAAAGATTGTGTTACCGGATCTAATAGTTTTAAACAACTGCCTCTCAGGTATGAATTTGTGAGGATATTTCTGCTTTATCTCTTCAATTGCAAGAATATTATTATCCATAATCATACTAATATTTTCAACTTATACATTGATTTTGTCAACTTACTGTTATATAGGTAAGCTAAATTTTCTGTGTAAAAGTTTTAAGATATATTAATTTTGCCTCTCCAGTGTTATAATAATTACTATATGTCCTTTTATTCTCAAGTAGAAAGAATTAAAAATATAAATAGAGTTCTTTCTGATAGAGATTTTTTTACAAAGATAGGTTATAACTACGATTTAATACCTCTTAAGTTAAGAGAGATATCACTTCCTGTTTACTCTCCCCACCAGTTGATAAATAGATATTATGAAAATATTTTAGATATTGGCTGTGGTAGCGGTACCGATATTTATATACTTAAAAATAGTTACATGAATAAAAAGGTTGTTGGTGTTGATATATCGTTTGATCTGCTAAAAGAAGGAAAGAGCATTCACAAATTAGATGTTTTAAAGGCCAATGGCTATTTTCTGCCCTTTAGAGAAAAATCCTTTGATTTAGTTATTATGAATGGGACATTCAATCAGGTTGAGGACAAAGATAGGCTTCTATCAGAGATAGAAAGGATTTTAAAGCCTTCTGGAGAAATTATAATTTGTGATATCTTTAGAAAAAGTAGTCTTTTGGAAATAGAAGAGGGTATTGAATTTAATATTAATGGTGCTTTAAGCAAAGAAGAGTTAGTAAATTTCTTTATAAATAGAGGTTTTGAGTTATTAGATCAACTTTTTAGAGATGACTATACTAAAGATTTTGGAGTTTTCTCATGCCTACTCAAGGTCCCTTAAGTCCTGACTCTAACCCTCTTTTTTCAAATCCCTCTAATATTCCTAAAGATTACTGGGAGGTATTAAAAAAAGATATTTATAACCTCTCTTTTTTAGGATTTCCTACAGAGGTAAGGAAAATAGAAAGAATTATTAAAATTTCTAACTTCCCCTTTAGACTAAGTTTTCAGATTTATCTGATAATTCTTAAATATTTAGCTATTAAGGATGAGGGGTCTATCCTTCTTACTGATAAATGGGTTCTTGCAAAGGAGCTTAAAGGAGGTATTCACTTCTTTGATAGATCTCATCCATTAAGAGTCAAGGAGATTTTTGAGTTTTACAAAAATATAGAGGAAATAAAAAAAGCCTCCTCTAAATTTAAAGGGGCTTACGTTAGCTTAGGTGACTTCGCCTATGATTTTTTTGTTTTTCCAGAGATAAAAGTAAGATACATCTTTTATGAGGGAGATGATGAGTTTTTGCCTAACGTTACGGTTAATTTTCAGAAGGGATTAGAGGATTATTTCAATCTTGATGTGATATGGGCTATAGTTAATGTTATAACCAACTGTTTAATTGAAAAAAAATGAGATATTTGGTATTTTTTATATTAAGTTCTATAAAAAGGTGGTAGATATGAAAAAAATATTCTTTTTAATGCTTTTATGTTTTTTAGTATATGGTTGCGCAAGTAAGATTGAACCTCTTGCTACTAAAGATGTTACTTTAATCAAAGAAAAAGATACTCTCACTTCTACTAAAGAAAACACAAAAGTTGATGTTAAAGTCTCATCACCAAGCCCAATATTTTATGGAATGACTGATACTTTTATGATTTTTGATGTTAAGATTGAAAACCTATCTGATAGGGAGCTCGTTGTTAGGAAGGAAGATTTTGTTTTATTAGATGATAAAAAACATCAAGCCTATGCCTTAACTCCTGATGAGATAGCAAAGATAGTAGAACAAAACCTATTTTATCTCATCCCCTATCCCTATATAGGTTATTATTCTGAAAGCTTAAATTACTATGAAGGACGTTATTTGTATAACCCACAGGCACCCCATGTATACCCCGTATCTCCCAAAGAGATGTATCTTGAAGCCCTGCCTTTTGAGAAGATTCTTCCAAAGGCAAACATTAAAGGTAAGGTTTATTTTAAGAAAAAGCTCTCAGAGGCAAAGAGCCTTAATTTAAAGGTCTTTAATAAAGAGAATGAGTATATTTTCGACTTTTTCTTCAATGTTAGATAAGAGATGAGTACAGCAGTTCTTGATATAGGAACAAACACACTCCGTGTGCTTATAAAAAATGAAGATAAAGAGATATTTAGAAAAAATTACTATCTCTTTTTAGGCAATGATGTTGTAGATGGTAAGCTTACATTTCAGGCAGTTAAGAAGCTTGAAAAAACTCTATCAGAGATATCTTTAATCTTTTTAGAAAATGAGGTAAATGATTTTTTTGGTATTGCAACAGCCTTTGCTAGAAAGTTGAGATTTGAAAAGGAACTTAAAGATATATTTTTCCGTCACTTCGGTAAAGAGATAAAGATTATAGATGGCAATGAGGAAGGTAAGTTAGTATCGGAGGGCATTAAGAATCAATTTAATATTGATACCTTTTCCGTTATCGATATAGGTGGTGGTAGCTCAGAGATTACATTAAGGGACAGAAATAATATTGTTGTAAAAAGCTTAGAGATTGGCTCTTTGTTTTTGCAAAAGCAGTTTTTTCAAAATTTCCCACCCACCTCGGAGGAAAAAAATCAGTTCTGTCATTACGTAATGAAGAAGTTTGAGGAAGAGCTGGAAAAAAAACTTTTTAACCCTGTCTTCGCTGTTGGGGGTACAGCAACTACTCTTGCCTTTATTCTTTCGGGAGAGAAGGTTTATGCTAAAGAGTTAATTAATGGTTTTCAGATGAACATTAAGGATCTTGAAAGACTATACCACTCAATAGAATATCTGAAACTTGAGAGAATTAAAGAGCTCTATCCTATTGAAGAGGGAAGAGAGAAAGTATTATTATCAGGACTCCTACTTGTCTTGCTTTTTATGAATTATTTTTCTTTAGATGAGATTATTGCTTCCGATACATCCCTTTTAGAAGGACTTTATTATCAGTTTTATAAAAAAAGTGCTTCTTCCACATAATAAAACTGAAAAAAAGCAGAATAGCAGAGATAAAAAGTGGTGGAAAAACAAAAAAGAGATTTACTGTCCTTGCTAACCTAAATATAACAATCTCAAATATTGAATAACAGGTAAGTATTATGATTGAAAAGAAGATAACCTCCACATTCTTTTTCATTCTTCCTAACTGGAAACCTAAAGGAAATATCAAGAAAAGTAGTAATATTAAAGAAAAGAAAGAAAAGATTTTTTTTGTTATACTATAAATGTAGTTCTTAACATTTATACCTGCTTTTAAACCATTTTTTATTACAGCAGTAAGATGGAAAAGGGTAAGCCATTCAGGTTTGTAAGAGATAGTTGTAAGTCCTTCTAAATAGTTAAGATGGGGTAGGTTCATGGAATCTATATTTTTTATATTCTTTGTGTTTATATCGTATTTTTTTATATCCTTACCTATCCACCATCCCGAGTCCTTTTTTACCTGCTTTGCGTAGACAATACTTTCTATCTTTTTGTTGTTTATATTAACGATATAAGTATTTAGAAGTATTTTTTCAGCAGGTATTATTAAATCAACAAAGATAAATCCATTTTCTGTTTTAAAGATTAGATCATCTATGCTTTCTATAGCATAAATCTTTTTATTTAACTTTTTTTCAGCCTTAAGTAAAAATCTGGGAGATATATAGGTGATAAAGATTATATTTATGAACCCAAAAACTAAAAGGAAGGATAGAGTTATGGTAAATATTCTTTTTATAGTGATTCCTGATGTTAAAAGGGCTACTAACTCGTTTCTTTGAGACATAATATTTAAAGCTATCACTATAGCTATAAGTACCGCATAGTTTGAGTATTCAGAATGAAGGTATAAGCTCCTATAAAAAAAGAATTGAAGTGAATCCCATAAAGACAGTTTTGCTCTTAAAACATCATCAAGCTTATCAATAAAATCAAAGCTAAAGGTGATGGTAAAAAAGACAAGATAGGTTATCCCAAAGGTATTAAAAAGTTCTTTGTAAAAGAGTTTTATTAGTTTTTTCATCTCTTCTTAATAATTATCCCTTTTTTTAGAAAGGCAATGTAGGCAATTAAAATTAGAAAGGTGTAAATTAGTGGAAAACCTATATAGGGTTCAATAGCTCCTTTTATTGACATAGTGTCGAAGGAAGAAAAGAGAATATAAAAAAGCAATCCCACAGAGACACTTACTATTATACCCTGTGTTTTATAGTGTCTTGAAAATCCTATCGAAAGTGGAAATGAAAGAATAAGCAGAATTAGAGGGGCGAAAGAGTAAAAGATACGATAGAATATCTCTGTCTTGATAACTCTATTATTAGGATTTTCTTTATACCTTTTTAAGAGTTCTAAAAAAGGAAGGTAGCCTCTTTTTAAATCTTCAGACTTTTTTTCTGTATCTAAGTTTATAGGAAGGGATAGAGTCTCAAAATCTAAAATTTCTGTCTTATCTGCTTTACTCATTATTAAGTTGCCGAACTTGAAGTTTACAATCTCTTTTTCTATCTCTCCAGTTAATGCAGACACTGCGATAAAATTATCATCCTTAAAACTTGCATAGATAATACCATCCCCCTTTTTACTTTCACCTTCAAGATAAATGTATTTCCCCTTAGACAATCTGGTGAAAACATTTTTTTGAGGAGTTGCTATTATATTCTGAAATTTACTTTCTGTAATCTCTCTGAGAAATTTATTAGATGCCGGTTTGATAAAAATTGAGTTTAAAAGATTAAAAAAAAAGATTGGTAAAGTGATGATAAAAAGGACCTTTAAAACTCTCATACTTGATATGCAGGAGTTATTTAGTGCTATAAGCTCATTAGTGCTTGAAAGTTTGGTTAAGGTAATTGTTGTTGCTATAAGATAGGAGATAGGTAGTATTATAAAATGGATAGAGGGTAGTAGAAGCAAAATAATTAGAAAAAACTCTTCTGTGGATATAGATGCTTGGAAGGTTTCAAAAATTTTTACCAACCTAAGGGACAATATCATTATTGTCAGTCCGAAGAAGGTTGTATTAAAGATATTGTAGAACTCCCTATTGATAAAAGAGCAAAGCTGTTTTCTCATATCTCAGTAATATGTTAATAAAAAAAGACTTTTTAGTAAACCAAACAGTTTTAATTTAACAGTATAATAAGAAAAATGATAAAATTTTTTTATGAAGATAGAAAATGTATACGCCTATGTACTTACTGGTGGTAGAAGCGAGAGAATGGGAGAGAATAAAGCATTTCTTACTTTAGACAACCAAACTTTTATTGATATTATTTATAGAAAGTTATCTACCCTATTTCAAGAAGTCTTTGTAATTACGAAGAAAGATTATAAAGATTTATATAAAGGTTATAAGGTAGTTTGTGATGTTAGAGAGGAACAGAGCCCTATTATTGGGATATTAACGGCATTAAGTCACAGCAAAAAGGAGTATGTCTTTATAAAAAGTTGTGATAACCCCCTTTTTTCAGAGGAGCTTATAAGGAGAATGACTGACTTAGCTTTTGGATATGATGTTGTAGTTCCCTATCTTAGTGATGGATTACACCCCCTATTTGCAATATATTCGAGAAAAAGTATAGAGGTTATAAAGAGTCAGTTAGAAATGAAAAACTTTAAGATTATAGATTTTTTTGATCATCTTAAGGTATATTTAATTAAGGAAGAAGAAGTTAAAAGGTACGATGAAAAACTAATATCCTTTCTTAACATCAATACAAGAGAGGATTATGAATCTTTAAAAAGGAACTGTCTATGATAAAAAAAACAATTATATTAGTCATCTTAACATTACAACTTTTTGCCTGTCATAGAGTTATGTTAGAAGATAGAGGTAATATACCAGATATTACTCTTTCTTCTGATGATATAGCGCTGTATATGGCATATAACTCAGCGATGGCTTTAGGTGATCTTGCGGCTGCTGAGAAATATATCCTTGAGTTTCTTGACAGGGTACCAAACTATGAAGAGGCATTAATCGATTTAGCTTCAATATATACTTTTACTAAAAGATTTGATAATGCCTTTGATACCATAAGAGTTGTTATTAAAAATAACCCAGAAAGTATCTCTGCCTTAATGACACTTGCAAATATCCATATTATAAAAGGAGATAAGAAAGGGGCTTTCCCTGTTCTTGAAAAACTGGTTGAGAAAGAGGTGGATAGAGAAAATTATTATATATTTCTTGCTAATCTCTATATGGAAAATAAAGATTTCAAAAAGGCAAAGAATATACTTTTAAGAGTACAAAAGAAGTTTCCCAATAGTTTTTTTGGCATGCTTACCTTAGCAAGGGTTTATGAAGAGCTTAATATGAATGAGGAAGCGGCAAGAGAGTATGAGAAAGCCTTTGCCGAAAGGGAAGAAGATGAGATATTAATAAACCTTGATAACATTTATGATAAGTTGGGTGATAGGAAAAAATCTATTGAGGTATTAGAAAGATTTATTCAGAGAAATCCTGATTTTCCTAAAGTAAGAGAGAGACTTGCTATGCTTTATTTAGGAGAGAATGACTACGATAACTCATTAAGACACATAGAGTTTCTAATAAATCAGTTTCCAGACAACTTGGATTTGCTATATAAAGCTGGTTTTATAGCTGTTGATGGAGAGAGACTCGAGGTCGCAAAAAAATATATAGATAGAATTCTTTTATTGGATAAAAAAAGTGATAAGGCTAAATATGTTGCTGGAATTTATTACAAGGAGATTAAAGACTGGGATAAGGTGATATATTATCTAAAAGATATAAAAGATATTGAGTATCATAAATCTGCAAAGCTCAATCTCGCAATAGCATATGAAAAGACAAAAAGACTTGACGAATCCTATAAGATATTAAAAGAGCTATGGGAATTAGAAGAAGACAGCGATGCAGGATATTTTCTTTCATTATATCTTAAAAATAGAAAGAAATATAACGAGGCTATGCAGATATTAGACAAGCTAATAAAGGCTGGTGAAACTAAGGGTAATAGGGTTTTATATGTTAAAGCTGAGATTCTAATTAAAATTGGAAGGTTTGATGAGGGTATAAGCCTAATAGAGGAGATAATTAGTAAAGAACCAGATAACCCCGATGCCTTAAATTTTGTGGGGTATAGCCTTTTAGAAAAGGGAAAAGAATTAGAAAGGGCATACGAATATATTAAAAAAGCCTTGGAAGAAAAGCCTAATGACCCCTATATTCTCGATAGCCTTGCTTGGTATTACTACCTTTCTGGAAAGTATGATAAAGCCTATGAGATTATTTTAAAATCATATGAAAAACTAAAAGAAGACCCTACTGTACTTGAACATCTGGGAGATATATTAGTTAAGTTAAATAGGAAAAAAGAGGCAAAAAAATTTTATGAAGATGCTCTTAATTTTGAGCCTGAAGATGAAGAGGGCCTAAAGAGGAAGATTGAGCAACTTAAAAACTTCTAAGATGTTTTCTATAATCTAAGATCATAATATGAAGCATAGGATTTCTAAAAATTTATTAGTTTTTTTACTATTTTTTGTATTTTTTTTTGTTGGTTGTTCGAGAGAGGTTTTACAGATAAAGGAGAATAAGGGGGGGATAACTAAGCAGGGATATTTAGAGCTTATTTGTAAGGATAGTTATTTTTACGGAGATGTAATAGTTAAGGGAGATGAGAATTTTTTCGAAGTTTCAATTTACAACTTTGGTGCCGAGATAATTAAAGTTGAAGATATTAAAGGAAAGATTAAAATTTTATACTTGGGCAATGAAGTTAAAGACGCTTATTTTCATCTATTTCCCGTTGATGTAAGCTTGTTAAACAGTAATTTGAAGAAGTATTTTTTCAATGAGTTTCTTGAAGAAAGTAATACAATTTTTTATAAATTGGAGGAAGATAGAAAAGTTTTCAATATTATCATTGAGAACTGTCATTTAAAATTTTTTCTGGCAGAAGAACTATGAAAAGATTTTTTTGGATACTTTTATTATTAACTTTAGTTGCTTGTCAAGAAAAAGACATTAAAGAAAGAAAGGTATCTACAGTTGATAGTAAAGATTACGGTGATAAGCTCATAGAGGGTACTATCGGCGATGCAAATAATTTAATACCTTTTCTTGCCTCTGATAGCGCTTCCCATCAAGTGGCCTCTTTGATTTACAATGGTCTTGTAAAGTACGATGAAAACCTAAATATTGTTGGCGATTTAGCAGAATCTTTTTCAGTCTCTTCAGATGGCTTAAAGATAATTTTTAAGCTAAAAAAAGGGGTAAAGTGGCAAGATGGTAAAGAGTTTACCTCTGATGATTGTGTTTTTACCTATAAAATAATTACTGACCCCAATACCCCTACACCCTATAGTGGGGATTTCTTGACTGTTAAAAGGGTTTACAACCCTGACAAATATACTTTTGTGGTAGAGTACAATGAACCTTTTGCCCCAGCCCTATCGAGCTGGGGTGTGTCTATTGTGCCTAAACACCTCTTGGAGGGTAAAGATATAACCAAATCTGAGTTGGCAAGAAAACCAATTGGAACAGGTCCCTATATACTAAAAGAATGGATATCAGGTCAAAAAATAGAGCTTAAAGCTTATGATGATTATTTTGAAGGAAGACCCTATCTTGACGGAGAAGTCTTCAGGGTAATTCCAGATATGGCAACAATGTTTTTTGAGCTAAAGTCTGGAAACATTGATTTTACTTCTCTCACACCTCTTCAGTATGAAAGACAGACAGACAAGGAAGATTTTAAAAACCGTTTCAATAAATATAGGTACTTGGCTTTTGCATATACCTATTTTGGTTTTAATCTGACTAGAAAACCCTTCGATGATAAGAGGGTAAGAAAAGCTATTGCCTATGCCATTGACAAAAAGGAGATAATAAAGGGTGTTCTGTTAGGGCATGGTGAAGAAGCAACAGGCCCCTATAAACCAGATGTTTACTGGTATAACCCAAATGTAGAGAGATATGGTTTGGATTATGATAAGGCAAAAAAGCTTCTTAAAGAGGCTGGATTTGAAGATAAAGATGGCGATGGAATTTTGGAGAAAGATGGTAAGCCCTTTAGATTTACTGTTTTAACAAATCAAGGTAATGATGCAAGAATTAAAACTGCCGAGATTATTCAAAGAAGACTTAAAAACATTGGTATTGACATGAAAATACTTGTTTTGGAGTGGGCTGTCTTCATAAAGGAGTTTATTAGTAAGAAAAACTTCGAGGCAATTATTCTTGGCTGGACAATTCCTCAAGACCCCGACCTCTATGACATCTGGCATTCATCAAAGGCTGAGAAGGGGGGGCTTAATCACTATAGTTATAAAAATGAGGAAGTAGATAGGCTACTTTTGGAAGGTAGGAAAAGTATTGACAAAAAAAAGAGAAAGGCAATATATGATAGAATACAAGAGATTTTGGCAGATGATGTGCCCTGCGTATTTTTATATGTTCCCTATGCGCTGCCTGTTATTGATAAAAGATTTAGAGGTATAGAACCAAAACCTGCTGGTATTGCTTACAATAAAGAAAAATGGTATGTACCAAAGATGGAGCAGAGGTATTAGGTGATTAAATATATAATCAAAAGGTTAATCTCAACAATCCCTGTTTTTTTTGGTATTACCTTAATCTCTTTTTTCATAATTAACTTAACACCTGGCAGCCCAACGGACTTACAAACAGAGCTTAATCCAAGAATAACACCAGAGATTGTAGAAAAGCTTAGAAAACATTATGATTTAGACAAGCCAGTCCATGTAAGGTACATTAAATGGGTAAAAAATATTTTAGTCCTTGACTTTGGTAACTCTTTATCTCCTGATGGAAGAAAAGTCGTAGATAAGATAAAAGAAAGGCTTCCTGTAACATTATCAATAAGTCTTCTCTCAATGTTTATAACGCTTATACTTTCTATCCCCTTAGGAATCTTTATAAGCGTTAATAAAGGAAAGATTAAGGAAAGGATCGTTACCTTCTTATCTTTCTTTTTTTATTCTATGCCTTCTTTCTGGTTAGCTATAATTTTGATAGTTGTCTTTGGGATTTCTCTAAGGGTATTACCCATATCAGGATTAAAGTCTATAAACTATGCCTATTTGTCTACCTTTGATAAAGTTTTGGACATGGCCAAACATCTAATTTTGCCTTTAGTTGTAGCAACAACTGGGAGCATAGCTTATATGTCAAGATATGTCGCCTCTAACTTGGATGATGTATTAAGGCAAGATTATATTTTACTTGCAAGAATTAAGGGGCTACCAGAAAGGGTAATATTAAGAAAACATGCTTTAAGAAACGCTTTAATACCAGTTATAACAATACTTGGTCTTTCTGTGCCAGGTCTTATTGGTGGCAGTGTAATCTTTGAAACCATATTTTCTATCCCAGGTATGGGACAGCTATTTTTTCAGTCTGCCATGGCAAGAGATTATCCAGTAATTATGGCTTTACTGGTTTTAACCTCTTTTCTAACTTTATTAGGTAATATCTTGGCAGACATAGGATACGCCTTAGCAGATCCAAGAATAAGATTTAAATAGAGGAGTTTAATTAAAGGTAACGTTAGTTATGAATGAGAAAAGCTATTATAGAATAATTTTTCAAAAGTTTTTTAATAAAAGCACTGCTAAATACTCATTAATTTTTGTTTTATTACTTATCTTTATTGCTTTTCTATATCCTATTTTTTCAAAGACTGGTTATGATGAGATTAATCTTGATAAGGTGCTACTTCCTCCATCAGCAGAACACTGGTTTGGCACCGATGCCTTAGGTAGAGATGTCTTTGCAAGGGTTGTTTATGGGGGGAGAGTATCCTTATTAGTAGGTTTTGTCTCCGAAGGGATAGCAATAGTAATAGGTGTAATTTTAGGTAGTATTAGTGGTTATTTTGGTGGAAAGGTTGATAGCTTCATAATGAGGATTACAGATATAATGCTTTGTATACCTACCTTTTTCCTAATAATCTCTGCAACAGCTTATGTGGAACCAAGCATCTGGAATATAATGTTGATAATAGGTCTAACGGGATGGATGTCAATAGCAAGACTTGTGAGAGGTGAGTTTTTAAGTCTCAGAGAAAGGGAGTTTGTTCTATACGAAAAGACTATAGGCAACAAAAATATAGTAGTTATGTTTAAACATATTTTACCTAACGCCCTTAATCCTGTTATTGTGTCAGCATCTTTTGGTATAGCAGGGGCAATCCTAACTGAAACGGCATTGAGTTTTTTAGGTTTAGGAGTGCAACCACCGGTTCCAAGTTGGGGTAATATCCTTACCTCTGGTAGAGACATACTTGAGATAGCCTGGTGGATATCTTTATTTCCAGGAATGTTTATTCTTTTGTCTGTTTTATGTTACAATCTAATCGGTGAAGGTTTAAAGGATGCTTTAAACCCACGTCAATATGATTGATGGAGGTATTATGAAACTAAATCCACTCTGTATACCCTGTTTCTATAAACAGGCAGATATAATTGCAAACCTTATGAAATCCGATGACAACAAGAGATTTGAGCTTTACAAAGGTATATCAAAAGTTATTTATGAAACTATCAATCCTGATAATACACCTGCTAAGATGGCAACATCAGTTCATAGATACATAAAAGATTTCTATGGTGTAAAGGACCCCTTTAAGGCTGTAAAGGAAGAATCTAATAAAAAAATTAGTGAGTTTTACAATGATTTCAAAAAAATTGTTGTAGATAGTAATAATCCCATAGAAGCCCTTGCAAAACTTGCTATTGTTGGAAACCTTATAGACTATAGTCTTTTTGAAAATGTTAATCTTAATAAGATAAAAGAGGAATATGAAAAATTTAATCCTTCCATATTTCAGATAGAAGATTTTAAAAGAGACATAGAAAAGGCTGAGAGGATACTTTATATTACTGACAACTCAGGGGAGATTGTCTTTGACAAGGTCTTCATAGAGTATCTTGTAAATCACAGAAAAAAGGTTATCGTGGTAGTAAAGGAAGAACCGATTCTTAACGATGCCACCATGGATGATGTCAGAATGCTTGGAATAGACAAACTAACAAAAGTACTATCTATTGGTGATGGTGAAGTTGGAACGACTTATCCGACAAAAAACGACTTTTTAAATAAGGCAATGAGAACGGCAAACATAATAATATCCAAAGGTCAAGCAAACTTCGAGACTCTTTATGGTAGTAGACTTGCTATTTATTATCTCTTTGTGGTCAAATGTAAAGCCGTTGCTGAATTTTTGAAAGTGCCAGAAAAAAGTCCTGTCTTATTTAAAGAGAAATAGGAATACCTTATGAAATATCTTATAGTAATAGCCGATGGAATGGCTGATTATCCGATAAAATCTTTAGGTGGCAAAACACCCCTTGAATATTTAGAAAAGCCATCTATGGATTTTCTTGCCCAGAACGGTTTTTGCGGAGTAGTTAAAACAGTTCCTGATGGTATGTCACCGGGGAGTGATATCGCAAATCTAAGCATATTTGGTTTCGATCCGAAAAAATATTTTACTGGTAGAGCCCCCCTTGAGGCTGTAAGTATGGGTATCAATATGGGCTCAAATGATGTAGCCTTTAGGTGTAACTTGGTAAGTTTTAGAGAAGAGAGTGGTTTAACTATTATGGACGATTATAGTGCAGGGCATATAAGTACCGAAGAGGCAGAAAAATTTATCAACTTTGTAAATGAGAAGATAAAAATTGCAGGAATTAACTTTTATAGGGGAGTAAGTTATAGACATTTGATGATATGGAAGGAGGGTAAATATAATTTAGAACTTGTCCCCCCCCACGATATTCCAGACAAACCGATTGATGATTATCTTCCCAAAGGCGATGGTGCAGATATCATAAAGGGTATAATGAAAATTTCGAGGGAAATTCTTAGGGATTGTGATTTAAATCGTGAGAGAAAAAGAAATGGTAAAAAGGAAGTATCTTCTGTATGGTTATGGGGTCAAGGTCTAAAGCCTGCACTTAGTAGCTTTCAAGATAAATTTGGGTTAAAAGGTGGTGTTATATCGGCAGTCGATCTCATTAAGGGTATTGGAATTTTAGCTGGCTTAAGACCCATAAAAGTGGAAGGGATTACAGGTTATATAGACACAAACTTTGAAGGTAAGGCTGATGCAGCCATAGAAACTTTAAAGGAAGATGATATATGTTTTGTTCATATTGAAGCCTGCGATGAGACCTCACATGAAGGTAGTTTAGAGAAAAAGATGTTAGGTATTGAGTACATAGATAGAAGATTTTTGAGACGGGTATTAGATGGGCTTTCTGAGTTTAAAAACTATAGAATATTATTATGCATTGACCACCCAACACCGGTGGAACGAAAGGTACATGTTGCCGATAAGGTACCCTTCGTTATATATGAAAAAGATAAAAAACTAAAGGGTGTAGAAAGGTTTTGTGAGAGACTATGCGATGAAAAGGGATTTTATATAGAGGAAGGACATCTGCTTATTAATACCTTAATTAACGGAGACTACAAAAATGAATAAAGTTAAAGTTTTCATCTTAGCAGGTGGTAAAGGGACAAGGCTATGGCCTCTATCGAGGGAGAACTACCCAAAGCAGTTTATAAAATTTTTTGATGATATGTCATTATATCAAAGCACCTTAAAAAGGGCTTTAAAACTTGTTCCAGAGGAAAATATTTATATCATTACTTCACAAGAATTATTGGACCATGTTATTAGTGATACGATTAAAATTTCAGAGAGGCTTTCAAAAAATATTATTACAGAACCTGAGGGTAAAAACACATTACCTGCTGTAGTATTAGGTGTTTATGAATGTGATGACGAGGATGTCTTTGTAGTAATGCCATCGGATCATTACATTGAAAGAGAAAGAGAGTTTATAAATAACTTAAAAACAGCCTGTGATGATGCTGAGAAAGGTTTTTTCGTTACCATTGGGATTATACCTACAAGACCAGAGACAGGTTTTGGGTATATAGAGGCAGGAAACAAGAAAAGAGGTCTTTGTTCTGTTAAAGCCTTTGTTGAAAAACCGAGTATAGATAAGGCTAAAGAGTTTATTAAGAAAAAAAGTTATTATTGGAACTCGGGCATATTTATTTTTAGAAAGAAAGAGTTTTTATCTGCCCTGGAAACATCAGAACCAGATATTTTTAAAGATTATATAAAGGGTAAAGAGGCTTTTGTTAAAGATTATAAGAAGATCAAATCTCAATCTATAGATTATGGGATTATGGAGAAGATAGATATTAATAAGGTGTCTATGGTACCATCAGATTTTATTTGGAATGATCTTGGTAGCTTCGATGCTTTTGAGAATATTATACCGAAGGATGAGAATAAAAATATTTTTAAAGGTTCCAATGATTTTTATCCCTTCGATAGCGAAAATAACGTTGTTTTAAACAATCAAAAACTAACAGTTATGATTGGTTGTCAAGATATTGTCTGCGTTGACTCAGAAGATGCCTTACTTATTATGAAAAAAGGGGAAGGACAAAAAATAAAAGATGTATTTAATTTCCTGAAAGAAAAGGGAATTAAAGAGACAAACTACTTAAAAACTGGTTATAGACCTTGGGGCTCATATACAGTACTCCTTGAAGGAGATAGATATAAGATTAAAAAGATATCTGTCAACTCTCAATCATCTTTAAGCCTTCAGATGCACCATCATCGAAGTGAGCATTGGGTAGTTATTAAAGGCACAGCCAAGGTAACAGTGGGCGAGGAAATACATTATATACATGAAAACGAAAGTATATACATACCTAAATCAACTCTTCATCGTTTAGAAAATCCTGGTAAAGTTACATTAGAAATAATTGAAGTGCAAAACGGTGAGTATTTGTCAGAAGATGATATAATTCGTGTGAGAGATGAGTATGGGAGGTCATAAATTTTAAAACATTATTTTATTGTTGACATATAGTGGGGGATTTGATATAGTATAATCATACAACATTCATTTCCCCCCAAGGAAGGCTTAGCCCTTCCTCTTTTTTTGTTTTATAAAACCACATTTTAAATAATAGCAAACATAAGTTTTGGGTATATCTAAAATAGTTTTAAAGCTTTATAATTCTACATTGGGGGATGATAATGGTAAGAACGAGATTTGCTCCAAGCCCAACGGGCTATCTTCATATTGGTGGTGCCAGAACTGCTCTTTTTAACTTTCTCTTTGCGAGAAATAAAAAAGGTAAGTTTATATTAAGAATTGAAGATACCGATATGGAGAGGTCAACTGAGGAATCAGTTAAAGCTATTCTTGATGGTATGAGCTGGTTAGGTTTAAGCTGGGATGAGGGGCCTTTTTTTCAGAGTGAGAGAATGGATAGATACAAATATTATGCAGAAAGGCTACTTGAGGAAAATAAGGCTTACTATTGTTATTGCCAACCAGAAGAGCTTCAAGAGAGAAGAGAGATGGCATTAAAAGAAGGTAGAAAACCAATTTATGATAGAAGATGCAGAGATAGAAAAGATATTCCCACAGGCATAAAGCCTGTTATCAGATTTAAAGCCCCCACTGAAGGTCAGACTGTAGTTTCAGATCTTATAAAAGGCACAGTCGTTTTCAATAACAGTGAGTTAGATGACCTAATAATAATTAGGTCCGATGGCTATCCTACCTATAATTTTGCTGTTGTTATTGATGATGTTGATATGGATATAACACATATTATAAGAGGAGATGATCATCTCAACAATACTCCAAGACAGATTCAGATATACAATGCTCTTGGATTTCCAATACCTAACTTTGCTCATGTACCAATGATTTTAGGTAGCGACAAAACGAGATTATCAAAGAGGCACGGTGCAACATCAGTTATGGCTTACAAGGAAATGGGTTATATTAATAAGGCAGTGGTAAATTATCTTGTAAGGTTAGGTTGGTCCTATGGTGACCAGGAGATATTTAGCCTTGAAGAGATGGTAGAGAAGTTTAATATAGAAAATATCGGAAAATCAGCTGCCGTCTTTAATCCTGACAAACTTTTATGGTTAAACGCTCATTATATAAAATCTATAGATATTGATGAGCTAACAGAACTTGCCCTTGATTTTTTTAGAGACAAGCTAGGGACATTACCAGAAAAGGATTTATTGAAAAAAATAGTTACCTCTCTTAGAGAAAGAAGCAAGACATTAGTAGAGCTTGTTGATAATAGTATGGTCTATTTTGTTGATAAATTTGATTATGACGTAGAGGCAATTAAAAAATTTTTTCCTGAAAGGAATCTGACAATAATTACTAAAATCTTTGAGCATTTTAATGAAAAAGGTATTCCTGATGAAAAAACATTTGAAAGCTTAATAAGAGAAAACGCCGAGAGATTTAACGTTAAAGTTGTTACAATTGCTCAGCAAATTAGATTGGTTCTTTGCGGAAAGACCGTAAGCCCATCTTTGTATGATATTATTTCTATAATTGGAAAAGAAAGAACAATAAATAGGTTTAATAGATTTACAGAGTTTTTAATGAAAATTAGTTGAAAAAAACTACTTTCTATGGGAGAATTATAATCTATTTTGGAGAGGTGTCCGAGTGGCTGAAGGAGCACGATTGGAAATCGTGTGTACCCCTTAAAGGGTACCGAGGGTTCAAATCCCTCCCTCTCCGTACCAAAGTTAGTAGCCGGGACCTGCGCAACAAATGGTTGCAAACCCCGCCAGGTCCGGAAGGAAGCAACGGTAGCGACCCTCTTTGTGTGCCGCAGTAATCCTGGCTACTTTAATTTAGTATCTAAAAACTTATGAATAAATATCAGGTTCTTTCAAGAAGATATAGGCCTTTAGTTTTTTCCGAAGTAATTGGACAATCAGCCATAGTAAAAATCCTAAAAAATGCTCTTATGACTGGGAAAATCCCCCACGCCTTTCTTTTTACCGGCATAAGAGGTACTGGAAAGACAACAACAGCAAGAATTTTTGCAAGGGCCCTAAACTGTAAGGAAGGGATTGTTATTGATCCTTGTAATGTTTGTGATAACTGCGTTCAGCAATTAGAAGGAAGAACCTTAGATATCCTTGAAATAGATGGAGCTTCTAATACCTCCGTTAATGACGTAAGAATGTTAAAAGAAAATACGAGATTTCTACCTTCCCAGTTGAGGTATAAGGTGTATATTATTGATGAGGTCCACATGTTATCAACGGAGGCCTTTAATGCTCTCTTAAAAACATTGGAAGAACCTCCACCTTATGTGATATTTATACTTGCTACTACAGAGCCCCAAAAGATACCAGAGACCGTTTTATCAAGATGTATTAGGCTAAACTTTAAGAGAGTCGAGCCATCTGAAATTTATCAGTATTTAGTAAAGGTTTTAAATCAAGAAGGCATAATCTTTGAAGACAGCGCCTTGCATATAGTTGCAAGACAGGCAGATGGTAGCGTGCGAGATGCCCTTAGTATACTTGAACTAATTCTTGCCTATGGTAACGAGAAGGTTACAGAGGACGAAGTAGTTACTCTTTTAGGATTATTATCAAAAGACAAGATTCTTTTGTTTATAACCTACTTGTTCGAGAAAAATCTCCAATCTCTTTTAAGCCTAATTAATAATGTTAAAAATGAAGGAGTTAATTTTTTTACCTTTACGGAGAATATACTTTTTTATCTGAGGCACTTAGCCCTTATGAGTTTTGGTATAAGCCTTAGCGATAAAGAGCTTTCGAGAGAGGAAATTTCACAGCTAACCGAGATAGCAAAAAAAGCTGATAGTAATGAGATCCCTATATACTATCAAGCATTTAAAAAACTGCTGGAGACTATAAGATATACTAATAATCCTCAGTTTGATTTTGAGTTGGAACTAATAAAGATATGTCTTCTTTCTAAGTTTTTAGAGGAAGATTTTCAAGTATCAAGTAAAAAAAAACAATATAATAAATCAAAAGACCTTTCTTACTTAGACAGAACATCCTCATCGGATAAAAAAGATAAAAGTTTTATAGATTTTTTGGCCACTAGAAAACCTCTTATTGCTCAGGCAATATCAAAATCGGAGCTTTATATTGATGAAGGACAAGTAAGAGTTATTTTTGGCAAAGAAAATTCGTTCTTTTATGAGCTTTTATCTAAACCAGAAGAAAGAGAAGAAATAAAAAAAATAATAAACGATTATTATGGCAAAAAAATGGACTTTAAGGCTGATATTTCATCAAAAGGAGATGATGAGTTAAAAAATTCTTCCCCAAAGGATGAAATGATTTCTGAACCATGGGTTAATTTAATTATGGAAAGCTTTCCTGGCTCTAAAATATTAAAGGTTAGAGAAATAAAAAAAATAGAAAATGCTATAGAGCCAGATACAAAAAATTATGAAGATGAAGATTTTGAAAATTATACAAAGGGGGATGATTATGAGTAAACAGTTAGGCAATCTGTTGAAACAAGCACAGATGTTACAAAACAAGGTTATGAAGATGCAAGAGGAGTTGGAACAGCGCGAATATGAAGGCTATGCAGGTGGTGGTATGGTAAAAGCAGTGGTTAATGGTAAACTTATGCTTCTTTCCTTAAGCATAGATAAGGAAGCAATAACACCTGATGACCCTGAAATGCTACAAGACATAATTTTAGCAGCAATTAGAACTGCTCAAGAAAAGGCTGCTGAAACAATAAAAAACGAGATGAGTAAGATTACTGGAGGAATGGGTTTAAACATACCAGGTCTTTTTTAAATGAATAATAAGTTCCTACCGCTACCTATACTAAGGTTAGTTTCAGAGCTTAAAAAACTACCAGGTATTGGTGAAAGGTCTGCCTTAAGAATTGTTTTAAACTTGCTTAGAAAGAACAAAGAAGAGTTACTTTCTCTATCTAATGCTTTTAAAGAAGCCTATGAAAAAACCGTAATTTGTAAAAGCTGTTTTAATATTACTGAAGACGAGCTTTGTGAGATTTGCAGAGATGAGAAGAGAGATAGAAAAACTATTTGTGTTGTAGAAGATGTAGGAGACTTAATAGCTATTGAGAAAAGTGGACACTATAAGGGCCTATATCATATTTTAGGTGGTTTGGTATCACCATCAAAGCAAGTTAAATTCGAGGATTTAACAATTTTTCACTTGAAAAATCGTGTTTTAAATTATAAAATGACTGAGTTAATTTTGGCTCTTAACCCAACGTTAGAAGGAGAGGCTACATCACTTTATATAAAAGATTATTTTAAAGATATTACCATTAAAATCACTCGTATAGCCTTTGGCATTCCAATGGGTAGCGATATTGAATATCTGGATGAGATTACAATGGCCGTGTCTCTTAAGGGAAGAAGAGAGATAGATTAAAATCTTTTTTTAAAGAGCAAAAATTTTTTAGGAGGTGTGATGAAAACATTAGAGATTAGATGGCATGGAAGAGGAGGGCAGGGTACAGTTACTGCTGCCAAAACACTTGGTGAATCAATGATTGCAACACCACTTTACTTTCAGGCCTTTCCTGAATATGGACCTGAAAGAATGGGTGCCCCTGTTAAAGCTTACAACATTATTAGTGATGAGAAAATACTTACTCATTGTCCCGTGGTAAACCCAAATATAATTGTAGTTGTCGATCCAAGTTTAATCTATTCCGAGAATTTTCTTGATGGATCAACTGAAGATGCCCAGGTAATATTAAACACAGTAAAAAAACCATCCGATATTAGGAACGATATCAAAATTGTTGGCAGGAAACTTTATACAGTTGATGCTAATAAGATTTCCTTAGAGTGTTTAGGAAGGGTAATACCAAATACACCAATGTTAGGTGCTCTACTTAAGGTTACTCAAGTCCTACCACTTGAAACATTCTTAAACCATGTTAAACAAACTTTTACTGATAAAAAGTTTTCAGAAAAAGTAGTATTAGGTAACATAGAAGCAATAAAACGTGCATATGAGGAGGTTATAGAAGAATGAGTGATTTAAAAGGATGGAGAGAAATACCAGAAGGAGCAGTAATTGAAAAGGCAGGTAATTCAGAGGAATATAAAACAGGTTCTTGGAGAAGTTTTAGACCGTTGTGGTATAACGACAGGTGTATTCAGTGCTATCGTTGTTGGTCCTTTTGCCCTGACAACTCTATTTTAATTAAAGAAGGTAAAGTAGCAGGGATAAATTACGACTATTGTAAAGGCTGTGGGATTTGTGCTCATGAATGTCCCAAAAAAGCAAATGCAATAGAAATGTTACCTGAAAGAACATAAGGAGGATAAAAGTGCAAAAATTTGATGCTTTTACTGGTAATTTAGCTATAGCTACAGCTATGAAGCAGATTGATCCAGATGTGTGTGCCGCCTATCCTATTACACCATCAACAGATATTATGATGATTTTCTCAGATTTTGTTGCTAATGGCGAAGTAAATACTGAAATGGTTACCGCTGAAAGTGAACATAGTGCTATGAGTGCTTGTATTGGTGCTGCACTTTCTGGGGGTAGAGTTATTACGGCTACATCTGCTGCTGGACTTGCCTATATGTGGGAATTATTAGGTGTTGCTTCTGGACTTAGATGCTCTATGGTTATGGCATGTGTCAATAGAACCTTATCGTCACCATTAAATATACACTGCGATCACTCCGATTCAATGGGTTCAAGAGACACCGGATGGATTCAGATATACTCTGAAAATGCTCAAGAAGCCTATGATAATCTCATTCAGGCAATAAGAATTACTGAACACAAAGATGTTAGATTACCGGTTATGGTTTGTGTTGATGGTTTTATAATCAGCCATTCCTTCGAAAAGATGCAGTATATGGAAGATGAAGATGTTAAAAGCTTTATAGGAGAATTTAAACCCTATAGGTCGTTACTTAATGTTGAAAATCCACAGACCTTTGGTGCCATGGTACTGCCTAACTATTTGATGGAGTTTAAAAAGCAGGTTAGAGAAGCTATGGAGAACTCAAGAAATGTTATTCTCGAAGTGGGAAAGGAGTTTGGAGATAAATTTGGAAGGCACTATGGCTTTTTTGAGGAATATATGATGGATGATGCTGATATCGTCTTTGTTGTTATGAGTTCTGCTGCAGGAACAGTTAAGCACGTTGTAAATAATTTAAGAAAAGAAGGTATTAAAGCAGGGGTAATTAAACCTCGTGTATTCAGACCCTTTCCTTATAACGAGATTAAAGAGGCATTAAAAAATGCAAAGGTAGTATGTGTTCTTGATAGAGCTGAAACATATGGTGGTGAAGGAGGTCCTCTTTTCTTAGAGATTCAGTCCGCTCTCTATGGTTATAGTAATGTTAAGATTGTAAATAGGGTTTTTGGTTTGGGACAGAGAGATTTTCTACCTTCTCATGTCGAAGCTATTTCTGATGAAATGTTAAAATTCCTATCAACAGGAAATATTAATAATTTTAGTTATGTAAATCTTAGAGACTAAGCAAAAGGAGTGAGATAATGCAAGATCTTGTCTTGAATTTTAAGGATTTAGCAAAAAGATATGAAAAGGAAGAAGAAAAGTTTGCAAGAGGTCATAGACTATGTGCAGGGTGTGGGGCTCCAATTGCCTTAAGACATATGTTTATGGCTGCCTATCCCTATGATGTAGTTATATCTAACGCAACTGGTTGTGTTGAGGTATCAACTACTCTCTATCCTTACACCTCTTGGCGTGTGCCTTACATACATACAGCCTTTGAAAATGCAGCTGCCACAATATCAGGTGCAGAGGCAATGTATAAGTCACTTAAAAAACAAGGAAAGATAAATAAGGAGATTAAGTTTGTTGCCGTTGCTGGTGATGGTGGTACCTATGATATTGGCTTTCAAGCTCTTTCAGGGGCTATGGAGAGAAGGCATAATATTCTCTATCTTTGTTATAACAATGAAGCCTATATGAATACAGGTATTCAAAGAAGTTCTGCAACCCCTTTTGGAGCGTCAACAACTACAGCACCTGCAGGGAAAAAGGTGCCAGGAAAAATACAGCCAAGGAAAGATCTAACTTCAATAATGGTGGAACATAGACCTGACTATGTAGCTCAGGCTTCTATAAATAATCCAAAAGATTTTATGATTAAAGTAAGGAAAGCTCTCGAGAAAGAAGGCCCCTCTTTTATAAATGTCTTAGCCCCCTGTCCAAGAGGCTGGCAACATCCATCGGAAGAAACAGTTTTGATGGCTCAAATAGCAGTTGATACTTGTATATGGCCCCTTTATGAAGTAGATGAAGGATATAAATGGAAAGTTAATTACATACCAAAAGAGAAAAAACCAGTTAAAGATTGGCTCAGCAGACAAGGTAGGTTTAAGCACCTTTTTTCTCCCAAAAATGAAGGTTTGTTAGAAGAAATCCAGAAATATGTAGATAGGGAGTGGGAGATACTTCTAAAAAAAGCTGAAGTCTTTGCTTAATCTATTGCATATTTATTTTAGCTTTGGTAATATTTCTCTAAAAAAAAGAGGTTTAAAGAATGCCCTATTCACAGCTTGTTATGTATGAGGAGGAAGCTCAAAAAATAAGCTTTCTCCTTGATAAGCTTGTTAAAGAATCAAATGCCAAAGCTGTTTTCTTAGTAGATAAGGATGGTCAGTTAATCTCACAGGCAGGTGAGACAGAAAATTTTGATAGTACTTCTTTAGCTTCTCTCACGGCAGGCAATATCGCAGCAACTGGTGGCCTTGCTAAACTCATTGGTGAAAAAGAGTTTTCAATTATCTTTCATGAAGGTGAGAAAGATAATATTCACATATCCATTGTAGGGCAGAGAGTAATACTTGTGGTTATTTTTGATTCTCGCTCTTCTTTAGGCCTTATAAGATTAAGAGTAAAAAAGGCTTCCGATGAGCTTTCCTTAGTATTTGAAGAGCTCAGCAAGAAAGCAAAAAGTTTAGAGAGTGCAGAGTCACCTTTTGCAGAAATTACTGATGAAGATATCGATAAGTTATTCAATATTTGAGATGGAGTGAGTGCCTAGGTTATGTCATTTATCAACTATTCTGCCAGGGAGATAAACTGTAAGATTGTCTATTATGGTTGTGGCCTCTGCGGTAAAACAACCAATTTACAATTTATTTATGAAAAAACTAACCCAGAAGCAAAGGGTAAGATGATCTCACTTGCAACAGAGACAGAAAGAACCCTTTTTTTTGATTTCCTACCGTTATCATTAGGAGAGATAAAAGGTTTTAAAACGAGATTTCACCTCTATACAGTACCTGGACAGATCTTTTATGATGCCAGTAGAAAATTGATACTTAAGGGAGTTGATGGTATTGTCTTTGTTGTTGACTCTCAAGCTGAAAGAATAGATGCAAATGTCGAAAGTTTTGAAAATATGAAGGACAATCTTAGAGAACACGGCTATGATATTGAGTCAATTCCTTATGTAGTCCAGTACAATAAAAGAGATTTACCTTCCGCTGTGCCTGTAGATGAGTTAAGGAGGATGTTAAACCCCACAAATGTACCTGATTTTGAAGCGGTTGCTCCTAAAGGTATAGGTGTTTTTGAAACTCTAAAGGCAATCATAAAGCTTGTTTTAATCGAACTTAAAAAGGGTACAAAATAAACTTTTCTCCAAATACAATAAAACTGACATGAAGATAAAACTATCTGGTCACAATGACATCGCTATAGTTACCTTGGATAATGGCGCTACAAATGCCATAACAAGGGACCTAATTAATCTTTTTATGGAAAATTTAAGTGATGCTGAGAAACGTTTTAATGGAATAGTAATTAGAGGAAATGAAAAATTTTTTTCTATGGGTTTTTATCTGCCAGAGCTTTTATCACTTAGCCAAGAAGAGTTTAAAGAGTTTTATGATAGCTTTAATGAGCTGATACTTAAGATCTTTAGTATCTCTGTTCCCACTTGTAGCATCTTAGAAGGACATGCGGTGGCTGGAGGATTCATCTTAGCCCTTGCAACAGATTTTAGAATAGCCTTACCAGGAAAAAAGATAGGACTTAATGAGATAAACTTGGGTGTGCCTGTCCCTTTTTTAGCAAAGGAGCTTTTAAAAAGACTTACAAAGGAAAGGATTGCAACAAAACTACTTTATTCTGGGGATTTTATTACTACTGATGAGGGTTTTAATTTTGATCTTATTGATGCTTTAGAAAATAATGATACAATTTTAACAAAAAGTATTAATCTTATTGATAATTATAAGAATAAGCCTAAGAAAGTCTTTGATGTTATAAAAAAATCAATGGTTTCTTCAGTGATCTCTAACTTTGAAAAATTTAGAGACATAGACAGGAGACATTTTCTTGATTGTTGGTACACAGAAGAAGCTCAAAAAATTCTTAAAGAAACAGCAAAAAAATTCTAATCACCTTTCTCAAGGTCAATCTTTTTAAATCATACTCATAGTTTTTCTAAAAAATTTATTCATAAACATTGACATAAAGTTATTTTTATGTTTCTTTTAAAGTAGAAAAAAGTAAGGAGGATAAAAATGAGATTCAATAAAAAGATACTTTTACTATTTTGCCTATTCTTTTTGTTTCTAAATAGTAAGTTACTATATTCCTTAGATGTCCTATATGTACAATCGGAAGAGGCAAAAGTTTTTGATAAACCTTCCTTTGAAGGTAACATAATTATAAAACTACAAAAAGGCACAAAGATAGATGTGATTGAGAAAAAAAGTAGCTGGATAAAAACGGTTGTTCAAGGAAAAGAGGTTTATATCTCATCCTTTGTCTTAGCTAAAAATCCACCTTCTGAGAAGATTACCCAGAAAAAGATGGAAATTGTAGAAACTTCAAGGAAAAGGACTTCAGAATATACAACTGCTGTTGCTGGTGTTAGAGGATTAACAGAAGAAGACAGAAAAAGATTAAGTATAGAAGGTAAGGTTAATTATGAAGCACTTGAAAAGATTGAAAATGTAAAAGTTACTAAGGAAGATATTAAAAAGTTTTTTGAGGAAGGTGGAAGATGAGATTATCTTTTTTTATTGCTATAGCTTTGTTTTGTCTCTTTGTTCATATTTCTGAAGCAACTCAGAATTTTAGACAGAGAAGCTCCTTTGTCGAAGATAGTTATACTCGTTATGATATAGAAGAGGAGATCAGGTTTGGGAGAGAGATATCTGCAAGGATTTTAGGTAGGATACAGCTTTATAACAATAATGAACTTACTACCTACATTAATACTTTAGGTAAAGCCCTTGCAGAAAACTGCTCCCGTTCTGATCTTGAATTTTATTTTGGTATACTTGATACGGAAGAGATAAATGCCTATTCAGCGCCAGGGGGATATGTTTTTATAACGAAAGGTGCTTTAAAATATGTTCAAGATGAGGCAGAGTTAGCAGGAATTATAGCCCATGAGATAGCTCATATTACAGAAAGACATATAGTTAAGGAGCTTAATATTAAAGGTATAGAAGACGACCCTGTAGCAGGATTTGCAAGATTTATTGGTGGTGGTACTGATGTAGCAAAGGTAGCCTTTGCCCAAGCAGTAGATAAGGCCTTAGATATATTATTTAAAAATGGTTATAAAAGAGAAAACGAAGAGGAGTCAGATAAAATTGCTGTATTTATAACTGCTGCAACAAACTATGACCCTTATGGTTTAGTAAGATATCTTTTTAGAATATCCGAACTTGATGAAAAAAAGGCAAATGTTGGCAAAACACATCCTCTCTTTGATAAAAGAATTTTTGACTTAGAGGATTTTATTAAAAGAGAGATAGGTCATAGCAAGTTTTTTTCTGGAAAGGAACGTTTTGATAGGATGATGCAAAAATCAAAAATTAAATAATTTTGGAGGATTAATGAAAAAAATTGGCTTTGTTGTTTTGTTATTTCTTGTAGCAACTGTATCTTATGCAGATGATTTTCATTATGAGAATGTAATAATAGGTGACAGGGCATCGGGTATGGGAGGTGCCTACATTGCTATCTCCGATGATGCATCTGGTATGTATTATAATCCTTCTGGGGTGGCCTACTCTGTTGGTAGAAATTTGTCTGCCAGCGTAAATGCCTATCACAATTTAGAGAAAAAATTTGAGGGAGTAATAGGAAGCTATGGATGGAAGAGAAGATCCTCAAGCTTAATTCCTAATTTTTTTGGTATTATCCAGCCTATAGGTACCATTAAGGTGGGGTTATCCTATGCTGTTCCTGACTCTATAAAGGAAGATCAAGATCAGGTGTTTTTTAGGGTAAATCCCAATGTAGATAGGTATGTAATAAATTTAAATAATGACGATAATACCTATAATGTTGGTGTTACTGTTGCTAAAGATTTAACTAAGAATTTTGCCATGGGTCTTACAATGTACTTACACAGAAGAGAGACACAGTTAGTCTTTAATCAGTTTGTAGAAAGGACTTCCCCAGCAGCCTATGAGTGGACCAATAATTATTTGGAGACCAGTGAAACGGGAATAAAACCAGTTTTAGGTTTTATGTTTTCACCCATTGATAAGCTGTCTTTAGGTCTAAAGTTATCAAAAGTTTTTATCTTTGATTCAAACTCTGTCTATCAAGAGACCTTATCAAGAAATGGTTATAACTCACCACCAACCAATCTGGCTAATGTAACACCATCGGCAACATTTTTAACTACTGATAAAAAAAGAAAGTATCCCTATAATATCGGCTTTGGTGTTGCCTACTTTCCTTCAAACAGTCTTATAATTTCTGGTGATATTAACTATTATAGTAAGGTTGATGATGATGTCTTTGGAGACAAAAAAGCGGTTTTAAATATTGCTTTAGGCACGGAATATTATTTCTCAAAATCTTGGGCTATGAGAGCGGGGATTTTTACTAATGGCTCTAACTCTCCAGACCTACCTGTTATCACGAGGACAGCCTTTTCTCCCATACCTGAAGATACAGATATCTATGGTGGGAGCTTAAGTATTAGTAGATTTACTAGAAATACCTCTGTAACTTTAGGAGGAAGCTTCTCCTATGGGACTGGTAAATCTCAAGTAGTTAGCGGTAGCAATGCTACTCAAGATGAGACAATAAGAAGTTGGACTATATTTATCTCCTCTTCTTACTCATACTAATTATGTTTAAGATAGCATAGCAATTAGATTCAGCTATTACTTGCCAGCTTATTTTTAACAAGCTCTGTAGTTTTGCGAAAGTCTATCTTGCCACTACCCATTTTTGGAAGTTCTTCTATGATTACGAAGCTTTTGGGAAGGGCAATATTGGGCAGTTCTTGAGACATCTTTTTTAAGACCTCCCTTTCATCAATTGGCTTTGTAATGGCAACTATAATCTTTGCACCTTTTTGGGCATCTGGCACCTCAACTACACAACATTCCACATCTTTTGGTAAATGTTTCTCAAGTACATTTTCAACTCTTACAAGAGAGACCATCTCTCCACCTATCTTTACAAATCTCATAAGCCTTCCACAGTGCCACAAATATCCCTCATCATCTAAATATCCCATATCGCCTGTATCATACCATCCACCTCTAATTCTCAATGATGTCTGTTCCATATCGTCCAAATATCCCTTCATTACGAGATCACCTTTAACTAATATTTTTCCAATCTCGTTGGGTTTGCAATCTTCGCCAGTTTCGTAATTCTCGATCCTTACATGAACATCTGGAATAACCTTTCCGATACTACCAGGTTTATTATGGGTGGGTGTATTAACAGAAATAACAGGCGAGGTCTCTGTTGTGCCATAGCCTTCGTAAATTGTGATATTGTGCTTTTTAAAATAACCTTCTCTTAAGGTATCAGGACATTTATCGGCACCACTAATAACAAACCTTAATGAATCGAAGTCTCCTGGATTAGATACCCTAAGATATCCGGAAAGAAAGGATGGCGTACCTACTAAAACGGTGGGTTTCTCTTCCTTTATTATATTGGTTATCATCTTATAATCTATTGGGTTTGCATAGGTTACTATGGTCATCCCAAAGTGCAGAGGTGTCCAAAGATTAACTGTTAGCCCAAATACATGAAAAAATGGGAGGTTGGCAAGCATTACGTCGTTTTCTGAAAGAGGGAATGTTTTTATGAAACTTATTATATTTGAAGAAATATTTTTGTGGGTTAACTGAACAGCCTTTGGCTCTTTCTCGCTTCCACTGGTAAATAGAATTACCGCTGTATCTTCAAGATCTCCTTTATGCACCTTATTCATAAGAAGCATTTCTGGCATTTTTGATAAAAGAGCAGATAATAATCTTTCTTTTGCTGATATGTTATTTACTATATCTTCTAAAAAGATCATCCCCTCTACCAAAGGGCAGTTAATCTTTTCCAAAAGAGCCTTTGAAGTAATTACAGTCTTAAAGTTACATTTTTTCTGGGCAAATCTGACATTGTTCTCTGCGCCTGTGGAATAATTTATCATAACAGGTGTTTTACCGCTCATTAGGGTAGATAAAATAGCCAATAGGCATCCACCTGATGTAGGTAACATAATGCCTATAAACCCGTCATTTAATTTTTTGAATTTATTACTTAATATTAGGGTAGCTATTAATGCTCTGCCATATGTAATATCTTTTCCTGTTGATTTATCTTTTATAGCAAGCTTATTGGAGTATTTTTTTGCAATCTTAATAAATTTCTGATGTAGAAGATACATTATCTACTCCTCTCACAAATTTTTTTATTTTTTCTACTTATGGCCTTTACCTTTTTTCTCCTTCCCCTTCTGGTTATCCTTATCTTTGTCAGAAATTTTGCCTTTTTTCAATTCTTTAAACTCCTTTGAGCCTGGTTTTATACCTAAGTCTTTGGCAATCTTTCCCCATCCTTGATTTTTATTTTTTTTATAAACTGTTATGACTTCCTCGGTAGGTTTTTTTGTTATCTCGGCTATCCTAAAGATCATGTAGGCATCGGCAGGTTTCTCTGAGATAGATATTACAGACTCAACTTTTGTTTTATCAACACCAAAGGAGAGAGAAAGGTTTGCTTTGAAATCTCCCATGTCTTGTTGTGCTTTAATGTTAATCTCAGAAACAAAATCATCTAACTCGTCTTTCGCAAAAACTAACGTAGGTATTAACAATAATAGCAATAAAAAAATCTTTCTTATTAACATAAAGAACACCTCCAAAAATGTTTATTTTTCGACTTTATAATATAACTTTAACATTATTTTTGCAATTAATTTAGTCATATTAAAAATATTGACATCATAACCTTGTAGATATTGTCTTTAATCTTTATATGTGTTAAATTTTTTCTATGAAAATATTTGCTGTTGGCGATATTCATGGGCTCTACGGGAAATTAAAAGATTTAATAGAGATGCTACCATTAGAAAATAAGGATTTACTTATTTTTTTAGGAGATTATATAGATAGGGGTTTTGAGAATAAAAAAGTTATTGATTTTCTGATTGACTTAAAGAAAAAGAGAGAGGAGGGAACTACAATTTTTTTAAAGGGCAACCACGAGAAGATGTTTCTTGACTATATTGATGGAAAAAATATAGAGCTTTTCTTTTATAATGGGGGGAGAGAGACTGTTAAAAGCTACTCTGAAAGAGGAGATTTTTTTGTGCCTGAGGAACATCTAAATTTTTTTAAAAACCTATTACCATATTATGAGACCGAGAGTTATATATTTGTCCATGCAGGATTAAAGCCTGGCATCTCTATTGAAAATCAATCAGAAGATGATATGTGTTGGATTAGAGGTGATTTTATTTTCAGTGAATATAACTTTGGTAAAAAGGTTATATTTGGTCATACACCATCAAAGACTTTTATGCCCTACTTCGACAAATATAAAGTAGGGATTGATACAGGTGCTATATATGGTGGCTTTTTGTCGGCTATAATGCTTCCAGAGGAAAAAATTTTTTCTGTCTAAAGGGAGGATTTATTTTATGAAGAAATCAAAAGTATATTTTGCAAACTTAAGAACTAAGATCGGAAGAAATCTGCTAGATAAACTAAAAATCTTACTTGACAACCTCTCTATTAACAGTATCTTTAAAGAGCAAGATCTTGTTGCCATAAAGATACATTTTGGTGAGAAGGGTAATCTTTCCTATATTAGACCAAACTTTGTTAGGGTCGTTGTAGATGAGCTTAGAAGGCTTAATACAAAACCTTTTGTTACTGATTGCAATACTCTTTATAGAGGAACAAGGGCTGACTCTGTAAGTCACATAGAGACGGCAATAACAAATGGTTTTGATTTTGCAGTTGTTAATGCACCTATAATAATTGCTGATGGCCTAACAGGTGGCAATACAAAAAAAGTAGAGGTAAATCTTGAATATTTCAAGACTGTTTCTATTGGTGCTGACATAGCAAGGGCGGAGGGTTTAGTAGTTATGTCTCACTTTAAATGTCATGAACTAACTGGTTTTGGCGGTGCTTTAAAGAACTTAGGTATGGGTTGTGCAAGCAGAGAAGGTAAGCTTGCCCAACATTCAAATATCTCTCCTTCCGTTAAGAAAAAAAATTGTGTGGGCTGTGAATTGTGTGTAAAAAATTGTGCCCATAACGCTATAACTATGGTAGATAGGAAGGCCTATATTGATCAAAATTTCTGCGTTGGTTGTGCCGAGTGTATACTTGTTTGTCCTAAAGGTGCAATTATTATTAATTGGAATGAACAAGTGCCTATCTTACAAAAAAAGATGATTGAGTATGCCTATGGGGCTCAGAAGGACAAAAAGGCTATTTATATAAATTTTCTAACACAGATTAGCCCTGCCTGTGATTGTTATGGTCATAATGATTATCCCATAACAAGAGATATTGGCATCTTGGCATCTCTTGACCCTGTGGCAATAGATAAGGCAAGTGTCGATCTGGTTAACAAAGAGATGGGCAATCCTAACTCAGCTTTAAAGTCAGGTCATAATATAGATGAGGATAAGTTTAGAGGTGTCTATCCTGAAATAGACTGGAATATTCAGCTTGACTATGCAGAAAAAATAGGGCTTGGCAATAGATATTATGAGCTTATTAATATAGATTAATTATTTTTAAACATTTTTTTATAAATAGCTATGCTCTAAAACTAATTTTTTACTTCCTTGCATATACAAAGCTTGTTATAGTGTTTATAATATTCTTTTTAGTAGCTCTATGGATATGATAAAGATAAATAAATCAAAACTAATAGATTTTTTAGGTTGGGGCTTAGCTATTTTGTTGTTGTCATATTATTTGGGCAATATTATTAAATTAACAACAGTAAAAGAAACTCTTTCAAAGGAACAAAAAAAAGAAGTCGCCAAGAGTAATACCTCAAAAACTATTCAGGATTATGCCCTTGTGGTTGATAAAAATATCTTTTCCATTAAAGGGGTAAGTTTCTCTATTATTGAAAGGAAAATGGAACAAACTGCCACAATAGATACCTCTGGTTTTAAGCTAAAAGGGGTAATAACATTATTTCCTGGCTATGCCTTTATTGAAAATAAAGAGGGCAAGCAGATGCTTTTTAAGATGGATGATGATGTCTTTGGCGCAGGAAAGCTTAAGGTTGTAACTAAAGACCATGTTTATGTATCTCAAGGGAACAGTGGTTTCAAAATCTTTTTAGAAGGAGTAGCCTTAGAAGATAAAAAAAATCAACCTATACAGCAGCCTTCTTTTGGAGGGTCACCAATAAAAACAGCAGCAGGACAGGGGATGAACTTTAGTAGAGAGCAGATAAGAAAGTTTCTTGAGGAACCGAGAGAGATACTTACCGATGCAAGACTATTACCAAACCTTGTAGATGGAAAACAACAGGGATTTGTTGTGAGAGAGGTCAGACCTAATGGTTTTTATGAAAGTATAGGTTTGAGAAACGGAGATATAATTTTAAGGGCAAACGGTATTGAGCTTACATCTCCTAACGATGGTATAAAAATATTTAATCTCCTTAAAGAGCTTGATAAGGTGGAGCTTGACATCTTAAGAGAGGGTAACAGAAAAAGTTTAGTCTACTATATTGATTAGCGAATCTCAGATTATGGTCTATGACCAAAATTTAGGAATTTGGAGGATCGGTGAAAAAATTATTTTTTATAATTTTCATATTAATTATCTTAAATAGCCTTCTATTGGCAGATCAGAAAAAAAAGCTCATAACTGTTAATCTACAGGATGTTGAGATTACAAATGTTGTCAAATTTATTAGCGATGTGACAGGAAAAAACTTTATATACGATGAAAACGTTAGGGGAAAGGTAACAATTATTGCCCCCTCTAAAATTTCTGCCGATGAGGCATATAGTCTCTTTACAGCAGTTTTAAACTTAAAAGGCTATACCGTTGTTCCCTCCGCAGGTAATCTTCTTAAGATTGTTCCTTCAAGAGATGCTAGGTCTCTCTCCCCTGATTCTGATAAGATAAACGAGAGCTATGTCACAAAATTAATACCAGTTGTATATGCTAATCCAGAGGTTATTGTCAAGTTTTTACAGCCCCTTATCTCAAAAGATGGCCATATCTCCATTTTTGGGGCTGGTGAGTATTTACTTATAGTTGAGAGTGCTACAAATATTAAGAGACTTGAGCATATATTAAGTTTTATTGATAAACCAGCTTTAAAGGAGACACCAGAGATTATATATTTAAAAAACGCCTTTTCAGATGATGTTGCAAAATTTTTGAATGACACAGTATTGAAGAAAAGTAAACCTGATTTAAAAGAAGATGTTCAGGTTTTCTCAGATAGTAGGCTTAATGCTTTAGTTGTTATTGGCTCTTCATACGGAAAAAATTATGTGAAAAATGTCTTAGAACTTATTGATGTTCCTGCTAAGGAGACAAAAGGTAATATCTACGTTTACTTCCTTGAAAATGCCGATGCCACAGAACTCTCAAAGGTTATGGAATCGACGGTTAAGAGTTTGGAGGAGATTAAAGCTGGAAAACAGCCTCAAGAAAAATCAAAGATTAGTATAACCCCTGATAAATCTACAAACTCTCTAATAATTAGCTGTCCACCTAATATATATCCTCAGATTGAGAGTATTATAAAGAATTTAGATAAGAGAAGAAAGCAGGTCTTTGTAGAAGCAATGATTGTAGAGGCTTCTATTGATAAATTGAAAGAGTTAGGCTCAAAGTGGAGGACTGTAGTTAGACGTAATAATGAGCCTGTAGCAATAACTGGTTTTGGCACTGTTGACAGTAGTACCATGCTATCGGTAATAAACGGTTTGTCTGGATTTTCTATAGGCGGTATCGGTAATTTTTTTGATATACCTAACCCAGCAGGTACTGGAAAACTTACAATTCCTGGTTTTTCAGCGCTTTTTAGTCTTAATGAGTTTAAAGATGCTATTAACGTATTATCAACACCTCAGATACTTACTTCTGACAATAAAGAAGCAGAAATTGTAGTAGGTGAGAACGTGCCTTTTATATCGAAAAGAGAACAGACTACAGGTACTTCGAGTTTGCAGTCTTATTTTAATGTTATAGAGAGGAAAGATGTGGGTATAAATCTTAAGATAACTCCCCAAATAACAGAAGGGGAGTATGTTAAATTAGATATTTATCAGGAGATCTCTTCTCTAAAGCAGGTAACTAAGGACGAGCTATTGACATTAGGACCCTCAACGACAAAGAGGTCAACAAAAACTTCCGTCGTTGTTAAAGATAAACAAACGGTAGTCATTAGCGGATTAATGCAAGAAAAGACAGAGGAGATAATAACCAAGGTTCCTTTTTTAGGAGATATCCCTCTAATAGGATTTCTTTTTAGATATAAATCCTATGAGACAAAAAAAACTAATCTTCTTGTCTTTTTAACACCTCACATAATTAGAGACTCATCAGAACTTGCAATGTTAACGGAAAGAAAAATTACTGATTATTCAAATAAAATGGGAGAGGAGACCTTCAATGAGGCTATAGTAAAGCTTAAAGAGGGGGTCTCTTTTGAGGTTTTCGAAACTTCTCTTAAAGAAAACAAGATGTCTGTAAAAAAGGTTCTTATGGAAAGAATGTACCTCATAGAGATACCACCAGACAGAGGTTTTCAGGAGATTAAAGATATTTTTATGAAAAAGGGGATTATTGAGTATATTGAGCCAAATCTAAAAATTAGAAAGGCAGAATGAAGGATGTTTTCTTATTGCTTTAAGAATTAGGAGATATATGGAAGATAAAAAGCTGGAAATTTCTGATATAGACTTAAACTTACTAAGAGAGATACCCTATAAGTATCAAAAAAATAATAAAATGCTTATCTACAAGAGAGATGAAGATAAGGTTTGGGCACTTATAGCTGATGATAATGGCATTTTTGCTTTAAGAGATTTTTCTAAAAGGCTGAATCTAACTTTTGAGTATACAAGAAAAGATGAGTCCGAGATTTTGACATTATTAAACGAGGCATATAGTCTTGTCTCTTCGGCAAAGACTATAATGGGAGAGATTGAGGAAGAGGGATTTTCTGGTCTAAAGCAGTATGGAGAGCTACCCAAAGACCTTCTCGAACTTAAAGATGATGCACCTATAATAAAGCTTCTTAATGCATTATTTCTTGAAGCTGTTAAAGAAAGGGCATCGGACATTCATATAGAACCTTATGAGAAAGAGTTAGAGGTACGTTTTAGAGTTGATGGTATCTTAAGGAAGGTTTTACAGCCACCAAAGATAATTCACGAGTCTTTAATTTCGAGGATCAAGGTAATAGCTAACTTAGATATTGCAGAAAAAAGGTTACCTCAAGATGGTAGGATAAGGCTTATTGTTGGAGGAAAAGATATTGATATTAGAGTATCAATAATACCCACTTTTTTTGGTGAAAGAGCTGTCTTAAGAATTCTTGACAGGATGAAAGGGGTAATGAGTCTAAACGAGTTAGGTTTAGAAAGAGATAAACTATATGATTTTGAGAAGCTCATCACTCGTTCTAACGGTATTGTTCTTGTTACAGGTCCTACTGGTTCAGGTAAAACTACTACTCTCTATGCAAGCCTTCTAAAAATTTATTCCGAAGAGAAAAATATCATTACCATAGAAGATCCTGTTGAGTATCAGATTAAAGGGATCGCCCAGATTCAGGTGAATCCAAAGATTAATCTAACTTTTGCAGCAGGGCTGAGATCTATACTAAGACAGGACCCAGACATAGTAATGATTGGAGAGATAAGGGATAGAGAAACAGCAGAGATAGCCGTTCAGGCATCCCTAACAGGACATCTTGTTTTATCAACCTTACATACTAATGATTCGGCTAGCGCTGTAACAAGGTTGGTAGATATGGAGATAGAGCCCTTTTTAGTGGCCTCTTCTCTTACGGGAGTGTTAGCCCAGAGGCTTTTAAGAAAGCTCTGCCCCTATTGTATAAAGACAGTACCATTAACTGATGAATTTAAAAGGATTATCCCAGAACTTGCTAATCTTGAGGTAGTCTACAAGGGAGAGGGTTGTAAAGAATGTAACGGTAAAGGTTATTTAGGTAGAACAGGAATTTATGAGCTTTTAGTTATAGATGAAGAGATTAAGGAACAAATAATGTTAAAAAGCGATGCAAGAACTATTAAAAATATTGCCATAAGAAAGGGTATGACAACCCTTTTTAGTGATGGTCTTCAGAAGGTAAGAGATGGCATTACTACTGTTGAGGAAGTTTTAAGGGTTACGAATATCGGTGAAATATAACTTTCTTAGAAACTGGGAAAACTTAATAACTATTTATGCCTAACTTTAAATATATTGCCTACAGTAATGATGGTAAGGAAGTCAAGGGAGAGATCTTCTCTCCTTCTCAAGAGGAGGCTATCTCCACTTTAAAAGAAAGAGGAATATTCCTAAAGGAGATCTACTTATCTACAAGAAAGGGATTTAAATTAGAGAAAGGCATAGGAATTTCAGATATATTTTTTAATCTGTCATCTATGATCTCAGCAGGTGTTTTAGTTCCTGAGGCTGTAAAGTCTTTATCCCTTGAGTCAGATGGAAAGATTAAGCTAATACTTGAAGACATTTATAATAATCTAATTAAAGGTATGAGCCTTTCTTCCGCAATGGAGCAAAGACAAGACTTCTTTCCCCCCTATCTCTGTTCAATGGTAAGGGCTGGAGAGGAGTCAGGAACGCTTGATAAAGTTCTTTCAGACTTATCATCCTTTCTTGAGAAGGAGAAAGAAGTCAAAGATAAAGTAAAATCAGCATTAATTTACCCACTCTTTATGATTGGTGTAGCAATTATTTTATTAGTTTTTATTTTTACCTTTGTATTTCCTAAGATATCTTCAATCTTTATAGAACAAAAGATACCACTACCTTTAATCACAAAGGTCTTTATATCTATAAGTCATATTCTTCATAACTTTTGGCACCTTATATCTATTTCCTTGCTTATCATATTTTTTGTTATTAGGGCCTATCTTAAAAAGAAGATCATTGTTTTTCACAAATTTTTATATTTTTCATCTATAAAGGCTATTAAGGATCTCTATATATCAAGGTTTAGTAGAATTTTGGGGCTACTTTTAAAGGGAGGTGTGCCTATTATATCTGCCCTAAACTTTAGTAAAGATGTGACAGGCAATTTTTATATAAGCGAAAGGATTGAAAAGATAAAGGAAGAGATTAAAGAAGGGATGAGATTATCGGACGTAATAGATTTTTTACCTCCCACTTACTTACAGATAATACAAACAGGTGAAAAGACAGGTTCTCTTTCTGATGCATTCCTTAAGTTAGCCCATATGGCTGATAGTGATTTTAAAAAGTCAGTAGATAATTTTTTAAAATTTTTAGAGCCCTCCATAATACTTTTTATGGGGGTGATAGTAGGACTTATGGTGATCTCAATTTTATTGCCTATTTTTGAGATGAATCAGATTATCAGATAAATCAGGAGGGTTTATGGTTGATAAAAGAGGTTTTACATTAATTGAGATACTTGTAGTTGTTTTTATACTTGCTTTGCTTGCTGCCCTTGTAGGGCCAAGGGTAATTGGTAGAACGGATGATGCAAAAATAGCAGAAGCAAAGATTCAGATTAAAAATTTAGAAACTGCTTTAAAGTTGTATAAATTAGACAACGGTTTTTATCCAACTACGGAACAAGGACTCGATGCCTTAGTTAAAAAACCTTCTTCTGCTCCTATCCCTGAAAAATACAAAGAAGGAGGTTATTTAGAAAAGAAAAGTGTTCCTAAAGATCCCTGGGGAAACCCTTATATATATGTTTCTCCTGGTTCTCATGGAGATTTTGACCTCTCTTCTTACGGTGCCGATGGCAAGGTTGGTGGTGAAGGTAAAGATGCTGATATAAACAACTGGGAGATTGACTAGTTAGTAGGGTGAGTACAATAAGATATAGAGCCTTTACACTAATTGAGCTTCTTGTAGTAATCTTTATTCTAACAGTGGTTTCATTCTTTACAATCCCTTCCTTATTTAAGGATAACTTGCAAAGAGAAGAAATAGCCCTAATGTCTTATTTAAGGGCTCTTAGAGAAGAGGCTATCTCGTCGAAAAAAGAGGTTTATCTAACTATTAACTTTAAAGATAGATTTTTTTCTTTTAAATCAGCCAAAAGTGAGAAAAAAGTTACAATGAAAGATGAGGAAAGTTGGGAAGTTTTTATACCAACAAGAGGCAATATTAAAGATGGGCAGGTAACAATAGTTTTCCCACCATTTCCTTCAGAGGACTTTCTCCTTTTTTATCTAACAAGGGCAGGAAAAACCTTTACAATTTTCCTAAATAATATCACAGGAGAAGTGGAGCTTTTTAATGAAAGAAAAGATTTCTATGATTAAAAAAACTGGTTTCACATTGATTGAGGTTATGATCGCTCTTTTTATCGTTACTACCACTCTTGTGGCAGTATTAACAAGTTTTTCTTATCATTTGGGTGTTTTTAATGATAAAAAAGATAGTCTTAAACTTGTCTTAATTGCTAAAGAAAATCTCTATCTATATGAAAACAATAAATTGACCGAAAAGACAGGTCAGAAAGAAAACGTGTCCTTTTCTATATCTGAAGAAGATTTTATTTTTGGATTAAAAAAGGTACTATCAAGGGCATCTAACGGGAAAAACGAGGTAACCTTATTCAGTTATGTTAAAAAATAAAAGAGCCTTTACCTTAATTGAGGTTTTAATTGCTGTAACAATTGCAATTATAGTGATAGGTTCATCTTATACGGTCTTTTTTGCCGTAAGAAAGGGTGCCCTTTATGTTTATGATTCGATGAAGAGCAAAGAGAGAGTCTATAATCTTTTTATAATGCTGAGAAAAGAAATAGAAAGTATTTATTATGATAAGAAGCTTGCCTATTCAGGAGTTAAGATAGAAGAGAATGATTATTATGGTAAACCAGCAAGCAAGATTACTTTTACATCTTTCTTTAAGGATGGGATAAAGGTGATAAGTTACTTTGTCGAAGAAAAAAACGGCAAGATTGATTTATATAAAAGGGTTTATGACCCACTAAAAGAAGAAAGACCTGTAAAGGTGCTAATACTAAGAGATATCATTGGTTTTAGAGTCTTGTATCTTGAAAATGGAGAAGAAAAAAATGTCTTCGATAGCCAAAGTACTCGAAAAACTCCAGAACATATAAAAATTAGTATATTTTTTAAAAGGGCCGAGGGAGAGACAGAAGAGTTGTCTCAAATCTGTAAGATAATGGTAAGGTAATGAATAAAAAAGGGAATGTTTTAATTATAGTTTTGCTCGTATTCACCATTACTATTAGTATTACCTTTGATTTTATACGGAGAGTTTATCTTTTTGTTAATGTAACGGAGAACTATAAAAATGCTGAATCATTATCTGTTATTTTAAAGTCAGGCTATACCTACGCAACGGAACAAATAAAGGAGTATCTAAAAAGTCTTGACTATACGGACAAAAGTAGTCAAACCATTCAAGATAGGGCAGAAGATATTCTCATATCAGCAATAATCTTAGATAGTAATAGCAGATTTAATGTGAATACCCTTGTCTTTCAGAATGGCAATATAAACAATAGAAACTATCAGATCTTTAGAAGGCTTCTAAAAATATTAAATTTAGATGAGGCCTATGCCGATAAACTTGTTGATTATATTGATTTTGATAAAGTTAGAAGGACATCCGATGGGGAGATAAATAGTAAAAATTATTTTCTTTTTTCTCTCTCTGAATTAGGGTATATTTTTAATACCGAAGACCTTGAAAAGATTAAGCCCTATCTCACTTTTATAGGAAATGGTATGATTAATGTAAACACTGCAGAAAAGGAACTTATTATGGCTCTTCACAATGATATTTCTGAAGAGCTTGCTAATAAAATAATAGAAAAAAGGCAAGAGTCTCCTTTTAAATCAAAAGGTGATTTTGTTAATTTACCAGGTATGAACGTAATTGGTATTAATATTTCTGATATAATAACGGTAAAAAGTACAAGCTTTTTAATTAATCTAACAGCAAGCAAAGATGATTTGCAGGAGTATGTAGAGGCTGCTTTTGACCTCTCTGATGGACAAGTAAATACAAGATATTGGAAAGAGTATTGAATAGAAATATGAAAGCTTAAATGAGGTAAATTAATGGCAATAGATATTTATAAGTTAGAAAATGGTTTTAAAATCTTTGATGATGTTACAAAAGAAGAATATTTCTTTGATGGTGACTTTATTGATCTCTTATCAAAGATTGATAAAAAGAAGGGCCTTAATATATATCTACCAGCACAGGATTTCTTTATTAGAAAGGCCAACCTCCCCAAATTAGAGAGAGAAAAAACAAAAGATATACTAACCTATGAGATGGAGGATAAGTTTATAGAACCATCAAAAAACCTACAGATGGATTTTATCTCCTTGGAAGAGACAGAAAAGGATATATCTGCCTTAGTCTTTGCCATTGAGAGAGACAATATTGAGAGATATATTAAGTCTTTTGGGAAGGAGCTCTCTTTTTTAAAGTCTATAAATGTATATTTCGATGAGAGCTTGTCTAATTTCTTATCTCAAGAAAGTTTTGACAACAGTAATATGAATTTTATACCAAAGGAGTACTTAGGGCTTGGCGAGAGATATGGAAAGATTGAGCTTTTAAAGAGAGGTTTTTTCTATTTAAATTTAATCTTTTTTATCTTTCTATTAGGTGAAGGTGTGAAGTTTTTTATACTAAACAACAAGGAGATAGGGCTAAAAAGGGAGCTTCTAAGCGCATCAAAGATGTTATCGCAGGGACAAAAGGTAGAAGGCGACCCTATGTCTTATATACAGGCCAAAATGATTGATTTAAAAAATAATTATAAAATTCTAAAGGGTATTGATGTTCTTGAGACTTTGAAAAATATATCAAAAAATATTCAAGGAGAGATAAAGATAAAAGAGATTAAAGGAGAAGGAACAATAATTACTCTTAAAGGGGACTGTAAAGATATGGCATCTCTTCAGCAATTTAAAACAAATCTTCTTAAAGATTTTAAAGATACGAAGATATTAGAGACAAAGAATCTGCCTGATAGCACTATAAATTTTACTATGGAGTTAGAGTTAAATGATATATAAAGAAAAAAGATATTATATTTTTGTAGTACTTTCTTTGATTATCTTATCTTCAGCCATTTTTTTTAAGTTTAAAAACCTTGAGAAGGAGAGACAGATAAATAGGGCTCATAAAATCCTTCAAGAGCTGATAAACAATAAAGACGCCATAAATGCTATGGCAGATTATCTTAACCTTAGCAAGAAAAGAATTGAAGAGGGTAGGAACAAAAATATAAATAACGAGATTGAAAAGATAGCAGAAGATCTTTCTGCAAGAAAAAATGTAAAAAAGATTAACTTTATAACAAAGAAAAAGGAAGGTCTTTACAATAGGGAAGATTATGAGATAAAGATTGAAAGTATAGACATAAACACCCTAACTAATTTTATCTATAAACTTAAAACTGTTGGTTTATATATAAAGATTTCAAGTTTCAACATCTCTATCTCCTTTGAGAATCCCTCTCTACTTAATGCAAGTCTTTTGATATCCTATATTAATTAGCTATGAAAGTTGTCTATACCCTTTTAGGTCTGATAGCATTAATATTCTTAACCCTTCACTTTTGGTTAAGTTCTGATTATGTCTTGCAAAAGATAAACGAAAGTCAGAATATACTTAATATTAAATCTGATGAAAGCAAAGGGAGATTTCTAACAGGTTATTATTATAAAAATTTACAGATTCAGAAAGATGGCAAAAACCTTTTAACTCTTGATAACACAAAAATATCCATATCTGTAATAAAAATTTTTGTAGGAATTTTAAGTATTAACATCCAGTCAGAAAAGCTTAAAGGAATTTTAAACATCTCCTATGATAAGAAGATTAGGAGTGATATAGAGTTTAATGATATCTTGTTTGATACAGAGTTTATAAACACTCCTCCCTCTATTGCCTTTTCAGGGTTTATGAATGGGAGAATAAAAAGTGAGAAAGACAATATATCTGTAGAGTTCAACCTAAATAATCTAAACTGGAGATCCTTTGAGATAGAAGGAAATAGACTACCCTATGATATCTTTACAAAGGCAAGAGGTGGTATTGAAATTTTAGGAACAAAAGTTAACATAAAGTCCTTTGGTTTTGAGGGGGAGAGGGGATATGCAAGACTTGTTGGAGAGATAGTAGGAGGCAAAAGTAATATTTTTGTTGAAATTTTCCCTAAAGATTTTAGCGATCCCTATATGTTACCTTTTTATGAATATAGAAAGTCTCCTGGTTACTATAAGATACCAATCATATTAGACAAATAGGAATACCAAATTAGCGCTTTTTGTTATTAGTTGGCCGCAGCTAATCTAAATTTTTGTAGAAAAAAGATAACCATTTTGGTAATATAATAATGTTTTTTATCATCAAATAAATAAGAAATGGAGAGAAAATGAAAAAGGTTATTTTTTTTATTTTAGCTATCTTTCTCTTAGCCTGTGGAACTGAAAAATATGGTATCGGGGTAGATAAGAGTGTCCAGAAGGTATCAGTTAAAGATGTTATTTTAAACCCGAGCTATCAGGGCAAGACTGTCAATTTAGAAGGTAAGATAACAAGCCAGTGTGCTTCAAATGGCTGCTGGTTTTTTCTTAAAGATGAAACAGGTCAGATATTTATAGATCTGTCGACTAACGGATTTGCCATACCTCCCAAACAAGGCAAGAAGGCGAAAGTAACTGGCACTGTATCTACTGGTCAGGGCGGTGTTTTTGTAATAGCTATAGGTGTTGAGATTAGTTGATGGATCTTCTCGTCCTCTCTTATAAAAACCTTCTTAGACACAAAACTCGTAGCCTTCTTACCTTAATAGGTATTTCTGCCTCTATAGCTGTACTTTATTCTATAATATCTTTTAATAAAGGTTTCGAGATAGGGCTTGCTAAGGAGCTTGAGAGGACAGGCATACACTTTATGGTCGTTCCATCAGGCTGTCCCCATGAGGTGGCTTCTCTTGTCTTACATGGTGCAGTAATACCAAAATATCTTGATGAAAGTGTTTCAGAAAAGATTGCTAAGTTTAGTGAGATAAGTCTTGTATCACCGATACTTGTTACACAACTACCAAATAAAAACTTAAACAGGGTTGATTTAGTATATGGTATGGAAATGTCTCATCTTCAAAAGATTAAGCCTGCTTGGAAGATTAAAGGCGACATACCAGATGATAACAGTGGTTTAATTATTGGTAGTGAGATCGCAGAGCACAATAAGCTTAAGTTAGGGGATATCTATTCTTATGGCGAAGAAAAGTTTACTATTACTGGTATATTAGAGAAAACAGGCAGTCAAGACGATGCCTTTATATATATGCCAATAGAGGCAATACAAAAGATCCTTAATAAGCAGGGGAGAGTTACAGCCTTGGGAGTTAAGATTACAAATCCTGAAAACCTTACAGAGATAACCGATAGGATGTCCAATGAGATACCTGGAATCCAGATTGTTACTATGAGTCAAGTAATGAATAGTATCTCCAGTCTCGCAAGCACGGCTAAAATTTTGAGTCTCTCTGTAGCCATAATAGCGCTTATAATTAGTGCCGTTGGTGTAATGAACTCAATTCTTATGACTGTATTTGAAAGGACACAAGAGATTGGCATGATGAGGGCTATTGGTGCTGGAAGGGGCGATATTTTTCAGATTGTAATTACTGAGACAATCTTACTTACCTCATTAGGTGGTTTAGTTGGTTTAACATTATCAACAATCGGGTCAGAGTTGATTGAGACTTTTGTTAGAAAGTTTATGCCTTACGTGCCAGCAGGGAAGATAATCCTCTTTGACTACAAGATCGCCTTTTTTAGCTTAATATTTTCTGTTATAGTTGGGGTTGTGTCGGGACTTTATCCTGCCTATAAGGCATCAAAGGTAAGCCCCATAGAGGCAATAAAATTATGATAAAATTAGAGAAAATAGAGAAGATATACCGCCGAGGAAGGGAAGAGGTTAAAGCCCTTAGAGGGGTAGATTTAGAAATAAAAAGAGGGGAGCTTCTTTCTATAGTTGGGCCCTCGGGCTCAGGAAAGACTACCTTACTACACATCCTTGGCTGTCTTGATCTGCCCACTAGAGGTATAGTTAAAATAGATGATATTGATGTAGAGACAATGTCTGAGAAAGAGTTAGTAAAGATTCGGAGAGAAAAGATTGGATACGTATTTCAGCAGTTTTATCTAATACCTGGTTTAACAGTATATGAAAATGTAAGATTACCATTGTTATTTAGCAAAAAAGAGAGAGACAAGAAGGAGATAGAAAGTTTGATTGAGCTTGTAGGTTTAAAGGATAGGATTCATCACAGGCCTAACCAATTAAGCGGTGGTGAGATGCAAAGGACAGCAATAGCCCGTGCCCTTATAAATAATCCTGAATTTATTCTGGCTGATGAGCCAACAGGTAATCTCGATACAGAAAATAGTGAGAAAATTTTCGAACTTCTTTGCTCTCTTCATAAAAAGGGTATCTCAATAATACTAATTACTCACAATCCAGAACTTGCCCTGAGAACAGAAAGAGTTATAAAGTTAAAAGACGGATTAATCGAAAGCGACACTTCAAAGACAATATAAAGTTTTATTGTTTCTAAAAAAAAATTATAATATCACTACATGAATAACAGTACCCAAAAAGAGATAAATGCTATCTATGAGATTAGCAAGGTCTTGAGCTCCTTTACAGATATAAGAGTAAGTATAAGATCAGCCCTTGTTATTCTCTCAAACTTTTTTAAGATATCTAAAGGTATTGTTGCTGTTAAAAAAGATGAAGAGATTTCGATTATCTCTTCCTATGGTCTTACAAGAGACGAAGAGAAAAGAGGAAGATACAAGTTAGGTGAAGGTGTAATAGGAAGAGTTGCTAAACACGGCATACCAATAGTTATACCTGATATCAAAAGTGAGGCAATTTTCTTAAATAAAACTCAATCTCGAAAAATAGACGATAATACAAAAGTAGCTTTTATTTGTGTTCCTATAACCATAAAAAATCAGATCATTGGCGTTTTGGGTATAGACAAGTATGCTGAAGAAAAAAGAAAGTTTGAGGATGATTTAAGGCTATTAAAGATATTAGCTGCCTTGTTTGCAATAAATATAAAGCTAAACGACTACTATGAAGCAGAAAAATTTTCTCTTATTCAAGAGAGGGATTACTTAATAAATCAGTTAAAGGAAAGATATAGTTTAGAGAATGTAATTGGTCTGTCTGACAAGATGCAGTATGTCTTTGAAACGGTTCATCAGATTGCAAAAACAAAGGCAAATGTTCTGCTATTGGGAGAGAGTGGGACAGGTAAAGAGTTAATAGCAAAGTCTATTCATTATTTAAGTGAAAGAAGCAAAAAGCCTTTCATAAGAGTTAATTGTTCTGCCATTCCCGAAGGACTCATAGAGTCCGAACTTTTTGGTCACGAGAAGGGGGCTTTTACAGGTGCTGTAAGCAGTAGAAAGGGAAAATTTGAGTTGGCCGATGGGGGAACATTGTTTTTAGATGAGATTGGGGATCTACCACTGGCACTTCAGCCAAAACTACTTAGAGTAATACAGGAGATGGAGTTTGAGAGAGTGGGTGGAGAGAATACCATTAAGGTAGATGTTAGAATTGTATCTGCTACAAATAAGAATTTAGAGAACTTAGTAAAAGAAGGTAAGTTTAGAGAGGATCTATATTTTAGAATTAATGTAATTCCTATAATGATTCCGCCCCTTAGAGATAGAGGAGATGACATAGATTTATTGATACACCATTTTCTTGAAAAGAATAACAAGAATTATAACAAAGAGGTAGGCATAACAGACACAGCCATAAGCCTTCTTAAGAACTATAACTGGCCTGGTAATGTGCGAGAGCTTGAGAATACCATTGAGAGACTGGTTTTAATGTCAAAGGATAACTTAATTAAGGAAGAGAACCTTCCTCTAGAGATTAGGAATTATAAAAAGGAGCTTTTTAAGGATTATCTGAGTATGGATTTATCTGGAAAAGGACTACCAGGCCTCTGTGAGATGATAGAGAAGGAACATATAAAAAGGGCATTAGTTTTTACAAAGGGGAACAAGAAACAGGCCGGTAAGATTCTCGGGCTAACAGAAAGACAGATCAACTATAAAATAGAAAAGTATAGGATTGACTATCCTTCGTAGCTACAAAAAAGTAATTATAACATTTATGTAGTTTAATCATAACTATCTAATATAAAATCAAAAATCAATAATACAAAACTGTAGTTACAAAAATGTAATTTACAATAAAATCACATAAAATAATAAAATCAATTATTTATTAACTGGCACAGAACCTGCAGTAGTATATGCAAAAAAAAAAGGAGGTAAGTGCCATGAAAAAACAAGTACTTTTTGCAGTAATTCTTTTAGGAACATTGATGTTTTCGAGAGTAGCTTCAGCAACACCATCAACTCAGATCTGGATCCCTTCCCCTGATATTCAGCCTTACAAAGTTTTTCATTTAGGTTTTGATACTTACATGAAAACCGAAAAAAACGCAGGAGTTAGAGAGTCAAGTGTTATTAACAATGGAGTTACAGTAGGTATTTTGCCCTTTGAAAAGATCCAGGCAGAGATAGGTATTGACCAGAGAGTAGTAGGCGCAGAACCAGCTGATTCTAATCCTCTTTATTACAATTTTAAAATTGGTACACCAGAAGATTCATTATTCGGAGGCTCACCATCTATAGCTATTGGTGGTTATGAGATTGGTACAAAAAGTGATCTAACAGATTACAATATTATGTATGCTATTATTGGTAAGACCTTTAGTATAGGTAGATTCTCAGTAGGTTACTTTGTTGGTAATGATAAGCTTTTAGTTGATAGCAATGGAGATAAAGATAACAAAGGCATTCTTCTTTCTTGGGATAGGACTATGAAAGAGATATCAGATAAATTATGGGTTGCCGTTGACTACCAAGGTACAAAAAGTGGTTATGGTGCTTTAAGCGCAGGGCTTGCATGGAAGTTTGCTGAAAATGTAAGTGTAATTTTTGGTTACAATGTTTACAATAATGATAACTACAAACCAACTGCTACTATTCAAGTAGATATTGATATAAAGTAGCAAGGAGGATTTTATGAAAAAGCAAGTAATTTTGTTATTAACTCTAATTGTACTGTCTTTTACAGTCTTAAATGTTTTTGCTGAAAACGAGCAAGTTGTTGACCAAGCTCAGACTGTAGCCGAGACAGTTGCAAACCCTCCTATGAAGGCTGAGGATGTTCAGAAGAATGCAAACTTTGTATGGACTTTATTAGGTGCCTTTCTTGTGTTTTTTATGCAACCAGGCTTTGCTATGCTTGAGAGTGGTCTTACAAGAGCAAAGAACGCCGCTAATATTATGATGAAAAATCTTATGGACTTTGTAATTGGGACCCTTGCCTTTTTCTTCATTGGTTTTGGGCTGATGTTTGGTACAAGTCCTACAGGGTTTTTCGGCACCGATGGTTTTATGCTATCTGACTTTGCCAAAGATAAAGATCTATGGGTCTATGCCTTTTGGATATTTCAGGTTGTTTTTGCAGCAACAGCAGCTACTATAGTATCTGGTGCTATGGCAGAAAGAACTAAATTTTCTGCCTATCTAATCTATAGCTTTTTTATTAGTGCCCTAATTTATCCTATCTTTGGTTCTTGGTGTTGGGGCGGACTTTATCATGGTAAGGGTTGGCTTGAAAAAATGGGTTTTATAGACTTTGCTGGTTCTACTGTAGTTCACTCAATTGGTGGATGGGCTGCCTTGGCGGGGGCTATAGTACTGGGGCCAAGAATAGGGAAGTTTTCAAGTGATGGTAAGCCCAAAGCTATCCCAGGTCACAGCATAACTCTTGCTGCCCTCGGTGTATTTATACTCTGGTTTGGATGGTTTGGCTTTAACCCTGGAAGCACTACCGTTGCTGGTGGTGATGCGGCAAAAATAGCGGTAAATACAAACTTAGCCGCTGCAGCAGGTGGTTTAGCTGCAATGATAACGGCATGGATTCTTTTTAAAAAACCAGAAGCGACAATGTCTTTAAATGGTGTATTGGCTGGACTGGTTGCTATAACTGCACCTTGTAACAATGTCTCTCCACTTAGCTCTGTGATAATTGGTCTTATAGCAGGTGTATTGGTCGTTTATTCTGTCCTTTTCTTTGAGAGAGTGCTTAAGATTGATGACCCCGTCGGTGCTATATCTGTTCATGGTGTATGCGGTGCCTTTGGAACGTTGGCTGTAGCAATTTTTAATGAGTCGGGGTTTAGCATGTCTATGCTTTATGTTCAGGCTTTAGGTGTAGTATGTGCCTTCTTATGGTCCTTTGTCTTATGTTTTATTATGTTTAAAATAATTTCAGCAACCATTGGGCTTAGAGTATCTAAGGAAGAAGAGATTGAGGGTCTTGATATTGTCGAGCATGGAAACATTGCATATCCTGACTTTGTTCATGCCGAGAAATAAAGGAGGTATTTATGAAGAAGATAGAAGCGATTATTAAACCATTTAAGTTGGATGAGGTAAAGGATGCTCTAAACGAGATTGGCATAAAAGGCATGACTGTGTCTGAGGTGAAAGGTTTTGGAAGACAGAAGGGGCATATAGAGCTTTATAGGGGTGCAGAGTATGAGATATCTTTCATCCCAAAGATTAAGATCGAGATTGTAACAAGTGATGATAAGGTTGAAGAAATAGTTGATGCCATATTAAAATCAGCAAGAACAGGCAATATAGGAGACGGCAAGATTTTTTTGTATGATATCTCTGATATCATTAGAATTAGAACTGGTGAGAACGGTCTAAGTGCTATTTAAAATCAAAAAAAGCCCTCTGATAAACTCAGAGGGCTTTTTAAGCTTTAAAATCACCTTTTTATCCCCTCACAATGTAATTTTAAATATCCAGTTTAGACATTAACTAATATCATCTTACATCTATATGGTTTATTTCTAAGTGCTTTATGACTTTTTAAATCATAAGTAATATAGGATAGCCCTTTTTTCTTTGTTTTTTGTCGAAGATTTAAAATATAATTTTCTTGTGGAGAAAGATATAGAGAGATTTCTTGAATATGTTAAGATTGAGAAAGGATTGTCAAAAAATACAATTGAGTCTTATTATTTTGATTTAAAAAAGTTTTCTCAATTTTTTAAAGATAGAGAGATTCATCAGCTAAACTATGATGATTTTTTAAACTATTTTGAGAGTCTCTATAGTGACGATAAAGAAACTACCACAGTCATTAGAAATATTATAACTATTAGAAGATTTATCAAGTTTTTGGTTGGAACGAGAATACTCGAAAAAGATATTTTAGCCAATTTTGAGCTTCCCAAGATGAAAAGAAATCTGCCTCACTTTTTGTCGGAAGATGAGGTGGAAAGATTGATTAATGCCATTGATATGACACAAAAAAATGCATTGAGAGATAGGGTGATTGTAGAGTTTTTATATGGTTGTGGCCTAAGGGTATCTGAGCTTATTGGTATTAAACTTAATCATATAAATATTAAATCTGGTTTTGTAATAGTGTTAGGAAAGGGGAGTAAAGAGAGAGTTATCCCACTTGGTGAGGAGCTACTTTACTGGTTGAATAAGTATATAGAAGAAAAAGGACAGGGTATATATTTGTTTCAAAGTAAAAATAGGAAGCCCATTACAAGACAATATGTTTGGAAAATACTTAAGTTTCTTGCCACGAAGGCTAATATAGATTATATTACTCCCCACACATTAAGACATAGCTTTGCTACCCACCTTTTGCAGAGAGGGGCTGATTTGCATACAGTTCAGTTACTATTAGGGCATTCTGATATCTCTACTACTGAGATTTACACTCATGTTACAATGGATAGATTAAAAGAGGTTTATTATGAGTACCATCCGAGGGCTAAATGAAGAGCAAAGAGTTAATTACTACACATGCAAATGCAGATTTTGATGCCATATCCTCTCTGGTAGCGGCAAAAAAATTATACCCATCTGCTTTGATTTTCTTTCCAGGTTCTCAAGAGAGATCTGCTAAAGATGATTTTGTAAAAAAAATTCTTGATAGAGTCGGCGCGCTTAAGCAAAAAGACATAAACTTTCAAGATGTAAAAAAATTAATAGTAGTAGACACAAGAAACCCTAAGAGATTAGATGTACCAGAAGGTTTATTCAAAAATAAGGACTTAGAGATAATTATTTATGATCATCACCCGCAACAAGAGGGAGATTTAGCTGCGAATGAGCTTTATTATAAAGAGGTGGGATCAACTACTACAATAATAACGCAGATTTTAAAGGAGAAGGGTATAACTTTAGATCCTGATGAGGCAACTATCTTGCTTGCTGGTATTTATGAAGATACAGGCAATCTAACTTATGAATCAACATCGCCTGATGATTATATTGCCTGCTCTTACTTACTATCACAGGGTGGGAGTTTAAAGATTGTAAAAAATCTTTTGAGTAGGGAAATGTCAAAGGAAGAGATAAAAGTATTAAATGAGATGTTAAGCTCCCTAAAGGTTTATTCTATATATGGAATAGATGTGGGTATAGCAACAATCTTTAGTGAGGATTATTTAAAAGACTTTGCAGTTATTGTTCAGAAGGTTAAGGATATCGAGAATATACCTGTAATTTTTGGTATAGGCAGCTTTGGAGATAGAGTTATAGTATCTGCAAGAAGTAGATTGTCTGAGGTAGATGTCTCTAAAGTTTTAAAAAAGATTGATGGGGGTGGACATGCCTATGCAGCCTCTGCTGTTGTTAAAGATTTAACGACAATACAAGTGGAAAATATAATCTTGTCTGAGCTAAAAGAGATTATTAATAAGCCTAAAGAGGCAAGAGATATTATGTCTATGCCAGTTAAATATATAAGCCCTGATACAACCATATTAGAAGCGGAAGAGATTCTCACTAAATACAATATTAATATGGTTCCAGTCTGTGAGAATGTTAAAGGTAAGAACAAAATTATAGGCTTAATATCAAGACAAAACGTGGAAAAGGCAGATTTTCACGGATTTTCTAATCTCCCCGTTAGAAATTTTATGACTACTGAGTTTTACAGCGTTAAACCTGATTCTGATATAAAAGAGATAAAAGAGCTTATTTTTAGAGGAAGGCAAAGGCTACTACCAGTTATAAATGATTATGAAGAGCCAATTGGTGTTATTACAAGAACAGATTTTTTAAGGATTCTTCAAGACGAGAAGGTAGTTTCAGAGAAAGAAGGCGAACATAAAGAGGAGTATTTTAAAAACCTTCGCTCCATTATGAAATCTTTAATAGAAGAAGACATCTACGAAAAACTTGTTAAGATAGGAGAAGTGGCAGAATCTCTTGGCTATAATGCCTTTTTAGTGGGAGGTATTGTTAGAGACTTAATACTTAGGAAAAAAAACTTAGATATTGATATAGTTATTGAAGGAGATGGGATTCGTCTTGCCAATACAGTCTCAAAACTACTTTCTGTCAAGGTTACAGAACATAAAAAGTTTGGTACAGCTCACTTAATTTATTCAGATGGTACTAAGATAGATATTGCCACAGCAAGGATTGAGTATTATCCTCATCCTGCAAGTTTGCCCACTGTTGAGAGGGGTTCTCTTAAATTAGATCTTTACAGAAGAGATTTTACAATTAACACCTTAGCTGTTAAGCTAAACCCCAACGGTTTTGGAGAGCTTATAGATTATTTTGGTGGTTTAAGAGATCTTAAGGAAGGTATGATAAGGGTTCTACATAATTTAAGCTTTGTTGAAGACCCTACAAGAGTTTTTCGAGCTGTCAGATTTGAGGTTAGGTTTAACTTCAGAATCAGTAAGCACTCTCAATATTTGATAAAGAACGCCATTAAGATGAATGTCTTTGATATGCTTTCTGGTAGTAGACTCTTTACAGAACTACTTCTTATCTTGGAGGAGGACTATCCCGAGAAGATTTTTGACAGACTTGATGAGCTGTCTCTAATAGAATATATCCATAAGGGGTTAAACTGGAAGAAGACTAAGCCTCTTTTTATGAGAGCAAAAGATATAATTAATTGGTATGATCTACTATACATAGGAAAAGAGATAGATAAGAAAGTTATTCTCTTTTCAGCCCTTTTTGATAGTGCTGATTATGATGAGTACAAAAATTTAGTTAAAAACTTTGCCATAACTGGCAATTTTTCTAAAAAGATCTTGGAGATTAAAAGTAAAGAAAAGACTACCTTCGATAAACTTTCAAAGATTGCCGATGAAAGTGATGTATACTTTATATTCAAAGATTTATCTTTTGAGGCAATAATCTTTTATATGGCTAAGTTTAATGATAACTCTATAAAAAGGATAGTCTCTCGTTATTTTAAAGAGATGATTAATATAAAACCTGCCATTACAGGGGAAGACTTGATAGCACTCGGGTTAAAACCTTCTGAGATCTTCTCAAAAATTTTTGAAAAGATAATAAGGGCCTATATAAAAGGGGAGATAAAAGATAAAGAAGGAGAGATCGGGCTTGTTAAGAAAATGTTTTTAGGCAAACCCATAGATTGATTAATTGTTTTTTATTTAATATAATTTAAGAAAACCCTAAGGAGGATTTATGAGAAAGTTTGCTTTATCGCTGTTGTTATTAGGTGTGCTTGTGAGTAACAGTTTTGCCATTGATGATATCAAGTTTAGCGCAGGAATGACCCAAGGGTTATTTAAAAAGTTTAGTGAAGAGTTAGGAGTTGCTTTATCTTATAAACCTGTATCTCCTGCTGAGCCCTATGGTTTAACAGGATTTGATCTTGGTGTGGAGCTTTCTGCAATAAAAATTGATGATAAATACTGGAAGAACGCTGTAAAAGATCTGGATGTGCCTTCTTATCTTTTTGTGCCAAAAATTCACGCCATTAAAGGTTTACCCTTTGGTATCGACATAGGTGCAGTCTATTCTCAGATACCAGGTTCAAATGTAAAGTTTTTTGGTGGCGAGATTAAATATGCAATTATTCAAGGTGGAGCTGTTTTTCCAGCAGTAGCAGTAAGAGGTACCTATACCCAGCTTTCTGGTGTAGAAGAGCTTGATTTTAAGACCTATGGAGCAGAAGCATCAATTAGTAAAGGTTTTGGCGTTGGTGTTAAGATTACCCCCTACGCAGGTGTAGGCATGAATTATTTTAAAAGCACTCCTAAAGGTAATGCAGCTAATATCTTGGGATTAAAAGAAGAGACTATTACTAAACCAAAGGCTTATTTAGGGGCTAGATTAAATGTGTTATTACTAACTCTTACAGGTGAAGTGGAGTATAATAACGTAACTCCAGTTTACTCACTTAAGGCAGGAGTATCTTTTTAATTAGTTAGTATTTAAACCTCAGTAATTTTTTGTAAAGTATAAATTCATCTTCAAATGAGGTGAAAAATGATTATTGAATGCGACAAATGTCAAAGTAAGTTTAAAATTGACGATTCTAAAGTTACCGATAGAGGGGTTAAGGTTAAATGTAGAAAATGTTCTAATATCTTTACTGTATTCCCCCCTCAAGCTGAGAAGCAACCTATATCTTTATTCCAAGAGACTTTAGAAGTTAAGGAGACAAAACCAAAAGAAGAAATATCTTTTGATTTACCTTCTTCAGAGTTTACATTCTCAGAAAATAAAGAAGAAAAGAAAGAAATCAAAGAAGACCAAAAGGAGGAGTTTTCTTGGGATCAGTTTAATATTGATATAGCAATTAAACAAGAAGAGCCTCAGCAAAAAGAATCAGAGACTATAGGAGATTTTAAATTTGATTTTGAGGAGTTTAAGGAAGAGAAGGAAGAAATAAAAGAAGAACCGAAGGAAGAAAAGACAGAAGATTTTGAGCTTAGCTTTGATTTTGATAAGCTCGCCTCAGAAGAGAAGAAGCCAGATGAAGAAGATAAAAAAGAAGTTTCAATCGAAGATTATATAAAGGAAGAAAGTCCATCTAAAGGCTCTTTTGATTTTGACTTTTCCTTTGAAGAGAAGAAGGAAGAGGAGGTAGCAAAGGAACCTGAAAAAGAAGAAGAGACTTTTTCTTTTGATAACCTTAGTTTTGATGAGGAAAAGAAAGAAAAGAAGCCAGAAGAGGAAGAAAAATTTTTGGGAGATTTTAATTTAGAAGAGCCTAAAAAAGACGAAAGTGTTTTTGAATCCTTTCAGTTTAAAGAGGAGCCACCCAAAGAGCCTCTTGAAGAGACGAAAGATCTCGATTTTACTTTTGCCATGGAAGAACCATCAAGGGAAAAAATTGACCTTGCGGAAGATGTCAAGAGTGATAAGATGGCTCAGGAAAAAAACGAGTTAAACTTTTCGTTTTTAGAAGAGGAAGAAAAAACATATTCTTTTCCTCAGGATGAGTATGTTAAAAAAGATACAGAACCCACTGCTCAGGTACCACCATTAGAATACGAAGAGGTAAAACCTAAATCTAATATTCTTACAATAGTTGTATCTCTATTGATTGTAATCCTTTTTTCTGGCACTGGCATTGGTTTCGTATGGTGGCAGAAGATGAAAACATTAGAAAAAGAGGGCTCCTTTGGTTTGAGCGAGGTTAAGGTTGAGATAGTTGAAAGTAAGACTCTTGGTAATGTTTTTGTAGTCAAAGGAAAGATTACAAATGGCTATAGAGTTCCTAAAAGCTTTTTGAAAGTTAAGTGTCTACTATTAAGTAAAGACAATAAAAAATTAGCTGAAAAAGTTGCCTTCGCAAGCAATATTTTTACTAAAGATGAGATAAGAGAGTTGACTTACCCCGAGATAGAAAAGGGGTTGAATAACAAGATGGGTAAATCAATGATGAATGTTGATGTACCGCCTGGTAAGGCAATACCTTTTATGGTAGTTTTTGACAAGATCCCTGAGGGTGTAAGTCATATAGAGGTAGAGTCTATTTTATAGAGCTTTAAATAAACAATAGAAAGGATTAGTATTTAATGCACAAAACTTTAGAAAAGATATACTATGAGGTTAGAAATCCTCAAACAGATTTTGATGATATTGGTGGGCTCTGGGATGCAAAAAAAAAGGTTGACGAGCTCATTGTTTTTCCAATTTTAAAAAGTAAAGAGATAATAGAAAATGGTCTTGAGAAACCAAAAGGTGTGTTGCTTTGGGGACCCTTAGGGGTAGGTATGACTATGTTAGCTGAGGCAGCTGCTAAAAGGGCAAATGTTTCCTTTGTTTACATATCAGGTCAGGAGATACTTGGCAAGAGTACGGCACTTAAAGAAGCTATAGATACGGCTATAGAAGAAAAACCATGTGTGCTTTACATATCCGATTGCGACTGGATCTGTCCAAGGCCAAACTGCAGTTATGAATGGAAGAAAGGTAATTTTAGAGGTAAACCTCCTACCTTTGCTGATGATGAGTTCAGGACTTTTTTTATTAAAGAGATAGATAGGGTACAGGAGTATGAAGAGGTTCGATTGGTTGGTGGTTGTTATAGGGTAGATGTGGTTGATCAATCTATAATAAAGGAAAAGAAGAGATTTAATAGAAAAATATTTCTTCGACCCCCTGAATATGAAGATAGATTAGATATGTTGAAGATATACTTAAGAAAGGTAAAGAATTTGGGTAGGGATGTGGATTTAAAAATATTAGCCCAAAAGACAAGAGGATATGTAGGCTGGGATATAGAGAGTCTATACAAAAAAGCAGTTCTTTTTTCGATAATGGATGGAAAAAAGTCTGTTGATATGGAGTCTTTTGAAAAGGCTTTTAAAGACATAGAGCCTTGGCTTTCAGAAGATATGATTACGGGATATAATGATATTTACAATAAAGATTGTCCTCACCACTATACCTTCTGATGAATAAAAAGGGTTTTGAGTTAGTTTATTGGTTTCATGGTCATAGCTGTCCTATGTCTACCTTAGGATATAGAGCTGCGCTGTTGGCAAAAAAGTTGCTAAAAGTAAAAAGAAAAGATTATCACAAGGTTTCTGCAAAGCTCTATTTTAAAAGTTGTGCCATAGATGGGGTACAGATAGGTTTTCCTGCCACCTACGCAAATGGCAACTTGTTTTTACAGGATGAGAACATTTTTTGCTTTGAGTTCTTTGATAATGAAAAGAATAGGTCCGTTATGATTACTTTTAATAAAACTCTTTTAGATTTTATGGAAGAATATGCTCAAATAAAAAAGATAGAAAAAAGTAAGAGAAAGATTAAAAATTACTTCAAAAAGTTTATTTCATTTACTCAAAAGGCAAGCTTAGATGAGATATTTCTTGTCAAAGAAATAAATCTTTAATCCCTATGCAGGAACTAATAACAAGTTATTATATATCAAGGTTTTTTTATATAATCTCTCAAGAAATTTATAAGATGTGGTTTTTTGTTTTGATGAGCATACTTGTGGCTGCTCTTATCAAAACCTTCCAGATTGACCTAAAGATTAGGTTTATTATGCAGAGAAAAATTAAGACTGGAATAATCTTTGCCACCTTCGCAGGCCTTGTATCTCCCCTTTGTTCTTGTGGCATACTGCCAATTGCAATCTCTTTAACCGCAGCAGGCGTACCTTTGCCTGCCATAACGGCACTGCTTTTTACCTCTCCTGCTATGGGACCAGAGGCTTTAGTTTTAACTTATGGTGTTCTTGGATCCAAATATGCATTAATTAAGCTAATTTTTGCTACAATTTTTGGGGTTTCTATTGGTTTTATTTTTCTACTTTTACAAAAGATAAATTTTTATAGTGACGATGCTATTAGAATAAAGCCTCTTTATGACGATAAAGGAGAACTATTGCCGTCCTATCAGATAGCCTGTGCTAATGATATATCTATTAAAACAATGAATGTAGTTCCGAGAGAAAGTAAGTTTAGATTTTTTATTGATAGATTTATTGATATGGGAAAATTTATTGGTGGGCTGACCCTCTTAGCATTGGTAATAGAAGCTCTAATACATCTATTAATTAGTGGTGAAATATTAAGAAAAACCCTATCCTACCATGGGTTTTCCTCAATATTTATTACAGCCTTCTTGGGTGGACTAATACCTCTTAACCAGATAGCCTTTGTACCTATAGCAAAGGGATTGCAGTCCCTAGGTGCTAATGATGCTATAATCATTACCCTAATGTTTGCAGGACCTACAATTAGCATTCCCTCAATTATAGTATTATATAAGATGTTTAAAGGGAGAGTTTTTATTACCTTTATCTCCCTATCCTTTTTATTTTCTTTGTTAGCTGGTTTTATTTTTTTGTGATATAGCGGAGTTTTAGAATTAAATTTTTGTAAAATGGCGGTTTAAGTTAGATAGAAAACAGATAAGTAAGTAGTTTTTCATAGGAGGCATAGTTTTTGCAATAATTATCTTGAAATACTTTTTTTTTGAGTGTATAATTTAAAAAACTCTAATAAAAGGAGTTAGCATATGAAATCTAAATTCTTTGTTTTTTTAGTTGTTTTAATCTTACCTGCTCTTGCAATGGCTAAGAATGTAAAATTCGAAGACTATTCTGAGAAAGCAGGGGTTGCCTTTAAAGGAAACGGCAAAGGCGTAGCAGTAGCAGATTACAATAATGATGGTCTCCTTGATATCTTGATCTCTAATAAGGGTGGCGGTATCAGATTGTATAAAAATAATGGTAACGGGACATTTGCTGATGTCACAAAGTCAGCGGGCCTTGAGGATGTTGGTTATTGTTTAGGTTCTGTCTGGGGTGATATTGATAATGATGGTTGGGTTGATTTATATGTACCCAAAGGCGGTGTCTATGAAATTGAGACAAATAGGCTTTTTAGAAATGAGAATGGTAAGTTTGTTGATATAACAGACAAGGCTGGTGTAGCTGGTATAGTAGACGGAAAGGCAGCTTTTACTTATGGTGCAGCTATGGCAGATTATGATAAGGATGGATATCTTGACATTTATCTTGCAAACTATGGTGTAGGTGCAAAAAATATACTTTATAAAAATAATGGTGATCTAACCTTCACAGATGTGACAGATAAGGCTGGTGTCGGAGATAAGAGTTGGAGCTGGAGTGCAACCTTTGCAGATGTAAACGGTGATGGATTGCCTGATATATATGTGGCAAATGGAAGATATCCTGCAGGTGAGCCTAATAAGCTCTATATCAATAAAGGTGATGGCACTTTTGTTGAGATGGCAGAGAAATTAGGTGTTGCTGATGAAAATTGGTCTTTAGGTGCAAGTTTTGCTGATATAGATAACGATGGCGACTTAGATCTTTATGTTTCAAACTATATTGGCGACAATAATCTTTACATTAACGATGGTAAAGGCAACTTCAAGCTTGCTACAAAAAATATTACAGGTGCACCGAAAGACCATTGGGGTAAAGGACCTACTTTTGGTGATATTAACAACGATGGTCTTTTAGACCTTTACGAAGGTGACTGCAAGCTTGCTAACCAGTTGTATCTTAATACAGGTGGTGGCAAGTTTAAAAACATAATAGATACAATGCCTGCTCTAAAATGCGAGACCGTTAGGACAAAAGGTACTGTCCTGGCTGATTTCAATAATGATGGTCAGCTCGATTTATATGTAGTTAACTGGGGTGCTGCAAACAAGTTTTTCATTAATAAATCAAAAAATCCAAACTGGTTAGAAGTTAAACTTGTAGGTACAAAAAGCAATAAAGATGCTATTGGTGCAAAAGTTTATGTCTATGACGAGAAAGGTAAGCTTGTCGGATTTAGAGAGGTCGTTACATCTTCTGGTTTCTGTGCACAGCCATCAAAGGTTCAGCATTTTGGTTTTGCAAAGGCTGGAAAATATGATGTTAAAGTATTATTCCCCTCTGGTAAGTCTGTAGAAAGAAAAGCCGTTTCATTAGGTCAGATAATTACAATAAATGAGTAATCTATAAAGGGGGCATTGCCCCCTTTTTTTCGGCTCACTTTTTGATAATCACAATATATGAGATTTTTAATCTTTTTTATTGTCCTTTTTTTGTCTCAAAGGGCCTATTCTATTGATATTATAATTAAAACATCCTTAAACCAGCTACCTATTGAGAATGTTGAGGTTTTTGTATATAAATCTCAAGATAATCTGTCAAAGGATAAGTTTTTCTCCTATTCAAAAACTGATAAAGAAGGCAAAGCGAGATTTGATCTACAGGAAGGAAGATATTTTATTGTTGCAGAGAAAGAGTTAAAAGATGGTTTTTTATTTGGTTATTATGGTCTAAACCCCTTATCTGTGAGGGAACCCCAGACAATTAATGTGATACTTGTAAGATATGACAAAGGCTACTTAAAGGAGATTAAAGAAAAAAAAATTGAAGGAATAGTCCATTACGATGGGAAACCCTTAGAGGATGTAGGCGTTTATTTATATTTAGATCTTTCCTCAGAACTTAAAGGTCCACCTTACTTATATGCTATAACAGATGAAAAGGGTTACTTCTCATTAGATATTAGTGAAGGAAGTTATTATCTAATTTTTAGGAAAAGACAAACCCCCACCTTTGGTCCTCCCTCATCAGGTGATTTTGTAGGTTTTTTCCCAAAATTTCCTATAATAATCAATAAAAAAGGCTTAAAAATTAGAGCGAATCTTTTTATGATCCCAGAAAAAAGAGAACTTTCTAAAAACAAAAATCTTTTTGAGATAAAAGGAAAGGTGATAAGCAAGAATGGTATGCCCTTAGAGAGATATTATGTAGGCTTATATGATAATAGAGAGCTTTTAGGAAAACCAGCTTATGTATCAAATCCCACTGACAAAGAAGGTAGCTTCTATATTTACGTTAAAGAAAGAGCAAATTACTTTATTGGTATAAGAAGCAAGCTTGGAGATACCCCTAACGAAGATGAAAAGATTTTTTATTACGGAGAGTTAAAAATTAGTGATTTTGATGGAGACTTAAGTTATGAGATTATTCTTGATTAAGATTAGTCTTTTGACAATATTTTGCCTATGTTTCTTGACAGAATCTTCATATGCTCAGGAGCTTTTAAAGAACTCAGTTATATCAAAAGATAAGACCATTAGTGGAAGGGTATTAATAGAGGGTAAGGTTGTAGTCGAGAAGGGGGCTACTCTCAAAATTGAGCCAGGGACTCAGATTCTATTTAAATATCTTGATGCTGACAACGATGGTATTTCTGAGACCTCTCTCTGGATATATGGAAATATCCTTGCTAAAGGAACAAAAGATAGGAGGATAGTCTTTACATCTTATGAAAAGGAAAAAAAATGGGGGGACTGGAAGGAGATACAGATAAATCACGTTAAGGGTTTTGTCTTTGAACATGTAGAGATACAATATAGCGAGTATGGTATACATGTTCATTTTTCTGAGGGGGAGATTAGAAACTCCTTTTTTAGATATAACAATGATTGCACAAGGCTTGGTAACTCAAGGATTACGTTTACAAATAATCTCTTTGAAAAAAACTCAGGAAAGGCACTAAATTTTACCAACTGTAATATCCTTTTTAAAAATAATGTAGTTAGAGATAACAGGGAAGGTATATTTGTTTTTGAGAAAGCAGGAAACGTAAATATAAGAAACAACAATGTCTATAATAATTTTAGAAATGTAAAGACAGGAGATTTTTTTAAAGAGAAGCTAATTTTGGGGGAGAATTATTTTTATCCTATACATAATATAGAAGGGAATGTAACTTATAAGCTCCTCGATGAGCCAATTTATGGGATCTTACCGGATGATAAAAATGCCTATGTTATATTTAGTATTGAGAGTAATGGTTATGTTGATGGTGGTGGTCTTGTTGTAGGTGATAAATTATTTTTCCCTTCCTTTGATGGAAATATTTATGAGTATGACCTTAAAAATAATATTTTAAAAAAGTTTTTTCTAGATGATTTTAATGACGCCATACCTATAGTTTTTAACAATAAGCTTTTTTACCAGACCTGGGGTGGCGAAATTGGATTTTTTGATCTGATTAGCGGAGAAAAAAGGCACATTACTTTTTTTGATAAAACATTAAAGGATGACCATAGAAATCCATCGCCTGTATTGTTTGAAGATAGGGCAATCTTTTTAAGTCCTGGAGGAAGTCTTGTAATTGTCGATCTTGTAAATCTAAAAGAGCTTTTTAGGACTAAGATTGACGATGAGTTTCGAGCTACCCCTTTAATCCTAAATAACTTTTTGTATCTACTTTCCACATCTGGCAAAATATATAGGATATCTTTAGAAAGCTTAGAGATAAACCAAAAGACTTTCAATGATAGCTTTTATTCCTCATTGGTAGTCTTTGATAAACATCTTGTTGCGGTAAGCAAAGAGGGTAATGTTTATTTTCTCAATAAAGATCTAAGTATATCAAAGAGCGTTGATTTAAAAAGCTCCTTTAGATATCAATCGCCTATAAGCTATAGGAATGAATTATACTTCTTCTCTCTTGACGGCAAGATATTCAAACTAAATAATAATGGTGAGGTTACTCTATTGAAAGAGATAGAAGAGATCTTTACATCAACACCTACCTTGTATAAAGATTTTATTGTTGTCCCTGGTTTTTATGGTAATCTTTATTTTTATAAAGATGATGAGATAATTAAGATATCTAATTTAGGGGAGATACAATTTTCTCCTCTAACCTATGGTGATGTAGTTATTACAGGCTCAAGGTCCAATAGAGTTTATGGAATTAAGATCTGGTAAAACACCTTTTTATGTAATTTTTTTAGTCTCCTTTTCTGCCTTTACCTTAGAGCTTTTACTGACGAGAATCTTTTCAGTACTTATGTGGTATCATTTTGCCTCATTAGCTATAGGTATAGCAATGCTTGGGTTAGGTGGAGGCGGTGTATTTTCATACGTACTAAAAGAAAAAATAAATGAAAAACTAATAAATTTGACACTTTTTTTGTTTTTTCTGTCTTTTCTTTTAATACATGCCTTTTTCTTCTACTTTAATTATAACCCTGAAAAGATAACTCCTTTTCTTGCCTTCTTTCATCAGCCCTATTTTCAACCCTTCCAAAGAGGCGTCTTTTTCCACTTTAATATTTCTACATTTATCGTCTTACTATTAAGTTATCTTGTTATAACTATCCCATTTTTTTTAGCAGGATTTATTATTTCCTCCATATTTAAGATACTCTATGTAGAAACCAAAAAACTCTACTTCTATGACCTTCTCGGTGCTTCGATGGGAGCTCTTTTGGTTGCAGTTATCCTAAACTTTCTGAGCCCTATGTCAATATTATCAATAATTGCTCTGACAGGTTTTTTTGTTTTTTCTAAAAAGATAAAGCCCCTACCTTATGTCTTAATTTTTTTGTGTCTTTTATTTTTATATTTTAGTCTTTTTGTGAAGAAAGATGAGATGCCTATAGCTAGGGGAAAGGTAGCTAAAGATATAATATGGACAAGATGGAATAACTTTTCCAGAGTGATACTCTATAATCTAAAAGAAGAGGAGTTGTCAAACCCTTTTGGTCAGAGCAAGTATTATGATGGATATGTACCAAAACAGTGGGGGCTTTTAGTTGATGATACGGGTTATACTGTAGCATCTGAGTTTCCTGACAGTTCTGAAAAATTAGAGTTTTTTCGGTGGAATATAATATCGCTTCCGTATCTTATAAATAAAGGTAGCACACTAATAATAGGTCCAGGTGGTGGAAAGGATATCCTTTGTGCCATATCCATGGGTGTTCAAGAGGTTAATATTACAGCGGTAGAGCTTAACCCTTTAATAGTTAAAGCGGTAGACGATGTATTAGGAAAGGAAACAAATAAGCTATATAGCAAAGTGAATACTTATGTCTCTGAGGGACGAAGTTTTCTTGAGAAAAGAAAAGGGAATATTAAGTTTGATGTAATACAGGCAACCTCCGTTTATGGAAGGATACCTCCTGCAGCAGGAATTTTTACTTTTGCCGAAGATAACCTATATACAAAAGAGGCTTTTCATACCTATCTATCCTCTTTAAATGAAGGTGGATTGTTATCACTTTCAAGATTTATATATGAACAGGCTGTTCCAAAGATGATCGCCCTATCAATAGATGTTTTGAAGGATTTGAAGATAAATGATTTCGATAAATCTATATTTTTAGCAAAGGAAAGAGGACTTGCTATGGTATTAGTAAAAAAAGGTCTATTTACAAAAACTGAGGTCGATGGGTTAATAAGATATTGTGATGAGAAAGGTTTTGACGTCCTCTATTCTCCTTATTATGAGTATGATAACTATTATAGCAACCTTATAAGAGAAGGTTATAAAAACATAAGAATACCTACCGATGATAGTCCCTTCTATTACTATAATTTATCAAAAAAAGATTTTATTAGGACGTTTTTTAGTCATAATGATAAGTTTGAAGAAAGGGGGATGGAGATTCTTAAGTTCTTTATATTGGTAAGTCTTGTTTTTGTTTTCTTCATACTTTTCTTACCTCTGATAGTGAAGGGCTATAAAAGTAATCTACCTAATAGTTATAAGTATTTGACAGGCTTTTACTTCTTTCTGATTGGAGGTGCCTATATATTAATTGAGATAATATTTATTAAATCTTTCTCCCTTTTTTTAGAGACGCCAATGTATTCTATGATATTTGTAACTTCTGCTATGCTTTTTTCTTCGGCCCTTGGCTCACTTTACTCAACTAAAATAAAAAATCCAGAAAAGATGCTAAGATATTTTATGGCACTGATATTGCTCTTATTTTTTGTTGGTTATATGCTTAATTTTATTAATGAGCTTTTATCTTTAAACCTTTTTTTTAAGATAGTTATTGCTCTTGTTATTGTAGGTATCCCAGCCTTTTTTATGGGTATACCCTTTCCCTATCTTCTCTCTTCTCTTAGTAAGAAAGATAAAATACTTATACCTTGGGCGATAGCTTTAAATAGTGGTGCTTCTGTATTAGGTAGCTTTCTTTGTCTTGTTAGTGTTGTTAATTTAGGTTTCAAAAACTCCTTTTATATTGCCTCTTCTTTATATCTTTTAGCTTTTCTAATTTTTTTCTTGATTAATGGAAGGGATTATGAAAACTCTTTTTAGTTTTTTCTTACTAATTTTTATGCTAACTGCCTGTGGAAAGGATGAGTATACTGTAAAAGGAAGGGTTTTATTCAATGATAAGCCTTTAGAAGATGTGGAAGTTTCTGTTTATCTAAAGATTGAAAAAGATAAGGATACTCCACCTTTAAAAGTTGTTGCAACCAACAAGGATGGTTTTTTTGAGCTAAAACTTAAAAAAGGTAAGTATTTTTTAACAGGAAAGAAAAAGTTAGAAGAACAGGGTGAGGTTAATATGTTGGTGGGTAATTATTCAGAAACCCCAATAGAAGTAAATAAAGATTTATTTTTAGAGGACTGGTATCTTACCTCTAAAAAGGATAAAGAAGTTTTTGTTAAAGGGGTAGGAATAACAGGTTTTATTAAAAACTTTGATGATTATAGAAAGGTTAGGGTTTATGCTTATAATGATACAAAAAGTAAGCTTAGAGGTCCTGATTACAAAGCTATTAGCAAGATAAATAGAGATGGCAAGTTTCAGATGGACTTGAGAGAAGGAACCTTTTATATATCTGTTAGAGAGAGAAAAGGGAACTTTACTGGACCTCTAAAGGAGGGTGATAAAACGGCTGATTATCAAGGAAACCCAGTAAAATTAACAAGAGATGGGTATCTTGATTTAGGTATAATACATTTGAAGAATGTTGACAGTAAAAAACTTAAGGAGTTGAGAGAGACAGGTTATCTAAAAGAGGGCTCGGCTACAATTAAGGGGGTTGTTGTTGATGATAGAGGAAAGCCTGTTAAAAATGTATATGTAATGGTGTATAAGGATAATGAGATGATTGGAAGACCTTTAACTATATCTCTACCTTCTGACAAAGACGGTAATTTTATGATAACTGTTCCTGAAGAAGGTAAATATTATATAGGTGCAAGGACAAAGACTGGCGGCCCTGCAGAACCTGGGGAAAAGATTGGTTATATAAAAAATTCCGTAGATAAATCTATTTTTGTCAAGAGGGGAGAGGTAAAAAGTATAAAAATAGAGGTTAAAGAGATATGGTAAGGTGTATTTTATTGTCTTTATTCACGATGCTTTTTTTTAGTATCTCTTCCATTTTATGGGCAGAAGAGTTAGGTACTGTAAAAGGCAGGGCAGCTTATAAAGGTGAAGTAATGGAGGGAATATCAATTCTTGTGTATAAAGATAGCGAAAATATTGATTTAAAAAAGCCAGATCTTGTAGCAGCAAAGACTGCTATAGATGGGACTTATGAGTTTAAGTTAAAGCCAGGTAAGTACTATTTAATTGCGCTGAAGAAGCAAAAAAATATTGAAAGTTTTGTCCCTGAAGCTGGAGAACTTTACTGTTTTTATAGTGGTGCACCAGTTGAGGTTGTTGCTGATGGTATTAGCTATGTTGGTTTTAACCTTATAAAGGTAACTATGGAGGGAAGTCCAAGAAAGACAAAAGGTGAAGGTGGTATCTTTGGAAGGGTTCTGTTTGATGGGAAAAACTTAGAAAAATCCTATGTATATGTATATAAAGACCTAAGGACAGGTCTTAGGGGGCCTGCCTACTATGTTTATCCATCGAGGGATGGAAATTTTACTATAAACCTTCCAGAGGGTAAGTATTACATAATAGCGAGGAAGAGGGCAAAGGGTGGTATGTATGGACCTGTTGAAGAAGGTGATTATTTTAATTTTTATTTCGGGAATCCAGTAGAAGTTAAAAAGGGTCTTATGAAGAATGTTAATATCGAATGTGTAAAGAGATTAAGTCAGCTAGAAGAAGGTGTTGGTTTTGCTGAAGTGAGCGGCTATGTCAAGGATAAAAATGGCAACTCTATATCGGGACTTTTTGTTTTATTTTACCAGAGTAAAAGTATGCAAGGTAAACCTCTTTATATATCAAGTAGGACTGATAGTAGGGGTAGATATAGTATAAAGGTTCCTAAAGGAACCTATTATCTATTATCAAGAGAAAATATCGGTGGTCCACCTTCAACCGGTGAATGGTATGGTAAGTTAAAGGATCCTCTTGTAATTGCCGATACAGAAAAGCTTGATTCAATTAATTTAATAGTGGAGAAGGTAAAATGAGAAAATTTATTTTGTTTTTACTATTAATTAACGTTCTTCTTGTATCTAAAGTCTATGGAGGTATTGTATGGGAAGGAAAGGTTAATATAGAGGGTAAACAGGAGATTCTCGAGCCAGTTACTATTAAATCAGGAACAGAGATAATTCTTAAAAAAGATGCCCAGCTAACATTCAAAAATAGCACGGTTGAGGTACAAACGATAAAAAAGGGTGATATAAAAATAATAGGTACAGAGGAAAGTAACATAACCTTTCAAAATTCCAATGTTAATCTATCAAACATGTCAGTGGAAAAGATAGGTGTCCTTCAATTTTTAGAGAGCAATATAAATATAAAAAAGATAAAGATCTCTAACGCAAAGGTAGCTTTTAAGGTCTCTAAAAATACAATAGGCACCGTAGACGGCATAAACATTAAAAATTGCGAGATCGGTTTCGTTACAGAATTAAAGGCTAAAGTTGCAGTTTTTAATGGTAACTTCAGTGATAATAAGATCTCTTTCATAGCAGATCAGTCAGGAGTTGCAGAAATTAGGGGGTCAAATTTTTTTCAAAATGAGTTGGCTATAGGTGTAAATCTTGATGGTGGTATTAAGATTTATAACTCAAATATCTATGATAACGATAGGGGGATTGTCTTTGTTAAACATGTAGGAAGCATAATAATGGAAAATAATTTTAAAAATAACAAATTAGCTATTTATAGTGAGTATATGACTAATATAAATATTGAAAAAAACTATTTCTCTAACAATGAGTTAGCCGTAAAATTTTTTCAGCTTGTAAATGGTAAGTTAGTAAGAAACACCTTTGAAAAAAATGCTACTGCCATAATTGTTGAGAGGAAGTGTAACCCTGATATAAGACAAAATAACTTCATAGATAATAAGGTAGCAATATTTTGTGATTTTTCATCCTATCCTACAATTACATTAAACAATTTTATTAATAATGAGCTCCATATTAAACTTGGTATTTATCAGTCAGCTGATTTTGAAAACACCACAAGTTCCTATGTAACGCAGATGCAGGAGATGTTGACACAGCAGAGTAAGAGAGTTTCTCCCTCACAACAGAAGCGCAAAAAATATGTAGGTGAGATTTTTGCTAAGAAAAACTACTGGGATGAAAAAACAAGAAAAGAGATTGACAGTGGGGAGAATGTAACAGCCATATATGACGGACAGGATTTAAAAGAGGTTAGTTATGAAGGTTTTGGCGATACCAAATATAAGATAGATATAGTCGTTGTAAAACCTTATTTAAACGATTTGGTGAAGATTAAATGAAGAAGTTAATATTAATTCTACTTTTACTTTTTGTAACAAAGCTTCACGGAGAAGATAATATAAATCTTTCGGGGAGGGTGGTTTTAGGTACCCAAGGTTTTGAAAATGCAGAGGTAATAATAAGAAACATAAACGATAAAGCTATTTATAAAGTCTTTACTGATAAAGATGGCTATTATAATATTGGTCTAAGGGAGGGTATCTACTTTATTGAGGCAAGGGGAGATATTAAAGGGAAGAAGTACATAGGTTTTAGTGGAAAAAATCCTCTATATTTAAAGGAAGATACTTATGCAGGCATAAAGCTATTGTTGCCATCAAAGTTTTCACAGAGGAAGTTAAAAAATAAGGACATAATACTTACGGTAAAATCTAACCACAATAATCAACCTGTGGCAGGGGCAAGGGCTTATTTGTATCTTAATGAAAAAGATATTAAAGGGATGCCATTTTTTTATTCTGAACCTGCCGATAAGAAGGGCCTTATAAAGATAAGTAATCTCATTGAAGGAATTTACTATATAGTTATAAGAAAAAAAACGGATGATAGTCCTTTAGGACCTCTCTCTGAAGGAGATCTTATCGGTTTTTATGATAAGAATCCTGTTATGTTAAAAGAGGGTTATAAATATAATATCGAAATACCTCTTTTTGAAAAGGTTCAAGATGATATAACCAAACCAGTTGATGCTAAGAAAACCTTTATTATTAAAGGCACAGCTATTAATGAGAAAGGAGAGTTTGTATCAGGAGTTTACGCCTTTTTATACACTAAAAAGGAGATGGGGCATGAAAGGCCTATATCAATATCCAAAAAGACAAAGGAAGATGGAAGATTTGAGCTAATTGTCCCTTATGCTGGTAAATATTATTTAGGAGTTAGACAGTTTTATGGAGGTACGCCTGTGCAGGGTGAGCTCTATGGACTTTATGATGCTACTTATGATCATCATATAAAGGTTTTTGATAATATAACAGGAATTACAATTAGAATAAAAAAGATATTACGATGAAAGGTTTTGTCTTTTTTTTACTGTTTTTCTTACCAACCATTGTCTATTCAAATGATGTAAAGGTCTATGAGATAAGGGGTGAAGAGGTATGGTCGGGGGAAAAGATTATTGATGGTATAGTTGCTGTGAGAGAAAAGGGAAGACTTATTATAAAGGCGGGCACAAAGGTTAAGTTTGTCCCTTTTGATTATGATAATGATGAGATAGGAGACGGAGAGCTCTATGTTGAAGGAGAGATTTATATCGAGGGAGAGAAGGATAGGCCTGTTATGTTTACTGCACAGTCAGATAGGATAGAGCCTAAGATGTGGAAGTATGTAATGATTAATCACGCAAAAAATGCAGATATAAGATATGCTATCTTTGAAGGAGCCTTTTCTGGTTTACAAGTACATTTTACAAAGGCCTATATAAAAAACTGTATTTTTAGAAAAAATATTGATGGTTTTAGGTTCTCCACCGCTAATATAGATGTTTGTGGTTGTTTTATGTTAGAAAACAAGTATGGTGTAAGATACGAAGAGAGGGACTCAAGAGGAGAAATAAGATTTAGTGAGGTCAAAAACAACGAGGTTGGCATATTTCCTGTTATAAAAGCAGAGGGTAAAGTGAACTTCAGATATAACAATATTTACAATAATGAGTATAACATAAGGGTAGGTGAGGAACAAAGGAAAGTGTTGACCTTCTCAGATAATTATTTTGGTTCCAAAAACATTAAGGATATAAAAAAGACTATATACGATAAGAGATCTGATAAAAATTTGACCTCCGTTAAAATAAAGTCATTTTTAAAAGAAAAAGTAAAAATAGGAGATGATAGATGTCAGTAAAGAAAGCTTTTTTAATCTCTTTTTTAGTTTTTTTTGTTTTTGAAAGTTCCTTTGCCTGTGTAGGTAAAACTATCTACATAGGACATCTTTCTGGTAAGAATGAAGAGATAATTGGAAATATTCTCTCTCGATTAATAACAGAGAGGACTGGTACATCTGTAAAACTCAAGAAATATAATGATACAGCTTCTCTACTAAAGGCTGGTACAGGTGGAGAGATTGATATTTTTGTAATAGATGATAAATTTGTGAGTGAAACGACAGGTACAAAAAATAGAGAGGACGCAAAAAATACTTACAACGTCAACTATAATCTTGTATGGCTTAAAGCTTTCAATGAGAAGGATGATTTTTCAGCTCCTGTTATTAGAAAGGATACATTAAAGAAGTTTCCTGCTCTTCCAAGGCTTTTAGAGAAACTAACAGGTCTATTGACGAATAATCAACTTGAAGAGCTTAAGGTTGAAGTAGATAAAAGAGGTATGAAGGATACTGTGAAAGACTTTCTTAAGAAAAAAGGTCTAATATAAGGTGGTAAAATATGAATCGTAGAGATTTTCTTAAATATATTGCCTTTTTAACTGCTAATCTATCTTTAAAAAAGGAGCTTTTTGCTCAGACAAAAAGGGAGATAGCTATCTCAGAGGGTAAAGATTATGAGACGATTACAAGAAATGTAATTGATGGGCTTGGTGGCATCTCAAGATTTGTAAAAAAGGGCGATGTAGTAGTTATAAAACCTAATATCGGTTGGGATAGAAAGCCAGAAGAGGCAGCAAATACACATCCATTAGTAGTCAAGGCAATAGCAGAAGAGTGTTTAAAGGCTGGGGCAAAAAAGGTAAAGGTTTTTGATAGAACCTGTAATGACCCTCGTAGGTGTTATATAAGTAGTGGGATGCAAGAGGCTTTGGGAAATATAAAGGGTGTAGAGCTTAAGCATTTAGACTCGGAAAAATATAAAAAATATCATTTGAATGGCCTTTATATAAAGGATTGGGAGCTCTACGAAGAGGCGTTAAACTGTGATGTTTATATAAACGTTCCTATAGCAAAGCATCATGGGCTTACAGGTCTTACATTAGCCTTAAAAAACATTATGGGCATTATGGGTGGAAATAGAGGCTATATCCATAGAGAGATAGAGGAGGCCCTATGTGATTTTAATAGTTTTGTCAAGATTCATCTACATATAATTGATGCTACAAGAATTCTCTTGAGAAATGGTCCCCAAGGTGGAGGTGTTAAAGATGTAAAGGTTTTAAATAGGCTAATAGCCTCAACAGATCCTGTATTAGCCGATGCCTATGCAACCACACTTTTTGGTATAAAACCAGAAGATATCTCCATCACTAAGAGAGCTTACGAAAGGGCTTTAGGAGAGATAAATATTAATAAGGCAAGGCTAATCAAAGTCTAATAATGAAAAGTTCCTTACCCCGAATATCTCAGCTATTTTTTTTCGTAATCTTTATTGTGCTTTTTATAATGACCGATTATAGAGGTAGCGATGAGATTAACATCGCTATAAACAGCTTTTTCAGGGCCGATCCTTTTATAGTAGTCAGCTATTTTCTCTCTACCTTTTCTTTTATCTCTCTTCTTTTACCAGGAATAATATTGATAATAGCTACTATTTTTTTAGGTAGATTTTTTTGTGGCTGGATATGTCCTTTAGGTACTTTCTTGGATTTTATCTCAAAAAAGATTAAAAAATCTGAGGGACTAAAAATTTTTAAGGGTAGTTTTAAATATTATCTACTCTTTTTACTACTTTTTACAGCTCTATTTAATTTAAATCTTGCTGGCATACTCGATCCCATTGCTATATTTATTAGATTTCTAACCTTTTTAGCCTATCCTCTTTTTGGTTATATAGTTAAATCTACTTGGGGGTCTCTATATGCTGCACTGGGCAATAATATTGAGTTTGCCGAGGGATTTTATAAATTTATAAGATACAATATCTTACCCTTTCGAGATACCTTTTATCCCCTTGCCTTTCTTTCAACCTTGATTTTTTTATTAATTTTGTATCTTGAAAAATTTGAGAAAAGGTACTGGTGCAAGAATCTATGCCCCTTGGGTACACTACTTGGAATTTTAGGAAAATTTTCAATTATAAAGAGGCTACCTAAAAAAATTTGTAGTGATTGTAAATCTTGCAAAGAGATCTGTCCTACGGCCTTTGGTGAAGAGATTTTAAATGATAGCAACTGTATTCTCTGTATGGAGTGTCAATTAAAATGTAAGTTCGGTAGAGTAAAATTTAAATCTTTTGCATCTAATATGACTTCATCAAGATTAGATATAAATAAAAGAGTTCTTGTAAACTCTTTTGTCTTTGCCTTTGTCTTCTCTAAAATTTTTAAGGGTAACTATAACAATGGAAGGCTACTTAGACCACCTGGTGTAAAAGATGAAGGAGAGTTTCTTAAGAAATGTGTTAGATGTGGAGAGTGTATGAAGATTTGTCTAAAAAATGCTCTTTATCCTGCCTTTCTTGAAGGTGGTTTTTATAGTTTATATACCCCAATATTAGTACCAAGAAGGGGCTATTGTGAATACAACTGTTCTTTATGCGGACAAGTATGTCCTACAAAGGCAATACCAGAACTTCCCATTGAGGAAAAGAGAAAACAAGTTATAGGTATAGCCCATTTTGATAAAAATCATTGTTTACCCTATGCAAAAAAGATTAACTGTATCGTCTGTGAAGAGCACTGTCCTGTCCCTGGTAAAGCAATAAAGATTAAAAAAAGAACAGAAATAGGTTATAATAATAAATATTTTGAACTTTTAGAACCTTATGTAGATGATAAGCTTTGTAATGGCTGTGGCATCTGTGAGTATGTTTGTCCATTAACAGGAAAGGCAGGTATAGAAGTTTTTATAGAGAGAAATAATAACTTTTAATGGAGATATTATGGCAGTTCTTGAGATACTAAAAATCCCCGATAAAAGATTGAGGGAAAAGGCAATAGAAGTAAAGGATATAGACGATAATATTAAAAAAATTGCCTACGATATGATAGAGACAATGTATGCAGGAAAAGGGATTGGATTGGCTGCAACGCAAGTGGGCATACCTTTAAAAATCATAGTTATTGATATCGATCAATTAGATGATAATCCAAATCCTATGGTCTTTATAAATCCAGAGATAATAGAGGGAAGAGACAAAGTTTCAAATGAAGAGGGTTGTCTTAGTGTACCAGGATTTACTGCTAAGGTGGAGAGATTTAGCCATCTTATAGTAAAATACAAAAGTTTGGATAATGTTGTTAAAGAAATTTCAGCAGAGGGACTTTTGTCAAGAGCCTTTCAACATGAGATTGACCACCTCAATGGTGTATTGTTTATAGACCATTTGAGCAAGTTAAAAAGAGAGCTTTTCCTCAAAAAACTTAAGAAAACTTTGGAAAGAAGTTTATGAGTTTAAATATAGGTTTTTTTGGTTCAGCAGATTTTGTTGTGCCCTTTCTTGAAAGGGTAAATCCATATAATGCTATAAAGTTTATAGTTACATCACCTGATAAACCAAAAGGCAGAGGGATGAAGTTAACCCCACCTGATGTAAAAATTTTTGGTATAAATAATAATATTCCTGTTTACCAGCCCCAAAATATAAAAGACAAAAATTTTATAGAAGAGATTAATAATTATAAATGTGATATAAATCTTGTTATAGCCTATGGAAAGATTTTACCAAGGGATTTGTTATTTTATCCGAGACTGGGATCTATTAATCTGCATTTTTCTTTACTTCCTCGTTGGCGGGGTGCGGCACCTATAAACTGGGCAATATTAAGCGGAGATAAGATAACTGGGATAACTATTATGAAGATGGATGAGGGGCTCGACACAGGCGATATTATATTTCAGAAAGAGATAATTATAGAAGAGGAAGATACATCAATAGATCTGCTAAATAAAATGATAGCTGAAGGAAAAGACTTCTTGCTTGATTCAATTAAAAGTATAGAAGAAGGCAATTATAAGCTCACTAAACAAGATGATAGATTATCAACCTATGCTAGGATTCTTAAAAAGGAAGATGGACTTATCAACTGGGAGGATAGTGCCATAAATATTAACAATAAGGTAAGAGGATTACTTCCTTGGCCACAGGCTTTTACTTTTATTGAAGATAAGAGAGTTGTTCTAATTAAAACCAAGGTGCTTGAAGGTGCCTCTAAGAAGGGCTATATTAAAGAGTTTGATGGTGAAGGGATTATAGTGGGCACTGGTGATGGTTTAATCAAGATTATTGAATTGAAAGAAGAGGGAAAAAGAGTTCTCTCTGCTAAAGACTACTATAATGGCAGAAAAGATATTATCGGTAGTTATTTTCAAAGCTGAAAATGTTAAAAAAGACAGTCCTTTTAGTAATTTATCCAGTTACAAAAATTTTTTGTAGCATAATTGCAAAGAATCATCTTGAGAAATTAGAGAGATTTTTTATTGATATTAATAATAAGTTAGTTCTTAAAGCAATTAAGAAGAGACCTGAAAAGATTCTTCTACTAATGCCTCATTGCCTACAGTTTTCTGATTGTGAGTATAGAGTAACAGGAAAAGAGATAAAGTGTAGAATGTGCGGAAAATGTGAGATAAAAGATCTTATGGAGATCTCAAGGGACTATAGGGTAAAACTTTCTGTCGCTACTGGTGGAACTATGGCGAGAAATATTATTAAAGATATTAAACCTGATATAATAATTGCTACCGCCTGTGAAAGAGATCTTATATCAGGTTTAAAGGACACGGCTTCTCTTCCTGTTATAGGGATATTAAACGAAAGACCCAAAGGACCCTGCATTGATACGAGGGTTGACTTATGTAAAATTACAAAAATTATTGATTTTTTAAAAGGGTTTGAATATGAAAAAAAATAATGTTCTTATAGCTCCATCAATATTATCGGCTGATTTTGGAAGACTTAAAGAGGAGATCGAGAAAGTTGAAGAGGCTGGCGCCAACATACTGCATCTCGATATTATGGATGGACATTTTGTCCCTAACCTAACCTTTGGTCCTTACGGTGTATCATGTATAAAAAAATATGCAAAAAAACCATTAGACGTCCATTTGATGCTTACTAATCCTGATCATTTCATCAAAGCCTTTGCAGATGCCGGAGCAGATATGTTATCAGTTCATATAGAAGCGGCATTACATATTCAGAGAACTTTAGAAGAGATTAAAAAAGTTGGGATTAAGGCTGGAGTTGCCTTAAACCCTGCTACCCCCTTAGATACTATAAAATATATACTACCATATGTAGACTTTATACTTATTATGTCTGTTAATCCTGGTTTTGGTGGACAGAAGTTCTTAACTCCAATCTTAAGAAAAATTAGGGATTGTAAGACTTTGTGTATGAAAGAAGGGGTTAAATGCCAGATTGAGGTGGACGGTGGTATTGATTTAAGCAATGTTTCAGATGTATGGAAAGCTGGAACTGATATAATAGTATCAGGTAATAGTATCTTTAAAGAAAAAGATTATAGTTTGGTTATAAAAAAGATGAAAGAACTATGCAAATAGGACTCTTAGATATACTGATTAGACTTTTTCTGTCTGCCACATTAGGTGGGTTAATAGGGCTTGAAAGGCAGATACAAGGTCAGAAGGCAGGTTTTAGAACTCAGTTGATTGTATGTTTAGGTTCTGCATTATATACTATATCTTCAATCAAGTTTTATGAAAATTTTAACCTTGTCAGCGATCCAGCAAGGATTGCAGCCCAGATAGTTGTTGGAATAGGTTTTTTAGGGGCTGGTGCTATAGTTAAATATAGAAACCATGTTAGAGGTTTAACAACAGCTGCAACCCTTTGGGTTGTAAGTGCCGTTGGTGTTTCTGTAGGACTTGGTGAGTATATTATTGCTACAGTAACAACATTTATTGTTTTAATGAACCTTATTTTTTTGAAGAAACTTGAAGGGGTTTTGCCTGCCGATATCTATTCAAAAGTTATTATTACTACTTCTCTTGATAATCCTATTAAGATAGAGGAGCTTCTCAAATCCCAAAAAATTAGTCTTCAAGATTACAGAGAAAACTATTTTATAGATGAAAAAAGATATGAGTTAAGGATGACAATAAGTTATAAGAAGAAGGAAGATATAAACAATCTCATTAATTTTTTGAAAGAAAAAGAAGGCATTATAAAAATATGTGTTGATTAATGTTCAAAGAACAAGGTTGACAAAGAAATAAAAAAGGGTTTAATTTAATTGGGAAGTAATTTTAAGGGGGAAGCCATGGTAAAGATAACAGTAAAGACAACAAAAAGAATGGAGATCGTTGACCTGACAAGTTCAGTTGTATCAATCGTTCATGATAGCGGAGTTAAAGATGGTATTTGTGTAGTTTACTGTCCTCATACTACCGCAGGGATTGCGGTAAATGAAAATGCAGACCCTACAGTCAAACAAGATATAATTAATAAGCTCGCCGAGCTTGTTCCCCAAACAGGAACATACAGACATCTGGAAAGGAACTCTGATGCCCATATAAAAAACGTATTAATAGGTCCTTCGTTAACCTTTATTATAGAGAATGGTAAGTTAGAGCTTGGGACATGGCAGGGAGTTTTTTTTATTGAGGGCGATGGTCCTCGCACAAGAGAGGTATGGGTTAAGCTAATGGGTAAATAAATTTTTTAAAATCTAGTATAAAGGAGAGGAGATGGGTCTTAAAAAAAATATAGAAGAAGATATGAAAGGTGCACTTAAATCGAAAGATACTTTAAGACTTCAAACTATAAGGTTTTTGCTATCTCAAATAAAAAATAAAGAGATTGACGCAAGAAGAGAGTTGCAAGACGAAGAGATCTATAAGATTATTATGACACTTGTAAAGCAGAGGAAGGAAAGTATAGAAATTTTTGAAAAAGCTGGTAGGATAGAGCTTCTGGAAAAAGAGAAAAAGGAGTTGGAGATATTAGAATCTTATCTACCTAAAATGCTCACCGATGATGAAATAGAAAAAATGGTTGAGGAAGTTATAAAAGAGATTAATGCAAATGGGCTAAAGGATTTAGGGAAGGTTATGAAGGCTCTAATGCCAAAAGTATCTGGAAGAGCTGATGGTAGCAAGATTAACGAGATAGTCAAGAAAAAGCTTGGTTAAACTAAATAATGCCCCTTATAGGTTTTGAAAGAAGGGATTTGGATAAAGTACTCGGTTATGTCTCCCTCTTTGCTGAGACAGTTTATGGAAAAGAAGCTATTGCTAAGCTTCCTATTCTTGATTCTATATCATCAATAAAGATTGAACATAATAGGATAAAAAAGATACAGGAGTTGATAGTTAGAAATAACTATCAGATACCTTATATAGACGATATAAGAGTTGTTTTAAGTAGGATTGAAAAGGCTGATTTAATATCTGAAGAAGAGGCTGGATTTATATTTTTAAATCTAAATCAGTTAATAGCCTTTCTTGATAGATACCTAACTCTAAATCTTCATGCAATATTAGAATATTCTTTCATTTTTATGGCGGAACTAAAGGATCTTAAGTCAGAGTTATCAAAATTTCTTACAGAAAGAGGTAAGTTAAACCCTGACTGCTCTCCAGAGTTAAAGAAGATAATGTTAGAGAAGGAGTTTTTAAGAGAGAATATTATAGAGAAGTTAGAAAGGCTAATGTCTTCAAAGCCCAATATCTTTCAAGATAAATACTATACAATAAGAGATGGTAGATATGTTCTTCCTCTTAAAGCTAATTTTAAAAAAGAGATCAAGGCGGTTATTAGAGATACCTCTCAATCAGGCGATACCTTATTTGTAGAGCCAGATATCATCTCCCCCTTAAATGATAAATACATATTTGCTGAGAAAAGGGAAGAGATCGAGAAAAGAAAAATATTAACAAATATTAAAGATAAAATAAAAGTATTATCTAAAGAGATAAGAGAAGGTTTAGAGTTTTTAGGCTATATAGACAGTCTTGTGGCAAGGGGAAGATATCTCCTTAAGTATGATCTATATTTTCCAGAAATTGCTGAAAATATTGACATCTCTTTATACAGGGCCTATCATCCTCTTTTTATTGATAAAAGTAATGTAGTTAAGAATGATTTAGTTTTATCAAGAGATAAAAAGATCTTTCTTATTACAGGTCCTAATGGTGGGGGCAAGACTGTAGCTATAAAAACAATCTCTATAATACTTCTTTTAACCCATATGGCAGTACCTACGCCAGTATCAGAAAAATCGAAAGTTCCCTTTTTTAAAAACTTTTGTTTTGATATGGAAGATAGGCAGAGTATCGAAGCTGGAGTAAGTAGTTTTACTTCAAAAATGCTTCTTTGGAGAGAGATTATTAAAAATATAACCAGTGAGACTATTGTTTTTATTGATGAGTTAGGTAATTTTACAAATCCAAAAGAAGGAACTGCTATCTCAATAGCCTTTCTTGATCATTTAGTGAGTAAGAAGGGTATAGTGGTTTCAGGGACACACATTGACGAGATTAAAGAATATGTATCCTCGAGAAAAGACGGGATAGTTTCTTCTATGCTTTGGGATGATAATGAACAAAAGCCTCTATATAAAATATCCTACGGCTTCTACTCTGGTAGTTTTGCTATAGAAGTACTAAAAAAATTAGGCTATGAAGAAGATTTTATAAAAAAGTGTGAAAATAACTTGGCTAATGATTATATTTATATAGAGGAAATAAAAAAGAAAAGAGAGAGAGAGTATGTAGAAGTTTTAAGACTTAAAGAGCACTTAGAGGAGAGTAAAAAAGAGATTGAGACTATAAAAAAAGAAAGAGAGTTACTATTGAAGAAAATAGAAGAGGAAAAATATGGTCTTTTAAGTAAATATACAAAAGAGATAGAGGAGTTAAAGAGAAAAATAGAAGAAAATATGGCATTGTTACCTAATGATAGAAAATTGGCAAGGGAGTTTTATAAAGCAATATCATCAGAAAGTTACGGTGTATTAAAAAAACTGAAGGAGTTTAAAGTTACAGATTTAGATGAAGAGCCCCTAAAGGTTGGAGATGAGGTATTTATTATGAGTATTAATGAAAGGGGTAAGATAATTGCTATAGATGGAGATAATTACAATGTATTGACTAAAAATTTAAAAATATGGATTGATAGTTCAGTGCTTAAGAAGGTTGATAAAGATTCTTCAAAAAGAGGTATCAGAAAAGAGGATAAAGATAGTTTATATCGAGAAAAAATTGACAATCTTCAGATAGATGTAAGAGGCAAAAGAGTAGATGATGCCTTAATATTAATTGATAAATTCTTAGATAGGGCGCTTCTTGCTGGAGCAGATACTGTTAAGGTTATTCATGGAGCTGGAGAGGGCAAGTTGAGAGAGAGTATCCATAAATTCCTAAAGACCTCACCGGTAGTTAATAATTATAGGGTCGGTAGTTATATAGAACCTGGCGGCAGTTATTATACTATTATAGAGTTGAAAAAATGATTTTAATTACACAGATTTGGCAAGAATCAGCTATTTTGAAGCTTGTCATATTAGGGAAGTATTGTGAAGATAAATAGAGAGCTTATAAGGGAAAAATTAAATATTGTTGAGTATATATCTCGCTATATTTCCCTAAACAAGAGAGGTAAAAATTATGTAGGCTTATGTCCCTTTCATCAAGAAAAAACACCTTCTTTTACAGTTAGCGAAAGTAAACAGATATTTTACTGCTTTGGATGTAATAAAGGAGGAGATTTAATCGAGTTCCTTAAGAATTATTTAAAGATGGATCATATTGAGATATTAGAAAATTTGGAGAAAGAGACAGGGCTAACTCTTTTTGAAAGAGATAAGGATTATAACAAAAAAGTTAAAGAGATAAGAAAAATATTAGAAATTAATAAAAAGGCGGCACTGTACTTTTTAAATAATCTTTATAAGACAAAAGAAGGGGCTAAGGCCTTAACTTATTTAAAAAATAGGAAATTATCTCTAGAAACTATCAAGAAGTTCTATTTAGGTTATGGTGGTGTCGACTGGGATAGACTTTATAGAAATTTAATTAATGAAAACTTTGACAGAAAAGAGATTGATAAGACAGGTCTAATTTCTTCTACATCAGTGGGAGTAAAGGATTTTTTTAGAAATAGAATAATTTTTCCTATAATAAATAGTAAAGCGGAGATTATAGCCTTTGGTGGGAGGTCTTTAGACAATAGCCTTCCTAAATATGTTAACACACAAGAAACAATAGTATTTTCAAAAAGAAGTACCCTTTATGGGATGAATCTCGCTAAAGAACATATTGACAAGTCTAAGAAAGTATATATAGTTGAAGGTTACATGGACTGTTTAATGATGCACCAATCTGGTTATAATAATACTGTTGCAACCTTAGGGACAGCAATCACAGAAGAACATATAAAACAATTAAAACCGATGGTTGAAGACTTTTATCTTATCTACGATGGAGATGCGGCAGGCAAAAAAGCTGCTCTAAGGGGGATTGAGTTATTCCTAAATCAAAGCATAAATCCTTTCATAGTTATACTTCCGGAAGGAGAAGATCCCGATAGTTTAATTTCTAAAGGTAGAAAAGAAGAACTTGACAGGGCAATAGGGGATGCAAAAAACGGTATTGACTTTTTAATAGATTTTTATAAAATAATACATTCACTGTCTTCTATAAGTGGACAGAGAGCTTTTATCCTACAAATAAAAAAACATATTGAAAATATTACAAATCCCTTGGAGCGTTCACTTTTGATTAGGGCTGTCTCAGAGCAAATAGGCTTTAGCAAAGAAGAGATTATTGAGGTCTTCAAAACAAGAGAAAAAAATGATATAATTAACATAGGAGTAAATAATACGCCAGAAGATACTGTAACAGCTATCTTGATAAAAAATCCTGAATATATTACACAAGTAGAAACTGAAATCTTAGCTGCTTTCAGCCAAGACCATATCTCTATTATTAATAAATTTGTTACGGGAAAGAAGTTTGATGACTTAACTCCAACGGCAAATCAACTATATTATAGACTCAATATGTTATCGGACAGTTTTGAGGAAAATTTAAAAAAAATTTTTCTTGATAACTTAATTTTTTTAAAAAATAAATATTATGAAAAGATTAACGAAGAGCTAACTAAAAGGATAATAGATGCTGAAAAAAGCGGTGATTTCTCTCTTGTCAAAGAGTTGATGTCAGAAAAAGATAATATAAAAAAAAAGCAAAAGACATTATTAAAATTTGGGAGTAATTAGAATATATGAAAAACAAAAAAAATATTAAAGAAGATGCTATGATTGAGGAAATGATTGCTATGGGAAAGAAAAAGGGGTTTGTTACTTATGATGACATAAACAACAAGCTCCCTGAAGATTTCACAACCGACTATATTGATGAAGTAATAAGTATTTTTGAAGAAGTTGATATTCCTGTAGTAGATAACATATCAAGTCTATCTACTCGAACCTATCTTGAAGAGGATATGGAGTTAGAAGAGGGTTATGAGGAGCTTGATGAAGAGCTTGTTAAAGGTAGCGACCCTGTAAGGTTGTATTTAAAGGAGATGGGAAGTGTAAATTTGCTTGATAGAGAGGGCGAGATAGAGTTAGCTAAGAAGATAGAAAATGGTGATTTAAAAATAATTAAAGCTCTAATATCTTACACGCCTGTTTTTGAAGATTTTATTAAATTAGGAAACTTAATAGAAAAAGGAGAGATTTCCGTAAAAGATATAATAAGTGATTACGAAGAAGAGGAAGAAGAGGGATATGAAGGAGAAGAAGAAGAGAAAGAGACTAACTACACCCATATACTCGAGTTTTTTAATACCCTTCAGAAAAAATATATAGAGTTGAAAAAGGCAAGAAAAAGTAACAGCGAGAAAAAAATAAAGAAACTTGAAGAGGAGATAATTAATATTATCTTAGATATGGATATAAATGAGAAATTAATTAGTTCCTACAGACAGAAGATGGAGGCTGATTACGAAAATTATTATAAAAAATATATAGACAAAGCACTATCAAAGCTAAAAAAAGAGTTTAATTTGAATTATGAAGAGGCCGAACTCTTGTATCAGACTATTTATGAGGGAGTTTCCTTGCCCAAAAAGAAGATTACTCTTCCTAAAGACGGTTTAAATAAGGCTAAAAAGATTTTATCTGAAGAGGTTAAATCAATTAAAGATAATGTTAGTAAGTTAGGGATAGAGCCTAAGAGCTTCTCGGGTTATTTACAGTTATTGAAAGAGGGAGATGAAGAAAAATCGAAGGCAAAAAGACAGCTCATTGAGGCCAATCTTAGACTTGTTGTAAGTATTGCAAAAAAATATACTAATAGGGGTTTACAGTTTCTTGACTTAATACAGGAAGGCAATATTGGTTTGATGAAGGCTGTGGATAAGTTTGAATATAAGCGAGGTTATAAATTTAGTACCTATGCAACTTGGTGGATTAGACAGGCAATTACAAGAGCAATAGCAGATCAGGCAAGGACAATAAGAATTCCTGTTCATATGATTGAGACTATTAACAAACTTATTAGAGAGTCCCGTGCTTTAGTACAAGAGTTGGGTAGGGAACCTACCGCAGAAGAGATAGCTGAAAAGACAGAGTTGCCTGTTGAGAAGGTCAGGAAGATATTAAAGATTGCTAAAGAACCAATCTCATTAGAAACGCCTATTGGAGAGGAAGAAGATAGCCATTTGGGCGATTTTATTGAGGATAAGAAGAGTTTATCTCCTGTTGACGCTGTTGTTCAAGGTAATCTCACAGAGACTGTGTCAAACGTTCTTGCAACTTTAACTCCGAGAGAAGAAAAGGTTATTAGACTTAGGTTTGGAATAGGAGAAAAATATGATCACACTTTAGAAGAGGTAGGACAAGAGTTTAAGGTTACCAGAGAGAGGATAAGGCAGATAGAAGGTAAAGCCTTAAGAAAGTTAAGACATCCAATAAGGGCTAAAAAGTTGAAACCTTTCGTTGAGTAGTTAAAAAAAACAATTTGGAGGGACTATGGATATCAAAATTAATTTTTCAAATCTGGAACATAGCGATGCCATTAGAGAGTATGCAGAAATAAAAATAGGTAAAAAATTGAAGAAGTATGTTGAAGAACCTATAACATTACAGATTACCCTTGCCTTAGAAAAACTTTCTCATATCGTAAAAGTAAATTTAAATGCCAATGGTTTTCTTATTCATGTGGAAGAGAAGGACACAAATATTTACTCTGCCATTGATCTGGTCTCTGATATACTTGAAAGAAAGTTAAAAAAATATGTTGAAAAGATTAAAGACAAGAAAAACAAGAATAATAAAAATAAAGGACTTTCAATAAAGGAAGAAGTTTTAAGCTTATCTGAAGAAGACGGTTCTAAGAAAGAGGTTATAAAAGTAAAAAATTATGAGATTAAACCTATGGATATAGAAGAAGCAGTTATGCAAATGGATCTATTGAATAGAGATTTTCTCGTATTTATAAACACTGAAACTGATAAAGTCAATGTAATCTACAAAAGGAGAGATAATAACTACGGTCTAATAGAGGCAACAAAAAAATAGATAGACGAGTTAATTTTTAATGAAAATTTTTCTTATTACAGGACTATCCGGAGCAGGTAAGACTGTATTTATCAAAGCCTTAGAGGATATAGGTTATTTTTGTGTAGATAACTTACCTGTTCCTCTTCTCAAAAATTTTTTCGACTTATTAAAAAAAGAGAAGAGATACAATAAGGTTGCTGTTGTAGTTGATGTTAGAGAAAAATTTTTTCTCTCTAAATCAAATAAATTCTTAACAAATATCTTTAAAAAAGTCCCCGAACTACAGATTATTTTTCTTGAGGCAAGAGATGAGATCTTAATTAGAAGGTTTAATGAAACAAGAAGGAAACACCCTCTTGACACCTTTGATATAATAGACAGTATTCAAGAGGAAAGAAGGATTTTAAAGGCCTTTAAAGATAAGGCCCATTATGTTGTAGATACCTCAAATAGTAATAATTATGATTTAAGAAGACAAGCAGAGTTAATAGCTGAAGGAAAAATTGAGCCTCAGCGTATAAAATTAAAAATAATAAGCTTTGGTTTTAAGTATGGCATGCCAATAGATGCTGACAATATTTTTGACGTAAGATTCATACCTAACCCCTATTATGTTACAGAATTAAAAGAAAAAAAAGGAACTGATAGGGAAGTAAAAAAATTTATTGAAGAGAAAAAAGTCACCAAAACATTTATAAAAATGTTAGAGAAGTTGCTACCTTTTATGATTAAAAACTATGATAAAGAGGGGAAAGATTTTATTGTAATCGCCTTTGGTTGTACCGGTGGCAGACACCGATCTGTATATTTTGCAGAGTACTTTTATCAATTCCTGAATCAAAGTTATAAAAATATCTCGCTCTATCATAGAGACCTTAAATAAAAAATAGAAATTTTCTTAATATGAAAATCCCTTTTGTTTCCCCATTAAAGACTGAGAAGTCTTAGTTTATGATAGAAAAAGCGATAAATATCTATATCTTTCTGACAAAATTCAAAAAAATTTATAAAACAATTAGAGTGTTTGTCTTAAGAAAATTTACTAATACTAAAATTTTTTTTCTAATAGTAAAAAATTGTTTGACACTTACAAATATTAACTGTAATATCTTATTTATTGTTCAGCATTTTTTTCCAAAATTCTTTAAGGACATTTTATATTACGAGGGGGCTTTATGATTAAAAGAAAAAAGATATCTATTGTAGGTGCAGGCAACGTAGGTGCCACAGCAGCACACTGGGCAGCTGCTAAGGAGCTTGGAGATATTGTTCTTGTTGATATTGTGGAGGGAGTTCCTCAAGGAAAGGGACTTGATCTGTTAGAGGCAATGCCTGTAGAAGGCTCTGATGTATCAATTATTGGTACCAATAGCTACGAAGAGACAAAAGATTCTGATGTAGTAATAATAACCGCCGGAATACCTCGCAAACCAGGAATGAGTAGAGATGACTTAATATCTACAAATACTAATATTGTTAAGTCCGTAACAGAACAAGTAGTTAAATACTCTCCTAATGCTTTTATTATCGTCGTTTCAAACCCACTTGATGCGATGACCTATGTAGCTTATAAGGTTTCTGGATTCCCGAGAAATAAAGTATTAGGAATGGCAGGGGTACTCGATACCGCAAGGTTTAGAACATTTTTGGCGGAAGAGTTAAAAGTTTCAGTTGAGGATGTAGTTGCCTTTGTTTTAGGTGGCCATGGAGATACTATGGTGCCTATGGTAAGGTATTGTTCTGTTGGTGGTATACCTGTTACAAAGCTTATATCAAAAGAGAGGCTTGATGCAATTGTTCAGAGAACAAGGGATGGTGGCGCAGAGATTGTTAATTATCTTAAAACGGGTAGTGCCTATTATGCACCATCATCATCTGTTGTGGCCATGGCAGAGGCAATCTTAAAAGATAAGAAAAGGATTATGCCATGCGCTGTATATCTACAAGGTGAGTATGGTCTTAACGATACAGTGGTGGGGGTACCTATTAAAATTGGTGGCAGTGGTGTTGAGCATATTTATGAGTTAGAGTTTACAGATGAAGAAAAAGAGATGTTCAAAAAATCTGTGTCATCCGTTAACGAGTTAATATCAAAGACAGGGTTATAATATTTTATGAGAAAAATATGTAAAGACGAGATAATAAGTGCTGTAAAAGAAATTTTCTTAGAGGCTGGAAAGTGCTTACCTAATGATGTCACTGAAGCCTTTGTCTTGGCAAGGGAACAGGAGATATCTCCGTTAGGTAAGGCTATACTTGACCAACTTATTGAAAATAAAGAGATAGCAGAAACGGAAGGGCTTGCGCTATGTCAGGATACGGGCTTTGCAGTTGTCTTTGTTGAGTGGGGAGAAAAGGTGCTCTTCGACGGAGAAAACCTTTATGAGGCTATAAACGAAGGTGTCAGACTTGCCTATCAAGAAGGTTTTTATAGAAAATCAATAGTTTCTGATCCCCTTTTTGATAGAAAAAATACTGGTGATAATACTCCCTGTCTTCTACATATAGATATAGTACCTGGTGATAAGGTAAAGATAATTGCCGCTCCTAAAGGTGGAGGAAGCGAAAATATGAGTGCTATTAAGATGCTTCGTCCTGCCGATGGTGTGGAAGGCGTAAAAAAATTTGTTATAGAAACAGTTGAAAAGGCAGGTGGTAATCCCTGTCCGCCAATTATTGTAGGCATAGGTATAGGTGGTACTTTTGAGAAATCTGCCTTTCTTGCTAAAAAGGCTTTGTTGAGAGAGATAGGTTCAAAAAACATCGACAATAGATATGCTAAGCTGGAAGAAGATCTTCTTGAAGCTATAAACAAGTTAGGCATAGGTCCTATGGGGTTTGGAGGAAGGATTACTGCCCTTGCAGTTCATATAGAGTTTTATCCCTGTCATATAGCAAGCTTACCAGTGGCTGTAAACATTCAATGTCACAGCGCAAGACATAAAGAGATTATTTTGTAGAGGGTCTATGGTAAAAAAAATAATAACCCCCTTAACAGATGAGGTAATAGTAAGTTTAAAATGTGGAGACCTTGTTTCTATAACCGGTTATATATACACAGCAAGGGATGCAGCCCACAAAAGGTTGGTAGAGATTATTAGAGAAGGAAAGGAACTTCCCTTTGATATCAAAGGTGCGATTATTTATTATGTTGGGCCAACGCCCCCACCACCGGGTAAAGTAATAGGTTCAGCAGGCCCTACAACAAGTTATAGAATGGATAGCTATGCACCAATCTTGATTGAAATAGGATTAAAGGGAATGATTGGGAAGGGAAAACGCTCTAAGGAAGTAAAAGATGCCATGATTAAAAACAAGGCTGTTTATTTTGGTGCCACTGGTGGTGCAGGAGCTCTTTTGTCAAAACATATAAAAGTTTCTGAACTTGTTGCTTATGAAGATTTAGGTCCCGAAGCTATTAGAAAGCTTTATGTAGAAGACTTTCCTGCCATAGTTATCAACGATATTTACGGTAATGATTTATATGAAGAGGGAATGAAAAAATATAGGATAGAATAAATCTGTGGAGAGAAAGTTACAGTTTTATCTAAGAAGATTACATAACATAACAGGAATATTTCCTCTCGGTTATTTTCTTTATTATCACTTAAAAGCCGGAGAGACATTCTCCCAGATAGGGTCAATTTTTTCGTTTTTCTTTTTATGGTTGCCAATTATTTTTCACAGCCTTTATGGAATTTATATCATCTATGAAGGAGATATGAATGTTTGCTGTTATCGATATCTAAGAAATTTTATGTATTTTCTCCAAAGATGGACAGGTCTTTTTATTGTAATTTTTCTTATATACCATATTTATTTAATGAAGATGGGCTTTTTTGAGAGTCAACCCTTACAAAATTTTTTACTATTTTCTCTTGTTGTAATATCGGTATTTCATTTTTCTAATGGTATATTCGGATTTTTAGTAGACTATGGGATTACGGTAGGTGATAGAGCTCAACGAGTAGGAGTTATGTTAAGTTTTATTGTATTCCTTTTTTTTGGTGTTTACGGAGTAATAAAATTTTATAGATTTGTTGGATAACAAACATATGTCCTGTGAGATTATAATTGTAGGTGGTGGGCTAGCTGGTTTGTCGGCAGCTATATCCTGTTGTGAAAAAAATTTGAAGGTAAAGCTCTTTTCAATCCTTCCTGTTAAGAGGTCCCATTCTGTCTGTGCCCAAGGTGGTATAAACGCATCTGTTAATACAAAAGGCGAGGGCGATAGCCCTTATTACCACTTTTACGAAACTATATACGGTGGTGATTTTTTAGCAAATCAGCCTCTCGTAAAGGATATGTGTGATAACGCTCCAAATATAATCTATCTACTTGATAGAATGGGCGTTATGTTTAATAGAACACCAGAAGGATTTTTAGATTTTAGGAGATTTGGTGGAACAAAATTTCATAGAACTGCCTTTGCCGGGGCTACAACAGGTCAGCAAATACTTTATGCCCTTGACGAACAGGTAAGAAGATTTGAAGCAAAGGGTCTTGTTGAGAAGTTTGAAGGATGGGAGTTTCTTAGAGCTGTGATAGATGATCAGGGAGTTTGCAGAGGTATAGTAGCTGGAAACATAAGCAATCTTGAGATAAATTTTTTTCCTGCCGAAGCAGTTATAATGGCTACCGGTGGGATAGGCATGATATTTGGGAAGAGCACAAACTCTTTAGTATGCAATGGTTCTGCTCAATCTATACTCTATCAACAGGGCGCAAAATATGCCAATGGGGAGTTTATACAGGTTCATCCTACAGCTATAGCTGGTGGAGATAAGCTTAGGCTTATATCAGAATCAGTTAGAGGAGAGGGTGGTAGATTATGGACCTATAGGGATGGTAAGAGATGGTATTTTCTGGAAGAGAAATACCCCTCCTATGGCAATCTCGTACCAAGAGATATAGCGAGTAGAGAAATATTTAATGTATGTGTTGAGATGGGGTTGGGGGTTGATGGTAAAAATTTTGTCTATCTTGATGTGACCCATCTTGATAGAAAAACTCTTGAGTATAAATTAGGTGGAGTTCTTGAGATTTATCAAAAATTTACAGGTGAAGACCCCTACACAAAACCGATGAAAGTATTCCCAGCTGTTCACTATACTATGGGCGGATTATGGGTTGATTATAATCAGATGACTAATATACCAGGGCTTTTTGCAATAGGAGAGTGTGATTATCAGTATCACGGTGCAAATAGATTAGGAGCAAACTCACTTCTATCTTGTATTCATTCAGGTCTTATTGTTGGGGAGAAGATATCAAACTATCTATCATCACTTAGTTATAGTTGTTTTGATATACCTAAAAGTCTCTTTGAAAGAGAGAGCGCCTTTGTAACTAATAAGTTTGAAGGATATAAAAGGTTAAATGGTACAGAAAATCCCTATAATCTTTATGAAGAGCTAGGTAACATAATGACAGAGAATGTAACTGTAGTAAGGTATAATGATAAATTAAAGATTACTCTCGACAAATTAAAAGAGCTAAGAGAGAGAGTAGAAAAAGTTAACCCCCTTGACAGAACTAATCTGGCTAACCAGACAGTTTTTTTTATAAATCAGCTTCAAAATATGTTTGAATTGGCTATTGCTATCACAAAGGGCGCCTATTTAAGAAATGAAAGTAGAGGAAGTCATTATAAGCCTGAGTTCCCCCAAAGAGATGATGAAAATTTTCTCAAAACCACAGTTGCAGAATATAATCCAGAAGAGCCCAAAATATCTTATGAAGATATTGATATATCCTTTATTAAGCCAGTAGAGAGGAAGTACAATTAGTATGATTATTACAGTTAACGTGGAAAGGAGAGATAACCCTCTTTCCAAACCCTATATAGAGAGTTTTAGCCTTGATTTACCAGAAACGGCCAACGTTATCATGGTTTTAATGGAGATAAGAAAAAATCCAATAAATATTCAAGGCAAGAAAGTATCACCTGTCTCCTTTGAGTGCAGTTGTTTAGAAGAGGTATGTGGAGCCTGTACTATGAATATCAATGGTAAAGCAAGGCAGGCTTGTAGCGCTTTAATAAAAGATATAGGTAAAATCATAAACTTAACTCCCTTAAGAAAGTTTCCGGTAATTAGGGATTTAATTATTGATAGAAGAAAAATTTTTGAAGCACTGAAAAAGGTAAAGGCATGGGTACCAATAGACGGCATACATATACTTGGTCCGGGACCAAGGGTTTCTGAAAAGATACAACAGATAGGATATAGACTTTCAAGATGTATGAGCTGTGGAATATGTATGGAGGCCTGTCCTCAGGTTAACGAGAGAAGCAACTTTATAGGCCCAGCTGTGATTGCCCAAACTTACTTATTCAATTTGCATCCAACTGGTGCTATGATAAAAGAGGATAGGCTTGAATCCCTTTTAGAAGATGGTGGTATAAGTGAGTGTGGAAAGGCACAAAACTGTGCCAAGGTATGTCCTAAAGAAGTTCCTCTAACTTATGCCATAGGCAAATTAAATCGAGATACCTTAATATATAGTATAAAAAGATTGCTTGATACATAAGGGGGGTTAATGTTACTTAGATTAACAAAAGATATACTAAATAATGAGCTTTTCAAGGCAGTTTCCGATATCTCGGCACAAAAAATTATGAGTTGTTACCAATGTGGCAAATGCAGCGCCGGTTGTCCACTTGCTGATAAGATGGATTACGTTCCCAATGAGATGATGAGATTGTGTATGTTGGGGCAGATTGAAGAGCTTATAAACTCAAAGGCAATATGGTTGTGTACCTCATGTTTTCAATGTGGAACAAGATGTCCAAAGGGTATAGAAGTTCATAGAGTATTTGAGGCATTACGTAGTATCGCCTTAAGAGATGGAAAAAATTATACAGATATAGAAGAGCTTCCCCAAGAGATATTAGATGAGATGCCTCAGCAGGCTATAATAGCTGGTTATAGAAAATTTGAATCTCTTGAATAGTTAGCAGTATAAAAATAGATTAAAATTAAAAGGGGTATTAGATGGTAAGCTATCCATATTTCCCGGGCTGTGCATTAAGTACTAAGGCAAAGGCACTTGATATATCAGCAAGAGAGTCTATGAAAGCTCTCGGTTTTGAGTTAAAGGAGATAGAAGATTGGACTTGTTGTGGTGCTGTGTTTCCTTTAGCTGAGGATGAACACATAAGACTTGTGTCTCCCTTAAGAGCAATATTTAAGGCATCAAGGACCTCTAACAAACTCATAACCCTCTGTTCTGCCTGTTTCAATGTTTTAAGAAGAACTCAAAAACTCATCAAGAATAACAATACAAGACGAGAGAGAGTTTTTAATTACATGGAAGAAGAGGTGCCTGAAAATTTTAGTGATAATCTATCGGTTGTCCATTTGATTGAGATTATAAGAGATGAGATAGGTTTTGAGAATTTAGCAAAGAAGATTAAAAAACCTCTTAATAACCTAAAAATAGCCCCCTACTACGACTGTCTAACCTATAGACCACCAAAAGAGATGGAGTTTGAAGATCCGGAAAATCCTAAAATTTATACTCATCTGGTTACGGCACTTGGTGGTATAAGCATAGATTTTCCCTTTAGAAGCGAATGTTGCGGTGCCCATCTTGCTGTTAGTGATAGGGAAGCTTCTTTTGATTGTTCCTATAGGATATTAAGATCAGCTCAAGGCTCTGGTGCTGAAGCACTTTTAACTTCTTGTCCTCTTTGCCATTATAATCTTGACGCAAGACAATCTGAGATGGCAGAGGCAAAAATAGGTTTTAAACCAATTCCTGTTTTTTATCTGACTCAATTAATAGGGTTGGCACTTGATCTACCTATAGAATTACTGGGTTTTGAGAAGAATAAAGTTTCTCCTCTTAATCTTTTGAAAGAAAAGGGTCTATTATAAGGAGTAAATAATGAAAAAGATAGGGTTATATATCTGTCATTGTGGAAGTAATATTGCTGGGGTAGTAAATATAGAAAGAGTCAAAAATTACTTCTCTTCTGTGGAAGGTGTTGAGATATCGGACGATTATAAATATATGTGTTCTGAGCCAGGTCAGAAAAAGCTTAGAGATGCTATTTTGGAGAAGGGCTTAAACGGTGTTGTTGTTGCCTGTTGCTCTCCAAGAATGCATGAGATTACTTTTAGAAATGCTGCTTTGGCTGCTGGACTTAATCCTTATCAGGTAGAGATTGCTAATATTAGAGAACAATGTAGTTGGGTCCATCAGAAAGACAAAGAAAAAGCTACGAATAAGGCTATTGAGATAATTAAGACAATGATTGAAAAAGTTAAGAGAGATGAACCGCTTGAGCCGATAGAGTTTGATATTACAAAAAGAGCACTTGTTATTGGTGGCGGTATAGCAGGAATTACTGCTGCAGTTGATATAGCTAATGCTGGATATGAAGTAATACTTGTTGAGAAAAAGCACTCAATTGGCGGTAAGATGCTCCAGCTGTCAGAAACCTTTCCAACTTTAGATTGCGCCCAATGTACCCTTACACCAAAGACTGTCGAAGCAGGGAGACATAGCAAGATTAAGTTGTTGGTCTATTCAGAAGTTGAGGAAGTAAAGGGATATATAGGTAATTTTGATGTAAAGATAAGAAAAAAGGCATCCTATGTAGATTGGTCAAAATGTACCGGTTGTGGTCTCTGTCAGGAAAAATGTCCTTCAAAAACAGCCTCTGAGTTTGATAGAGAGTTAGGAGAAAGAAAGGCTATATACACACTCTCTCCTCAAGCTGTACCTAATAAGCCCATAATTGATAAAGAAAGCTGTAGATTTTTTAGGGAGGGCAAATGTAAAGTATGTGAGAAGGTTTGTCCTGTCCAAGCTATAGTATATGACATGAAAGATGAGGTTATTGAAGAGAAGGTTGGTGCTATCATTGTTGCAACAGGCTATGACATACTTGAGGTTGATAAGGTGCCAGAGTATGGTTATGGCATGTATCCTGATGTTATAGATGGGCTTCAGTTTGAGAGAATAAACTCTGCCTCAGGTCCAACAGGTGGAGAGATTAAGAGGCCCTCTGATGGTAAGGTGCCAAAAGAGGTGGTTTTTATTAAATGTGTAGGCTCAAGAGACCCAGAAAAGGGTATCCCCTATTGTTCAAGAATATGTTGTATGTATTTAGGAAAACACGCAAGATTATATAAACATAAAGTGCCTGATGGGCAGGCCTATCTTTTTTACATGGACATTCGTTCTTTTGGTAAGGGTTATGAGGAGTTTATCCAGCAATCAATGGAAGAGGCAAACCTGCTTTATATAAGAGGAAGAGTAGCAAGAATTTTTCAAGAAGGTGATAAACTCGTTGTATGGGGTGTGGATACCCTTTCTGGCAAAAAAGTGGAGATTAAGGCTGATATGGTTGTTTTAGGAACAGCCGTATTGCCTTCTGAAGGGGCTAAGGATTTAGCGAAGGTATTAAGAACTGCAACTGATGAGTATGGTTTTTTAAATGAGGCACATATTAAGCTAAAGCCTGTTGAAAGTATGACAAGTGGTATCTATTTAGCTGGTTGCGCTCAATCTCCAAAAGATATACCTGATACGGTTTCTCAGGCTGGTGCTGCGGCAGCAAAGGTACTATCTTTGTTTGGTAAGGATAAGATGGTGCAAGAACCGTTGGTAGCTTGTGTTGATACAGACTTGTGCAGTGGTTGTGGCCTATGTGTAGCTGCCTGTCCTTTTGACGCAAGACAGTTGGATACAGAAGAAAAGATAAGTATGGTAAATGAGGCTCTCTGTCAGGGCTGTGGTGCCTGCGTATCGGTCTGTCCCAACAAAGCCTGTAGTCTCAGAAATGCAATGCCAAAAACATACATCTCTATGCTTGAAAGGTATTTATAATGAATAAGAGCTTGTTAATAGAAGTAAATAGGGTATCAGGACAGGATTTAAAGCTCTGCTATCAGTGTCAAAAGTGTACGGCTACCTGTCCTGTCTCAGATTTTATGGATATTAAACCAGATATTATGGTTAGAAAGGTTATACTTGGTGAAGAGAATGATATCTTAAACTCCAAGACGATCTGGATATGCACTGGTTGTGAGACCTGTGGAAGTAGATGCCCTAACATTATAAGTGTAGGAAAGATTAACGAGTTTATGAGGGAGAGGGTTTACAAAAGCGGACTTAAACCAGCAGTTAAACCAGCCCTTGATATACATATAGCCTTTCTAAATAGTATAAAAAGATTTGGTATTGTAAACGAAGCAACTATGCTTGCAGAGTTTAAGTTAAGGACAAAAGACTTTTTTAGTGATTTAGGATTAGGTCTTAAAATGTTGCTTAAGGGCAAGATCCCTCTAAAAATACATAAGATTAAAGCTATTGATGAAATTAGAAAGATTATGAGGTAATATAATGCTTGAGATAACCTACTATCCTGGTTGCACATTAACAACAACGGCCTTTGAATATGGAGATTCAACTACTACAGTATTAAAAAGGCTCGGTGTAACAATAAAAGAGATACCTGACTGGAACTGCTGTGGCGCTGCTTCTGCAAAAAGCTTAGATCATAAACTATCACTTTTAATACCTGCAAGAAATATAAGAAACGCAGTACCTTTAAAAAATGATATCTACGTGCCCTGTGCGGGTTGTTATAACAATCTTATGAAGGCAAAGAAAGCATTAGAAGAGGATGATAAGAAGAAAGAGATTGAAAAGGAGCTCAACTTTAATTTTCAAGAGATACCTAATATCTACCCATTGATGAACTTGTTTTTGAGAGAAGAGGTTAAAAATATACTAATTAACAATAAGTTTAAAGAGTCAGTTAAGGTTGCCTCTTACTACGGCTGTGCCTTTTTGCGTCCTCAAGAGGTATTGAAAAACGAGCATCCTGAGCTGCCTCAGTCAATAGATAATATTTTAAACAGCCTTGGGGTTGACACAGTTGAGTGGCCTCTAAAGAACTTTTGCTGTGGTGGAGACCTTAGCTTAGCTGACCCTTTAATTGTTTCGAAACTTGTGGATAAAATAATTACTTATACTAAAGAGGCTGGTGCTGAGGCTATCGTTACTGCCTGCCCTCTCTGTATGGCAAATTTAGAGATGAGACAAAGTGTGACGATGCCAGTCTTTTATTTTACTGAAATTATTGGCATCGCCCTTTCCTTAGAGAAAGATATATGGTGGAAGAAGCACTTAGTAGATCCTACAAAAATTGTAGAAAAATTTAAGAGGGCAAAGAGATAATTATGAAAGTACCTGTTGTAGTTGTAGGTTCAGGCTTTTCTGGCAGTTCTACTGCCTTTCATTTAGCAAACTTAGGTATAAAAACTATGGTCATTGAAAGGAACGAGACTTTAGGAGGCTACTTTCCAACTCTTGAGATGCAGTTTCCTACCAACTCCTGTGGTGTCTGCTTTATGAACCCCCAATACCCCTCTTTCTGTCCCTATATTGAGCTTGAGAGAGAAGAAAATATTCAAACTATTACTGGAGCGAACATAGTTCAGATAAAAAAGATTGATGTAGGTTATAAGGTTATTTATGAAAATAAAGAGGGTCTCTATGAGTTAGAGACTGATGCTATAGTTCTCGCTTCAGGTTATGATACCTTCGATGTAAAGGACAAACCAGAGTTGGGAGGAGGTATCTATAAAGAGGTTTTACCATCTATTGAAATGGAAAAACTTATCTATAAAGTAAGAGCCGGCTTGGAAACAATATCAGCCAAAAAAATAGCTTATATACAATGTGTAGGATCAAGAGATTTAAGGATTTCAAGACCCTATTGTTCTTCCTTTTGTTGTATGTTTGCCATTAAACAGGCTATGCTTTTAAAAGATATAGATCCAGAGATAGATATTTCTATATTTTACATGGATATACGTGCCTTTGGTAATGGTTATGAGAGATATTATAATGAGGCTAAAGAGAAAGGTATTAAGTTTATAAGAAGCGCAGTGGCAAACGTTAAAAAAAGACCTTCCACAGGGAAGTTGGAGCTTTTATACACAAAGGAAGGGGCTGCTTATGAAGAGACTTTTGACTTAGTTATATTGTCTCAGGGTGCTGATTTTATAAACAGGGCTAACAAAATCTGTAAAGATTTAGGATTAACTATCGATTATCACGGTGATGGTTTAAAGAATAGAGAGGTTTTACCGAATTTTTTTGTTACAGGCTCTGTTTTTGAGCCGATGGACATACCAGACTCAGTTATTGACGGAGCTTACACAGCTTCTTTGCTCTCAGAAAGATTTACTTTTGAGATAAAGGATAGTGCAGCGCCTATAAAGATAAAATCTCATAAGTTAAGGAGCTTAGCTATAGTTGGACTGAATCTACCTTCAGAGCTTTTTAGTACCTTAAGTGATAATTTTGAGGGGATAATAAATCTAAAAGACCTTGATGAGCTATCCTTTTTTATAACCAAGAAAGAAATAGATGCCCTCTGCCTTATTTGTGAAGATATTAGGATTATTGAAGAAAAGTTAAGAAATAAAGACAATTTCGGTATACACAAAGATTCTATAATCATTATTCCTTCTAAAAGTTATAACTTAATTGAAGAAATTAAATCTGCTCTGGTTAGATTAAAGGCCGTTCACAGACAAAAATATTTACCCAGAAAAATTAACAACAAAGTTGTCGTTATAGGTGCTGGAGTAGCTGGATTAGTATCTTCTATCAGATTATCAAGGCTTGGCTTACCTGTAGTGCTTGTGGAAAAGGAGGAGTCCTTAGGAGGAAGAATAAAGGATCTGCCTTCAAGAAAAGCCCTTATTGAGGAGCTTATAAAGACTATCGATACTGAAGGCAAGGTTGAGATTTTAAAAGGTTTTGTAACTAAAAACATCGAAGGAAGATTTGGTGATTTTAAGTTAATAGTTGAATCAGAAAAAGAAAAAAGGGTTATAGATTGTGGTGCTATAATAATAGCCTCTGGTGGTAAGCCAAGAAAAAATCTTTTTCCCTTTGAAGATAATCTAAAGGTCTTTACACACCATGATTTTGAGTATAAATTTGATGAGCTCATAAAGGCTAAAAACATTGTAATGTTACAATGTGCTGGTTCAAGAACAAAAGAAAATCCTGTTTGTTACAGGGTTTGTTGTTATAAATCTGTAGAAAATGCCATTAAAATTAAAGAAACCTCTTCAGATGTTGAGATATTTATTCTTCACAGAGACATAAGAACCTATGGTTACAAAGAAAATCTCTATAGAAAGGCAAGGGAGTTAGGAATTCATTTTGTAAGATTTCTTGAAGAACCTAAGATTTCTGTTAACAATGATTTTGTTCTTTTAAATCTAAAAGAAGAAGGGTCTGGTAAAGATTTCAATTTAAAGGCTGATTTTCTGGTATTGGCAACAGGTATAGATACGAATAATGATACCATCAAAGAGGTTTTTGGATTTGAATTAAGAGATGGTTTTATCCTTCCTTACAATAATAAAGCTGCTATTACTGATATAAAAAACGGTATTTACTCTGCAGGTCTTTCCTTAAATCCGCTCCATACAGAGGATATTATTAAGCAGGCAAATGCTACAGCTTTAAGGGTTGCCATTAGGATATTAAGAAGAGAAAATGTAGCAAAGTTTAATAGAGCCTTTGTAAATCATAAATACTGTTGTGGATGTGAGTTATGTGTTAAAGCCTGTCCAGTCTCTGCAAGATATCTCTCTCAAGAAGAGAAGATAGCATTAGTAGACGACTTACTCTGTGAGGGTTGTGGAACCTGTGCAATGGTATGCGCTAATAAAGCTACGCAACATAAGCTTTACGAGCATAAAAGTATGTTAAGAATGATTGATTATTACCTATAGTTGGGGGAAAACATGCCGGAAGAAAAAGATTTTGAACCAAAAATAATAGGCTTTTTATGCAACTGGTGTACATATACTGGTGCAGACCTTGCAGGTACAGCGAGGATTCAATATCCACCGAATATTAAGATAATAAGAATGATGTGTTCTGGTGGGGTAGATATGGTTTATGTCTTGAAGGCTTTGATTGAGGGAGCCGATGGAGTTTTGATTGGAGGTTGTCACCCTGGAGATTGCCATTATCAGTCTGGAAACTATAAAGCAAGAAGAAGGGTTGCTATACTAAAGAAGATTTTTGAAAAGTTAGGATTTGAAGAAGATAGGGTTTGGCTTAGATGGATATCTGCCAGTGAAGGTAAGAAGTTTGCAATGACTGTTACAGAAATGGTGGAACATTTAAAGAAAAAGGGACCAAATCCACTAAAAAATATTGCATTATAAAGGGGAAAAGTCATGTCATTAGCCTATAGATTGAAAAATAGAGAAGAGATAAAAGATCTATTAAAAAAGGCTCTTTTAGAAAACAAACTTGATTCTGTATTGGGTATATATGAAAACAATGATGGTTTATTGCCAAATCTTGCTCTTACAAAAAATATAGATGATATAGATAAAGTAATTGTTTTTTCTCCCGTTATGCCTGTTCAGGCAAGCAGGGTCATATCTAATATAAAATTTACGGAAAATAACCTAAAAATAGCTTGTCTAATAAAACCCTGCGAGATGAGAGCGGTGGTTGATTTAGTCAAGTTAAAACAGATAGTGCCAGATAATCTACTTTTTATCTCAATGGATTGTCCTGGTGTTTATGAGTTAGTAGATTACAAAGATGAGATACTTAAGGGAATAGATGTTTCGGAAGAGATAACAAAAAAGTTGGATGACTTTGAAGATATATCATCGAAAAGATTTGCCTGTTCTATCTGTGACAAGTTCATCCCAAAAATTTCTGATATTCGTATTAGAAGCTTTGGGAAAGAAGTCTTTCTTGAAGGGGTTTCAGAGAAAGGTGTTGATTTTTTAAGAAATATCAATGTGGAACTAAAAGAGGAAAACTTCTCAAGTTATGACGAAAAAATTAGAAAGATAATAGAAATGAGAGGCTCTTTGAGGAGCCAAGAAAGGGAGAGATTCAAAAAAGAGGTAAATAACTATAATGCTTTCATAAAAGAGTTAGATGGCTGCATTAGATGCCACAATTGTATGGTGAACTGTCCAATGGATTATTGCAAAGAGTGTGTTTTTCGTTCGCCCGTATTTGATAATCCTTCAGATAGCTATAATATATGGCTTGAAAGGAAGGGTAAGGTTAGATTACCTGCAGATACATTAATATTTCATCTAACAAGACTAAACCATATGAGTACTTCCTGTGTTTCCTGTGGGATGTGTGAAAGCTCCTGTCCATCAAAAATAAGACTTACAAGGATTTTTGCCTTTATAGGTGAAGAGACACAGAAAATTTTTGATTATGAATCAGGTAGAAGTTTTACTGAAGAGCTACCAGTATCTGTATTTAGAGAAAAGGAGCTTGATAAGATTTAGTTTAGCTATATTTGGCTTATGTTTTTTACAACTTTTAAGTTATAGAAAAAAAGATAAATATAAACAGGAGGTTAAAGAATGAAAGGAGTTTTGCTAACAGGAGATAAACCAGTTATTCCAGAAAATACCAAAATGGTTCCAGTCTATATTATGGGTAAATGTTATTCTGTCCCAGAGACATTAACAATACAAAAGGCCTTTGAGTATGTAGGTTATCAATGGATAAGAGGATGTGGCTGTAGAGGTGGTATATGCGGGGCCTGTGCAACAGTTTATAGAATATTAGGTGATCATAAGCTATATTTTGGTCTTGCCTGTCAGACCGTTGTAAAAGAAAATATGATACTTGCTCAAATCCCCTTTTATCCCTATAAAAGAAGGTTTCATGACATTGAAAACTCTGAGGCAACTGCAGAGACTATGATTAGAAACTATCCGGAGATACTTAAGTGTGTTGGCTGTAATACCTGCACAAGAGCTTGTCCGATGGATATAAAGGTGATGGATTATATTAATTGTTCAATAAGAGGTGATATCGAAAGATGTGCAAAACTATCTCTTGATTGCATTATGTGTGGATTGTGCACATCCCGTTGTCCAGCACAAATAACCCATTATAATGTCGCTATCTTTGCGAGAAGACTTACTGGTGCAAAGATTTTTAAAAGGGCAGAACATTTAAAGGTAAGAGTTCAAGAGATCAACTCCGCTAAATACGATAAGTTCATGAAAGAGTTGATAGAGATAAGTGATGAAGAGTTAAAAAGAAGATATGTAGAAGAAAGAGAATGGGAACCACTCAACTCAAGAGATATCGGATGGAAACCACAAGATGAAAGGTATCTTTAGTTGAAAATTTAAAAAAATAAAAAAGGAGTTAAAAGATGTCTGGATATCCCGAAAGTTTAAGAGAATCTATAAAATTAGTTGAGAAGACAAGGGCTGAGAGGGTTGAAAAAGTAAAAAGAGGAGAAACTTTCAAACCCCTAACGATGGATCAGAGAAAAGAAGTTCTCTCAAAATTTCACCCTGACTATATGGAAGGTACTAAGAGAGTTGTAAATGTTGGTCCTGACAAGGGTCAGTTTTTTCCAAATGAGTTGGCAGATCTTCTTGAGGCACACAGTAGGATTAACCCTAAAGATTTTGATTTGAGAAATCCTGATATGGAGACAGACATTCTTGTTATAGGAGGAGGTGGAGCAGGTTCTTCTGCCGCAATAATGGCTGCTAAAGAAGGTTGTAAAGTCATACTAGCTACTAAATTAAGACATGGAGATGCAAATACAGTTATGGCGGAAGGTGGTATCCAAGCAGCTGACCAAGAGGTAGATTCCCCCTATTATCATTTTCTCGACACAATGGGTGGAGGACATTTCTTAAATGATAAAAAAATTGTTGCCGCTCTCACTCAAGATGCACCAATTATTGTCCATTGGCTTGAGAGCTTAGGGATGATGTTTGATAAGTATCCAGATGGAAGGATGAAGGTAAGGCATGGTGGAGGTACCTGCAGAAAAAGGATGCACTCCTGTGGTGATATGACTGGCTCTGAAATAATGAGAGTTTTAAGAGATGAGGTAAGAAATCTTTCTGATAAGATTGATGTGGTTGAGTTTTCACCAGCAGTAGAACTGATATTGGATAGTAATGGCAGATGTGGAGGAGCAATATTATACAATTTAGAAACAGAGGAGTATTACATCGTAAAGGCCAAGGCTGTAATAATGGCAACAGGTGGTTTTGGCAGACTTCATTTTAATGGTTTTCCCTGTACTAATCACTATGGGGCAACAGCAGATGGTATAGTTATGGCTTATAGGGCTGGTATTAAACTCAGGTATATGGACTCTGTTCAGTATCATCCAACAGGTGTTGTATATCCTGAACAAAATGTTGGACTTCTTATAACTGAGAAGGTGAGGGGGCTTGGCGCAACTTTATTGAACGTAAAGGGTGAAGAGTTTGTTTTCCCTCTTGAACCAAGAGACGTAGAATCGGCTTGTATTATAAGAGAATGTACAGAAAGAGGCAATGGTATAATTACTCCAACTGGTAGATTAGGCGTATGGCTTGATTCACCAATGATTGATATGTTAGAAGGTGAAGGTACCGTTAAAAAGGAACTACCTGCTAAATACATACAGTTTATAAGACATGGAATTGATATCTCTAAAGAGCCTATGTTAATCTTCCCAACCGTTCATTATCAAAACGGTGGATTATGGATGGATGAGAACGCAAAAACAGAAATATCAGGTTTGTACAGTGCTGGTGAGGTTTCTGGCGGTGTTCATGGAAGAAATAGGTTAATGGGAAACTCCTTGCTTGATATATTGGTCTTTGGCAGAAGGGCAGGGCTATCGGCTGCTCAGTATGTGAAAGAGACCAATCTTTCTGACTTAACCCTTGAACATGTAATAAAATATGAAAAAGAGATTGAAGAGGCAGGTATTTCAACCGATAGAATATCACCTATGATTCTTCCTGATTATATAAGAGACGAAGTTAAGATTAAGGAAAAAACGTCAAGATACTTTGGAACTTTAAGGTAAAGCCTAACTATATTTTCCTAATAAAAAAGAGGGTAGGTAGAATATCCTCTTTTTTATTTAATTATTTATTAATAAAACATTTTTTTATTTTTATCATTCAGCATCTTTCTCTAAGATTATTCTTGAAATTAGTTATTAATAATTAATTTATTTAATCTTTTAATCTTAATGTATTTTTATAATAGTAATTAAAAAACATTGTTTTAAAAAATACTTGACTTTTTTAAAGATTTATGTTTAAAAATAACTAATAAAAAATCAAAGCAGGGGAGGGGTTTATGGAAGAAAAAATTAAAAGAGAGTTACAATCCCTATTATCAAAATGTGATGCCCGTCTTGAAGAGCTTGATAGAGAATATCCTAAGAAAAATGGATTTATGGAATGGTTAAGTTTTTCAGGTATTAGCAGAAGAAGTTTCCTTAAATGGTCTGCTATTATGAGTGCAACAATGATGCTACCTCCTATTTTTGAGAAAAGAGTTGCAAAGGCGGCAGAGATTGCAAGTAGAATACCTGTTATATGGCTTCATTTTGCTGAATGTACTGGTTGTACAGAATCTTTACTTCGCTCTAACAACCCAGGAGTAGCTGAAATTATATTACAGTATCTTTCTCTTGATTACCATGACACAGTAATGGCTCCCTCTGGTGATGCAGCAGAAAAAAGTCTTCACGATACTATGACGAAGTACAAAGGTAAGTATATATGTATCTGTGAGGGCTCTATCCCTACAAAAATGGATGGTAAGTATCTTAGATTAGGTAGCAAGGCAGTTACAGGGCTACAAAAGGCGAAAGAGGTTACAAAGGATGCAGCTGCTGTAATATCCGTTGGGCATTGTGCCTCCTATGGTGGACCTCAAGCATCTTATCCAAATCCTACTGGTTCTAAATCTATCAATGATGCCTTAGGAATTAACTCAGTAATAATTCCAGGGTGTCCTTATAACAGTGCAAGCCTTGTTGGAACCATACTTTACTTTATTCTTTTTGGAAAAATTCCCACTATTAGAGAGGGTAGACCTGTCTTTGCCTATGGCAAAAGAATCCATGATACCTGTCCAAGAAGAGCTCATTTTGATGCAGGCGAGTTTGTAAGAGAGTGGGGAGATGAAGGAGCGAAGAAAGGTTTTTGTCTTTATAAAGTTGGATGTAAAGGACCTCTAACCTATAACAACTGTAATATTCAAGGTTGGAATGATGATATTGCTTCACCAATTAAGGCAGGACATGGTTGTATAGGATGCAGTGAGCCAGCCTTTTGGGATAGAATGGCACCATTAGAGAAACCCATTGAAGCAAGGATACTTCCAGGAGTTGAGTCAACGGCAGACCATGTAGGTTGGGCATTAGTTGGTGTCAGTGCTGTAGGTATGGGTGTTCACGCCTTTTATAGTTATATAAAAGCTAAAAAGAAGGGCACCAACAAAGATTGTTGTATCGAACATGAAAAAGAAGAATAGGAGGTCATAAATGGCTAAAAGAACTATTATAGATCCAATTACAAGAATAGAAGGACATTTAAGAGTTGAGGTAGAAGTTGAAGGAGGAAAGGTTAAGGAGGCACTCTCCTCTGGCACACTCTTTAGAGGTTTTGAGATAATACTCAAGGGAAGAGATCCAAGAGATGCTGGATTATTTACACAGAGGATATGTGGAGTATGTACTCATGTCCATTATGATGCCTCTATCCATGCGGTAGAGAATGCTATAAAGATTGTTCCACCAAAAAATGCAAGGCTCGTTAGAAATCTTACTAAAGCAGCACAGTATATACAGGACCACATAGTACATTTTTATATACTACATGGTCTTGATTGGGTTGATATAACAAAGGTTTTGCAGGCAGATCCAAAAAAGGCTGAAGAACTGGCATTCTCAGTTGGTTCAACATATAACGCAGGGAGAGCAAGATTTGCCGAAGTTAAGAAAAAGGTTGAGAACTTAGTTAAAAGTGGTCAATTGGGTCCTTTTGCAAATGGTTACTGGGGACATAGTGCTTACAAAGTACCACCAGAGGCAGTACTTCTTATAGTATCCCATTATCTTGATGCCCTTGAGGTTCAGAGATACGGTGGTCAGATTTTAGCTATCTTGGGAGGTAAGGAACCACATACACAGGGACTTGTTGTAGGTGGTGTTACCTGTGTCAAAGATCTGCTTGATCCCAAGAGAATAGGAGATATATTATTTAGATTTAGGAAATTAAAGGAGTTTGTCGACACAGCTTATTTACCAGATCTGTTATTAGCTGGTCAGGTCTACAAAGAGTACGGAGTAATGAATGTTGGTGCTGGATACAAAAACTATCTATCCTATGGTGACTTTAGACTTTCTGATGATGCAGATAGAAACAACCTATTTTTCCCAGCTGGTGTTATTTTAAATGGAGACTTATCTAAAGTTCACAAGTTTGACCCTGAGAAGGTAACGGAACATGTTAAATACTCCTGGTATAAATATTCCGATGAAAGTAAGGGGTTACATCCAAAAGACGGTATTACTGAGCCAAACTATACTGGTTTAAATGATGATGGCTCTTGCAAAGACAATGACAAATATAGTTGGGTAAAAGCACCAAGGTATGATAACAAGCCTATGGAGGTCGGACCTTTATCAAGGGTCCTTATAGCCTATGCCAGTGGAAATAAGGAAGTTAAGGCACTTGTTGATTATGCCTTAAAGACTCTCAACGCCCCCGCTTCAGCATTATTTGGAACCTTAGGGAGAACAGCTGCAAGATGTATTGAGACAAAATGGCTTGCCGATACTGCTGAGAAATGGTTAGGTGAGTTAGTGGAAAATTTAAAGATTAGTGATGAAACCTTTACAAAATACTCTATGCCAAAGGAAGCTATGGGATATGGTTTAATTGAAGCACCACGAGGTGGATTAGGACACTGGGTGAGTATTGAAAACTACAAGATTAAAAATTATCAATGTATAGTTCCTTCCACATGGAACTTCTCTCCTAAAGATGCTTTAGGACAAAGAGGTCCCTGCGAGCAAAGTTTAATAGGCAATCCCTGTATTAATAAAGACCAACCTCTTGAAGTATTAAGAACCGTTCATTCCTTTGACCCTTGCCTTGCCTGCGCTATACACATTATAAGGAGGTAATTATAAAATTAATTAAAAAATTTATTAAGTCCTTAAAAAGATAAAAGGAGGTAACTATGGGAGACTTTAGAAGGGTCTATAGGATGAATGGTCTATTAAGATTTAACCATTGGGCAATGTTTATTGCTTTTATCGCCTGTGCTATTACAGGCTTTTATATAGCGCATCCCTTTTTGGTATTTGAAACAGGAGAGATTGTTGATTCTTACGTAATGGGATACGTAAGATTAATACATTATTTAGGAGCAATAGTTCTTGATGTAATATTAATTATCTGGATATACCTTTTCTTTTTTGGAAGGCATCCTTATTTCAAATTTATATTTCCCCTAAAAGATAGAGGCAAAGAGGCCTTACAAATGCTCAAACATTATTTTACACTCGATTTTAAAGATAGGCCTCATACGGAAGACAGAATGGATGCATTAAACGCTTGGGGAATTTTTCTTTTCATAATTGTTTTCAAGGCCCTAATGTTAATTACAGGTTTTGCTATGTTGTCACCACAAATTAGTGCAGCTAACACTGCCGTACCTGGTGGACAATATGTATTTTACTATACAGGTCAGATTGCCTATTTGTTGTTTGGTGATTTATCAAACATTAGGTTAGCACATCATCTGATAGCGTGGTTGATGATATTTTTTGTAATTATCCATATCTACATTGAGATATGGAGAGAGATTTTCTGGAAAGAAGGAGATATCTCCATAGTTTTTAGCGGGCATAAGTTTTTAAGGAAGAAATAGTGTTATATAAGATTGTGGGTATAGGAAACCCCTTAATGGGAGATGATGCTTTTGGTCTTTTTGTAATTGAAGAACTAAAAAAGCTTAGTCTCCAAGATAGAGCCATATTAATATCTCTTCCTACCCCCTCCCCTTGGGATATATACGAAGTTTTAGCAGGGGGAGGGTTTTTTATTATTGTTGATGTTTTTGAAAATGGAGAAGAGGGAGTTGTTGAATCTTTCCCTATTTCTGAAATTGCAAGTAAAAACAGTAAATTTAAGACCGTTCATGATATCAATATAAATCAGGTGTTAGATCTTTTAAGGTTAAAAGATATAAATATTGAGGGTTTAGTTGTGGGCACGAAGGGTTATAATTTTTCAATATCTTTGGAACTATCTGAGAAACTCAAAAAGATGATAACTCCTTGTCTGAGTAAAATAGAAAGTCTGATTAATTAAAATTACCTAAATATTTTATTTATTGTCTCTATTAATTTTGATAAGGAAAGAGGCTTTTGCAAAAATATCTCCCCATTTGTTTCTGTTTTTATTCCTTCTAACATTTCAATATTATATCCGCTAATTAAAATAGCTTTTATATCCTCTTTTATCTCTCTTATCTTCTCAAGAACCTGAAAACCATTCAGATCTGGCATGATAACATCAAGTATAAGAAGATTTATATTATCTTTATTCTCTGAAAATATATTGATAGCCTCTTCTCCATTGCTTGCTTCAAAGACTTTATAACCAATAGAGGTTAACAAGCTATTAATTGACTTCCTTATATTCTCATCGTCATCGGCAATAAGAATTGATATGTCTTTAGTGTCTAAAGCTTTTATTACATCTATTTTGTCTTCTAACTGTTCATTTTTTTGTTCTTCTTCTGTGATGGGCAAGTAAATATTAAAAGTTGTTCCTCTGCCCTTTTCACTATAGAGGTTTATATAACCATTATGTTGTTTTACTATACCATATACTATAGAAAGTCCAATCCCAGTTCCTTTACCATCAGCTTTAGTGGTATAAAAGGGATCAAAAATCTTATCTTGAATCTCTTTGTCAATCCCAGTACCTGTATCGGAGATACTAATTTTTACGTATTTTCCAACTTTTCCATATTTATGGTTCTCTATAAACTCTTTACCGAGCATCTCCTCTTGTGTTTCAATATAAATGATACCACCTTCAGGCATGGCATCTTTTGCATTACTTAATAGATTAATTAAAATCTGTTCGAGTTGGTAAGGATCAGCATAAATGTTTTGTATATCTTCTTTTAAAATTAATTTTAAAATTATATTCTCTCCAATAAGTTTTTCCATATAACCTATAGAGCTTTTTATTAAATCGTTTATGTTGAGTATTTTTGGGTTAAAGGGCATTTTTTTACTATAGGTGAGTAATGCTTTTGTAAGGTTAGTTGCTCTCTCTGATACCATAAGTATTTGTTTCGCATATTTTTTAATTTCTTCATTTTCTTGAGCTTTGAACTCTATGAGGTTTGCAAAATTAATAATAGCTGTAAGCATATTATTAAAATCATGCGAGATACCTGCAGAGAGTTTACCTATAGCCTCCATCTTTTTTGAATGAAGTAACTCCTGCTCTAATCTTTTCTTTTCAGTAATATCTTCTAATATAGCTACAATGTTGGGGATATTCTCTTGACTACTCAACATAGGTGATATAAAGGCTCTCAATAATAAGTATTTCCCTTCTTTGTTTACCCTCTCTATCTCAATATCTTTTATTGTTTCACCATCTATTACCCTTTTTATAAGATTTTTAAACTCAACTTTTTTTTCTTCTGGTACTATAGGATTAATACTGCCAATAGCCTCTTCTTTTGTCCAACCAAATAGTTTTTCTGCTGCCTTATTCCAAAGAGTTATTATTCCCTCTTTATTAACTCCAATAATAGGAAGAGGAGAAAAGTCTATAAAGTTTGATAAGTTTTGGCAGGCTATTTTATGCTGATTCAAAAGGTTATTAAGTTCTTTCTCTCTTTCAATCTTGTCCGTAACGTCATAAATAGTGGAAAATAGATAAATTTTATTTTTAAAATTTATTGGTGAACTATATACTTCTACATCTTTAATTTCTCCGTTTTTAAGCCTATGCTTAAACTGAAAAAAATTTTTTATATTTTTTTTCACTTTTTCCATCTCTATTATAACCTTTTCTTCAGGAAGAATATTAATATCCGAGATTTTTAGTTTTTTAAGCTCTTCTTTGGAGTAACCATAAAAGTTTTCTGCTGATTTGTTGGCATCAATAATAAGGCCATTTTCTGGATCTATTATTAACATAACATTTATACTATTTTGAAACAAAAGTACATAGATATCACTAAACTCTGTTATCCTTTTTTGTAATTTTTCTATATAGAAGTATAGGATTATTGCTGTTGTTATTACATAAAACATGCCTTTAAGAGACTCTATATAAAAAAGGTCCTTTATCTCCTCTGATAAATAACTACTGATTAAACCAGAAATAATTATCCAAGAGGATCCAATAATTAGGTAGATTACAAATATTTTTTTTGCCAAGACTGTCTTTTTATCACCAAACATTAATTAAAGTCCTCCTAACTTTTATTGCCTTTTTATCACACATCTCCTGACAGCAATAACATCTAATACATTTTTTTAGATCTATAGAGATATGTTCTTTTAAATCCATAGCTTTTATTGGACAATTTTCTAAACATATTCTACAGCTTATACATCTTTTTTTATCTACAGAAGGAGAGGATATTACAAATTTTTTTATGAGATTAGATACTGCGTCAGGAACAGTAAAACTTAGCTTGTGAGCCTTTGGAAGTAGTATCTTCTCTAACATTAAAGGATTATCAATATCCACTTCAATAAAAGAGTCTCTGACTTCTAAAAAGTGTTCCTCTAATGCAACTGATAGATGAGGTATTTTTTTAATATCGAGATTTAAGGTTTTGATTAGTACATAGTCAAGAGTAAGAGCGTTATTCGATACAGCAAGTATACCGAAATTTTTTTTATTACCCGATGCAGGACCATTACCTTCCATACCTATTATACCATCTAATATATTTATTTGAGGGTTAGTAGTTCTGTATATGTCAAGGAGTAGTTTTGCAAAATGGGTATAACTTTTATCTGCAAGAAAATGATATTTAATTTTTTCTTTACCAAATATAAACCCAAAAAGATTTTTAACAGCCAATGTAAATACCATCATTTGGTGAGTTTTAAGTTTTGGTATATTTATAATCTCATCAACTTCAAAGATAACATCAGGTAATAGTAACTCTTTATAGATTAAATTATTATGGTTTTTTATAATTCTTCTTTTAGAAAAATCGGCGGTTTTGGTGTTTGTATGTTTTAAAAAATCTATCAGTTCTAATCTGTTTAAAACCTTTTCTATAGAACCTATGGCAGGACTATCCCCAATTATTGCTTTAGCTCCTGAGTCTTTAATCAACTCAATAACAGCTTTAATTATTGTTGGGTGGGTAACTACAGCGCTTTCGGGAGGACTAGGCTTAAGGAGATTAGGTTTTACTAAATAAAGTTTATTTTCACTAAGAGGTTTGCCAATATTTAAAAGAGAGGTTGAGATAATATCTTTAATTTTATTTATGTCTCTATAATCATCTTTAATTCTATTTATTCTAACTTTGTACATATTTTTTAAATATTTTTTTTAGGTAATGGTAATGCTGTTGCGAGCCCCTTCGCTAAAAGATTACCTGTTTTTTTACTTTCTGCCTTAACCTCAACAACCATACTACTTCTACCTTTATGTATTACTTTTGATTCTGCAATGATTACATCTCCTAACCCAGTCGATTTAAATATATTAAAACCAAACTGGACTCCCACAGCATCTTCGTAAGAGTTAACAGATATTGCAAAGGCAACATCCATAAGGGCAAAGATCATAGCTCCATGAGCAATATTGTGGGCATTAAGGTGTTCTTTTTTCACCTCTGCCTGTAACCTTGCATATCCTAAATCTGTCTCAACTATCTCCATTCCATACAAATGAAAAAGCTTGTCTCCCTTAATAATCTCTTCAATTCTTTGCCTATGCATATTAACCTTCTTTAGGTAAAATTATAGCATTTATAATCGATAATGCAAAAATCAATAGACAAAACCTTTAGGAATACTTGACTTTTTTGTTTTTTTAATGTTAACTTATTGTAAAAAATGATTAATTCAATAGATTTTTTTGGATTTAAAAAGCATCCCTTTAATCTTACCCCTGATGCCACTTTTTTTTATCTCTCAAAAAAGCATGGTGAAGTGGCTAAAAATATTTATAGTGGCTTGGTTCAAAACAAAGGTGTCTTCGTAATATCTGGAGAAGTAGGTACTGGAAAAACTCTTACAACGAGAGTTCTAATAGAAAAGCTCTCTAAAGGTTTTCATGTAGCCTATATACTAAACCCCTTTTTAGATGCCTTAGGTATTGTAAAAAGTATCGCCGATGAGTTTGGACTTTCATCAGATGGAAAAAAGTTGGATGCACTTATTACCCAAATACATTTTTTCCTTATAGAGTCAATGAAGAAGGAAGGTAAGGGAGGCATAGTATTTATAGATGAGGCCCAGCATTTAGCCGATAGTAGTTTAGAAATGGTTAGAGTCTTATCGAATTTGGAGACAAGTAATAAAAAACTACTTCAGTTTGTTCTTATAGGACAAAATGAGCTTCTCCATAAGCTATCTAAAAAAAGTCTCAGGCAGCTTGCCCAACGAGTTGCCATTAAAGCTGTACTTACACCACTTGATCTTTCTGAAACCTATGATTATATATTTCATAGGATAAGACAGGCCGGTGGTATAGGCAAAATTGAATTTAATAAGATCTCTATACTAAATATTTATAGATTAACCAAAGGGTATCCTCGTTCGATAAATATTTTAATGGATAATGTGCTTAATTGTGCTGTAAAGCAGAATAAAAAAATTATAGACACCAAGTTGGTTCAAAGGGCCTATAAAGACATCTTACCTTTTCCTCTTAAGGCACTACCATTACCAATATTGAAAATATTTAAAGGTCAGTTATGAGTAAGATTATTGATAAACTAAAAGGTCTTGAGGAACATTCAGAATTAAGCGAAAAAAATTTAGAGTATGCTGAGATAATTGAAGAGGAGATAAAAGAACCTAAAAAAAATTTTTTAAAGATATCTCTAATTTTTATAGTTTTCATAGCTGCAGCTTTTGTTGGGTTTAAGGTTTTCCATTTATTTTTTTCTAAAACAAATGTTTTAAAATCAGAAAAAAAAGAAGTGAATATACAAAAAAATGTGCCCTTAGAGCCTATCACTCAACCTCTAACTAAAAAAGAGAATGTTGAGCCTGTTGTTTTTTCAGGAGGGAAAAATTTCAAAGAATATTTAATAAATAAATTGGAGAAAGAACCAAACAACCCAATAGTTCTTAATAACTTAGCAATTTTTTATTATGAACAGAATAATCTTGAAGATGCTCTTAAATATGCTCAAAGGGCTTTAAAATTTGATCCAGAAAACTCTTATTTATGGAACACCTTAGGCATAATATTAACAGAGCTAAAACTCTATGAAGATGCAGAAAAATGTTTTAAAAAGGCCTATGAGAAAAAATCAGAAGAAGGGGTCTTTTACTATAATTTGGCTAATCTTTACGAAAGGATGGATAAAAATATCCTTGCAAGAGAATATTATTTGTTATATTTAACAAAATCAGATAAAATAAACCCCAAAAACATTGATTCAGTTAGAGAAAAACTTAAAAAAGGAGTTTAATGTTTTATTTCAATAGAGCCATAACAGGAATCGATTTAGGAAACAGTATTATAAAGGTTGCTTTCTGCAATTATAGAAAGAACAGACCATACGTTATTAAGGCTTTAAAAATAAACCTTCCACAAGATTATAATATTAATGAAGATTTGGATTTTTGCATAGAATCGACAAAAAGAAGCTGCAAATTTGCAAAGATACCATTGTCAAATGTTGCCATTGTTGCCAATGATAGTTGGTATAATAGCTTTGTTATAGCCCTGCCTGATATGCCCAAGAAAGATTTAGAAAAGGCCTTACTATACGAGATAAAAAGACAATCAAATATTGACTTAAAAGACATTATTCATGACTACTATCCCAATAAAAAGCTTAATAATCAGTTAGAGTATTATGTTTTTTATGCCGATAAACCTAAGATTGAAAATATATTGAAGAAGTTCAAAAACCACGGAATTAATGTCAAATTTATAGATGTTGAAGAAATGACTGCTTTAGCTTTATATAAAAATATTTACGCCGATGATAAAACAATAAAATGTTTCTTCGATTTTGGTTATTTAGACTCAAAAATAATCTTTACAAAAGAAGAAAGTCTTATATTTACCAGAAATATATCTTCTGGCACTAAACAGATTAAAGATTTACTATTGAACTCCTCCTCTCAAGAAGATAATATTCTAGAAATCTTAGAGTTTAAAGGGCTTAATGATCCAAATATTGAGGAGAAGCTAAAAGATTATCTGTCTGAAATACTTTATGAAATAATAAGGACAATAAATTTTTTTACAGCCACTTATAAAGAACCAAATCCATCTAACATTATTTTCTCTGGTGGCATTTTTGCTATTCCTGGTTTTTTTGAGTATTTCTGTCAAAATATACAGTATCCCTGTATTTTGAATAATGTTCTTGATTTACTTGACTATAAAGATGAGGGGATTAAGAAATCTGGCTTTATGTTTAATTATGCTGTGGGAGTTGCCCTTCGATGAAGAGAATTAATTTAGTCCCCAAGGAGCCAATGTTTCCCCTATCTAAAACCCTTCAACGTAGGATTGTTTATCCTGCAATTTTAATAATAATTGTCTTTCACTCCAATAATTTTTATAAAGCAAGAAAAGAACTAATAAACTTAAACTCTCAGATAGCTATGATAAAAACGGATATAGAGAATATTAAAAAAAGCATAACAGAAAAAAGTGGTTATCTTGAAAAGAGTAGTGTAATTGAGAAAGAGTTTTTAGCGATTCAGGAAGACTATCGTATATTGAAAAAAAATACCCGTATCAAAAAAGTCTTTGAAAGTTTAACAGAAACAGTGCCACCAAACTTATGGCTCACAAATATCAATTATCAAGATAATGATGATAGATTTATAAATGTATCCGGTAAATCTTATAATAAAGAGGCCATCTTTTTGTTTCTCAACAACTGTAGTTATATAGGCAATAACCCTGAACTTATTAGTATTGATAAAGAAGATGAGAATTTATACAACTTTAGTATGAAAATAGAGATGCTATGAAGAACTTTTACTTACCATTAAAAGAACATAAGATTCTATTGGTTGGACTATTTTTAGGTTTAATCTTGTTCTTTGGTGGAAAGGCTTTTATGAAGCCTATAACAACAAAAATTGATTCTTCTAAAGCAGAGTTAGACAAACTAACCACTGAAAAAAATAATCTTTTTAAAGAGGTAGATCTTTTAAAAAGCAAAGAAGAAGAAGCAAGACAGAAGGAACAAAGGTTAATAGATTATTTTATGTTAAAGAGTAAATTAGCTAACTTAACAAACCCATCTAAATTTTTTAAAGATATAACGGATTTTAAAAAGATCAGATTTAATAATATTCGTCCCATTAAAAAAGAAAAGATCTCTCACTATATAAAGATGGAGTTAAATCTTAATATTTCTGGAAGCTATGAGGATGTGTATGATTATCTTAAATATTTAGACAACTTGCCTTATATTATAAGCATAAAGAAGCTTGATTTCTCTAAAGGGGATTCAAAAAATAATAATATAAACATGGTTATTGAAACAGTGGGAAGATGAAAAAGTTATTGTCTATAATCTTTTTTTTATATTTATTTGGTAACTCCTTTGCGGAGGAGATATTTGTTGGGTACTTAAAGCCATACCTGAAAAAAACTGAGAAAAGTACTATGTTTAAAAGAAAAGATCCAACAGAAGAGCCCTATAAGCCACAGCCAAAGTTAACAGGAAAAGTTACTCAACCTAAAGAAGAGCAAATAGAGGGTATAGACTTAAAGGCTATATTATATCACCCCATCCACAAAAAAGCCTTCATAAATGAAAGCTTGTTATCTGTAGGGGATAAAATAGGTGACAATATAATCGTAAGAGACATTAAAGAGAATGCTGTAGTTATAGAAAAAAATAAAAGACTTTATACTTTGAAGATAGAAGAAGGGGATAAACAATGAAAAAGATAGTTCTTTTGTTTATATACTTTATTATACTTATCTCTTACAGTGAGGCCTCAAATACTGAAAAAATTTTAAATGATTCAGAAAAGAAGTATAATCTAATATTTAAAACTCAGCCTTTAGCAGATGTCATTAAAGTTCTTACTCAAGAAAGTGGACTAAACATTGTAGTGCCTGAAGGAATGACAGAAACAGTAAGCTTAAACTTAAGAGAGGTGACGTTAAAAAATGCTCTTGAGGTTTTATTATTGTCAAGGGGATATGATTACAAAATAGAAGGAAATATAGTTAGGGTTTTCAAAGAATCTATTGAGAAAAAGCCTCTTGTTATAGAGGTTATACCATTGAAGTTTGCCAATGCCCAAACAGTAGGTTCTATGTTATCAAATATGTTTACAGTGAGCAATATACAGATTAATGGGGCTACAAACTCACTAATCATTAAGGCAGAAAATGATGTTATTAATCAAATAAAAAAGATGATAGAAACAATTGATGTAAAAACAAGGCAGGTTTTGATTGAAACGAGGATTGTTAACGCAAATGAGTCCTTCAGTAGAGATTTAGGTATTCAGTGGGGTGGATTTTATACTTCTAATGATGGTAACTTTAATATATTTGGTATAAGTCCAGGTGGTACCTATGGAACAAGTGCGGCAGGGCAAAACTTTGCAGTTAATGTCCCCCCCCAGTCACAACCTTTTGGAAGTTTAGGCATAACAATAGGTAATTTGCTATCAAATAGGAGACTTGATCTTGCACTTCAAATGGCTGAAGAAAAAGGGACGGCAAAAATAGTATCTACACCAAAAATTCTTACTCTAGACAACAAAAGGGCAACCATAAGAAGTGGGGCTACTCTAAGGATTAGATCAATACCAATTGGTTCATCCGTAACAACGAACACGACACCAACAGTAACAGAAGTAAACACAGGTGTTGAGTTAGGTGTTACACCTCAGATTTCAGGAGATGATAATATATTGTTAACATTAGATGTTACCCAGAGTGAACCTAATTACTCAAGAACTGTAGAAAATATCCCTGAAATTCGAGATCAAAGGGCGAACACCACAATCCTTCTTAAAAACGGAGAAACGGTGGTTTTAGGTGGATTGTATAAAACAATTGAAGGTGAATCAGAAAGAAGAATACCATTTCTCTCTGATATTCCCTTAATAGGCTGGCTCTTTAAGTCAAAAACTAAAGAAAAGAGGACCGAAGAGCTTATAATATTTATAACTCCTAAAATTGTTAAAGAAGAACCTCTTAAACTCCAGCAAGCTACTGCAGAAAAAAATTAAGATTAATTAAATAAAAGAGTTTTTAGCTTTCTTCAAAAACTGGGGCTGTTTTTTTTCCAAAAATCTTTTTTAGGGCAGCTTTACCAATAAGGGTTATTATTTTTAAAAGATTAAATTTATAAAAACTAACAGGCCAGTTAAGCTCTTCTTTAAAACATATTGTATGGATATTTATGTCTTTTATCTCTTTTGAGATCTTATCCCATTCCTTGTTTTCAGTACCACCATTTTTCAGTATATAATCAATTTTTTCTATATATTTCAAGGCGGTTTTTGCTCTTTTCTCAACTATCTCAGCGGTTTTAGGAGAGATAAGACCATATTTTTTCTTAAGCTCGTTTAGTTTGATGCCTGCTTCATAGGTTGAGTGAACTATCTCATCTCTCGTCATCCAAATCGTTTCATAGTCAAGAAAGTATTTCCAAGATAGAGCATTTTCCATTAATATCCTATGTTCTTCTACTGTCTTAGCAAAAAATTTATAACCAAATTTTTCAGGATTTTCCCATACCTCAGAACCAGGATCAACAAAAGGTGCTAAAGGAGAGATAAAAGGATAAAGTGTCCTGTCTTTACCATATTTTTTAAGAAGATAATCACAATAATTAATAGTTTCAAATACAGATTGATAAGTCTGTTTGGGCAGGCCAGTCATAAAAAATAGGTCTATTCTATTACATTTATTTTTAACAAGGGATGCTAGAGCTCTCTCTATCTGTTCATTATTAAAGGGTCTTCCAAAGGCCCTTCTAACTTCTTCATCATGAGACTCAGGAGATATCTCAACATTATATTTTGGAACGGCATCCTTAATTTTTAATATATATTCTTCTGGAGGGGGGACAAAAAACTCGAAGGCTAAGTGATTTTTGAAATTAACTTTTTTAATCTCGCTAATAACCTCGTTTGCATAATCTTTACCGTTTTGTAATATATCGCCGATAATTAAAGCAGGGCCGTTTATTAAACTTTCAATTGCCTTAAGATCTTCAGCAACTTTTTGTGGTGATCTACAAGCCAAATCCTTTCTGTTAAAGGTATTTTCACAGGTATATCTTGAACCACCACAGGTTTTACAATTATGTATACATCCTCTATAGAGAAAAATTGCTGTTACTGGATATTTCATCCAGGTTTGAAAGGGGAGGTAACCATTTAAATCAAAAAACTTAAAGGTTTTTCTGACAGGAAAGGTATAATCTGTAAGGACATAGTCATTTGTATTTGGAACATAGGTAATATCGTTATGATAAACATTACCAAAACTATCTTTGTAAGTTAGGTTGGGAATTCTACTGAAATCTCCTCCATTGTTAATCGCCCTGATAAGCATTACCATTGGAAGTTCTGTGGAATCACCTTTGAGAACAAAATCAATAAAAGGGTAATTAATAAGCTCTTTATGAAAATAGGTCGATGAATAACCTCCAAATACAACAGGTATATCTGGATGATATTTTTTAACAATTTCTGCGATTTTAAGACTCCCCTGTACATGGGGAAACCAGTGTAAATCAATACAAAAAGCCTTTGGTTTTAAATTTTTAATCTCTTTTTCTGGGTCATAGCTTAGAGAGTTTAACATTTTATTGGCAATATTTATAATTCTTGTGGAAAAGCCAGCCTTTTCTAAGTGCCCGCAAAGACTTATAAAGCCGATGGGATACATCTCAAAGATGGGACCAGAGGGTACCACATCGCTAATAGGACCGTGTATAACCGGCTTTTTTCTAAAATCATAAATACTTGGCGCATGAAGAAAAATTACATCTGCCTTTCTCATATGTGTTAGCATATCATAAAAGTATTATTTGCAAAATAGAAAAAAAATGATATTCTATTGGTATGAAAAATGCTATATTTTTTTTCCTATTTAACCTTTTTCTTATAACTATCTATTTTTATTCAAATTTTAGTTTAAAGGCGGTTATTCCTCAAAAAATAAATACGTCTACTCCTGAACAAAAGGTTACAAACTTTACCTACAGTGTTATTTCAAAAGGAAATATATTTAATATTAAGGGAAGAAATCTTATTAAAGATCTGGATGGCACATATATTGAAGAGTTGGACGGTATTTATCGGGAAAAAAATCAAGAGGTATCATTCTCATCAAGAAGGGCTATTTACAAAGATGAGACGACCTTTGTTTTACAGGAAGAGGCACAAATTTTTTTTGATAAAAGCCATATAAAATCTAATGAGTTAATTTATGATTTGTTAAATAATAAAATTTTTTCTAAAGGAAAAACCATCATCTTCACAGATAATATAAAAATTGAAGGTCTAAACTTTGAATATGATTTAAATAAAAGTAGGCTAAAAGCTGAGAAAATTAGAGGACTCCTATGAAAAAAATCTTTATTTTGCTGATTTTTTTCGTAATGACAACCACTTCATATTCACAAAAAGCCAAGAGCATAGACATAAACGCAAACAGAATGGAGATGGATAATAACAAAAATCTTATTACCTTTTTTGATGATGTGGTGGTTAAAAGGGAAGATCTAACCCTTTATTGCTCCAAGCTTCAGGTATACTATAAAGAGGATGAGAACAAAAAAAGGGATGTAGATTACATCATAGCTGAAGGTAATATAAAAATTCTTCAAGGATTAAGGACTGCTACAGGTAATGAGGCAAGATTTTATAAAAATAAAGAGATTATAATTTTAACTGGTAACCCTGCTACTGTAAAAGAAGGCGATAATGTGATTAATGGTGATAAGATAACCTTATACCTTAATGAAAACAAAAGTGTTATTGAAGGGAACAGACCAAGGGTAATTTTTAAGATAGGAGAGTAGGGTGCTTATAGCAGAAAACATTAAAAAAAGTTATTCAAAAAGGTTAGTCGTTAACAATGTTTCCATAAAGGTTTTACGAGGAGAGATAGTTGGGCTATTGGGTCCAAATGGTGCTGGTAAAACAACTAGTTTCTATATCATAGCTGGAATTATAAAGGCTGATGATGGCAAGATTATGATTGATGACGAGGATATAACTAATTTGCCAATTTACTTAAGAGCCAAAAAAGGACTCGCCTACCTACCACAGGAACAATCTGTTTTTAGAAGACTATCAGTTGAAGATAATATCAAACTTGTCCTTGAAGAAAATAATTATTCTAAAGATGAGATCGAGAGAATAACAAATAATCTTTTAAAAGAGTTTAAGATAGAACACATACGAAAAGAAAAGGCATCAGTACTCTCTGGTGGTGAAAAAAGAAGGCTTGAGATTGCAAGGACATTGTCATTATCTCCTTCTTTTATCTTGTTGGATGAGCCCTTTGCAGGTGTTGACCCAATCCTTGTTGCTGATATTCAAGAGATGGTAAAGGAGTTGAAAAAAAAGGGTATAGGCATAATTATTACAGATCATAACGTTAGAGAAGCATTAAAAATTTGTGATAGGGCATATGTAATAAGTTCTGGAACTATCATCTCTGAAGGCGCACCAGAAGAGATACTCCAAGATGAAAAGGTTATTAAGAATTATTTAGGAGAAGGATATAGGATCTAATATGGCACTATCATTAAAATTGCAACAAAAACTGACCCAACAACTTGTTCTTACTCCACAACTACAGTTATCCATTAAAATATTACAACTAAATCATTTAGAACTGACAGATATAATAACACAGGAGTTACAGGAAAACCCTGTTTTGGAAATTAAAGATAATTTGGGAGAGGTCTCTGCTAATGAGACAGATCTTGATTTTCAGAAGTTTCTTGATAATTATTCGAAAATAAATGAAGAGTATTTTGAGAAGGAAAGATTTTATAAACAGAAAGATTTCAATGAAGATGAGGATGATATAAGCAATATCTTAGATATATACTCTGCAAAACGTTCTAACCTCTATGACCATCTCCTTTGGCAGTTACATCTCGAGAGACTGACTGATGAGGAGATAAGAATTGGGGAAGAGATAATTGGCAATATAGATTCTGACGGTTATTTGAGAGTTGAAAATACAGATATTGCAAAATCTTTAAATGTACCTCAAGAGGATGTAGAGAAGGTGCTTAAGAAGATACAAAAATTTGATCCTGTTGGTATTGCATCACGAAATCTAAAGGAGTGTCTATTGAATCAGATAGAAGTTTACGGGGCTCCAGTTCCTTTTATAGTACCAATAATCGAGAACTACCTTGATGACCTTGCAAAAAAAAGTTTTAAAAAGATAGCTAAAGAGCTTAATATTACTGAAGAAGAGGTGAAATTTGCCCTTGAGTTTATAAATGGTCATCTAAATCCTAAACCTGGTAGTGGCTTTGAGTTTTCAGAATACGAGAATCAGCCAATACAGCCTGATGTTTATGTTGTAAAAAGAGGAGATGACTATGAAGTGATTCTTAATTTTGATGAGATGCCTTTTTTAAAGATAAATAGATCATACGAGAAGATGCTCAAGGATAAAAGTTGCGATCCTAAGGTTAAAAACTATCTTCAAGAGAAGATTAAATCTGCCTATTGGTTTATAAAAAGTATTCAACAGAGAGGCAATACAATACTTACAGTTGCAAAAGAGATAGTGGAGAGACAAAAAGAATTTCTTGATAAAGGCCCCAGTTATATGAAGCCTTTAACACTAAAAGATATTGCAATCTCTCTAAACCTTCACGAGTCAACTATAAGTAGGGTGACAAGTAATAAATATATAATGACTCCTCAAGGACTTTTTGAGATGAAATACTTCTTTAGTGGAGGAATAAGGAAGATAGGCGTAGAAGATGTTTCGACAACTAGTGTTAAAGAGCTAATTAAAAAAATCATAACGGAAGAAAATCCTCTTAAACCCCTGAGTGATCAGGAAATATCAGATATTCTTAAATCCAAGGGTTACTGCATAGCAAGAAGAACTGTAACAAAATATAGAGAGGGTATGGGTATACTTTCGTCAAGTATGAGAAAAAAATAAATGGGCAAAGAGTATATACTTAACCCTTTGCCCCAACTAATATTTCTGTATGGCTTATATTATTACTTTTTTCTCGGATATAAAATAGCCGCTTGAGCAGCAGATAACCTTGCAACAGGAACCCTATAGGGAGAACAACTTACATAATCAAATCCTATTTTATGACAAAACTCAATAGATTTAGGCTCACCACCATGTTCACCACAGATTCCAATCTTTAGATTTGGTTTTGTGCTTCTTCCCCTTTCTACTCCTATCTTAATTAACTCACCAATACCTTCTTGATCAATTGTCTGGAATGGATCAGCAGGCAGTATTTTTTTATCAAGATAGTCGGGAAGAAAACCACCAATATCATCCCTTGAGAAACCAAAGCCCATCTGAGTCAGATCGTTTGTTCCGAATGAGAAAAATTCTGCCGATTCAGCAATCTTATTAGCAGTAAGAGCTGCACGGGGTATCTCTATCATTGTCCCAAAAAGATAATTTATCTTTTTTATTTTAAACTTTTTACAAACCTCGTCATGGACCCTCTCTACTATGGCTTTTTGATGCTCAAGCTCTGCCTTTGTTACTATAACTGGTACCATTATCTCAGGATAAGCTTTTTTGCCTTCCTTAATTAGTTCAGCAGCGGCTTCCAATATTGCTCTTACCTGCATCTCTGTAATCTCCGGATAGGTAATACCTAGTCTAACACCTCTGTGTCCCATCATTGGGTTTGACTCGTGAAGTTCATCAGCCCTTTTGCTAAACTCTTCAAGAGAGATGCCCAAACTTTCAGCTAATTTCTTCCTCTCGTCTTCTCTATTAGGGACAAACTCATGCAAAGGCGGGTCAAGAAGTCTTATAGTAACAGGTAACCCATCCATTACGGCAAGGGTATCTTTAATATCCTTCTTTACATAGGGGAATAATTCTTTAAGTGCCTCTATCCTTTCCTTTTCTGTCTTTGATACGATCATTTTCCTTAATTTAAATAGTGGTTTTTCTGAGTTTTTGCCATAAAACATATGTTCTGTTCTAAAAAGACCTATTCCTTCACAACCAAACTCCCGTGCCTTTAGAGCATCTTCTGGTGTGTCAGCATTTGTTCTTACCCCAATCTGTCTAAAAGAATCGACAATTTTCATAAACTCAACAAAACGAGGGTTATGTGTAGAATCAACCATCTTAAGCTTCCCTGCATAGACATTTCCTTTTGTTCCATTTAGAGTGAGATAATCTCCTTTTTTGAATACTTTATCACCTATAGTTAATGTTCTATCTTTAAGATTAATCTTTAAGCTTCCACAACCTACAATACAACACTTCCCCCAACCTCTTGCTACAAGCGCTGCATGACTTGTCATACCACCTCGAGCTGTTAAGATACCAACGGCAGCACGCATACCTTCGACATCTTCTGGGTTTGTCTCTTCACGAACAAGAATCACCTTCTTGCCTTTTTTTGTCTCTTCAACAGCCTCTGTTGCTGTAAAAACAATCTCCCCACAGGCTCCTCCTGGACCTGCTGGTAGTCCCTTTGCTATTGGCTGTACTTTCTTTTCTTCTTCAGCATCAACGATTGGATGTAATAACTCATCGAGTTGAGCAGGAGACACTCTCATAACTGCGTCTTTCTTTGAAATTAGCTTTTCTTTAAGCATATCTATGGCCATATTAAGTGCTGCTGTTCCAGTCCTTTTGCCAACCCTACATTGTAACATCCAGAGTTTACCCTCCTGGATAGTAAACTCTATATCCTGCATATCTTTATAGTGTTTCTCAAGTATTGCTCTTATTTTAAGAAGCTCTTTGTAAACTTTGGGCATAGCCATCTCTAAAGAGGGTAGTTCCTTATTGTGTTCATTTTTTGTGTCATTGTTCAGTGGATTAGGTGTTCTGATACCTGCTACGACATCTTCACCCTGTGCGTTTGGTAACCATTCTCCGTAAAATTTATTCTCTCCAGTTGCAGGATTTCTTGTAAAGGCAACACCAGTAGCAGAGTTATCACCCATATTTCCAAAGACCATAGCCTGAACATTAACAGCCGTACCCCAATCATCTGGTATTCCTTCAATCCTTCTATAAGAAACAGCTCTCTTTCCATTCCATGACTGAAAAACTGCACCAATACCACCCCATAGCTGCTCATAGGGGTCATCAGGAAAATCTTTTTTTAATACCTCTCTTACCTTTTTCTTAAATTTTTCACAAAGGCTTTTGAGGTCTTCTTCAGTAAGGTCTGCATCGGTGGTATATCCTTTCTTATGCTTCAACTCTTCAAGCATTTTATCTAATTGTACTCGAATCCCTTTTCCTTCTTCAGGCTCTATACCTGCTGCCTTCTCCATAACTACATCTGAGTACATCATTATAAGTCTTCTATAGGCATCAAAGACAAATCTCGGATTTTTTGTTTTATTTATTAATCCAGGTATTGTTTTTGAACAAAGACCTATATTCAAAACGGTCTCCATCATACCAGGCATAGACTTTCTTGCTCCAGATCTAACGGAGACAAGAAGAGGGTTTTTAGGATCACCAAACTTCATAGCCATTATTTTCTCAACCTTAGAAAGGGCTTCTTTAACCTGCTTCTCAAGCTCCTTTGGATAGGTTTTATTATGTTTGTAATAGTAGGTGCAAACTTCCGTTGTTATGGTAAATCCTGCAGGGACAGGTATTTCTAATAAACACATCTCAGCTAAATTTGCTCCCTTACCTCCGAGAAGCTCCTTCATATCAGCCTTGCCATCGGCTTTTCCCTCCCCAAAGAAGTATACGTATTTTTTAACTGCCATATAGACCTCCGTTATATCTGTATTTTGGAAAAATCTAGGACTTTTTCAAAAACTAATTTTAGAGAGTTTAAAAAACCAAGTCTATTTCTCTTAACATTTTCATCCTTATCCATAACGAGTACTTTTTCAAAATATGCATCCAGTTCAGGCTTAATAGAAAGTAAAATAGAAGGTATAGAATTAAAATCTCTTTCTAAAATAGTCTTTTCTAAACTTGTTTTTGCCTTTTGATATGACTCAAAGAGCTTAAACTCTGCTTCTTCTTTAAATAAGGATAAATCAAAGTCTAAATGAGTTGTTCCTTTCGTAATGTTTGATACCCTTTTTGCTGAGAAAGCTAAGTCTTTAAATTCTGGCTTTTTGTGCTCCTTGTCTATAACAGAGATTATTTCTCTCGACATAACTAAATCTTTAGGGTGTAGAGTTATAACAGCTGATATAATTTCTGAATTAAAACCCTGTTGCTCCATTTGATAGTAAAACCTACTTTCAACAAACTCAGATATAGTAGTTATAAGCTCGTTATAATTTAAGATAAGCTTGTCTTTAAGACAGTCATAGGCGTATTTAATTAAGTCTGTGTAATCGATGATTAAATTGTTTTCTAAAAGTATCCTGATTATACCAATTGTCTGTCTTCTCAAACCATAGGGGTCAGAGGCGCCTTTTGGTGATAACCCTATACCAAAAAAACCTACGATATTATCAATTTTATCAGCTAAACTTAAAATTATGCCTGTTTTGCTTTCAGGAACTTTGTCATCTGAAGACTGTGGCAGGTAATGCTCATATATGGCAGTAGCAATTTCTGGATCTTCACCTTGAATTCTTGCCAACTCTCCACCAATAATACCTTGAAGAGATGGAAACTCATAAACCATTCCCGTTACAAGATCTGACTTTGATAGAAGTGCTGCTCTTTCTGCCTTCTCTTTTTTATCTGGATAAAATATGTTGGCTATATGTTGGGACAGCTTAACTAATCTCTCTGTTTTTTCGTAATAACTGCCTAACTTTACTTGAAAGACTACCTTTTTGAGCTTATCTAAATTTTGATAAAGAGGTACTCTTTTATCTTTTTCAAAATAATACTCTGCATCGGAAAATCTTGCCCTTATTACTCTACTATTACCATTAATTACTATTTTCTCATCATCTACTTTAGTATTTGAAAAAGTAATAAAATTAGGTAATAGTTTGCCTTCTTTATCTCTTAACGGTATATATTTTTGATGTTTCTTCATTGTGTTGATAATAATCTCTTGAGGCAGGGCTAAAAATTTTTCCTCAAAACTTCCTAAAAGAGGGCAGGGGTACTCGCAAAGAAAGTTTATGGTCTCAATTAACTCTTCATCTTCCTCTATAACTGCCTTTAAACCTTCAGCAAGCTTCTTAGCAGATTCTTTAATCAAATCCTTTCTTTCATGATGATTCCATATGACAAAATTTTCTTTTAAGACCTTTTTATACTCATCAAAGTTATTTACTTTAAAGGCTCTATTTGACATGAATCTATGACCATAAGTGAGATCTGAAGAGACTATCTCACCAATATTGAATTTAACAACCTCAGCGTCTATTATTGCCAATAACCAGTGGATAGGCCTTACAAATCTAATATCTCCTTCTTTCCATCTCATGCTTTTAGGGAAGTTTAAGGACAATATTAACTGTGCTAAATTTTCTGAAAGTATTTGAGAGGTTTCTTTGCCAATTTTTTTTCTAATAAAACCAACATACTCTTTTTTGTCTTTGGTAATATAAATGATATCTGACAGGTTGATATTATTGCTATTGGCAAAGCCTATTCCTGCTTTTGTAAAGTTACCATCTTCATCGATAGCTACCTTTTTTGGTGGACCTAAAACCTCTTCTTCTATATCTGGCTGCTTAGCTAATAGACCTTTAACAAAGAGAGTCAATCTTCTTGGAGTTCCATAGGTCTCCATAGCCTCAAAAGAAACTTTATTGTCTTCCAAAAGGTTAACAAACTTCTCTGTTAAGTTCTCTAAGGCAGGTAAGACAAAACTAGCTGGTATCTCTTCAGTTCCTATCTCTAATAAAAAATCTTTTTTCAAAGTCTATCTCCTTTCTTTTAACATAGGAAAGCCCATTTCTTCTCTTTGCTTAAGATACTCTTCTGCACATCTCTTGGCTAAAACCCTAATCCTACCAATAAGTCCTGTTCTTTCTGCAACAGATATTGCGTTTCTCGCATCAAGTACATTAAAAACGTGGGAACACTTTAGACAGTAATCGTAGGCTGGAAGTACAAGTGGTATCTCAATAACTCTCAAAGATTCTTTCTCAAATAAGTCAAAAAGTTTAAAGAGGGTATCTATATCAGCCTTCTCAAAGTTATAATAGGACCATTCAACCTCTCCCTTGTAATGGACATCTCTATAGGTTACTTCCTCGTTCCATTTTAGATCAAAAACATTATCAACCCCCTGTAGGTACATGGCTATTCTCTCTAAACCGTAGGTAATCTCAGCTGAGATTGGTTTTAAATCTATACCACCTGCTTGTTGGAAATAGGTAAACTGTGTTATCTCCATTCCGTCAAGCCAAACCTCCCAACCAAGACCCCAAGCACCAAGGGTAGGAGATTCCCAATCATCTTCTACAAACCTAATATCATGTTTTAGTGGATCTATACCTATGGCTCTAAGACTATCTAAATAAATCTCTTGGACATCAAGGGGTGAAGGTTTTAAGATTACCTGATATTGGTAATAATGTTGCAATCTATTGGGGTTCTCACCATATCTACCATCGGTAGGTCTCCTGGAAGGCTCTACATAGGCAACATTCCAAGGTTCTGGTCCCAAGACCCTTAAAAAGGTATGAGGATTTGAAGTGCCTGCACCAACTTCGATATCATATGGTTGTCCAATAATACAACCTCTATCTGCCCAAAACCTCTCTAATTTTAAGATTAGCTCCTGAAAAGTCATTCTACCCTCCTAAAAGATGACTGTTTTTTTATCACAAAAAAGATTGAAAAGTCAAGATTTTCCTGAGTTTTACAAAAAATATTTTAGTTTCTTTCAAAATGAAATTATATCAACATTGAAATACCTTTTTAAAAATGGCTGAATTGTTTGAATTATCTTAAACAAAAAATCTTTATTAAATTTTTGTTCAATAAAGGGTCTTTTAGGGTTTAAGGCTTGAATTATAAAGCTTAAAAACTCCTTATCTAATTGGGATATAATCTCTCTATCTGTAACGCAGTTTTGGCATTTAAAGTATATTGAGTTGTCATCGGATGCTAAAAAAAAGATATTTCTCCCTTTACATCTATAACATTCTTTTGCGCTATTTATAACACCCTCTTTTTTTAACAAGTAAATACAGAAAATTATATAAAGCTTAAACCTCTCGCTGTCTTCTTTTGATTCATTAAGGTTTGACAGAAGGAAGTAGAGCAACTTAAATATGTTTGTCTCACAATGTCCTCTTTCTGTAGTCAGCAGAGAAGAAATATTGAAAAGTATCTTAATATTGATAATGTTTTGGGTTAACTGAGAGAAGTATTTTACTACGCCCACTTCCTCAAGTGTTATGTAATCTTTACTTTTTTTCAATCTAAGATTCAATAAATTGAAGGGGACTAAGTTTCCGACAAATCTTTTCTTACTAATTTTTGCTCCAAAAGCATAGACCTTTAATAAACCATTAGTTTTAGTATATATTTTAAGTATTTTATCATTTTCTCGGAAATCAGAGCTGCTAACAATTATGCCATAATCTTTTAATTCCATTTAGTTGATACCATAATATCTCATTTTAGATATTAAAAGACTTTCTTTTATCCCCATAATTTCAGAGGCCCTTTTTATATCTCCAGATGCCTCTGTAAGTCTCATCTTTATAAACTCTTTTTCAAACAATTTTTTGGCTTCAGATAATAGGTTATGCCTAAAGATATCCTCTTCTAAAGCGCTAATCTTGCTATTTAGCTTTATATAATCTGGTAAGTCTTTTTGTGTGATTACCTCAGTTTTAGATGTTATAAATATGTATTCAAGGAAGTTTTTTAACTCTTTTAAGTTCCCATTCCAACTATAACCTTTTAGTGTTTCTAGTGCCTCCTTTGTAAATTTAATTTTTTTGCCATAATGTCTGGTAAAAAAAGAAGAGTAAAAATCTATGAAAGATTCTAAATCTTCCTTTCTTTCACGGAGGGATGGTATTCTGAAAGATATTATCTCCATAGCAAAATAAAAACTTGCGAAGTTTTTGTCAGACTCTACAGTTTTCTGTATATCTTCGGTACTAGAAAAAATGAAGTTAAATTGTTTTTTCATTTTCAGGATATTAGACTGGGATTCTTTAGATAAGTTTTTAAACTCCTTTAGATAAATTGTTCTTTCATTTTTTCCAGTTTTGAGATTGAAAAGATTTTCTAAATCATCTTCTTTTGAGATAGTTAGATTTAACTCGTAAAAATCTTTCTCATCACCACCTTTAAGATTGTGAAAATATCGAGCAAAAAAAGATTTGCCAACGCCTTCTTCACCTAAAAAAAGTACCGTTTTATTTGTTTTTGAGATATATCTTAAGTCATCAATTATCTTTTGTATTTTCTCGGACTTAGATGGTATATCAAGACTTTTACTAACCTTTTTCTTAAGATATATGTTTTCATTTAAAAGCTCATAATATTTTATAGCATTGTCTATAAGTAAGAATAATCTCTCTAAGGAAATTGGTTTTTCGATAAAGTCAAAGGCTCCTAATTTAGTAGCGTTTACAGCAATGTCAATAGTTCCGTGTCCTGACATGATTATAATAGGTATGAAAGGAAGTTCTTCTTTGAGTCTTTTAAGAACCTCTATCCCATCAATGCCCTTCATCCATATATCAAGCAATACCAGATCAGGAATATTTTCTCTTACAAGCCTAATACCACTTTCACCATCCTCTGCTGTTAATACCTCAAAGCCTTCGTCTTCAAAAACACCTTTTAAGCTGTCTCTAATCGGGGCTTCATCATCAATTACTGCTATCTTTTTCTTCATCTCAACCTCATAACTTTATATTATTTTATTGGTAGTGTTATTATAAACTCTGTTCCTTCCTTTTTATACTCATTAAGCTTAATCTCACCATTATGTTCCTTTATAATGTTATAAACTATGTATAGTCCAAGCCCCGTTCCTCCCTTCTTTCTTGAAAAATAGGGCTCAAAAAGTTTTGACTTATACTCATCCTTAACACCTACACCATTGTCAGATACAGTAATAACAACTTCTTCTGGAGATGAATAGGATACTTTAATTTTTACCTCTCCGTCCTTTTTATCACCTATAGCATCTATTGAGTTATTAATTAAATTTATCATAGACCTTTTTATAGCCTCCCTATCAAAATTAAAGGGAGGTATATTGTTATCTACATCTAATTCGAGAGCTATATTCTTGTGGGTCTCTTTAAAAAGAAAGAATATATCTTTAAAGACCTCACTTATATTGTTTAAGGTTTTCTTAATGGAAGGCATTTTACCATAATTTGAAAACTCATTTATTAATGATTTTATGTCTTCCACTTGGTTAATTATTGTGTTTATACACTCATTAAAGGTGTCCTTCTCTTCATCGGTTATATAGTTCTCATATTTTTTCTTTATTCTACTGGCAGAAAGTTGAATAGGTGTAAGGGGGTTTTTAACCTCGTGGGCAACCTTACGAGCCACCTCTCTCCAAGCAAGCATCTTCTCATACCTTATATTTTCTGTGATATCATCAAATACTGTTACAAAGCCAAGGAGTTTCTTTTGCTCATCAAAGAGAGGGGTAATATCAATCTTCAAAAACTTCTCTTTTCCTTTTATTATTAACTTAACTATTCTCTCTTTTGTTTTAGTCAAACCAGATAGGTCTAATAAAGATATTAGTTCTTCCTTTGATGTTACGTTCTGAAAAAGGATAGGAAGCTCTTTAGTATTTTCTATATCCTCTATTAAAAAAATTCTTCTAAAGGCTTCGTTAAAGGTTACTACAGTTCCCTCAGCAGATAGGGCAAGTATGCCAGTAGAAACCTTATTCATTAAAACCTTTAGATAATTTGACTGAGCTTCTATTATTGTTCCTTTCTCCCTTAAATCAACTAACATTTTATTGAAAGCCCTTGAGAGTGTTCCTATCTCATCATCAGAATCAATACTAACCTGTACATCCATATTTCCTTCAGAAACGCTTTTTGCTGCATATGTCATGCTTTCTAATGGCTCAGTAATATGTCTTGCAAAATATAATCCAAACCAAAGGGAAGTAAAGATTATCACTAAAGTGGTAATAAGAAGCATTATAAAAAGAACCGATTTTAATGGTTTTTTAAAAAACATAAGTTTTGAGTATTTTTCATAAGTTTCAGATATAATCTCCATCTTATTAACCATACTGTGAGGTATATGATAACTTACAACAACGCATCCAACTGCCTCATCGGATTTAAAGGTTGAGTAAATAGGGACAGAAGCCCTTACAATATCACCAGTTAATGATTCATCGATTATAACAACCTCTTTTCCATTTAGTGCATCTTCTATAATATTGGATTTTGTATCAATAGGTTTTGAATTTTCAGGTATCTCTGAAAATAATCTCTCTTTCATGAAAGAGAAAACTTCTAAAGATTCTAGATTATACTCCTTTTTCTTATTATGTAGATAAGAAGATAGATATTTGAGTTTATCATGATCAAGTAGTTTTTCTTCCCTTATTATATTTGCGATCTTTTTTGAGTGAAAAAGAGTATTATCTGAAGCATGTTTATAAAAAGTTTTTGCAACTTTAAGAGCTTCCTTTAGAGATTTTTCTATCTGAACATTAAACCATCTCTCAATACTTGTGGTTATAAAAGTAGAGGCTAAAAAAAAGAGAAGTATTGATGGAACTGTGGAAAATATTAAGAAAAATAAGATTAACTTATATTTTATTTTTGAACCAAGCCCTTTTTTGTACTCCAAAAAGATTTTTGAAAAATTTCTTATAACAAGATAAAGCAAAAAAAGGAGTAAGGCCAAGTTCAGGTTAATTAGCATGAAAAAGCCTATCTCAGATATTAAGGGTTTTTCCGTTGAACCTTTAATTATGTAGAGTTGAGTGGAGCCTAAGACAAATAGTAGGCTCAGCAAGATAAATATGATTAATTTTTCTCTTTTTCTTTTTTTAATTTCTTGAGTTTTTTTGTCATCAGTCATATCATTTTATAATACATTTTTTTTAAAGGGCTAACAATTACAAAACAATGAAGATAACTCCTTTAGGAGCTGTTGAAAATGTTACAGGTTCTTGTTTTTTAATAGAGACAAGCGAAAAAAGTTTTATCATAGACTGCGGTCTATTTCAAGGAGATGAGGTATCTAACAATCAAAATAAGTTACATTTTAACCCTAAAGATATCGATTTTGCAATACTTACCCATGCACATATAGATCACTCAGGAAGGATCCCTTATTTGGTAAAGATGGGTTTTAAAGGCAAGATATACTGTACCAAAGCTACTTATGAACTAACAAGGATTATGCTTCTCGACTCTGCTAAGGTTATGTTTGAAGATTATATATCAGCAAAGAAAAAAGCCTTGAGGAGGGGAGAAGAAATCACAGAGCCCCTATACTACGAAGAAGATGTAATTAAGACTTATGACAATTTTTTTCTCTTAAATTACGATGAAGAGGTAAGAATAACCGAAAATATATCTTTCAAGTTAAAAGATGCAGGACACATAATTGGCTCTTCCTATATAGAACTAACAATAAAAGATAATGACTCCTTAAAAAAGATAGTCTTTTCTGGAGATCTAGGGAATAGAAATAAACCTATCGTTAGAGATCCTACCTGCCCTTCAAAAGACATAGATTATCTATTTATTGAATCAACCTATGGCGATAGGGAACATAAAGACTTTGATGAATCCTATGAAGAGCTAAAAGTTGCAATCATAGAGACCTTTAAAAGAGGTGGGAATGTAATAATCCCTTCCTTCGCTTTAGAGAGAACACAAGAACTACTATACTTATTTCGAGAGATGTATGAAAAAAAAGAACTTCCACCCTGCAGGGTATTTTTAGATTCACCACTTGCAATAAAGGCAACCAATCTCTTTCTTCAGTATTATGATTATTTTGATGAAGATGCAAAAAAGATCTATGAAAGAGGTAAAAACCCCTTTTCTTTTCCCTATCTAATATTTACAAGCTCTATTGAAGACTCAAAAAGCATTAATAATATCAAAGAGAAGGCTATAATTATTGCTGGTTCTGGGATGTGTAATGGTGGAAGAATACTCCATCATTTAAAACATAATCTTTGGAATGAAAAAAATAGTATAATCTTTACGGGCTTTCAAGCGAAAGGTACCTTAGGAAGAAAGATAATTGATAATGAAAAGTTTGTTTATATATACGGGGAACAGATAAGAGTGAAGGCGAAGGTCTATACCATTAATGGTTTTTCCTCTCATGCCGACAGAAAAATTCTCTTAAACTTTTCTAAACATATATCCCACTTGAAAAAAATTTTTTTGATACACGGAGAACAAGAGATTATGCTTAAACTAAAAGATTTTTTGGAAAATCATATAAACACAAAGGTTGCGATACCTAAAAAGATGGAACCAATATTTTTATGAAGGGCTTAGTTTTATAATTTATAAACTCATAGAAAAAATTAGATAAAGAGTATCAACTTAGGCTATTTTTGTATGATAAATAGAAGAAAAACACGTAAAATTTTTGTTGGTAAAGTTCCAGTAGGTGGGGATGCTCCTGTATCTATTCAGTCAATGACCAATACATACACTAAAGATGTAATCTCAACGATAAAACAAATTAAGAGGTTAGAAAAAAGGGGATGTGAGATCATAAGAGTTGCCGTTCCTGACGAAGAATCAGCTATGGCAATATCTCAAATAAAGAAAAAGATTAATATACCACTTGTAGCAGACATACATTTTGATTATAAATTAGCACTTTTATCTATATCTAGTGGTGCAGATTGTATTAGAATCAATCCTGGAAACATAAAGAACAGAAAAAAATTAAAAGAAATAATAAAAAAATCAAAAGAATATAATACATCTATAAGGATTGGTGTAAATTCTGGTTCTTTAGACTTTAAAATTAGAAAAAAATATGAAAATGATATCTCAGAAGGTATAGTATTTAGTGCTATGGAGTATATAAAATTTTTTGAAGATAATGATTTCTTTAATATGAAAGTGTCTCTTAAATCAACCGATATAATGACTACCATCAGTGCCTATGAAAAATTCTCTAAAAAATCTGATTACCCTTTACATGTTGGTATTACTGAAGCAGGTACGGAGTTTTCAGGAACCATAAAATCATCTATTGGTATAGGATATCTCCTGATTAGAGGGATAGGGGATACCATAAGAGTTTCTTTGACGGCGAACCCAGAAAAAGAGATTGATACAGCGAAAGAAATATTAAAATCATTGAAAATAAGAGAGTTAGGACCTACTTTAATATCCTGTCCAACCTGTGCAAGAAGAGAGATAGATGTAATAGCCATCGCCAAAAATGTGGAGAGAGAGATTAAAAACATCAAGTCACCACTCAAAGTAGCTGTTATGGGTTGCGAAGTAAATGGTCCTGGAGAAGCTAAAGATGCAGATATAGGTTTAGCAGGCAGCATAAGAGGTGGAATAATTTTTAAAGAGGGTAGGGTGCTGAAAAGATTTGAAAAAACTGACGAAATGATAAAAGAGTTTATAAAGGAAATTAAATTGCTTGATGAAAAATATCGGAGGTAAGAAGATGAGGTATAGCCAATACTTTATTCCAACTTTGAAAGAGGACCCATCAGATGCAGAGGTAATAAGCCATAAATTAATGGTAAGAGCTGGAATGATAAGAAAGCTTACCAGCGGTATATATAATTATCTGCCCTTAGGTTTAAGAGTTTTAAAAAAGGTTGAGAATATAATCAGGGAAGAGATGAATAGAGCAGGTGCTATTGAGATTCTTATGCCTTCTGTCCAGCCAAAGGAATTATGGGAAGAAAGCGGTAGATGGAGTTTTTATGGCAAAGAACTTCTAAGATTTAAAGATAGGCTGGGAAGAGAGTTTTGTTATGGACCTACTCATGAAGAAGTAGTTACCGACATAGTAAGAAATCATATCAAATCATACAGAGAGTTGCCTATAAATCTTTATCAGATACAAACAAAGTTTAGGGACGAGATAAGACCACGCTTTGGTGTTATGAGATCAAGAGAATTTATAATGAAAGATGGTTATAGTTTTGATATTGATGAAAAATCGGCTGAAAAAAGTTATATGAAGATGTATGATGCCTATTGCAAGATATTTGAAAGATGTGGTCTTGATTTTCGTGCTGTAGAAGCCGATACTGGAGCTATAGGAGGTAGTTTTTCCCACGAGTTTATGGTAATGGCCGATACAGGTGAGGACACAATACTTTTATGCGATAAATGTAGCTACTCAGCAAACAGAGAAAAGGCTCAAGTAAATGATAAAATTAGCAATAGCAATATCTCTGATGAAGCCTTAAATAGTTTAGAAAAAGTTTATACACCTAATTTAAAAAGTATTGAAGAAGTATCAAAATTTTTAAATATATCTCCATTAAAAACTGCAAAAACATTAATCTATATGGTTGATTCTGTCTTTTACATGGTAATTTTGAGAGGAGACAGAGAAGGTAACGAGATTAAAGTTAAAAACGCAGTCGGAGGTAACGAGATAAGACCAGCTACTGAAGAAGAGATTGAAAATATACTTAAGCTACCTGTTGGTTTTATGGGACCCTACAACTGTAAAGATATAAAAGTGATAGCAGATATCTCTCTAAAAGGGATTAAAAATTTCGTTACAGGTGCCAATGAAAGAGACTATCATTTAATAAATGCTAATTTCGATAGAGACATAAAGGTAGATATGTTTGCTGATGTGTCTAATGCTACCTTAGGCGATCCCTGTCCACGTTGCGAAGAAGGAAAGTTGTTTAGCAAAAAGGGAATAGAAGTAGGTCATATATTTAAACTTGGAACCAAATACAGCAAAGCTATGAACGCTACTTATTTAAATGAAAGAGGTGAGGAAGTTTTTATTGTTATGGGTTGTTATGGCATTGGGGTAGGAAGAACAGTAGCTGCAGCAATAGAACAAAATCATGATAAAGATGGCATAATATTTCCAGAACCCATAGCACCCTTTAAATATATAATTATTCCTACGAATATAAACGACAATGATATTAAAGAGTCGGCTTTCAAACTTTATGAGTTTTTACTAAAAAAAGGAGAAGAGGTTATAATAGATGACCGAGACGAAAGACCAGGTGTTAAGTTTAAGGATGCCGATTTGATTGGGATTCCTTTCCGTATTAATATAGGAAACACCTTCAAAAAAGACAAAAAAGTAGAGCTTATAAGAAGAAGAGATAAATCTTGTTCATTGCTTACATTAGAAGAATTTATAAACCAAATATAATATATTTATAATGGGTTGTTTTTATGAATAGTACTAAAGTTATCATAGCCCTCGATACTACAGATTTAAAAAAGATTGACAGTCTCTTAAAAGATCTTAAAGGGGTAGTATCTATCTTTAAGATAGGCATGCAATCTTTCACAAAATATGGCGTTGATATAGTTAAGCGTGTTCAAGATAGTGGGTACAAGGTCTTTCTTGATATGAAATTTTTTGATATTCCCAATACTGTTGAAAAAGCAGTCTATTCTGCTATGGAACACAACATATATATGTTGACTCTACATATCTTAGGCGGAAAGGATATGATAACCAAAGCCTCTGAAATTAAAAAAGATAATAAGTTTCCTTTGCTTTTAGGAGTAACAGTACTTACTAGCATGGATGAAAAGAATTTAAAAGATGTTGGGATTAATATAGCTCCATCTGAATTTGTTCCTTATCTTGCCCAGTATGGTAAATCCGCAGGACTTAATGGTGTAATATCTTCTCCTTTAGAAATTGAAGATATAAAGAAAAGTTGCGGCAGAGATTTTTTAGTTGTTACACCAGGAATTAGAAAAGAGAAAACACCTGATGATCAAAAGAGAATTTTATCTCCTAAAGAAGCTATTGATAAAGGAGCTGACTATATAGTGGTTGGAAGACCTGTTCTTGAATCTCAAAACCCAAAAGAATATATTGAAACCATTTTTATATGATAATATATGGTTTACATCCTGTTTTAAATATTATAAAAGTAAAACCAAAGATTATTAAAAGGGTCTTTATTTCAAGAAAACTTGATTTAGATATATTAAAAACAGTTAGATACGAACATACAAATAACAATTATATTGATAAACTAGCAAAAACTACAGACCATCAAGGCATAGCCTGTGAAATTAGCCATTTCCCTTATGTAGATCCAGACAGTCTTATAGAAAGAGCTAACAAAATTTTGATATTGGATCATATAGAAGATCCTCAAAACTTAGGTGCAATTTTAAGAAATTCCTATGCCTTTAATATTGACCTTGTCATAATTCCTAAAGATAGAGCCTGCGATATAACACCAGCGGTCATTAAGGCCTCTGCAGGAAACGCTATTTTTTTAAACATCTCAAAAGTTACAAATATTAATGATTTTATTAGAAATCTAAAAGAAGATTTTTTTACTGTCTACGGTTTTGAGGGTAATGGTACAAAAAATTTATCCCAAATCAAATTTACAAATAAAACTGCGCTTGTTTTTGGTAGTGAGGGTAAAGGTATTAAACAACTAACAAAAAGTCTTTGCGATGATATCATTAAAATTGAGTTTAATTCAGAGGCCGGTTCTTTAAATGTCTCTTCAGCAAGTGCTATTGTATTATATAAGCTGTTTATGGATTTGTATTAATTCGTATAAGAAATATTATGTAAACTAAAATAAACCTGTTAATACTAGAAAAAAGAAATTTATAGTTATAAATAAATTTTTATATATTGTTTTTTATTTATAAAATACTTAAAATAAATAAATAAATATATGATGGATTTTGTGCAATACTTGAGGGAGATTTTTTTTAATATACCAAAAAGTTTTGATGAGTTTTTATCAAGCCCCTATGTAGTATTGTACTATTTGATTTTACTGGTCTTTTTGTTAACCGGCAAGTTCAAACTATTTTTAAAGACAATTCTTTTGACTATTTTTCTATTTTTTGGAATATATTATTCCATCGTTAATCCGGTGGGCAATAATATAGTTAACATAATTGTATTTTCTGTATCATTACTTATTGTTTTAATTATTCTTTTATTAAATTTTATTACAAAGAGAAGCTAATGAAAATTAAAAAGATTGACTTAGTATTTATTTTAATAGGCATATTAGTAGTTAGTATTTTATTAATGGCTCCTCGCCAAAAGACTCCAAGGGTTCCTATTGATGAAATACATAAAGAGTTAAAAGATGAGAAAAAATGCAAAGAATGTCACGGTAAAGGGACTAATATGCCTCTGCCTGAGAACCATCCCAATAAAGAGAGATGTTTGCTCTGTCATAAGCGTAAATCATAAAATATTTATATTATCCCAAATAATCTTTATTTCTTTTTTGAGTTCTTCAGACAGGTCAAAGGGAGATAAGCCGAGTTTGTCTGATTCAATAATTTTATCATTGTAAGTTAAGTAGCCAAGTATATTAAAATCTGAGAGTTCTTTCTCAATCAAATCTTTATCGCTTTCGTTTTTAACTTTATTTCCTACAATCCAAACATCTTTAACGGCTAATTCTTTTGCTAACTCTCTTATCTGTCTTGCTGTCTGAAAACTTCTTTGACCAGGCTCTACAACTACGATAAATTTATTTACATAGGCAGTAGTGCCTCTTGTTAAATGTTCCAGCCCAGCTTCCATATCTACAATAACAACCTCATCTCTGGCAACAAAAAGATGCCTTAATAGGGCTTTCAATAGCGTATTCTCTGGACAAAAACATCCTGTACCAGCACTTTCTACAATACCTAAAAGCATCATTTTTACGCCTTTATATTCGATACTAAATTTGTCTGGAAGGTCATCAACTTTTGGATTTAAAATAAACATACCACCAAAAGAACCTGCTTTAGTACCAGTTCTTTCTGATATGAGTTCCTTCATTTCAGAAATGGGTTTTATATCTTTTAATAGCTCCTTTGAAATGCCAATTGCTGAGGCTAAATTAGCGTCGGGGTCAGCATCTATAGCTAAAACTTTATAGTTTAGGTCAGCTATATATCTTGCAAGAGCTCCTGCCAGTGTAGTCTTACCTACCCCACCCTTTCCTGATATCGCTATTTTCATCTCTTCTCCATTTTGAAAATTTTAAAAAAGAAGGGGAACATTTTTTTATAACTCCCCTTCTATAGCAACTTTGTTATGCCGATTGTTTAACTTCTGTTTCATTATCAGTTGATATCAAAATCTTTCCATATCTTGTTAATCCGGTTCCAGCTGGTACAAGCCTTCCTACTATGACATTTTCTTTTAACCCTTTTAAGTAATCAATCTTGCCTTCTATTGCTGCTTGAGTGAGTACTTTTGTGGTCTCTTGAAACGATGCAGCAGAGATAAAGCTCTCGGTGCTTAATGATGCTTTAGTAATACCATAAAACAAAGCATCTGCCCTTGCAGGTTTTTTGCCTTCACCTACTACCCTTCTGTTTTCTTCTTCAAAAATAACCTTATCAACAATATCACCAATTATAAAGTTTGTATCACCAGCATCAGTTATCTTAACTTTTTTAAGCATCTGTCTAACGATTATCTCAAAATGTTTATCATTAATCTTAACACCCTGAAGCCTATAAACATTCTGTATCTCATCGACAAGAAACCTTGCTAACTCCTTCTCACCCAAAACTTTCAGAATATCATGGGGGTTGGGTGAGCCTTCTATTAGTTTTTCTCCTGCCTTAATTCTTTCTTTTTCTCTAACTATAATATACTTACCTTTTGGGATTTGATAGACCTTTTCTTCACCCACATCTGGCTTTATAACAACTTGCCGCTTACCTTTACTATCTTTTCCAAAATATACGACACCATCAATCTCAGAAATAATAGCGAATTTTTTGGGTTTTCTTGCTTCGAAAAGCTCCGCAACTCTTGGCAATCCACCTGTAATATCGTGCTGTTTAGTAATTTCTCTAGGATATTTTGCAATTATGTCGCCAGCAGCAACTTCCTGTCCTTCCGTTACAATTATCATGGCACTGACCGGTAAATGATAACGTGCTTCCATTCCGGTTTCGGGTGCTTTTATAGTCTTTCCAGCTAGGTCTTTAATTGATATTCTTGGTCTAAGATTAACATCTTTGTGCTCGATAACGATTTTTTGAGACATTCCTGTTACTTCGTCAACTTGATCTTTTATTGTAACACCGTCTATGATATCACCAAATTTAATAATACCACCTACTTCCGTGATTATAGGTATATAATAGGGATCCCATTCAGCAACTCTTTGGCCTCCATTAACCTTATCACCATCTTTTATTAATAGTCTTGCACCATAGATAATGGAGTATTTTTCTCTTTCTCTACCGAAATTATCTACAACTGCTATCTCTCCATGTCTATTAGTAACAACGAGATTGCCGTCTCTGTCTTTAACGGTTTGAACATTGATAAGCTTTATGAAACCCTCATTCCTTATTTCAAGTGTGTTTTTCTCTGCTTTAGCACCAGCTGTACCTCCCAAATGGAATGTTCTCATAGTAAGCTGAGTGCCTGGTTCACCTATTGACTGCGCAGCAATAATGCCAACGGCCTCTCCAATGTTAACGAGGTGCCCTCTCGCCAAATCTCTACCATAACATTTAACACAAATACCTCTTTTGGACTTACAAGTAAGTGGAGATCTTACTTTAACCTTATCAAAACCAGCATCTTCAATCTTTGCCACAATGCTTTCAGTAAATTCTTCACCAGATTTAATAATTATTTCATTAGTATAGGGATCTCTAATATCTTCTATTGCTATTCTTCCTAAAATCCTTTCTGACAATCTCTCTTCAATCTCTCCAGCTGAGTTAATTAAATGTGTAAGATATATACCATCTATTGTTTTACAATCTTCAATAGTAATTAATACATCTTGTGCTACGTCAACAAGCCTTCTGGTAAGATATCCAGCATTTGCTGTTTTTAAAGCCGTATCTGCCAATCCTTTTCTTGCACCATGAGTTGAAATAAAGTATTGTAATACTGACAATCCTTCTTTAAAGTTTGCTGTAATTGGTGTTTCTATAATCTGTCCTGAAGGTTTTGCCATTAAACCTCTCATACCAGCAAGCTGAACTATCTGCTGGGTACTACCTCTTGCACCAGAGTCTGCCATTATATATATTGAGTTAAAGCTCTCTGTTAAAACTTTCTTGCCATCACGCTCAATTTGCTCCATCTTAAGCTCATTCATCATCTCTCTTTTAATCTTGTCTGTGATGGTCTGCCAAAGGTCAACCTTTTTGTTATATTTCTCTCCGGCTGTAATATGTCCATGGGCATACTGGTTTTCAATCTCCATATCTTTTTTCATCCCTTCTTCTATAATCTTATCCTTTTGTGTTGGGATGATTAAATGGTCTATACAGATGGAGATGCCAGCAACCTTAGCCATAGCAAAACCTAAATCTTTTAATCTGTCTGCAATAATTACAGTTGTTTTTTGACCAAAGACCCTATAGGAGTAATCTATTATATTATTAAGCTCTTTCTTGTTTAAAACCTTATTAACTATTGAAAAAGGCATCTCTTTAGGCATTATCTCATAGACTAAACATCTTCCCACAGTGGTATCTATGAGTTTTCCGTTGATCCTAACTTTTATTTTTGCATGTAATTCAACCTCTTTTGTATCAAAGGCTATCCTTACCTCGTCAATGCTTGCAAAAACCTTCCCTTCACCCTTATCAAGAGGACGTTCTCGGGTCATATAATAGAGACCTAATACAATATCCTGAGTGGGACCTATAATAGGTTTTCCGTTAGCAGGAGAAAGAATATTGTTGGTAGACATCATTAAAACTCTTGCCTCAGTCTGAGCCTCTACAGATAAAGGAATATGAACAGCCATCTGGTCTCCATCAAAATCAGCGTTGAAAGCTGTACATACAAGGGGGTGAAGCTGAATAGCCTTACCCTCGATAAGAACAGGCTCAAAGGCTTGTATACCCAATCTGTGTAAGGTTGGTGCCCTGTTTAACAATACAGGGTGTTCTCTTGTAACTTCTTCAAGGGCGTCCCATACCTCTGGTCTTTCTCTCTCAACTATTTTCTTTATGACTTTCATCGTAGTAGAAACACCTTTTTGTTCGAGCTTCCAATAGATAAAAGGCTTAAATAGTTCTAAAGCCATCACTTTAGGTAAACCACACTGATGCATTCTAAGATGTGGTCCCACCACGATTACGGATCTTCCTGAATAATCAACTCTTTTACCTAATAGATTATGTCTAAATCTACCCTGCTTACCTCTAATCATATCGCTCAGGGATTTCAATGGTCTTTTATGACTACCGAGTACAGCTCTACCTCTTTTACCATTATCAAATAGGGCATCAACCGATTCTTGCAGCATCCTTTTTTCGTTTCTTATAATTATTTCTGGTGCATTAAGCTCTATAAGCTTTTTTAATCGGTTATTTCTATTAATGACCCTTCTATAAAGATCGTTTAAATCTGATGAACCAAATCTACCACCTTCTAACTGAACAAGTGGTCTCAAATCTGGAGGTAAAACGGGAATTACATCTAAAATCATCCATTCTGGTTTATTACCAGACTTTATAAAGGCATCAATAATCTTAAGTCTTTTTGCAATCTTTTTTTTCTTTGCATCTGACACAGTATCAGCCATCTCAACTCTAAGAGAATCAGCAAGCTCTTTCAAGTCAAGCCTTTTTAATAACTCCTTAATTGCTTCAGCCCCCATTCCTGCCTCGAAGGAACCATCTCCATATTTTGATAAAGCTAATTTGTATTGCTCGTCAGTTAATATCTCACCTTTTACAAGGTCAGTATTTTTAGGATCAACCACTATGTGTGCCTCAAAATATAGAACTCTTTCCAACTGTTTCAATTGTATATCAAGTAAAGTTCCTATTCTACTTGGTAAGCTTCTCAAAAACCAGATATGAGCTACAGGTGCTGCAAGCTCTATATGTCCCATCCTCTCTCTTCTAACTCTTGAATGAATTACCTCAACACCGCATCTCTCACAGACTATATTTCTGTGTTTCATCCTCTTATACTTACCACAATTACACTCATGATCTTTAATAGGTCCAAAAATTCTAGCACAGAAAAGTCCATCTTTTTCAGGTTTAAAGGTTCTGTAATTAATTGTTTCGGGTTTCTTTACCTCACCATGAGACCATTCCTTTATCTTTTCAGGTGATGCAATTGAAATTTTTATTGAGTTAAAATCCTTTATATCGTCGGTCTTGCTATAAAAACCATAAATTGTATCCAATTTATACCTCCTTTAGTCTTGTTCTTCTTCTATTTTAAGGAGCTCAACATCCAAAGCGAGACTTCTAAGCTCTTTTAAAAGAACATTAAAAGATTCTGGAATGCTTGGTTCTGGTACATTATTACCTTTAACAATTGCTTGATAAACGTTACTCCTACCTGATACATCGTCGGATTTAACTGTCAAGAACTCCTGTAAGGTATAAGCAGCACCATAAGCTTCTAGTGCCCATACCTCCATCTCTCCTAATCTCTGTCCACCGAAATGTGCTTTACCACCCAAAGGTTGTTGAGTTACAAGAGAGTATGGACCAATGGATCTTGCATGTACCTTATCATCAACAAGGTGATGTAGTTTAAGCATGTACATATAACCTACTGTAACCTTTTGATGGAAGGGTTCTCCTGTCTTACCATCATAAAGGGTAACCTGACCAGATTCTGGTAATCCTGCTTTACTCAACAGCTTTTTAATTTCTGATTCTGTAGCACCTTCAAAAACAGGGGTGGACATAAACAAACCCTTTTTAGAAATCTCACTTGCTACACTATATAACTCTTCTTCTGTAAGACTATCGATAATCTTTTTTGCCTGTTGAGTTTCATATAGGTCTTTTAAAAACTCTCTCAACTTTTTCGTAGATGTTTGTAAATAATCATTAACCATGTTTCCTAAACCTTTAGCTGCCCATCCTAAATGGGTTTCAAGTATCTGCCCAACATTCATACGAGAAGGAACTCCCAGAGGATTAAGAACCATATCAACTGGCGTACCATCTTTGAGAAATGGCATATCTTCTTCTGGAACAACTATTGAAACTACCCCTTTGTTACCATGTCTACCTGCCATTTTATCACCAGGAGACAACTTTCTTTTTATAGCTATGTATATCTTTACTAATTTTAATACACCAGGTGGTAGCTCATCTCCCTTCTTGAGTTTATTAATCTTGTCCTTAAAAAGCATCTCCACAAGTTCTATCTGATCTCTTAGCTTATCAAAAAGAGATTTTATCTTATCTTCATACTCTACCTTCTGTTGTAATGATATATTTTCCCACTCGTCAAAAGGAAGTTTTTTAAGCACTTCTTCAGTTATCTCTTTGCCCTTTTGAAGTATAACCTCTCCATCTTCATCAGTAATCTTGTTTGCAACCTTTTTACCTAAAAGCAGCTTCTTAATTTTTTCAGAATAGGTGTCTTTAAGTATCCTTATCTCATCATCTCTATCTCTTGCTATCTTTTCATACTCTTTCTCTTCCAACTCTTTTGCTCTATCATCTTTTTCTATACCCTTCCTTGAAAAGACTTTGGTATCAATAACAATACCATTAATACCGGGAGGAACTTTCAAAGAAGTATCTTTCATCTCAGAAGCCTTCTCTCCAAATATAGCCCTTAATAACTTTTCTTCTGGTGATAGTTGTGTCTCTCCCTTTGGGGTAACCTTTCCTACGAGTATGTCGTTGGGTTTTACCTCAGCGCCTATCTTTATTATTCCTGATTCATCTAGATTTTTAAGAACATCCTCTCCTACATTAGGAATGTCTCTTGTTATCTCTTCTTTACCAAGTTTTGTGTCTCTTGCTGAAATCTCGAACTCTTCAATATGTATAGATGTAAAGACATCTTCCTTGACCAATCTTTCGTTTATAATTATAGAATCCTCAAAGTTAAAGCCTTCCCAGGGCATAAAAGCAACAAGTACGTTTCTACCTAATGCAAGCTCAGGACCATCGGTAGCAAACCCATTGGCAATAATCTGTCCTTTTTTTACGTATTGTCCTTTGTTTACTATGGGTTTCTGATTTATACAGGTATTCTGGTTAGTCTTTCTAAATTTAATGAGATTATATATATCAATAGAGTCTGCCTTTTCATCCTTTATGTTTTCTGGCCTAACAACAATCCTTGTTGCATCGACACTCTCAACTACACCATCCCTTCTTGCAATAACCACTGCACCTGAATCCCTTGCAACAATGTGTTCCATTCCAGTACCAACTAATGGTGCCTCAGGGTTATGTAGCGGAACTGCCTGTCTCTGCATGTTTGAACCCATTAAGGCTCTGTTAGCATCATCATGCTCTAAAAAGGGGATTAAGGAGGCAGCGACACTTACCACTTGCTTAGGTGAAACATCCATATAAGTAACTTCTTCTGGCTTCTTCGAAACAAACTCGCCACTCTGCCTTGCTAAAATGAGTTCGTTTTTAAATCTACCCTTGTCGTCTAAAGAAGCGTTTGCTTGAGCAATAACATGTTTTTCTTCTTCAAGAGCAGAAAGATATCTAACCTCCTCTGTAACCATCCCTTCTTTTACAACTCTATAGGGGGTTTCAATGAAACCATATTCATTAATTCTTGCAAAGGTACTCAACGAAGTAATTAGTCCGATATTTTGTCCTTCAGGTGTTTCAATAGGACATATCCTACCATAATGAGTTGGGTGTACATCTCTTACTTCAAATCCTGCCCTCTCTCTCTGCAAGCCTCCTGGTCCAAGGGCACTCAATCTTCTTTTGTGAGTTATCTCAGAAAGAGGGTTAGTCTGGTCCATAAACTGTGAGAGCTGACTACTACCAAAAAATTCTTTAAGTACTGCCATTACTGGTTTAGGATTAACGATATCCTGAGGCATAACAGTTTCCATATCTATAACACTCATTCTTTCCTTCACCATCTTTTCCATACGGACTAAACCCATTCTAAACTGATTCTCAACAAGCTCGCCTACTGTTCTGACCCTTCTGTTGCCTAAATTATCGATATCGTCAGGACTTCCTTTACCATTTTTAAGAATTATTAGATGTTGTATTAAGCAAACTACATCTTCCTGAGTAAGTATGCAGTTATCAACAGGTATATCAAGATTAAACTTAAAGTTAAGCTTAAGTCTTCCTACAGGTGAGAGATCATATTTATCAGGATCAAAGAATAATCCGTAAAAAAATTCAGAAGCTACTGCTTCTGTAGCTGGCTCATTGGGTTTCATCTTTTTGTATATTTCTAATAGGGCATCCTTTTTAGTCTTTATCTTTTCATCTGCCAATAAGGTTTCGCTGATACAATGGGATTGATTATAACCATTGAAAGTTATTATACTAAACTCAGTAATACCATTTTCGACAAAATCCTCAAACAATTTTTCTGTAATAACTGTATTACATGGTATCTCTTCACCAGTTGTCTCGTTTTTAACTGGATGGGCAAGAATAGCTCCAATTATTTCTTCTGACTTAACCTGTATCTTATCAATTTTTGCATTCAAAACCTTTTTGAGGTTTCCTCTTGTAAATTTCTGAGATTTTTTAATTACTACTTCTCCCTTATCAGTAACAGCATCGTAAGATGCCTTTAGCCCTTCCAAAACATCTGGAACTATCGTCTTGTATATCTTCCCATCTTTAATAATAACCTTTTCTGATTTATAAAACTTATTTAATATCTGTTCTGAAGTTAAGCCAAGGGATTTGAGAAATGTTGTAACTAAAAACCTCTTTTTCCTATCTATTCTAACAAAAAGAATATCCTTTTGATCAAACTCAAAATCAAGCCAAGAACCTCTTATGGGAATTATCCTTGCTGTAAAATGTCTTTTACCAGTGGCCAAGTTTGCTTGCTTGTCCTCCTCAAAGAAAACACCGGGCGAACGGTGCAGCTGATTAACTATAACCCTCTCCGCCCCATTTATGATAAAGGTGCCGTTTTGGGTCATTAACGGTATCTCACCAAAATATATTTCCTGTTCTTTGAAAGTAATTATATCACCGATTTTGCCATCCTCTTCGGATCTTATGAGAAGCCTGACCTTAATCTTAAGAGGAGCTGAGTAAGAAACTCCTTTAGTTCTTGCTTCTTCTTCTGTAAATTTAGGATCCATCAAAGTGTAATCTACGAACTCAATTGTATATCTACCACTATAGTCTGTAATGGGAAAAACACTTAAAAAGGCGCCTAAAAGCCCTTTTTTACGTTTTCCATCGGTTAAATCTTTATAAACAAAATTTTCATAAGATCTTTTTTGAATATCAAGCAAATATGGAACATCCAAGACACTTGGTATCTTACCAAAGTCTTTTCTGATTCTTCCGTAAAAAAGATTTTCTGTCATAGATTATAGTACTCCTTGTATTTTTTTGGAGATCAAATGAACACAAAAAAACGATGATTGAAAATTAGTAATTTTCATTTAAAGAGAAAGGGGGAGTAATACCCCCCTAAGTTTATTTAACTTCTGCTTTTGCACCTACTTCTTCAAGTTTTTTCTTACCAGCTAAAGCTTCGTCTTTTGGAATAGCCTGCTTTACTGGTTTTGGAGCAGCTTCAACTAAGTCTTTTGCTTCTTTAAGACCTAAGCTTGTAAGCTCTCTAACAACCTTGATTACCTTAATTTTGTCAGCACCTGCATCTGTTAGAATTAAATCAAACTCAGTCTTTTCTTCCTCCTGAGCTGCCTGAGGAGCTGCTGCTCCAGGTGCAACTGCGGCAACAGCAACTGGTGCTGCTGCGGAAACACCAAAAATTTCTTCTAACTCTTTTACAAAATCTGCAAGCTCAATAACTGTCATATTTTTAATAAACTCAATTACATCTGCCTTTGTTATAGCCATAAATAAAACGCCTCCTTATTAAATTAATTTTGTTTTTGTTCTTTAATCGCATTTAATACATTGAGAAAACTTCTTGGAATACCTGCCAAGACATTAACAAATCCTGTTGTTGGTGATTTGAGGGATCCCAACATTTTGGATAAGAGCTCTTCTTTTGATGGTAATGTGGAAAGTTTATTAATATCATTAGCATTCAATAGTTTGTTACTAATAGCACCAGCAATTATTTCTGCCTTCTGCTGCCCTTTGAGAAAATCTGTTAAAATTTTTGCAACAGTTACAGGATCGTTGTATGCCCATATAGTAACAATTGGTCCTTTATAATAATCTTTTAAGACACTATAAGGATTTGACTCAACGGATCTAATCGCAAGAGTATTTTTTACTACCTTAATGTCAATTTTTTCAGCCTTAAGCTTATTTCTCAAGGTTGTAAACTCTGAAACTGTTAAACCATTGTTTTTAATTAGTACAGTACATGCGGCTTTTTCAAATCTTTCTCTTACTCCATCAATTATTTTTTGTTTTTCCTGCTTCTTCAAATTATCACCTCCCTTCTAATTATTTTAATAACTGACGGGAGGAATAAACTTAATATATCCTTAACCCGTCTCAGTAGGCCCTCTTGGATTTAAACACAGAGATTGTGTACCTACTTTCTTAGACCAGGCTTGTTATTTAAACATAGTTCTTAGAGGAACTGGGTCTAACTTGATTCCTGGCCCCATTGTAGAACTAATTGTGCACTTCTTTAAATATATACCTTTACTTGCCGATGGTTTAAGCTTAATAACTGTTTCTAAAAGGCTCTTAAAGTTTTCGATTAATGCCTCTTTGGAAAATGATTTTTTACCTATGGGTGCATGGAGAACTCCAGCCTTATCAACTTTAAACTCTATCTTTCCAGCCTTAAGTTCTTTTACAGCTTTAGCTACATCGAAGGTGACAGTCCCAACTTTAGGGTTAGGCATCAAACCCCTCGGTCCAAGAATCTTACCAAGCTTTCCTACCAATCCCATAATATCTGGTGTTGCTACAGCTTTATCAAACTCAAACCAACCGCCCTGAATCTTCTCAACTAAATCTTCTGCACCAACATAATCAGCACCAGCATCTCTTGCTTCCTTTTCTTTCTCACCTTTTGCAAAAACAAGCACCCTTACACTTTTACCAGTGCCATGAGGCAAAACAACTGCTCCCCTTACCATCTGGTCCGAATGCTTAGGGTCTACACCTAAATTTATGGCTACTTCAATGGTCTCGTCAAAATTAGCGTAAGCCAACTCCTTAACTTTATCAAAGGCTTCATCTACACTATAAAGTTTTAGAGGTTCATATTTTTCAATTGCAGCCTTATATTTTTTTGCTAAACTTGCCATATTCTCTCCTTTAATCAACAATTTGTATCCCCATGCTTTTTGCAGTGCCTTCAACTGTCTTAACTGCAGCTTCTAAGCTATCGCAATTTAAATCAGGTAATTTAATCTTTGCGATCTCAACTATTTGATCTTTTTTAATTTTCCCAACGAAATCTTTTTTTGTCTTAGATGACCCCTTCTCGAGTCCAGCATATTTTAGAAGTAATATAGAGGATGGAGGAGTTTTCGTAATAAAGGTAAAACTTCTGTCTGCATAGATTGTAATTAAGGCTGGAATTATCATTCCCTCCTGTTTTGCTGTAGCTGCATTAAAAGCCTTTACAAACTCCATTATATTTACACCGTGCTGACCTAAGGCAGGTCCAACCGGTGGAGCGGGAGTAGCTTTACCCGCTGGTAACTGAATCTTTACTTGAGCTATTACCTTCTTTGCCATTTAAAATCTCCCAATTTATTATTGATTTGAAACGTGAAACATTATGTTTTTTCTACTTGATGAAACTCTACCTCAACAGGAGTTGATCTATTAAAAATGCTAATATAAACCTTTAACTTACCGCTATCTAAATTAACTTCATCTACAACCCCATTAAAATTAGCAAAAGGTCCATCAATAATTCTTACAGTGTCATTTTTAGAGAACTCAACCTTCGGTTTAGGCTTTTTGACACCTTCCTGCATTTGAATTAAAATCTTCTGAACTTCTTCCTCACTTAAAGGCATAGGCTTAGTACCTTTCTCAGGACCAACAAATCCTGTTACCTTAGGAATCGATTTAACTATATGCCATGTATCATCATTTAACTCCATCTGAACAAGGATATAGCTTGGATAAAACTTTCTTGTCCCAATCTTTTTACCGGCCTTACTCTGTTCAACAACCTTTTCTACAGGGATTAATACCTCTCCAAATAAATCATGGAGCTTGGAGTTTTTAATCTTTTCTTCTAAAAGCTGTTTAACTCTATTTTCGTAACCAGAATATGTATTTACTATATACCATTTTAGTGACATCTTAACCAACCATCCAGTTAACTAATTTCGCCAAAATAAAATCCACTATCCCAAAAAAAATTCCAAATATTATTACAAAGACAATTACAGCATAGGAGGCCTTCATAGTTTCTTTTCTTGGTGGCCATGTAACCTTTTTAAGTTCTACGATTGATTCCTCTACGAAGGTTTTTAACTTACCGTATAGTTCCTGTATTTTCATAAATCCCCATTTTTTTAATTTTAGAACAGGACAGGAGGGATTCGAACCCCCAACCCTCGGTTTTGGAGACCGATGCTCTAGCCGTTCGAGCTACTGTCCTCCATCAAATCTACTTGGCTTCTTTATGTAAAACATGAGTTTTACAAAAAGGACAAAACTTTTTAACTTCCAATTTCTCTGTATGTTTTTTCTTATTCTTAGTTGTTGAATAATTTTTTCTCTTACATGTAGTACAGGACAAATGTATTATATCTCTCATCTAACTCATCTCCTACTCTATTACTTCCGTAACAACACCGGCACCTATAGTTCTACCACCTTCACGGA
>CAZIMS010000003.1:80461-188016 GCA_964540515.1 uncultured Pseudomonadota bacterium | reverse complement strand
GTTTACATGGGGCTTCTTCCTCTCAAATTTAGCCTTTGCCATATTACGCCTCCTACTTTCCTGCTCTAAGTTTTAATATTTGTTCAGCAATATTTGCTGGAACAGGCTCATAATGTGAAAACTGCATTGTATAGGTAGCTCTACCCTGTGTCATAGAGCGTAAATCTGTCGCATAACCAAACATATCTGCCAAAGGAACAAAGGCACTTATCACTTGGGCTGTTCCTCTCATCTCCATTCCTTGAATCTTACCTCTCCTTGAGTTTAGATCACCCATTACATCTCCCATAAAATTTTCAGGGGTTACAACCTCAACTTTCATTATTGGCTCTAACAAAATTGGACTTGCTTTTGAAAAGGCCTCTTTAAATGCCATGGAACCTGCTATCTTAAATGCCATTTCCGAAGAGTCAACCTCATGATATGAACCGTCAAAAAGCACTACCTTTACATCTGTTACGGGATATCCTGCAAGTACACCTAAGTCAAGGGCTTCTCTTATCCCCTTTTCTATAGCAGGTATGTACTCTTTTGGAATTACGCCACCTACGATCTTATTTTCAAATATAAAACCATATCCAGGCTCAAGAGGTTCTATTGTGATCCAACAGTGACCATACTGTCCTCTGCCGCCTGTCTGTCTAATATACTTACCTTCTGCCTTTGCCTGCTTAGTTATCGTTTCTTTATAAGCAACCTGTGGCTTACCAACATTTGCCTCTACCTTAAACTCTCTCATCAATCTGTCTATGATAATCTCTAAATGAAGCTCCCCCATTCCAGATATAATTGTTTGTCCTGTCTCTTCATCTGTCTTAACTCTAAAAGATGGGTCTTCAACAGCCAATTTTTGTAAAGACATGCCCAGCTTTTCTTGATCTGCTTTAGTCTTTGGCTCTACAGCGATAGATATAACAGGCTCTGGAAACTCCATAGCCTCAAGAATTATAGGATTGCTGTCATCACAAAGGGTATCTCCAGTAATTGTAAATTTTAAACCAACAGCTGCTGCTATATCACCTGCTAATACCTCTTTGATCTCTTCTCTTTTATTGGCATGCATCTTTAAAAGACGACCTATACGCTCTTTCTTGTCTTTTGTAGCATTGTAAACATAGCTACCTGATTCAAGACGCCCCGAATAGACTCTAAAATATGTTAGCTGGCCTACATAAGGATCTGTCATAATTTTAAAAGCTAAGGCTGCAAAAGGTTCATCATCACTTACAACCCTCTGTGCGTCTTTACCATCTAATGTTTTTCCCTGTACAGGAGGAATATCTATAGGAGAAGGGAGATAATCTATGACCGCATCTAAAAGCGGTTGAACACCTTTATTTTTAAATGCAGACCCACACAAGACAGGAACTAACTTAAGCTCAAGGGTCCCCTTTCTAATGGCAGCTTTTAACTCCTCTTGAGTAACTTCTTGCCCTTCTAAAAACTTTTCCATTATAGAGTCTTCAACATCTGAAACTCTTTCTATCATCTTCTCTCGCCATTCATTGGCAAGGGGTAATAAATCCTGAGGTATCGCCTCTTCATGAAACTTAGCCCCTAATGTTTCTTCATCCCAGATAACTGCCTTCATCTCAACAAGGTCAACAATTCCCACAAACTTATCTTCCGCTCCGATTGGTATCTGTACCGGCACAGGAACGGTCCCAAGTCTTTCATATATTGACTGAGTTGATTTGAAGAAATCTGCACCAATTCTATCCATCTTGTTTATAAAGGCTATTCTCGGCACTTTATACTTGTTTGCCTGTCTCCATACAGTCTCAGATTGAGGCTGTACACCAGCAACGGCATCAAAAACAGCTACAGCTCCATCAAGGACCTTAAGTGAACGCTCAACCTCAATCGTAAAGTCAACGTGGCCTGGCGTATCAATAATGTTTATCCTGTTATTTCTCCATGAACAGGTAGTGGTTGCAGAAGTAATTGTAATACCTCTTTCCTGCTCTTGCTCCATCCAGTCCATAGTTGCGGTCCCTTCATGAACCTCTCCAATCTTATAAGACACACCTGTGTAGTATAGAATTCTTTCGGTAACGGTAGTCTTTCCCGCATCTATATGAGCCATAATTCCTATATTTCTACATCTTTCTAAAGGAACTGTCCTTGCCAAAACACTTACTCCTTAATTAAATTTAAAATTACCAGCGAAAATGTGCAAAAGCCTTATTAGCTTCAGCCATCTTATGAACATCTTCTCTCTTTTTAACTGCGTTGCCCTTGTTATTGTAAGCATCAAGAATCTCACCCATCAATTTGTTGATCATTGTTTTCTCGCTTCTCCCTTGAGCAGCAGTTATAAGCCATCTTATAGCCAAGGAAACCTTTCTCTCAGATCTTACTTCCATAGGGACTTGATAGGTAGCTCCACCAACCCTTCTAGGTCTTACCTCTATCAAAGGCTTAACGTTTTCAAGGGCTTGTCTAAAAACAGCTATACCATCCATATTAAGCCTCTGTCCAGCATTATCAATAGCTTTATAAAATATGTGTTGAGCTACTGTTTTTTTACCCTTAATCATAAGCCTATTTATAAACTTCGTAACGATCACGTCATTATAAATAGGATCGGGTAAAACCTTTCTGACCTCTGCTCTTCTTCTTCTTGCCATTTTAGCTACTCCGAGATATTTTTTTAAGCCTTAGGCTTCTTTGTACCGTATTTGGAACGACTTTTCTTTCTATTCTGAACACCTGCAGAATCAAGGGCGCCTCTTATTATATGATACCTAACACCAGGTAAATCCTTAACCCTACCACCTCTTATGAGAACTACAGAGTGTTCCTGAAGATTATGCCCTTCTCCAGGTATATAGGAAGTAACCTCATATTTATTTGTAAGCCTAACCCTTGCAACTTTTCTTAAAGCTGAGTTTGGTTTTTTAGGTGTGGTTGTATAAACTCTTACGCAAACACCTCTTCTCTGTGGACAGTTTGTAAGAGCTGGAGACTTAGACTTACGTTTTACCTTTTCTCTTCCTCTTTTAACTAACTGGTTAATCGTTGGCATAATCACCTCTTAAAAAATTTGTATAAGCAAAAAATACAGAGTTTTAAAGTATATTTAAGCAAAAAAAATAAGTCAACAAAAAAATAGCTCTTTATTAGGCTATTTTTCGTTCTCTATCCAAATAAACAAAAAAAACGCAAAATAGAGAATAGACTTTATAACATTTAAGCTGGCTTTATGTCAAGTAAAATTTTGCTGTTGCTTGAAAAATGAAAAAAGCTTATAAACCCTACTTTGTAGATTTATAATTAATATACAAATAAAAGTTTTTCTTTACAAATTAAGCTAAGCTAATGGCTGAAAAGTGCCCGTATCTTTATCGAACTCATAAACCTTTCCAGTCTTTATCTCGTAATACCATCCATAGAGTCTTATCTCTCCTTTTTCTAATAAATCCTTCACTATGGGGTAGGTAGTGAGATTTTTAAGTTGATAAATTATATTATTTTTTTCTGTCAATACTTGTAACTCTTCTTTTTTAATGTTATTTGAATTAATCATACCCTTAACGGGGTCTGCAAAGTATAGCCAGTTTTTAAGATGGGGCATCTCTCTGAAAAAATCATCCTCTTTGTATATAGCCTTCATCGCTCCACAGTCTGAGTGACCACACAAAATTATATCTCTTATGTTTAAACCAGAAATGGCAAACTCTACAGCGGCTGCTATACTATTTTTATCACTAACTGAGTCAAAGGGAGGAATTATATTACCCACATTTCTTAAAATAAATATATCGCCAGGCTCTGAATTAGTAACAAGATTAGGGTCTATCCTTGAATCAGAACATGTAATAAATAAAACGAGGGGTGATTGCCCCCCGCTTAATTTTTCATAAAAACCTTTTTTCTTGTTATAGTGTTTCTGGAATTTATGAATACCTTTATAAAGCTTTTCCATAACTAAGCCTTTGAAAGCTCTTTGTCTTTTTCTAACAGAGCTTCTCTTGTTTTTTCTCTAAAATTCTTTAGTTTTTCGACCATCTCAGGATATTTGATAGAAAGGATGGAACAGGCTAAATAGGCTGCATTTTTAGCACCATCTATTGCAACAGTTGCAACTGGTATTCCTGGGGGCATCATTACTGTTGAATATAAAGCATCTAATCCATTTAAAGCCCCTGAAGCTAAGGGAATACCTATGACAGGTAGCGTTGTATTAGCTGCAACAACGCCTGCAAGATGAGCTGCCATCCCTGCCCCACAGATTATGACCTCAATACCTTTTTCACGGGCATTTTTAGCTAAATCGGCTGTTCTGTCTGGGAGTCTGTGGGCGGAAGATATATGCATCTCGTATGGCACTCCCATTTCTTTAAAAACCTCCGCAGCCTTCTTCATCACTGGTAGATCACTATCACTTCCCATTAAAATTAGTACTTTTGCATTCTCCATGTTCTCTCCTTTCATTTTTAGTATTATCTTGAATAAACCATTTTTTCTAATCTCTCAATTCTCTCCTCGATAGGAGGATGGGTACTAAATAGCTTGACAATACCACCTCCAGACAAGGGATTTACAATAAAAAGATGTGATGTAGCTGGATTTGCTTCCATAGGTATTCTTTTTGCCGCATAGTCAAGTTTTTTTAAGGCATTAGCAAGATACATTGGGTTTCCTGATATTTCTGCACCGCCATCATCAGCTCCATACTCTCTTGACCTTGATATGGCAAGCTGAATCAACATAGCTGCTATAGGGGCAATAATTAACATTATTATAGCAACGAGAGGATTACCTTCACTCTCTTCATCTCTCCGACCACCACCAAAAATCATGGCCCATTGAGCCATCTGTGCTAAGTAACTAATGGCACCAGCAATAGTTGCTGCGATAGTAGCCACAAGAATGTCCCTATTCTTTATGTGGGCTAACTCATGGGCAATAACACCTTCCAGCTCTTCCCTGGTTAAAATTCTCATAATACCCGTGGTTACCGCCACAACTCCATTTTCAGGATTCCTTCCTGTAGCAAAGGCGTTGGGTTGATCATTGTCAATAATATAAACCCTTGGCATTGGCATACCAGCCTTTTGAGAAAGCCTTGCTACAATGCCATATAACTCTGGGGCCTCAGACTCCGAAATAGGTTGTGCCCTATACATGGCAAGGACAATCTTGTCAGAAAACCAATAAGATACAAAATTCATAGCAAAAGCAAGAATTAGAGCAATGGTCATACCACTTCTTCCACCTATTGCTCCACCTATAAAAACCAGCAAGGCAGTTAAAGCTGCCATTAGTATCATAGTCCTAAACCAACTCATATTTTTACCTCCTTTTTATATAAAAAAAAAAGACCTTAATCTTTACCTCTTTAAACCATAGTTAGTAAGATAAGGTCTATCCTTATAAATTACTAAACTCTGGCATCAGTAAAGTAAAACTTTTTTTAATCCAGAGCTTAGCCTCATATTATTTTTCAATAGTAGTTGATAATATAACAATTTTTTAAAATTTTGTCAAGAACTAAAAGCCTTATGTGCGTAACGCCAAAATTATAATGCCCTAATCTACCAAAATAAAAATGCCCTATATGAAAATTTGCTAAACTGTCCTTTATAAAAGAAGAATTTTGGTGAGGTCATACTTATTCATGAGTAATAATACCAGAATATCCTCATCTTGTAGCCCATAGGGAAAATCATAGGCCTTAGACATTTTCACTTATAAGAATTATAATCATTAGGATATGTTTGGTCTGTAAAAAAAATTTGAAATCACTTGGTCGTGTTATGGAGATACAAAATCTTAGCAAGGTATCCACGAAATTAAATAATTATTTTTTAAGGCTATTAGTTATGGTGTAAAGAAAAACTTTCTTGCTTCACAACTTACAATAATTTTAGAATCTATATTCTATTCCAACTCCTGCGCTTTTGTATTTTGAAAAATATATGACAGAAATATCAAGGGTTTTCTTTAACATATATTTAGCTTTAATTTTATAATATTCTCTTTCCTCTTTGTCATATTTAAACTCAAGATTTAGAGAGAGCTTTGAGATTATAGGCAGTTTTTTCTCCAGTTGTAGTTCGTAATCTCCTTTTTGATTAATAGTAATCTTTGATTCAATTAAAAGAGGAAGTAAATACTTAAAGCCTACTTTTATCTTTGTATCATCATCTTTCTCATTTTTTATTCCTGCTGCTAAACTAAAAAATCTATCTATATATCTGAAAGAAGAGAGTTCATTTTCATAGTGTTTTTCCCAGTCGTTTTTTCTTTCCAAAATAAAAATATTTCTTGAGTTAGAGAGATTGAATTTTGCATCTAACATATTTGTATATAATCCTATGTCTCCCCAAAAATAATAATGATCTATTATTAGGTCATTTGTTTTAAGTTTTCTTGCTGCTATTATTTCTGGATCTAATTCTGAACCTTCATAGTGAATGTATGTCATCATTCCAGCCTTCATATGATATAGGATATGGCAATGAAGAGCCCAATCTTTATCCTCTCCTGCATAAAATTCAATTATTTTTTCTCCCATTGGAGGGACATCAAGGGAATGTTTCAAGGGCGAGTATTCACCAAAGTCGTTGATCACCCTAAAGAAGTGTCCGTGTAAATGCATTGGATGATGCATCATAGATCTATTTTCAAAAATAATTCTTACCATTTCCCCTTTCTTAACTATTATTGGAGTAGCTTCTGAAAGTATTTTCCCGTTAATTGTCCATACATATCTTTCCATATCACCATCAAGAATAAGCCTGATTATCCTATCGGGAGATTCTTTAATCTTAGTTTTTTTAAGTGCCTTAAGTTTATTGTAGGGAGGTAAGTTAGAAACTGTTTCGTCTTTTGGGTGATGTTCTTTGTGATTTTTTTTATGCATACGATAGATGTCAGGTTTTTCCATATCTTTAGCTTTTACTTTCTCTCCTATACCTATAAATAGGGATGTAAAGCCTGAAACATCCTGTGCAGTTGCTCTAAATTCATAACTTTTATCATCAGGTATTGTAAGTAAAACATCATAGGTCTCACCTATGGCTATCAGTATCTGTTCTAAATCAACTGGTTCAACATCAACCCCATCTGCTGATACCACTGTCATTAATCCACCAGCAAAGTTTAAGTAGAAATAAGTTGCAGCTGCCGCATTTATTACTCTCAAAAGAATTTTCTCTCCTTTTTTGGCTTCAAGAAAATCCTCTTTTTTTCCATTGGAGAGGAATGCATCATAGGCTACATCAGAGATGTCCATAAGTGACATTCTATGTATTGACTGTTTTATTACATCCCAGAGGGCTTTTTTTGTAATAGCATCATAAAGAGAAGGAGCTATACCTTTCTTAATTAAATAATAATCACTCCCTCTTTTTAGGGTTTTTAAAACTTCTTTTGGGTCTTCGTTGGTCCAATCAGAAAGAATGAGAACAAACTCTTTGTCATAATTTCTTTTATAGTTTTTAGGATAAATCACGATAGCACCATAAACACCTTGTTGTTCCTGTAAAGCGGTATGAGAATGATACCAGTAAGTTCCACTATGAGTTATAGGAAATCTAAATTCTCTCATCGTTTTAGGTAAAATTGGTGGTGTTGTAAGGTAAGATACACCATCTTCTTTATTAGGAACAAGGATACCATGCCAGTGGATGGATGTTTCTTCATCTAAGTGGTTATAAACCTTGATAACTGCCTCATCACCTTCTTCCCAATAAAGGGTTGGGCCTGGTATATTTTCATTGATAGTAATAGCCCTAACTTTTTTACCAGTAATATTTACTTCTCCATAATTGATATGGAGTTCGTATTCCACAATCTTTGCTGATAAGATTTTGGGATAGATTAATAACAATAGTAGTGATATTAAAAAGCATTTTTTCATACAATATAAATTATATATTTTTTTGAGACTTGATTGCAAATTTTGCTATGTTTTGGGTAAGGTAAGAAATTCTGTGCAATTTTTTTTAACACTACCAAACTTTATCTTTTGTTGATTTTCCTATTTAGTTTATTAATAATTAAAAAGATGAGTTCTAGAATAGATAGACTATTTTTATTTTTTGCAATTATTGGTCTTTTATTTGTAACTGCTGAGTTTATTGTCCAATTTTTTGGTTTTAGTATATGCCAAACAGAAGGTTGTGAACTTGTTGCAAAACAAGTTCGTTTTGGAGAATGGATAATACTTTTAATCGGATCAATAACCTTTCTCACTTTATTGGTTTCACACATTAAATTTAAAAAAAACAAAAAAATTCTTTGGGGACAGATAAATCTTTTTACTTTAATAATTGCCTTGGCCTGTGAGGGCTTTTTTACAGGTTATCAGGCTTTTAGATTATTTGCTCCATGTTATTTCTGCCTCATCGTTTTTTTGTTAATAGTAATTTTAGGTATTTTGAAGTTTTTAGAAGGAGAAAAAATTGTTTTAGCTGGCTTTGGTGCTATGGCAGGCGTATTTCTTTTGTTATACCTGATATTGCCTGTTAATGCTGCCGATAAAGTGCCAGACAAACCTTTAATACTTTTTTATAGTAATAACTGTAAGCATTGTAGAGAAATTATGGAAGAACTAAAGTTTAAGAAAATTGATATTCCACATGTCCTTGTGGATGATTACTCCAATTTTCTTAAAAATGTAGGTATAAAGTATGTGCCTGTTCTTTTTATAAATCTACCTTGGGAGAAAAGGTTTATAGTTGGAGCTTCTCAAATAAGAGAACACCTAATTAAAGAAGATAAGAAGGAGAACATAAAGGAAGAAAAGAAAAAAGAGAAAAAAGCACCTTCCATCAAAAAAAAGGAAGATACTCTACCATCATTTTTAGATTTAAAACTTCATAACCCAATTTTAAAATTTCCTGATGATGCATGCAACGAAGAAATAGAAAATTGTGATTAAAGGAGGTATAAAATGAGAAAAATAATTATATTATTGTCAATGTTGATTTTTTTGCCACTATCTGCATCGGCAGAACAAAAGACAGAGTTATTATGGTACGGGCACTCAGCTTACAAGATTGAGACTCCAAAAGGAAAAGTTTTACTTATTGATCCATGGATTACAAATCCAGCTAATAAAGATGGAGAAAAACAGCTTGAAGAATTAAAAAAAGTTGACCTCATACTACTTACCCATGCACATGGAGACCATATAGGAAATACTGTTGAGATTGCAAAAAAAACAGGTGCTAAGCTTGTGGCAACTTTTGATTTAGGGAAAGCTATGGTACAGTATGCCGGATTTCCAGAAAAACAGTTTGGATTTGATACAACAGGAAATTTTGGTGGTGAAATTACATTGTTAGATGGAGAAGTAAAGGTTTTATTTGTTCCAGCCATACATAGCTCTGGGCTTGAAACTGCTGGATCTCCAAAAAGTCTTGAGTATGGTGGTAATCCAGGTGGTTTTGTTATATCAATAAAAAATGGACCAAATATTTATCATACTGGAGATACTGATTATTTTGAAGATATGAAAATTTTAGGAACTCTTTATAAAATTGATATCATGTTGACCTGTATAGGTGATAGATTCACAATGGGACCCAAAAGGGCAGCCATGGCAACCAAGCTTGTAAATCCAAAAGCTGTCATACCAATGCATTTTGGCACCTTTCCTATTTTAACAGGCACCATTGGAGAATTTGAAAAAGAGCTAAAAAATGTGAGAGCAAAAGCTATTTTAAGAAAGATGAAAGTTGGAGAGAAATTGATAATAGAATAGTTGTTATTTTCTTTTTTTTAAAGTCCCGACCAGTTAAAGCTGGACATTTTTTTGGCTTGACAGAATTAATAAACTTCTGACCATAGTTAGATATTGCCACACCTATAAGATAGAGGAAAGGTGGATGTGTGTTTTTTTTTAAATCAAGATTAAAGACCTGACCCCAACATAGCTTTGATTAGACCGTCAATTGTATATTCTTGGGCTTCTATGGCTGGTGTAAAACCAAAGGATCTTATAGTAGAAGAAGTTACCGGTCCTATTGAGGCAAACTTTATATTTGATAAAAGTTCTTTTCTATTTTCTATTAGCTGAAAGAAGTTTGAAACGGTGGAGGAGCTTGTAAAAGTTATGTAGTCTATACCTTTATTAAGGACATCAATAATCCCATCTTTACTGTCTTCATTTAATATTGTCTCGTAAACTGGTATTACATCTATCTCGCCACCTTTATTTCTTATCTCATCAGGTATAACATCTCTTGCTACCTTTGCCCTATATAGAAGGAATTTTTTGCCTTTTATACCATGCTCTTCCAATTTTTCTACCACTGATTCAGCTACGTATTTCTGTGGCATAATATCTACATTTAGGAATTTTTCTTTTATTGCCCTCGCCGTAGCAGGCCCTATGGCGCAGATTTTTAGATTTGAAAGACTTCTTCCATCCATACTAAGATAGTTTAGTCTCTCAAAGAAATACTTAACGCCATTTACACTTGTTAAGATAAGGTAGTCATAGTTTTTTATATTTAGTAAAGAATGATCAAGTAAGGCGTAGTCATTTAAAGGAATTATTTTTATTGTAGGCATCTCATATACTCTCGCGCCAAGCTCTCTTAATTTTGAGCTAAAGGTACCTGCTTGTTCTTGGGCTCTTGTTACGATAATCCTTTTCCCAAAGAATGGTTTTTTCTCAAACCACTTTAGTTTTTCCCTTAGTTTTACTACATCACCTACAACAGTTATGGCTGGTGCCTTGAAATTAGTTTTTTCTACAAGATCAACGATATTAGCAAGTGTTCCTTCTAAAACAGTCTGCTCTGGATAGGTCGCCCATCTTATTAAGGCAATGGGAGTTTCTTTAGCCATTCCTTCTTTTGTCAGATTTTCCGCAATCTTTGGAAGATTTTTTACGCCCATATAGAAGATTAGGGTGCCCATCCTTGTTAGAGCTTTCCAATCAATAAGACTTAAATCTTTATCCTCACTTTCGTGGCCTGTTACAAAGGCTAAAGATGACGTAACTCCCCTCATCGTAACAGGGATGCCAGCATATAATGGACCTGCAACACCAGAGGTTATGCCAGGTACAATCTCATAGTCAATATTATGTTCTCTAAGATACAGTGCTTCCTCACCACCTCTACCAAATATAAAGGGGTCGCCACCTTTTAATCTGACAACTACCTTTCCTTCTTTTGCCTTATTTAAGATTAGTCTATTTATGTTTTCTTGATCTACAGTGTGTTCCTTATTTTTTTTGCCTACATAAATAAACTCACAATCTTTTTTACAGTGTTTAAGGAGCTCTGGATTGGCAAGATAGTCATAGATTACAACTTCTGCCTTCTCAAGACACTCTTTGCCTTTAAGTGTTATTAAAAGCGGGTCGCCAGGTCCTGCACCAACGAGATAGACAAAACCATCTTTCATTGTCTATGACCCTATCTCCCTACCATAAACCTCTTCGAGTATCTTTCTACCACCTCTATCAAAAATTACCTGAGCTAATGTCTCTCCTAATGCCTCTGCATCTACCTTCTCACCAGATACTGTCTCTTTTATAATAGTTTTGCCATCCAAGGTGCCTACAAGCCCTTTTAATTGTAGTTTATTATCTATAATCTTTCCGTACGCACCGATTGGCACCTGACAGCCACCTTCAAGGACTCGCAAAAATGCCCTCTCTGCTTTTACACAAAAAGATGTGTCTTCATCATTTAAGATTGAAAGAAGGTTGTTTATCTCTTCGTCATCAACCCTACATTCTATACCAAGTGCTCCCTGACCAATGGCAGGAAGGCATTGATTTTCTGAGATAATCTCTTTTACATAGTCCGTAAGATTTAGCCTTTTAACTCCTGCATAGGCAAGTATGACTGCATCAAACTGACCTTCTATCATCTTCCTAATTCTTGTCTCTACATTGCCCCTCAATACCTCTACCTTCAAATCTTCTCTTAAGTTTAATATCTGACACTGTCTTCTTAAACTACTTGTTCCTACTTTTGCACCTTTAGGAAGCTCGGAGAGTCTAACGTAGTTTTTAGAGAGAAAACAATCTCTCGGATCTTCTCTTTTTGTTATTGCCGTTAGATGTAATCCTTCTGGTAACAATACAGGAACATCTTTCATACTATGGACGGCAAAATCTACCTTTTTTTCCAACAAGGCATCTTCTAGCTCCTTTACGAACAGTCCCTTCCCGCCAACTTTTGAAAGGGCTACATCAAGAATTTTATCGCCCTGGGTCTTTATTTTTACTAACTCAAAAGTATAGTTGGGATAATTTTTTTCAAGAAGCCCTTTAATATGATTTGCCTGCCATAGAGCTAATTGACTTCCTCTTGTCCCAATGTTAATTTTTCTCTTCATCTTTATCCTCTCTTCTTAAGTCGAATATCTCTTTTATAGCGTCTATGTAAATGTAATTATTTTCATTATTTGAAAGACCTCTTAAAAATATTGTTGGCTTGTGCAAAAATTTATTTACAATGGCATTTAACAGAGCCTCAATGATTTTTAAATCTCTTTCAGAAAGGTTACTAAGCTTTTTTTTGGCTTCTTCAAACTCTTCTTCTTTAATACTTTCTAAATGCTTTCTTAACTCTATTATTAAAGGCTTGACCTCTAAAGATTTTAACCAGTTTTCAAACTCCCTAACCTCGTAGCTAATAATATCCTCTGCCTTAAGGGCTTCTTTTTGTCTCTCCTTAAGATTTTCATCAACCACATTTTGCAAGTCATCTATATCATATAAATAACAGTTATCTAAGTCGTTAACCTTTGGGTCTATGTCACGAGGAACGGCTATGTCTATCAAAAACATAGGTTTGTTTCTTCTTGCCTTGATAGCGTCCTTAATCTTTTCTGGAGTGATTATAAAGTTAGGAGCACCTGTGGAAGATATAACTATATCTACATCCTTAAGTTTATCAGGAAACTCTTCAAAGCTACAGGGAACACCATTAAAATCATTGGCAAGCATACAAGCTCTTTCGTAAGTTCTGTTGGCAACTATAATCTGAGATACACCATTTGTGATTAAATGTTTTGCTGCAAGCTCAGCCATCTCTCCAGCGCCTATTAACATTGCCTTTTTGCCTTCCAAGGTTTCAAATATCTTTTTAGCTAACTCTACAGCAGCGAAACTTATTGATACGGCAAAGCTACCTATCTTAGTATCTGTTCTTACCCTTTTTGCAGTAGAAAAAGCTGTATGCATTAGCCTATTAAGATAAAAACCCGTGGTTCCCTTACCAGCGGATATGCCATATGCTTCTTTCATCTGCCCTGTTATCTGAGGCTCACCTAAAACCATAGAGTCCAATCCACAGGCAACCCTAAAGATATGTCTTATGGCATCAGTACCTTCCTTAAAATATAGATGATTAACAAAGTCTTCCCTTTTTAACCCTTGATAATTGCAGAAAAAAGAGATTATCTCATCTTGCCAGTTTACACCATCATTAACAATAAGGTAAATCTCTACCCTATTACAGGTTGAAAGGACTATCACCTCTTTAATATGTGGATTTTTTTTAAGGAGTATTAACCCCTCTTCAAGTTTCTGAGGGCTTGAAAAGGCAATTTTTTCTCTTATCTCCACAGGAGCTGTCTTATGACTTAAACCAAGAATGCATATCTTCATCTTATTGTTTCGAAAACGTGGTAACCTTTAAACAGAAATTTTACGCCAATAAAGCTAAAAACTAAAAAAACAAAAGCTATTATTGATAATATTGCTACCCTTTTGCCTCTCCAACCACTTATCAATCTGACATGCAGTAATGCTGCATAGAGAAACCAAGTAAACATAGACCATATTTCCTTAGGATCATTGTTCCAGTATGAGCCAATAGCCATTTGTGCCCATATGGCACCTGTTATTATACCTAAGGTAAGAAAAGGGAAGCCATAGACAAGACAGAAATAATTTAATGTATCAAGCATTGTAATAGATGGAAGTAGTTTTCCTAAGACATCAAATTTTTTCTTTTTTAACCTAAAATTTTCTATAAGATAAATAAGGCTAATAACGAAGGAAAGGGCAAAGAGAGCATTGCCGACAAAAGCCGATATCACATGGATGGGAAACCAAAAGCTTTGTAATATTGGAAATATCTCCCCTATGCTTTTGTCGCTAAAGCCCGCTATTAAAATTAAGATCGTCACAAGAGGAGAAAGAAAAACACCAACAATAAGTATTTTGTTTCTAATGTAAAAAATTATGTATAGCAAGGAAGATAGAAAGGCAAAAAATACCAAACCTTCATGGGTATTTGAGACTGGAAAGTATCCACCTTTTATACCCCTAAGAGAGAGATATAAAAAAATCAATCCAGTTGATAGAAAAAAAACTTTTAACGAGATATCTCCTAAGTTTTTCTTTAATGTAAAAAGGTAGCCAAAAAAGGATAGAGAAGACAAAACAGAAGAAAGGAGGATTATGTAATAAAAGTTTTCAATATTCATAATTTTTTCGACGATTTGAGATTTTGCTGTAAAATCTTATTTACTTCTTCTCTTATAGCTTTTAACCCTTCCTTTGTGCCTATCTTCGGGAGAGATAAAGAAAAAACTTTTCTTAATATTCTTTTATTATAAGATGAAACATTATTAGCTGTCAATAAACTTGACCTTAAAGGCTTAATAATTTTAATAACTTTTGAGTAAGGATTTAGTAAGTCTTTTATCTCATTTTTTAATGTTTTTGCTATGAAAGGAAAAGCACCTGCCGTTGAGATGGCAACTGATATCTCTCCCTCTTCAACTATCGACGGGAATATAACCCTACCACGCCCTGTAGCATTGTTTACAAGTATATTCTTGTCTTCACATAGTTTATGGATGTAATCATTAATCTCCTTACTCGCTACTGCTGTAACTACAAGGAAAAAATTCCCTTCCAAATCTCCTTCGTCAAAGGTCTTTTGTTTCCAAATAATTAGTCCATTCCTAACGATTTTTTTTAGATCTTCTGTAATCTCAGGAGCTATTACTTTAATCTGTGGAGAGTATCTTAAGAGGGTCTTTATCTTTCTCTCGGCAACCTTACCTCCACCTATAAATAATATCTCTTTACCTTTTAAAGAGATAAAAAGGGGGAAATACTCTCTCAACTCTCAAATATCTCCTTTTTTACCTTCTCAAAGACCATTAGGTCTTGATTATTGCAAAAGAAGATGACCTTTATTGGGAATCTCTCTTTTTTTATAAAGCCATAGGTAGTTCCTAATAAAATTTTTGCTGTAATATTTATTGGAAAAGAGGCTTCAAAGAGGGAAAAGGCAGGATAAAGTACGGTGCTATAGCCACTAATAGAAGCCTTGTTTAAGACCTCAAGTATGGATATCCTAAGTAGCTCCTCGCAATAACTATCATAAAAACTGGGGATAGCGGAAAACAAAACATATCTTGCCTTTAAAGTCCCACCAGCTGTTACTTGAAAGGATTCTTCAAAAGGTAGCACATCTCCCCTCTTTTCATATTCTAATCTTAGTTGTTCCCCTCCATTATCAAGGATGTACTTTGTATGATCTACTAGCTCTTTAATCCCTAAACCAGCAAATGCTACAAGTAGCTCACCATATTGCTCATATATATTCTCATCAGTTATAACAACTCTTTCTTCAAAGGGATATTCTACATAATCTATAACTTCAATGTTTTTTTTCAGATAATCACCTATAAACTTACCAAGAATTTCTAACTCATCCGTTGGTGTATCTATAAACTTAATTCCCATTCCAGCAATATAGTTGCTTTGACTATGAGGATAGGATACCCACACAACTTTTCCTCTTAGATTTAGCTTAATATCATTAGTCATTGTAATTTCCATAGATATAACTGTGTCAATCGTAAAGGGTTCATCGGTCTCTAAATAAATACCACCTCTACTTATATTAACTGAATAATAATCTTTTTTTACACCTTCGCAATCTACAATAACTTTCGTGCGAAAAGGTATTCTTCTGTCTATCCTTCTATCAACCAATTTTCATACCTCTATAAACATAAGTTCATTTCATTATGTTTCTAAACTTTGTTTAATAAAATGTGCCTCAAAGTTTATCATAAAAAAGACTGCTATAGCAAATCAACTTTTTGAAAATATTTAATCAACATATATAGTAATGGTAAAAGCAACTCATGATGTCCTGTTAGATTATAGCCCCTTCCACCTTCTAAAGTAGGTCTTTTTACTACATTTGTAAGTGGTCTATAGTGTTCCTTAAAGTCCATGTTTATCGTTGTAATATCCTTAATTGGAAAACTTAAGTTTCTAACCATAGATAGGGCTTTTAAAAAGACTTCTGGCAAGATTACAGAAGAACCTATATTAATATAAACTCCTTCTTCAAGATCCTTTACTATGTTTGAAAAAATAAGAAAATCCGTTTGTGAAGCGGTGCCAAACACTCCACCATCGAAGGATGGATGCATGTGAATAATGTCTGTTCCTAATGCTATATGTACAGTGACAGGAACTCTATACTCATAGGCTTTAGCTAGTATGCTCAAGTGTTTAAAAGGAAAGGATGAGTTGTATAAGTCAGAACCCACAGATACACCTATCCCTTCATCCTTTCTCTTCTTTACTGCGTTAATAATAAACTCCGTTGTCTCTTTTACCATTCCGAAGGTACCTTCTTTTATCTCCTTAGCAACATCTTCAGAGGTATGCCCAACCATAGCGATCTCAACATCATGAACAACACAGGCACCATTGAAGGCGATACCATCAATTAACCCTTCCTCAATAAGAGATATCATAATAGGAGACAATCCCACTTTTATCACATGGGCACCCATAGCTATTATTACTTTTTTTTCTTTCTTTTTTGCTAAGACTATAGTTCTTGCTATATCCTTGATGTCTTTGCCTGCTAAGATATCTGGAATTAGATCCACAAAACCTTCCAAATTATTTAGAGATTTTACTTTAGAAAAGTCTTTTATACTTACCTTGCTCTCTCTGTTATACAAAGAGTAGGTCTTTAGTTTACTATTGTCTATCTTTTTATACATTATCTAACCATCTTCTCTATTAACTTATGATAAAATTACTGAAGGTTATCTTTTCTCCAAAACTGGTCTATAAGCTCACAAATCGTGTGTTCTATAAGGAGATGGGCCTCCTGAACTCTTGGCGTATTTTTAGAGGGGACATAGATATAGTAGTCTGTCAATTTTCCCATCTCTTCTGCATAATCTCCAGAGAGACCTATTGTTATAAGCCCCTTATCCTTTGCAGCTTTTAATGCCTTCAAGACATTTTTAGAGGTACCAGAGGTTGATATCCCTAAAAGTACATCTCCTTCTTTGCCTAAAGCTAGAACCTGCTTTGAGAAGACCTCGCTGAAACTATAGTCATTGCCAATACTTGTAATTATTGAGGTATCTGTAGTTAAAGCAATGGCTGGTAGAGGGCTTCTCTCTATCTTAAATCTGTTTACAAACTCCGCAGCCATATGTTGTGCATCAGAAGCAGAACCACCATTCCCACAAATAAGGAGTTTATTGCCATTCTTGAAAGTTTCATAAATCTTTTCAGAAATCTCTACTATCTTGTCCTTGTATTTATCTCTGATTTTTTCTAAAAGGAAGATGGTCTCATCAAATATTACATCAATATCCATGTTTTCACCTCATAGTTTTTTCTCTAGCTGCTTTATCTCTTCTTCAGGAAAGGGGATTGCTATGTCTTTTTCCTCCTCCCTAACTAAATCACTATTAACATTCTGAAGGATAATACACTCTGGAGAAATAATATCAACAATCTTTTTTATATTTTCAAAGCTATGAATGCCCTTTACTAAGGTAAGTCTAAACTCCCTTGAGATAGAGCTTTTTTTTAGTAATTTAATTGTCTCAGTAATTCTTTTTTCTAAATCTAAAAGCTCGACCTTTATTACCTCTAAATATTTTGAGGGCTCATGCTTGATATCTAAGCTAATCTCATCTACCAATCTTTGATTGAGCATCTTTTCTATCACTTCAAAATTATAGCCATTCGTGTAAACCTTTGTCTTTAAACCTCTTTTTTTAAATAATGAAAGAAAATCGAGAAGCTCATCGCCATAAATAGTAGGCTCACCCCCAGAGACCACTACACCGTCTACCCAGCCTTTTCTATTATCTATAACCTTTATAATATCTTCAAAGCATATTGATGGTATATCGTTAGGATGAATAGCCATTTCATAATTGTGGCAATAAAAACAGCGAAAGTTACAACCGCCCAAAAAGATAATGGAGGATACAAGGCCCCTCCACTCCATCAGTGATAACTCCTGAAAACCCTTGATATTTCTCGTTATTTCCATCTATTACCTTGTTAAATAACTATTTTTTGACAAAGTATATATCTCCTGCATAATCACCTTGAGGACCCAACTCATCCTGAATTCTTAAAAGCCTGTTGTACTTGGCAACTCTATCTGTTCTACAGAGAGAGCCTGTCTTTATCTGTCCGGCATTTACTGCTACAGCTAAATCAGCAAGAGTTGTATCTTCTGTCTCTCCTGACCTATGTGAGATAATTATTCCATAACCTGCCCTTTTTGCCATTTCTATAGTCTCTAAGGTCTCCGTCACTGTGCCTATCTGGTTTAATTTTATGAGTATTGAGTTTGCAATTCCTTCTTCTATCCCCTTTTTAAATATCTGGGGATTTGTTACAAATACATCATCTCCAACTATCTGAACCTTAGATGATAATTTTTTAGTTAGTTTCTTCCAGCCATTCCAGTCATTTTCTGCCATACCATCTTCAATGCTTATTATAGGATATTTTGATATTATTTTTTCATAAAAATCAATTAGTTCTTCACTTTTAAAGGTCCTTTTCTCTCCCTTTAGGTTATATTTACCATCTTCATATAGCTCCGATGCTGCCACGTCAAGAGCTATAAATACATCCTTACCTGCCTTATAACCAGCCTTTTTAATTGCCTCCATAATTACATCAAGGGCTTCTATATTTGATTCTAAATTGGGAGCGAAACCACCTTCATCACCTACAGAGGTGACATAACCTTTTCCTTTCAAAACATTTTTTAAGTTATGAAAAATTTCTGCCCCCATTCTTAAAGCCTCTGAAAAAATTTTAGCGCCTACAGGCACTATCATAAACTCCTGTATATCTACATTATTATCTGCATGGGCACCACCATTTAATATATTCATCATAGGGGTTGGGATGGTCTTTGCAAATACTCCTCCCAAATAACGATATAAAGGCAAGTCAAGCTCGTTAGCACTTGCCTTAGCATTGGCGATGGATACTCCAAGGATGGCATTGGCACCTAACTTCGATTTATTTGGTGTTCCATCTAAGGAAATCATAAAATTATCAAGATATACTTGATCAAGTGAGTCGATCCCTTCTTCCAAAACCTTCTCAGCTATTATCTCATTAACATTCTTCACAGCCTTTTGTACACCTTTTCCTAAATATCTTTTTTTATCTCCATCTCTTAACTCTAAGGCTTCTCTCTCGCCTGTAGAGGCACCTGAGGGCACACAGGCTATCCCATAGGCACCAGTTTCTAAGTGAACCTCTACCTCAATTGTTGGATTACCTCTTGAATCAAGTATCTCTCTCGCATAAATGTCAACAATCTCACTCATCTTGTCCTCCTTTTTTATTTTGTAAGGTACAAATATTAATTTTTTCAACTGTAACAAGTCCACAATCAACATGCTGATTTAATATATCAATCATCTTATTGGTATTATTATCATCACCTATTAACTCTACACAGAGGGGAATGTTTGAAGAAAACTCAAGGGTCTCAACATCTCTTAGAAGAGATTTTTGTCCATAACCCATTATGCCTTTGTAGCAAAAGGCAAGCATAAAATCTAACCTTTTAGCCTCCTCTATAATTAACTCATAGAGATATTTACCTTCAACCTTTTCTCTATCGCTATCTCCTATAAAAACTCGCAACAAAACCTTCTCCTTTGTATCTTTTAGCATAACTTCATTCCTTCGAGACTTGCTTGCCGTCCCTATAAAAGATATATCTTTTTTAACAGTTTGTCTATTTTCTTTATCGGAGGAATAAAAGATAACCCTTGCCCTTTCGGTAGTTAAGATAAGACTTTCTATATACTCCCACTCTGTCTGTATAAAAAGATTAATTTTATCAGGGCTATCAACCAACTCCATGCAAAGGGGTAGATTAGAACTACTTAAAAGCCTTTCTCTAAGAATATCCCCATTAAAACCTAAAAATCCGTAGAAGCCTTTTATTACCGTGGCACCTGCTAACTGACTTTCCTTCATCTTTTTTAAAAGATAACGGTATAGAGGCACAACTTTAAGATATTTATCATTAGCCTTAAGAAATATACGAAAAAGAACCTGCTCCCCTTCTAATCTCATAGAAACCTAAGAATCAATTTAGCTGTAATAATTCCTAATTTAACTGCTATGAGCCCCAAAACAACGCTTGATAATACATATAAAAGAGATATAATGGATGCTCCATCCTCAAGAAGGCTGTTAGTCTCATACTCAAAGGTGGAGAAAGTAGTATAGCCACCTAAGAAACCAACCCCTAAAAAATATCTGAAATAGTCAGGATCAAATATTTTGAGATATACAGCAAAATAACCTACTATACCAAGAAAGTAACTACCTGTGATGTTAACAAAAAAAGTACTTAAAGGGAAATAGGTAGAAAAATATTTTGAAAATATTTGACCAACTATAAAACGCGCATTTGCACCTAAAAAACCTCCTAATCCTACTAAAATAAAAGGCATAAATTTTTTCATAACCTAATACTGTAACAAGGAAAAAACATTATAGTCTCTTAATTTTTCTCTTCCACCAAGGGCAGTTAGCTCCGCAAGGAAGACACATTCAAATATATCTGCCTTTAGTTTCTCGACAAGTTCTATAGTAGCTTTGACAGTCCCACCTGTAGCGAGAACATCGTCGCATATTATAACCCTATCACCTTCTTCTAAGGCATCTTTATGAATCTCTAAGCTATCTTGGCCATATTCTAAATCATAGGTAACCTTTATTGTATCTGATGGAAGTTTCCCTGGCTTCCTCACCAAGACTATCCCTTTATTAAGTTTATAGGCTAAGGCTGCACCAAGAATAAATCCTCTTGCTTCAATTCCAACAATATATTTTATATGCTTATCTATGTATCGATGGGCTATGTAATCAACGGACCTATGAAAATTTTTCGCATCTCTTAAAAGGGTTGTTATATCTCGAAACAAAATGCCCTTTTTGGGAAAATCAGGAATATCTCTAATTGCCCTTTTAATATCATCCATATCTCTCCCCTCTGTTTTTATTTTATGTTTTTTCTGTATTCAAAATATTATTTATAAAATCTCACCTATATTTACCTCATTTAAGATGAGCCTTCTTAACTTTTCCATTGCCTTACCTTCTATCTGCCTTATCCTCTCACGAGTTACATTATAAATTTTTGCAACTTCCTCTAAAGTTTTTGGCACCATATCATTAAGACCATATCTAAGGATTAATATATTTCTTTCTTTCTCGTCAAGCATTGATAACCATCTTTTTATCTTGTCGTTAATTAATATTGATTCCATCACTTCTATAGGGTTTGGTGAGTTAATGTCTTCTATTGTATCCGCCAAAACATAATCATCATCTTCTATGCTTTTGGGAGAATCCATAGAGTTTATCTTTCTTAAGCAACTTAGATACTTATTTATATCTTGAACTGACAGATCCAATAATTCAGATAGCTCTTCTTCCGTAGGCTCTCTACCGTGGGTACTTGTAAAACTATTTATCTCTCTCTGTATCTTTCCAATCTCATCGGCAATATGAACAGGAAGCCTTATTGCCAATGTTTGATTTGAGATAGCCCTCTCTATAGACTGCCTTATCCACCATGTAGCATAAGTTGAAAACCTACAGTTCATCTTAGGCTCAAACTTATCAACGGCCCTAATTAGACCCATATTTCCTTCTTCTATTAAATCCAAGAGGGTTAAACCTCTACCTATATATTTCTTTGCAATCTTAATCACAAGTCTTAGGTTGCCTTCTATTAACCTCTTTCTTGCCTCTTTATCGCCTCTCTTAATTAGTTCTGCAATCTCTCTTTCTTCTTCTATGGTAAGAAGCTTTTTTTTCTGAACATCTTTTAGATAAATTTTTAGAAGCTCGTTAGAGTAATCTTGTTGATATGTTTCTACCTCTTTTTTCTCTTTCTTTCTTGTCATATCAACTTTAATCTTACATTAAATAAATATTTTTTAGAAGTTTAATTTGATTTTAAAACCTAATTGTATTAACCTAAAAAAGTGAGCAAAGCGATACGATGTTCGGTGATATTTTTAATTATAACCATTATCATAGTTATAACCCTTTTTTTTTCCTACAAATTAGGAACCTACTTGAAAACAGAAAGTTCTCCTCTAAAGTTTTTTAAAAAATAGTATGAAACTAACATCTATAGGCGAAGAAGTCCTACGAACACGATATTACTTAAAAGATAAAGATGGTGATGTATTAGAAAACTTTGAGCTTTTATGTATTCGTGTATCAAAAGCCATTGCAGAAGTAGAAAAAATTTATAACGGCAATAGCTCAAAGATTTATGAAAGCTTTTTTGAGATTATGCACTCCCTTAAGTTCCTTCCCAACTCTCCTACTTTGATGAACGCTGGCACAACAAAAGGTCAGTTATCTGCCTGCTTTGTATTGCCCATAAAAGATAGCTTAAAGAGCATTTTTGAAACTCTTAAACGGTCTGCCATCATCCATAAAAGTGGGGGAGGTACAGGTTTTTCCTTCTCAAGGTTAAGACCGGCTGGCGATATTGTCTCTTCTACAAAAGGTGTGTCTTCTGGTCCCATATCTTTTATGCAGATTTTTGATATAGCTACTAACATCATAAAGCAAGGAGGAAAGAGAAGAGGAGCTAACATGGGGGTCTTAAATATTACCCATCCTGACATTGAAGATTTTATAAAGTGTAAGGTGAAAGAGGGTTTTTTGACTAATTTTAATATTTCTGTTTCTTTTCATAAAAAGGCGATTGAGGCAATTTTTAAAAATGGTTATATCCCACTTATTAATCCACACACTAAAGCCATTGAAAAAAATATACCTGCCGATAAACTTCTCGAAGACATCTCTTATAATGCGTGGAAGACAGGAGACCCAGGTATAATTAATCTTTTTTCTATAAACTCAGCTAACCCCACTCCCTCTTTAGGTCATATTGAAGCAACAAATCCCTGTGGAGAGCAACCATTGCTACCAAATGAGTGCTGTGTCCTTGGTTCAGTAAACCTATCTAAATTCGTAAAAAATAAAACCATTGATTATGAGGAGCTAAAAAGGGTCATTCATATTGCCGTTCATTTTTTAGATAATGTAATTGATGCTAACTTTTACCCATTTAAAGAGATAGAAAGAATCAGCAAAAAAACCAGAAAGATTGGGCTTGGGGTAATGGGTTTTGCTGATGCCTTAATACTTATGAACATTGCCTATAGTAGTAAAGCGGCCATACAATTTGCTGAGGATATAATGAGATTTATTAATGAAGAGGCTATCTTGGCTTCTCAAAATCTTGCTAAGAAAAAAGGTCCCTTCCCAGCATTTCCCAAAAGTATATATAGCAAACAAGGCAAAAAAGAACGTAGAAACGCCACAGTAACAACAATAGCACCGACTGGAAGCATAAGTATTATTGCAGGAACATCAAGCGGTATCGAGCCTATCTTTTCTTTTAAGGTAAAAAGAAGGATCTTAGACAAAGAGTTTGAAGATATCCATAGGCTATACGAAGAGTTTAAGAATGGCAAAGAATTCAACGAAAAAGTCTTTGAAAGTGCCTTTGACATTAAACCAGAACAACATCTTCTTATGCAACAGTCCTTTCAGAAATATACAGAGAATGCCGTATCAAAGACAGTAAATCTTCCTAACTCGGCAAAAGTGGAAGATGTAAAAGAGATTTTTAAGATGGCTTTCGAACTAAACCTAAAGGGCGTTACTGTTTATAGAGATCAAAGTAAAACTAAGCAAACTCTAAGTTTTTGCAATCTAAATCCTGATAGAGAGTGTTAGTTATAGGCCTAACTCTTTAGAAATCTTGTTCATTGCCCTTAAAGAGATCTGAAAAAATTCTTCAAGACTAAGCCCAAGGTCGGTACAAGCCATAATCTGTTCCCTATTAGCACCTTTCGCAAAATGTTTTTCTTTGAACCGATTAGATAGATTTTCTACCTTAAGATCTCCTATCTTCTTAGAAGGGATAACTAAAGCAGCAGCTACAATAAAACCAGATACTGGATCAGCAGAATAAATTGCCTTGTCCATAAGACTTTTTCTCTCAACTAAGCCTGTATGAGCCCGTATCCCATAAAGAACATCAATAGGAATGTTATCTCTGAAATGTTCCTCCGTTATCTTGCCATGGTTTTGAAAATCATTTAGCGTTTCTTCATAATCAAAGTCATGGAGAAGCCCACAAAGACCCCATTTATCTTTATCCTCATTAAAATGTTCAGCTAACTCTCTCATTATTGCCTCAACAGCAAGCATGTGCTTCAGCAAGTTCTTATTTTTAATCTTATCTGATAAAATCTTGTAGGCCTCATCTCTTGTCATATTTACCTCTCTTAAATTAGTAAAGTAAAATTAGTTCTCTCAAACTTAAACCCTAAAAATTACTAATATATAAAACATCTTTTAATCATAGCTTATCCATTATCCAACTATCTCATATCTCGTATTTCTTACCTTTGGTTCAAAACCAGCTTCTTTTATTAGTCTTACAATCTCTTCTCTATCCATCAAGAATTTCCAACCAGTAGCAGAAACAACATTTTCTTCAAGCATAGTACCACCCATATCATTGGCACCAAAAAATAAAGCCAGCTGGGAGACCTTAGCCCCCTGAGTCACCCAAGAGGCTTGAATATTCTTAATATTATGAAGATATATTCTCGATACTGCAAGAACCCTAAGATAATAATAAGATGATACCTTACTACCCCCTAACTCATTTTTACCTGGCTGATACGACCAGGGTATAAAGGCTCTAAAAAAACCTGTATCTTCTTGAAAATCTCTTATTCTTTTAAGATGGGTAATTATATTCTCTGGACTTTCTATACTTCCAAACATCATAGTGGCTGTACCTCTCATGCCTAACTTATAGGCACAATACATAACTTCTTGCCATTCTTTCCAACTTATCTTCTTAGGACTTATTTCTTTTCTAATCTCATCCACTAAAATTTCTGCCCCCCCACCAGGAAGGGATTCTAACCCTGACTCTTTTAACCTAATTAGTGTTTCCTCTATAGATAAACCATTTTTTTTCGCAAAATGAATAACCTCAGCTGGGGAGAGGGAATGAATAATAACTGAGGGGAATCTTTTTTTAATTTTTTTGAAAAGCCCTTCTATGTATGATATATCAAGATTGGGATGCAAACCTCCCTGTATCAAAACTTGAGTACCACCAGCAGCAACCAACTCCTCCACCTTTTTAAGTATCATCTCGTGGTCTAAAAGATAGGCATCAAAATCTCCTTCTTTCCTATAAAAGGCACAAAATTTACAGCCGCTCTCACAAATATTTGTATAATTTATATTTCTATCAATTACATAGGTAACTATCTTCTCCGGATTAATAAAAAATCTTGTCTCTTCAGCCCTTTTGCCAAGCTTTAAGAAATCATCTCCCGTAAGCAAATTATAAGCTTTTTTCTCACTAATTTTGTTCATAAGTTAATAATTATATCAAATGAGTAAAAAGATAACATTTTTTAATAGATTTTTTTCAAAAAAAAATATAATTAAATTATGCTAATTTAACAAGGAGGTGATTAAAATGCAATGTCCCTATCTTGATCAATGCGTCTTTTTAAAAACTTTCAGCAATGAAAAATGTGCCGAGGCATTAATAATTATCTACTGCAAAGATGATTATACAAGATGTGCAAGATACAAGAAAAGACAAGAAGGAGTTACACCTGAGCCCAATCTATGGCCTAATGGTCAGCTGGTATAATAGTTAAATTTAAAAAATATCATTCATACTCTAATTTAATATCTCAAGCTTAATAGGTAATAACAGAGCTAATCCGTGTAAAAGCCTTTTTGCCTAATATCTTTTCTATTGTAGTGGGAGTTAAAGTGGTATTCCTTCTTTGTTCAATGATCCTATTTGCTTTTTTCTCGCCTATAAAGGGTAATGCCATGATCTCTTCCTTTCCCCCTACATTTATATTAACTTTCATAGTCTTATCAATATTTTTGTGGGGGACTACCTTGGCATGATCTGATAAATAAAAAACTAAAAGCAGAACCAACAGGGAGAATAATAAAATATTAAGTTTATCTTTCATTTATCTTGTCTTAAGTTAACTTCTTGAAATCTTATTTCTTAATGATTGGGGAACCTTACCTTTTATGTAAAAACCTTCCTCTTTATACTCAATCTTTTCTAATATGCCAAACCTCTTTACCTCGTCTATGATAGAAGCCTTAGAGAAGCTAAAAAATCCCTCTATATCCACAAAGTCCATCTCAAAAAATCTTCTAACCTCCTTTATTAAACAATCAAGTCCCTCCCTTTTTTTAGCAGATATAAATACTTTTGATATCTCTTCAAAGCTCTCTATCTTTAGGTATTTTATATCATTTTCTGAAAGCATATCTATCTTATTAAATGCCAGTATGGTTGGCTTATCGGCTGATATCTCTTTTAGTATTTTTTTTACTTCTTTATACTGCTGCTCCCAGTCTTTGTGGGTTATATCAACTATATGGACTAAAAGATCAGCAGATCTTGCCTCTTCAAGGGTTGATTTAAAAGCTTCTATTAAAAGTACTGGTAGCCTTTTTATAAAACCAACTGTATCGGTAAAAAGTATCTCTCTGCCTTCAGGAAATCTTAATTTTCTTGTTGTGGGATCAAGAGTAGCAAAGAGTTTATCTTCCGATAGCACTGAAGACTCTGTTAGGGTGTTTAAAAGTGTTGATTTACCTGCATTAGTATAACCTACAAGAGCAACTACTGGTATATCTCTTTTGCTTCTTAAACTTCTTCTCTCCTTTCTTATCCTCTCTATCTTTGATAACTTATCCTTTAGAAGGGCTATTCTATCTCTAATTTTTCTTCTATCAACCTCAAGTTTTGTCTCACCAGGACCTCGAGTACCTATACCGCCTCCTAATCTCGACAAAACAAACCCTTTACCTTTTAATCTTGGCAGGAGATAGTTAAGTTGTGCAAGCTCTATTTGCAACTTACCCTCATTGGATTTAGCCCTTGTTGCAAATATATCAAGGATTAACGCTGTTCTATCAATTAATTTTAGAGAAAAGGCATCTTCAAGATGCTTCTGTTGTACTGGTGTTAGCTCAGCATCGACTATTATTAAGTCACAATCATCTAACTTACTTCTTAACTCCTCTAACTTGCCTTTGCCTATTAAGATAGAAGGATTAATTTCTCTTAAAGAGACAAGCTCTTTTTTAGCAACTACAGCACCTGCTGTCTCAGTTAGTCTAACTAACTCTTCGAGAGAGCTTATAGCACCTTCAAGAGTATCTTTTGGATTTTTAATTCCTACCAGTAAAGCTTTTTCAGGTTTTTCTTGTAACTGTAAATTCACGGTCTGAAGTTCTTAAGCTAAAATCCTTTGGCAGTATTATTTTCAATAGTGCATGTTTATATAAAAGAAAACTTCCCTTTTCTGTTTGAAAAAATATACAAAAGTTATCAAAACCTTTTATAACTCCCTCAAACTTCTCTCCGTTTAAGGACTCTATTGTAATCTTAATCTTTTCCTTCCTAAGCTGGTTTAGCAGTAAATCTTGAACATTCATACTAATCCCCCCCAAAATAAAAAGTAATAAAATAATAAAGGCATATTAAAACATTTTCAAGAAATTTTTTAAATAAGAAACTATAACTAAAATGTTTAAATATCCCTATTTAATTTATTTATAATATCATTAGCTATCTTATCAAAATTTTCATCATTAACCTCAACAAAAGTAACTTTTCTTTCTTTTTTAAACCATATAATTTGCCTTTTTGCGTAATCTTTAGTTTCTCTAATAGTGGTCGTTATAGCTTCTTCTAAAGATAAACCACCTTCAAGGACCTTTAGTGCTTCTTTGTATCCTATACTTTTTAGAGGTTTAATATCCTTTGAGTAACCCATGCTTAATATATCTCTAACCTCTTCTACTATCCCACTCTTGAAAATATTAATAGTCCTTCTTGTTATTCTATTTAATAGAGCCTTCTTATCCCACTTAGGAACAAATATCTCAAAGGGGTAAAAGCTTTCTTTTTGATAAAAATCTTCCTGAGCCTCGCTGAGTGGTATTTTATAAGCTCTATAATACTCAAGAGCTCTTGATATCCTAATATAATCATTGGGATGTATTTTTTTAGCACTAAGAGGGTCAACTATAGAAAGCTCCTCATATAGGGCATCTAAACCCCTTGTCTTTAACTCTTCTAAAATTTTTTTACGCTCTAACCTTATTTTTTCTTCCTCTTGGGAGAATAGATCGTAAAGAAAGGTTCTTATATAAAGACCTGTGCCTCCGACTACTATAGGAGTTTTACCTCTCCCAAAGACCTCTTTAACCTTCTCCCTGGCAGCTTCCTTAAATTTATAGGCATTAAAATCCTCATCTGGATAGACTATGTCTATGAGATGATGCGGTGCAAGAGACCTCTCCTTATGAGAGGGTTTCGCTGAACCAATATCAAAAAACTTATATACCTGTATAGAATCTGCATTGATTATCTCGCCCTTTAGTTTTTGGGCTAATTCTAAGCCAATTAGACTCTTGCCGCTTCCAGTGGGACCTGCAATTATTATAATCTTATTTCTTTCTACCAAACATCTTCTCCATCTCAGACAAGGTAATTCTTGCAATAAAGCTTCTGCCGTGGGGACAGAAACTTTCAGATCTATTATTTATGTAATCCATTAAAACCTTTTTGATCTCTTCCTTATCGAGACTGTCTCCCTTTTTAATAGCACTCTTACAAGCATAAAGGGCTAAAAGCTCCTTTGATATATCTTTTTTGTTTTTAATGATTCTGTCTTCATTTTTTATCAGTTCAGAAAAGGCGTAAACAGCACTGTCAAAATCGAGAGCCGACGGTGTTTCTGTAAGGGCATAGGTTCTAGGACCCATCTCTTCATATAAAAAACCTATTTCTTCAAAATCTTTTCTTTTTTCCTCAAGATAGTCTCTTATACTCTCCGTTACATTGAATATGTAAGGTAGAATCATCTTTTTTGATGATTTATCTCTATCTAAATTTTCCAAAAGCCTATTGTAGATTAATCTTTCGTGGAGGGCATGTTGATCGATAATTATAAGCTCATCCCTCATCTCAATTAATAAAAAACAGTGGGCAAAGACACCTATAATTTTAAAAGTGTCTCCATATTCTTCATCCTTAAAATCAAATAATCGTGAGTCAGCAGTAGAAATTTTTATCCCTGCAATATCATAATCAAAGGACTTTTCTCTTACAGACAAGTTAATCTTATCTTTGTCATCTTCTTTGCTAATCTTTACTTCAAAAAAGGGGATGTATTTCTCCTTTAAAGAGCTTTCCAGTGTCTCTCTGAGAAAACTATAAACTTTCTCGCTGTTTCTGAATTTTATCTCTTTTTTTGAAGGATGCACATTTACATCTATCTCATAGGGTGGTAAAGAAAAATCCATAAAAAGAAAGGAGGGTTTATTGCTTTGTTTCTCAAAGACATCTTTAACAACCCTGTTTATTACCTTCTCCTTAACAAGCCTTTTGTTTACGGCATATACATAAAACTCTGACATCTCTGCATTTTGAGTAGAGATAAATATATTACAGTTAAAGGATAGACTTTCACTTCTAAAAGTCTTTACTTTATTAACCAAATCAGGAAAAAGACAAATAACTCTTTTGTAAACATCATTAACGCCCTGTAAGACAAGTACGTCTTTGCCGTCGCTATTTAAGATAAATGTCTTCTCTGGATATAACAAAGAAAGCTCTTCTATGAACTTTAAAATTAATTGTCTCTCCCATCCATCGCTTTTTAAAAACTTTTTTCTTGCTGGGATATTATAAAAAAGGTCTTCTACCTCTATAAAAGTACCCTTTTCTGCTGGGACATCTCTTAATTCATTTATCTCACCTCCCACAGCATAAATAGAAGAGCCGATAGCCTCATTTATCCATCTTGTCTGTATTCTCATCTTTGATACAGCAGAGATACTAAATAAAGCCTCTCCTCTAAAACCAAGGGTTATTATATTAAAAAGATCATCCTTCTCAGATACTTTACTAGTGGCATATTTGAATAAACATTTTTGGAGGTCCTCTTTATCCATACCAACCCCATCATCTTTCACACTAATATAAGACTTGCCACCATTTTTAATTTTTATCTCAATCCTCTTTGCCCCAGCATCTATGGCATTCTCAACAAGTTCCTTTACAACAGATAAAGGTCTCTCTACTACCTCACCTGCCGAGATAAGCTGAGAAACCTCATTTGACAAAAGATTTATTACTCCCAAGATCTCACCGCCTCTTTAGATTTTTTGTAAAAAAAATAACACATTAAAAAACTGCTTAAAACAAAAAGACCGAAAATAAGAAAGTAGTTGCCATAATTTAAAACTCTGGAAAAGATCTTACTCCTTAGGTATATATATACAGGTCCTGCCTGCATGATTAACCCAACTCCCACATAAATCATGCTTATTAACATATATACTATACCGCCATAGCTAAAGGATACCTCTGTTACATTGCTATACTTAAACTTAGGATATATCATCCCAATAGAAAGGCCTAAAAAGACTAAAACAGAAGTAATAGTAATTACATTCAAAAAGGTAAAGACATAAATAAATCTATCAACTCCCAAAAGGTAGTTGGACATAATAGACAAAAACATACCAAAAAAAATCAGTGGTAAAAAGTACAAAAGAAACTTGCCCCAAAAGACATCACTAATCTTAACTGGAAAAGACTTAATAATCCAAAAAGAACGCCCCTCTACGGAGAAGGATGGAAAAACAAACCTGTTTACTAAAGCTGCCATAATAAAAGATAAGATACCTGTATTAAAGAAGGCGACCATATTTATAGTTATAATTCTTTCAATCGGTAAACTTTTAATGCTGAAAAGATACACAAAAATAAGCCCAACAAGTAAGAGAAGCTGACTCCACTGTCCGGGGTCTCTTAAGATGTCTTTCATATCTTTTAAGTAAAAGTTTTTAAAAGTTTTATTAAAGGGGAAAAGTCCTATAAATCTATCCAAAATAATAGCTCTACTTGTTTTTTTTCTAAAACTTGCTCTTGAACGAGTAAAACTATCTTGATAAATCTTTTTTGAAAGAATATAAAAAAAGGCAAAGGTAGAGATAAAAAACAATATTATAAATCCAAGCTCCAAGTAATAGTTGCTATAGGAGTTATCAAAAGTTATAGCCGAGATTGCCTTTGATATCCAAGTAGATGGTAAATAGGGATAATCAGGAGTCTCCAAAGATTTGATAAAGGCCAAAAACTCTGCATCTTCGGTCTTTCTAAAAAGACGTTCTGGTCTAATTAATCTAATGATAATAAAAACAAGGCCTATAAATATAGCCGATAGACTCCATAGAATTTGATAAGCCCTTTTAGCAGGAAAAAATCTAACTATTAGCATGGTCATTATGGAGCCTAAGGCTGAAAGGGCAAAGAAAAAAGGGAGATAGATTAATAATATGAACCATATATCATTAAAACTAAACCCAAAGGCGTATATCATAGCGAGATAAAAGGGCAACATTGCAAAAAAGACCATCCATGAGCTGGCGAGAGTATTTTCTATATATCTTTGAATTAATAATCTTGTCTTCTTTATTGGGTATGATATAAGAAGCTCCAAATCTTCAGAGATAAAGAAATAGTAAATCGCGTTAGTGAGGTTACTGAAAAATAACATAGACAAGAAGGTGAGATTAAGAATGTTTACCAACTGAACAGTAAGTTGTTTGCTTAATATCTCAACCTCTTCCCTTAGGTATACAAAGATTTTGTAGAAAAACCTATACTCACCAATCAGAAATAATATGGCTAAAATTATTATAAGATAGGCCCTTAATCTTTTCTCCTCCCGATGCCTCTTCCACCCGTTGATAAAAATATTTTTTCTTAATTTCAGAAACATATTAGTGATTGACCTTTTTTTAAAAGATTATATATAATAATATTTGAATTAATAAAAATTACTCCTTAAAATATAGTTTAAATGATTTTTTTTATCACTTCAAATGGATAAGATTAGCTAAAGAGCTGGAGGTTTTTTTCATGAAGAATTTGCAAGAATTTGAAGACTATGCGGAGATATTAAAAGTTATGGGACACCCAATCAGGCTTACCATACTTGCTGGTCTTATGGAGAGGAAAAGTTGTGTTAAGGATATCTGGGATTGTTTAGGACTTCCACAGGCTACAGTATCTCAACATCTCTCTGTTCTGAAAAGCAAAAAGATTATTAAATCAAAAAAGATTGGTGTTAAAAGGGAATACTCTGTTGAGAACCCTATAGTAAAAAGTATTTTAAATATATTCTTGAAGGATAAAAACGATGAATAAGATATTAGATCTTCTAAAATCTTTAAAAACAATAGCTATAGTAGGTATATCTAATGACCCTGAAAAGCCATCTTACAAGGTGGCAGAATATCTAAAAAATAATGGCTATAAGATCATACCTGTAAACCCTAAATATGATACAGTATTAGGTGAGAAGTGTTATAAAAGCTTATCAGATATAGAAGAATCTGTTGATATCGTTGATGTCTTCAGAAAAAAAGAGGACATCTTACCAATAGCTCAAGAGGCCTTAAAAATAAAGCCAAAAATATTTTGGATGCAGTTAGGAATAGATAATCAAGAGGCAAAGGAGTTGTTAGAAAAGCATGGAATATTCGTCATAGAAAATACCTGTCTTAAGGTCTTTCATAACAACAATAGGGAGAATCTTCTATGAAAAAAAGTTTTGACCTGCGGAACTTAGAGTGTCCAAAGCCAGTTTTAGAGACAAAAAAGATCATTGAAAAAAACCCTTATAGTAATATAGAGATAATACTTAACTCTGAGGTATCTAAAGAAAACGTCTTAAGATTTCTCTCCTCATTTAAAATAATTCCTGAAGTAGTGATAAAAGAAGATAGCATATATATAACTTTTAACACACAAGAAAGCGCTAATATTGCTTTAAAGGAAGAAGAAATTATATGTCCAACTTCAAAGATGGCGAAAAATATTATAATCTCAACTAATAGAATGGGCTCTGGTGATGAAAAGCTTGGAGATATATTAATTAAATCCTTTATCTATACCTTAACAGAAAGAGAGATAAGACCAAAAAATCTTTTCTTCCTTAAATCAGGTGTTTTTTTAACTACAGAAGGCTCTCCTGTTTTAGAAGAGCTAAAAAAAATATATGAAAGTGGCACTGAGATATACTCCTGTGGAACCTGTCTTGATTTCTACAATTTAAAAAGTAAATTAGCTATTGGAAAAATAGGTAATATGTCTTTACTTATTGATCTTCTTTATAACGATGGCATTTTTATATGACCAAAGATCAAGAAAAGGAAGAATATCTCACGTGTCACAAGAGTGGGAAAAAAGTCTCTAAAGATGACCCAAAATGCCCAAGCCCCAATATTTATTGTAAATATAGACATATGTGTGTGATTTACGAGCTCTACAAAGAAAGAAACAAAGTTAAAAAATCTTAATGCCTTATTTGATTTTTTATAAATTAATTATATAATTTTAAACTATGGAAGCAACTTTTTTAGTTGACAGTTTTCATAAGGTTACCGAAGCTTTTGGTGATATACAAGAGCTTACGGGCTACTCAAAACAAGAGATTATAGGAAAATACTGTTACGATGTCCTAACCTGCGAGCTCTGTTTTAAAAACTGTCCCTTTGACTATGTAATAAAAAACAAAAAAACTTTCAAAAAGGATGATGTTAAATTATATAATTTTGATGGTTCTTTCAAAGAAGTAAGCTACCTTGTCTCACCTTCTGATAACGAAGAAGATGCTATATCTATTAAAATCTCAAAAAACGGTTCAGTCATAAAAAAAGACTCCCAAGGACCTTTAATCTATAACACCCTTGAGAAAAAGCTTTTTCCTATAGTTCTCGAATCCATTAATGATGGGGTTGTTATTGTTGACAAAGATTTTAAGATTATTGAGTTTAATAAGGCGGCACAAGAGTTAACAGGATATAATATAAATGAGGTATACGGTCAACCCTGTCCTAATATATGTTCATTAACAAAGAGTTTTTCCTGCCCCTTTGATTTTTGTCTCAAGACAAAAAACCATGAAACCACTATTCACACTGTCATAAACAGGAAAAATGGTGATGCGATAGTAGTAAACGTAAAACTAAAATTAATCTTCAATGAGCTTAATGAGCCAATATATGGGATAGCGATATTACAGCAGGTTATTGATATCATGCCTCAAGAAAATGATAATTTTTATGGTATTATAGGAAAATCAAAAGAAATTAAGCTTATACAAAAATCTATTAAGGTAGCTGCTATCTCTAACTCACCTATATTAATAACAGGTGAGAGTGGTGTTGGTAAAGAGCTTGTAGCCTCAGCAATCCACAAGATAAGAACTTCTGAAAAAAATCCCTTTATAAAGATAAATTGTGCTGCCTTGCCAGAGTCATTATTAGAAAGTGAGCTTTTTGGTTACGAAAAGGGTGCCTTTACTGGGGCAAATTTTTCTAAACCTGGAAAGTTTGAGTTAGCTGAAGAGGGGACGATACTTTTAGATGAGATCTCTGAAACCACAAAAACTTTTCAAGCAAAGCTCTTGAGGGTTATACAGGAAAGAGAGTTTGAGAGACTGGGCGGAGTACATCCCATTAAGCTTAAAGCACATATTATAGCTACCACAAACAAGGACCTAAAGGAGGAGATAGAGAAAGACAGCTTTAGGGCTGACCTCTTCTATAGATTAAGTGGTTTTGTTATTAATATACCACCTCTAAGGGAGAGAAAGGAAGATATACCCCTCTTAGCTCAACATTTCCTCAACGAGTTTATTAAAAACTATAATGATAAACTTAACAAAAAGGTTATAGGTTTTACAGAAGATGCTATGGAAGCTCTTAAAATTTATAAGTGGCAAGGAAATGTTAGGGAGCTGAAAAATACTATAGAAAGCATCTTCTTCTCAATTCCAGAGGAAAAAATAAATATAGACTTTATGAGTCTTCCTGATTTTTTAAAGGACTACTCAAGAGGAGTTGGAAAAAACTTTTCACCAGAGAGAGAAAAGATACTAAATACCCTTAAATCTACAGGCTTTGATAAGGCCAAAGCTGCAAGGATGCTAGGTATTAGTAGGGTAACTCTTTGGAGAAAGATGATTTTACATAATATTAAAATTGAGGATTTAGTTAAATAACACCTAATCTTCTGTAATGTTCCAGAAGTTCTTTTGTCTTTTTAGGTATCCCATTTGCTAACTCAAAAAACTTTGCCTCATTGAAGCTATTTATACCAATCTTTCTCAGAATATCTAGGGTCTTAAGGAAGAGTAATGCCGTTGCTTGAGCATCACCTAAGGCCCTATGGCGATTGCTAATTTTTATATTATAATAGTCACAAACTACCTCAAGGTCATATTTATCAAGAAAATATAATATCTTTTTTGTCAGCTCAAAGGCACAAAGTGTTTTTTCTTTTGGAGCGTAACCCATGCTTAAGATAGATGCTTGTTTTATGAACTCAAAATCAAAAGCCACATTATAGGCAACCAGTACACTATCTTGAGCAAACCTATAAAAATCTTTTAAGGCATGTCCTACATTAGGAGCATTTTTTACTTCAGCATTTTTTATACCAGTAATATCGGTAACTATTTCAGGGATAGACTTATGGGGATTAACAAGGGTTGAAAACTCTTTTACTACCGTCATTTTCTCTATTCTAACAGCACCTATCTCTATAATTCTTTCAGAGGGTGGCAAGTTAAAACCTGTTGTTTCAAGATCTACAACAGTATAACTACCATCTAAGAGAAAAAAATTTCCAGCTCTATTTTTTATCTTAAAATGTGCATTTTTTAACAGATCTTCAAAAAACTCAAATATCTTCCTCATAAAACCTTTCCTGCTTTGATAAAAGATACTATATTTATTCCTGCAATGATGGCAAACTCTGCCTTGAGCATCCTTTCTCCCAATGTTACTGGTATGAAACCCTTTCCAATTAAATAATCCACCTCATTTTCTTCAATTCCTCCTTCTGGTCCAAATAACAAAGAGATTCCTGTACATTTTTTTATATCTTCTTCAAGGTCTGATAATCTCTTTGTTATATTTCCTTCATAAAAAAGTATCTTCAATCCCTCGGGGAAATCTGCTTTTTTTAGCTCTTCAATGGAATTTACCTCTGGAATATAACCTAAAAAAGCCTCTCTTGCCATATCTTGAGCTACTCTTTGAAATCTCTCCCTTTTTTTTATCCTCTCTTCTTTGTTTAGCTTAACTACAGTCCTTTCCATCAAAAGTGGATGAAATGAGTAAACGGCATATTGAGTACCAGCCTTTATAACTAAATCATTTTTTTCTCCTTTAAGAACACCAAAAAACAAATTTATATTAAAATCTATCGCCCCTATCTCTCTGCTCTCCTCTATCTCTGCAAGTAAACTATTCTTACCAATCTCCGTTATTTTTGCGAGATGATAGTGCCCCTTTGTTATCAAAAAAATACGGTCATTACATTTGTGTCTTAAGACCCTTGTTAGATAAAAGAAGTTATCACTTTCAACCTCAACAATATTACCTTTTCTCATTAAATCATTAATAAAAATCTTTGTAATAGTCATGTTCTCTCGTATAAAAAGGAGACCCACCGATAGTTTTTGTCTCTCAATCTTCTTGTTTTTAAAAGTTTGAAATCTTTCAAGAAGGCCTTTCTTACCTCTTCCTCCTGTTCTTCCAAGATACCAGAAAGTATAAGTTTACCATTTACCTTCAAAGATTTCTTTAAATCTGATTTTAGCTCTAAGATAGTATTAAGTAATATATTACAGACTATTAAGTCAAAATTGTTATCATCACCCATTGTATGGGAGAGGGTTATTTTTTTACAGTTATTTTTAGAGATGTTTTTTTTTGCTTCCTTTAATGCTATATCATCTATATCTACAGCCAATACATAATTAGCTCCCAACTTTTCCGCTGCTATGGCAAGAATCCCAGAGCCACATCCTAAATCAAGTACCTTATCTCCTCTTTTAGTTACCTCTACAAGGAATTTAATACACATCCTCGTAGTAGGGTGACTACCTGTACCAAAAGCAAAGGAGGGATTTATGATAATCCTTTTTTTCCTCTTCTCAACCTTAATATCCTTTTTGAAGGAAGGAATTATAATAAAAGGGTCTATTTTTATGACTTTGTGAAATCTCTTCCACCTTGACAGCCAATCGATCTTTTCAGAAATCTTCTCTATAAAAATACTTTTACTATTAAGATTAGATTGAAAGCCCTCAAGATCGTTTAAGCTATCAAAAAACACAGTTAACTCTCTCTCCTGCTCTTCAATCCCTTTGGAGTTATTAAGAAATGATGAAAGTATAATTTTTTCTTTTTCTTCTAAGTTACAATAGGGTATTTTAACTTGCCACATATTATTGTTAAAGAATATAATTAAATTTAGTTTTTTTTCAAAGGATTTTTTTTAGGAGGAGCTATGGACTATGATGTAATAATAATAGGTAGTGGCCCTGCGGGTTTGACTTCAGCTATATATACATCAAGGGCTATGCTAAAGACGCTTGTTCTGGAAGAAAGAGCCCTTGGTGGACAGATGGTAATGACCACAGAGATCGAGAACTACCCTGGTTTTCCAGAGGGTATAATGGGTGCTGAGCTTGCCAATCTTATGGAAAAGCAGGCAGTTAGGTTTGGTGCAGAGATTAAGTATGGAAGCTTGAAAAGGATTGATGTAAACAATAAAGTAGTAGTAACAGATAATGAAGAATTTTCTTTTAAGGCCCTAATACTTGCTTTAGGGGCAGAGCCTGCTAAATTAGGACTTCCAAAAGAGATAGAGCTAACAGGAAGAGGTGTATCCTATTGCGCTACCTGTGATGGTGCATTTTTTAGAGGACAACATGTTGCTGTCATTGGAGGTGGGAATACTGCTTTAGAAGAATCACTTTTTCTGACTCGGTTTGCTGAAAAGGTCTATTTAATACATCGAAGAGATAAATTTAGAGGCGAAAAATATTTGCAAAATAAGGTTTTTAACAACCCAAAAATCGAGACAGTTCTAAATTCTATACCAATTGAGATTTTAGGCGATGATGAAGTGAAGGGTTTAAAGATAAGAAATGTCTCAGAAAATAGGGATTACAACTTAGATGTAACAGGCCTTTTTATATTTGTAGGGTATAAACCTAAAACAGAAAAGGTAAAAGATATAGTTGAACTTAATGATCAGGGCTATATTAGGATTGACAGATATCTAAGAACAAGTATCCCTTTTATCTTTGCCTGTGGTGATTGCATTGATAAACCCTATAAGCAGGTCGCTTCTGCAGTAGGAGATGGTTGTGTAGCAGGCATGTCAGCCATAAACCATATTGAGGAGAATAGATAAAAGACAATAGATGGTAAAACAAATAAATTTTATCTCCACATCCTATGAAGAGACCATATCTATAGGAGAGGACTTCTCAAAAAATTTATTAGGTGGCAGTATAGTAGCCCTATATGGAGATCTAGGCACAGGCAAAACCCACTTTGTAAAAGGTGTAGCTAAGGGGCTAAATATTAACAAAGAGATCACAAGCCCTACCTTTATTATATCACAACAATATAAAGGTACTCCCTTTAATCTTATTCATTTTGATCTCTATCGCATCAATAATTTTTATGAGCTTGAAGAATTAGGATGGTACGACCTTATCAATGAGAAAACAATAATAATAATTGAGTGGGCTGAGAAGATTGATCAGGAGTTAAAAAACTATAAAATAATTAAAGTATTCTTTAGCTATATCAACGAGAACTCAAGAGAGATTAATATTGTCTTTCCCTATTGATTACCCTTCTCCCTTTCAAGATATGCTACAAGTAAACCTTCCTTTGTGACAACTCCAAGGGGTTTATTGTTCTCTACTACTGGGATATTATGCAATCTTTTCTCAACCATTATGGTTGCAACCTCATCTATGCTTGCTGTGGATGTGACTGTTACAACATCAGAAGTCATAAGCTCTTCTGCCCTTGAAGCAGAAATCTTTCTTAACTCTTCATTCAACCTATTTACGCTCTCAATAAATACAATGGAATCCAGAAAGGTGAAAAAAGTTGGTATGTGTAGCTTTTTCTCCTGAAATATCAGGTCAGTCTCTGTAATTATTCCTAATAGATTATTTTCATCATCTAAAACAAGGGCAAAGTCTTCCTTTTTCTCAAGAAAAAGTTTCGCAATATCAATAACTGGGGTGTCTTTACCGACCTTTATGAAATCTTTCTTCATTATATCTGTAATCTTCATTGTTCCTCCCATTTTTTTAAAACCTTATGTAGGTTATTTATTATATCAGTAGCAACTATAGCATTCTCGCCTTTCTCCTCTTTAGCAATATTTCCTGCCAATCCATGAATAGCTACGGCCAACTTCAATGACGAAATTATATCATAGCCCTGCCCGATAAAGGAACCAATAATACCTGACAGCACATCTCCGCTTCCGGCTGTTGCCATACCAGGATTACCATAAGTGGATAGATAGACATTCCCCTTTGGCTCCGCTATTGCTGATAACGAGGATTTAAGTACCACATAAACATTATATTGACTTGCAAAATCTGAAGCAACCTTATGAGGGCTCGATAAAATTGAGTTTTTATCCGCCTTTATGAGCCTCGCCATCTCACCAATATGAGGTGTTAATACTAGAGGCACATTAATATTTTTTATAATATCAATATCTTGTGATAATATATTTAATCCATCAGCATCTATAACCGTAGGTATCTTGATAGTACTAATTATATTTTTAAGAAACTCAGTTTTTTCTTCTTCCTGTCCAAAACCACAACCAATTATCAAGACATCTTTATTGTTTATGAAATTAACAACTCTTCCTGTCTCATTAGACCAGTTCTTAACAGGATAGGTCATCATCTCAGGGAAGGAGCTTTGAAAGGCCAAGCTTATCTCTTCTGGGATTATAGCTGTCACTAATCCCGAGCCTGATCTTAAAGCTGCTAAACCTGCCAGAAGAGGTGCGCCCATCATCCCCTTTGAACCACCAATCACCACTATATGACCATAATTACCTTTATGGCTATTAATCTTTCTCTTTCTGAGTAATAGCTTGATTTTTTCTTCTTCCAAAAGAGAAATTCTGCCTTCATTCTCAAATATCTTTGGTAATGAGATATCTCCTAAAACAAGTTTCCCAGAATAGTCTCTACCGTTTCCTAAAAAATGCCCTAACTTATAACAACCCAAAGCTACTGTAATATCTGCTTTAATAGCAGCACCACATATCACTCCTGTGTCTGAATTTATGCCAGTCGGTATATCTATAGAAACTATAAACTTTTTATTTTTGTTAACAAAATCGATAATCTCTTTTAAAGGCGATGTTATGTCTTTTGAGATACCTGTACCCAAAAGTGCGTCTACAACAATATCCGCTTCTATAAGGCTCATCTTAAAGTCATCGCTAAGATCTTCATAGCTATAGGAATTTCTTTCTGAATCTGCTCTAAGAATTCTATCCAAAAAAACATCTGATGACTGATTAATTAGAATCTCGTAGTTTTTTCTACATTCAGAAGCCAAATCATCTTTCTTTCCTAATAAGGCTACCTTTACATCATATCCTCTATTTATCAAGAATCTTGCCGTAACCAACCCATCACCACCATTATTGCCTTTACCAGACAAGACAAAAATTTTAGGATTTTTTAGGCGCTTTTCTTTAATAATTTTCTCAATTTCTAAGAAGATTGATCTCCCTGCATTCTCCATTAAGATTAGCTTAGAGATCCCCATCTCGCAAGCTTTGTCTTCTAATTCTCTCATCTCTACGTTGTTTACAACTCTCATAACTTCTCCAATACTATAAAAGAGATGGCATAGTCTTTCTCGTGTGAGATGGATAAGTGTATTCTTATATCCTCATTATTAAAAAATTTTTCCCTAATTTTTTTACTAACCATTACGTAGGGCTTACCTTTATTATCATTTAATATTTCTAAATCATAAAAGCTTATACCTCTAAAGCCAGTTCCAAGTGCTTTAACAAAAGACTCCTTCGCCGAAAATTTACCACCAATCTCTTCACAGGTAAGATTTCTTAGCTCTTTAGGTTTAAAAATTTTTTTGCAAAACCTTTCCCCAAACCTTTCTAAAACCTTCTTTATCCTAGGCAAATAAACTATATCTGTACCAATACCTATTATCACGGTCTTTTTCCACCTCTAGGCTTAATTATCTACCCCTGATAATATTTACCATCTCTCTGACAGCCCTCTCCATTCCTACATATACAGCATAAGATACTATACTGTGCCCAATATTTAGCTCATAGAGACCAGTTAGCTCTGCAATTTTTCTAACATTCTGATAATTTAGTCCATGTCCAGCACTTGTTACTAATTCAATATCAAGGGAAAACTGGAGTGCATCTTTTATTTTCAAAAACTCGCTTTCTATATCTTTTTTACTCCTTGCATCAGCATATTTACCTGTATGTATCTCAATACCATCGGCACCTATATTTTTAGCCATATCAATCTGCTTCCTGTCGGCATCAATGAATATAAAGACATCAATTTTTTCTTTTTTGAAAATTTTGATAACCTCTTCAATCTCCCTTCTGTTTCTAACTACATCAAGTCCACCTTCTGTTGTAAGCTCTTGTCGCTTCTCTGGAACAAGAGTTACCATATCAGGCTTTACTTTTAAGGCAATCTCTACTATCTCATCTGAGGTACTCATCTCTAAGTTTAATCTCGTTTTAATGGTATCTTTAAGTATATATAGATCTCTTTCTTTTACGTGTCTTCTATCTTCTCTAAGATGAACTGTAATACCATCACAACCACCTAATTCAGCAAGGACAGCCGCATATATCGGATCGGGATAGCTTGCCTTTCTTGCCTCTCTAAGTGTTGCTACATGATCAATATTAACACCTAACTTAACCATTTGGCTCCCCCAAGTGTTTTTCAAATACCCCTTTAATCTCATCTTGCCATTTATTAATCATGCTCTCATCTCTCGACTCAATCATTATTCTTAGCTTTGGCTCAGTGCCAGAATATCTTATGAACAGTCTACCCCCTCTTTCACCGATCTCCCTCTGGGCATTATCTATTACTTTTTTAATCTTAGGTATAGTGTTGTAATCTTTTTTCTCTCTAACCTTTATATTAAATAAAACTTGAGGATAGGGCTCTATAATGTTTGAGTAATATGATAATGACTTTTCTTCCTTTACTATTGTCGAAAGAATACATAATGCTGCAATAACACCATCTCCAGTTGTAGTATAGTCCATCATAACTATATGTCCGGACTGCTCACCACCGAGATTAACATCATTTTTTCTCATATAATCAACAACATATCTATCTCCAACGTCAACCCTAATAAGTTTTCCTCCCAACCCTTCCATAAAATCTTCCAGTGCCTTATTACTCATTTGCGTAGCCACGAGTGTCTTTTTCTTTAGTTTTCTCTCTTTAATCATGTCTTTTGCTAATATGGCCAGTATCTTATCACCATCAAGAATAGAGCCTTTTTCATCAACAAAGATAACCCTATCCCCATCTCCATCAAGGGTAATCCCTAAATGTGCTTTTTCTTCACGAAGATGTTTAACAACATGCTCAGGATAGAGGGCTCCACAATACTTATTTATATTCTCACCATCTGGTTCAACCCCTACAGGAATAACAAAAGCTCCCAACTCCTCAAAAACCTTAGGAGCTATTTTATAAAAGGCACCATTCGCACAATCTACTACTATCTTTATGCCTTCTAAGGTTAACTCTTTAGGGAAAATTGTTTTAAGATAACTTAAGTATCTTCCATCGGCATCATCAATCCTATAAGCCTTGCCGAGCTTATTATGTGTAGGTCTTATTGAATCGATCTCCGTGCTTAAAATGAGTGATTCTATTCTATCTTCCATCTCATCGGAAAGTTTGTAGCCATCCCGACCAAATATCTTTATCCCATTATCATAGTAAGGATTATGTGATGCTGATATTACAATGCCAGCATCTGCCCTAATACTCTGTGTTAGAAAGGCAATACCAGGAGTTGGTATAGGACCTGTTAATATGCAGTCAACCCCCATTGAACATATACCAGAAGTTATTGCCGATTCAATAATATATCCTGATAATCTTGTATCTTTCCCCACCAATATCTTGTGTTTTTTTCCAGAATTCCTAAAGAGATAACCACAGGCTCTGCCTACTCTTAAAGCAATCTCTGGTGTCATTGGATACTCATTGGCAATGCCTCTAATACCGTCAGTACCAAATAGCTTCCCCATATAAAAGCTCCTAATAAACTATAATTTTTACCCTGTCTATTTCCAATTTTGTACTTTCAGAGGGATGAAGAAGTTTGACATAAAAGGTCTTTCTACCCTTAGCATCAAACTCTTCAGTGAAAACCGCATTTGTATTAAAGATAGTCCTTCTATCGCCTTTTATCTTCACCATAGGAGGCTCAACTATAACCTTTCTAATACCACTATACTGAGGAATCACCTTAACCTTTTTCTCCACATATCTGTCGATCGTTAGTGTAATTTTATTAGGGCTTATTTTTACAATCTCAAGCCCTGCTGTCAATCTTAACATGTCCTCTTTAACATCAATTGTATGTTTACCTTCAGTATAGTTTTTTAGATTAATCTCTATCTTTCCGTCATTTTTTCCATATCTTTTTAACAAATTGTTTGGTCCCTTTATCCAGACATTAACCTCATTTGTAGAGGTATTTTCGATATAAAAGTTCTCTGATAGGTTATTATAAATAATACCATACTTTACTGACATCTCGGAGATATCTCTCCCCTGAATATAAAACCAAAGCAATATAGCAAGAAAAAGTGAAAGAACCTTTAGACCCAAGTTATTGAGTAACTTTTTCACCTTTCTCCTTCCTCTTCTTTCCGAAAAGCAGCTTCAATAAAAGCTTCTCAAGTACATTATCATCTAACTTCATAGTAATTTTCCCATCTACAGCAACAGATATATTTCCTGTTTCCTCAGAAACAACAAGACATACACAATCGGTCTCTTCTGTTATCCCTATTGCAGCCCTATGTCTTGTTCCCAAGCTTTTAGATAGATTAGTAGCAGTAGTTAGTGGTAAAAAACATCCTGCTGCTTTTATCAGCCCCTCTGAGATTATTACAGCACCATCATGTAGAGGAGTTGCAGGATGAAATATGGAGAGCAAAAGCTCCTTTGATATTTTTGCGTTCAAGATTGTTGAATCTTCCATATACTCCTTTAGGTCATCTTCTCTCTGAAATACTATTAGAGCGCCAATCTTACTTAAAGACATGGCATGAACTGTCTTAATTATCTCTTCTATAAACTCAATGTCTCTAACGTTTTTTGTAGTTTTAATAAGGGTACCTCTTCCCATAACAAGGAACCCTCTTCTTATCTCAGGATAAAAAAGTATAACCAAGATTAAGAAGAGAGAAGAGATAAAATTATTTAAAATCCAGTTTAGAGTAGTTAGTTCAAAGAACCCTGTTAGAAAGGAGGTGAAAAAAATAAAGAGTGAAAAGGAAATAAGTATTTTAAGTGTTTTTGTTCCCTTTAAGAAGACTAATATGCGATATATAATAAATGACATTATACCTATATCGAGGATATCTTGCCATCTAATCTGATATAATATATTTTTCATATCAGTCCTAATTTAATTTTTTAAAAAAGAAAGAAAGAACAAAAAACTAAAGAAAAGCCGAGTTTTTAATAGCATCACTAACAAGTGCAATATCTTTTGCTAAAGATACATTGTGAACCCTAACAATATCTGCTCCTTTAGATATAGCAATAGCCAAAGTCGCCATAGTCCCGAGATCTCTGTCTTTTGGATCCTTGCCAAGTATAGTACCTATAAATGATTTTCTTGAGGTGCCAACAAGTATTGGCAGTCCAAAGACCTTAAACTCTTCAAGTCTTCTCAAAATAAAAAGATTATGTTCCAAACTTTTTCCAAAACCAATTCCTGGATCAATAACAAGTCTTTCCCTTGAGATACCGGCTTTTAGTGCCTTATCGATGGAGCCTTTTAGAGAACTTAAAACATCTTCCATAAAATCTTCATAAACTAAATTTTTCTGCATATCCTGTGGTTTTCCTCTGGTATGCATCAAGATTAAACCAGCTTTATACTTAGCAACTACTTCCGCCAATCTTTCGTCAAAATTTAGTCCACTAATATCATTAATTATATCAGCGCCTGCCGAGAGTGCAACTTGAGCAACTTCACTTTTATATGTATCAACAGAGATTACTACATCTTTGAATCTACTTTTTATAGCCTCTAAGACTGGTATAACCCGGTTTATCTCCTCTTGCGTTGATACTTCTTGTGCTCCTGGTCTCGTTGATTCTCCACCAATATCTATAATATCAGCGCCTTCCTCTATGAGTCTTTCAGCCTGCCTTATTGCCATATCTTTATCAAAATAAAGCCCACCATCGGAAAATGAGTCTGGGGTTATATTTAATACCCCCATTAGGAGAGTCTTTTCCCCTAAATTTATAATCTTATCTCTAACAAACCACTGGAACTTATTTTTTTCTATATTAGAGAGTATTTCTTTTATCTCTAAGGATAACTTTTTCATTGAAAAGGGTTGTAAAAGTAGTTTTTTACAAAGATAATGGAGCTGCTTTAAAGTACCTATAAGAAGAACATCAGTCCTCTCACAACCATTTATGAGCACTTCTCTTGCTACTGCTGCATCGCCTCCTATGGCTAACATCTCTTGTTTTAATATATTTGCCTGAGGGATTCTTAGATTATGAACCTTTAAGTTGACTGTAATTGTTTTTCTAAACATTGCAGCAACTCCACCTCTGTCTGAGCCAACTCTTTCAATATGATATCTTGCCTCTCTCTCGGACTCTATTTTTACAAGTCTGATATTAAACAACATTAGCCTCCTCGATTATCCTATCAACATCCTTACCATCAATGGTTTCTTTAATAAGAAGTGCGTCAACAAGTAAGTCAAGGGCTTTTCTTTTTTCCATAACAATTTTCTTAGCTCTATCATAGCAATCTGTAACTATATGTCTGATCTCGTTGTCTATATCAATGGCTGTTTTCTCACTATAATTTTTATGTTCAGCAAAATCTCTACCTAAAAAAATATGTTGACCTCTTTTACCAAAGGTTAAGGGACCCAATTTTTCACTCATCCCCCATTCGCAGACCATCTTTCTTGCAAGCTCTGTTGCCCTCTCTAAATCATTACCTGCTCCTGTTGTCATCTTGTTTAGAGCAATCTCTTCAGCGGCCCTACCGCCCAAAAGCATTGTTAAGTTATCAATAAGATAATCCCTACTGTAGTTATGTTTATCATCTATAGGCAGAAGCTGGGTAAGACCTAAGGCCATACCTCTTGGAATTATTGAAACTTTATGGATAGGATCTGCATTAGGTACAAATTTTGCCACTAATGTGTGCCCAGCCTCGTGATAAGCAGTAACCTTTTTTTCCTCTTCCGAAATGACCATACTTTTTCTTTCTGTTCCCATCATGACCTTATCTTTTGCCTTCTCGAAGGTATCCATATCAACAAACTCTTTATTCATCCTTGCGGCAAGAAGGGCTGCCTCATTAACCATATTTGCTAAATCGGCACCCGAAAAACCTGGGGTTCCCCTTGCTAAAAGCTCTACATCAACATCAGAAGCCAAAGGAAGTTTTGAGGTGTGAACCCTTAAAATTTGTTCTCTACCCTTAACATCAGGTTTAGGGACAACTACTTGCCTATCAAACCTACCTGGTCTTAAAAGGGCAGGATCAAGTATATCAGGTCTATTAGTGGCTGCTACAACAATAATGCCATTGTTGGGGTCAAAACCATCCATCTCTACAAGTAATTGATTTAAAGTCTGTTCCCTCTCATCGTGACCACCACCAAGTCCCGCGCCTCTTTGTCTTCCTACTGCATCAATCTCATCAATAAAGACAATACAGGGTGCATTCTTTTTTGCTGTGTCAAAGAGGTCTCTAACCCTTGAGGCTCCCACTCCTACAAACATCTCTACAAAATCAGAGCCTGATATGGAAAAGAAAGGTACCCCTGCCTCACCTGCTATTGCCTTGGCAAGAAGGGTCTTGCCTGTACCTGGTGAGCCAACAAGTAAAACACCTTTTGGTATTCTTGCGCCTAATCTTGTATATTTTTTTGGATCCTTTAAAAAATCTATGATTTCTTTTAGTTCTTCCTTTGCCTCTTCGATACCTGCTACATCGGCAAAGGTGACCTTATTTTTACTATCTTGAGAGGTTTTAAACTTTGCCTTTCCAAAAGAAAGGGCCTTGCCTTGCCCCGCCTGCATCTGCCTCATAAAGAATATCCAAACTGCTATGAATAATATCATTGGTAACCAAGATATGAGGGCATTTTGCCAGAAGCTCGTCTCTTCGACTCTCACATCTACTTTGACACCCTTTTCTCTTAATATCTTAAAAACTTCTGGGTCTGGAGCGATAAAGGTTCTAAATTCTTTACCATCTCTATAATGTCCTTGAACTTTCTGATTTTGAATAATTACTGTATCAACCTTACCGTCCTCTACATCTATCAAAAAATCACTATATAGTATCTTGCTAACCTTACCTACAGGCTGATTGTAAAAATTAAAAAGAAGGATAAAAGAAAGCAGTATAAAGACCCATATGGCAAGAGTTTTGAAAGAATTATTCATAGTTTCTCCTAAAGTTTGCTTTTGAATAGCTTATATATTTTACTATATAAAGGCTTTTCTTTAAAGTTTAATTTAAAAGTCCTGCCATCAACTGAGAGAGTATAGTTAATGGAGTCAAAGAGAGGTATAAAGAGTATGCTTTTTTCTAAGGCTATTAAGGGTATAAATTTTCTCAGAAATTTTGGCACTCTCCTTTCAATAAAAAAATCTTTTAACTTTCTACCTTTATAAATATCTCGATCTTCAAAGGGTCTAACAATAATATCTTCCTTTAGGTGTTTTATATTACCGTCAATTTTTAAGGTACCAATTTTAGAATCTATCAAAATTTCTTTCCCCTCTATTTTTTGGGGAATAAATGTTAGTTTGAAGTTTTTTTTTCTAATTAGCAAAAAATCGAATCCCCTCTCAAAAACTATATCATGGGGAAAGTTTATAGAAAAACTTGATTTATCTTTTAATAAATCTAAAAATTGTTCTAACTGACATCTTTTAATTTTCTGCGTGTCTCCTTTAAAAATACCATAAAGGCCCTTTAGATATTCTCTAAAAATATATGAGTCTAATTGGTTGAAAATTTTTGAAATAACTATTTCATCATCTCTATAAATAACTCCACTTTTAATAAGCCTATTTACTTCTTTATTTATAAAGCTGCTTATCTCTCTGGCGTCTTTAGATAAATCACAGATGTGTCTAAGGGCCTTAACATTTATATCAGTAAGTTGCGGTATTACTTTATGCCTTATTAAATTTCTACTATAGTCAAGATTCAGGTTACTCTCATCTTCTATATAAAAAAGCCCTATCTTTTTTACAATCTCTAAAATCTCATTTTTACCAACATCTATTAATGGTCTTATGAGATTCCCCTCTAATAAGTCCATAGCTCTTAGCCCATATACTCCAGTGCCTCTACATATTCTAAATATTACTGTCTCGGCGTTATCATCTAAGTTATGTCCTAGGACTATATACTTTGCTTCTACTGCTTTGGCAATATTATTTAACGTAAAATATCTTACTAATCTACCAGCTTCTTCAATGGTAATCTTTTTTGTCTTTGCTAACTCTAAAACATTAGCAGAGATTACAAAGAGCCTTTGATTAAAACTATTTTTAATATACCTACTAAGTTTCTCGGATTCTACGGTAGAGACATCTCTTATTAAATGGTTTATGTGAACTGGAAAAATTTTTAAATTGAACTCTTTAGAGAGCTTCTCAAGAATGTAGTAAAGAAGTATTGAATCAGCACCACCTGAGAGCCCAATAACAATTTTGTTTTCTGAAGAACTATCAAAAATCTTAAGTTGGAGAAATTTTTTTTTTATACTTTTTATGAGATTATCTAATTCCATGTTTTGAATAGTATGATTTTTCTAGCTCTTCAGCATAAAATCTATCTATGCCACTATTAGATATAAAATCTTCCTTAAGGTCAAGATTGTTCTCTTCTCTTATTTTTGGCAAGATCTGGGTGATAAAAAATACCTCTTTCTTAATATGCCAGAAGACCTCCTGCCACAAATATTTTGGTATATATACATCTTCACCTAACTCTTCTTTTAGTCTTTCTACAACCTTAGAGGTATAATAATCCATATCGATATCTTTCTCTCCCCACAAGGAGAAGACTTCCCAAAAATTTTCTTTAATAATTCTGATGATCTTGTAAAAGTAAATCTCCTCTTGCATAAGATTTTTCAAGGCATAAAAGCTCGGTGTCAACATAGTCTCATCATTTACAATTAAAGGTATCTGTTTTTCAAGAAAACTAAGCCTTTTCTTGCCATAGTTTGTTAAATAGGGGTCTTTATAAAGATCAGAAAAAAAGATGTTAAAGAATAAACCTTTTTGGAGCTCTTCAAAAATTTTATAGTTTCCTATTAGACTTCTTAAATGATTTTCTGTTACATCAGATTCAGGGACAAAAGATATCTTCGTTAATATCTGATAGGTTGTATCAAATCTGTCAAAATAGGTTATAATCTTGTTAAAACCTTCCATCAATAAAAAATTGCCTTCCTTTGAAACTCTTTCATCTATTAGCCTACCGGCATCAAGAAAGGTCTGTTCAAAAGACATATCCCTATTAACCAAAGATCTTTTCTTAGCCATTAGTAACCTAATAATATTATCATCACTAATGCTGCCAGTATTCATAAAACCATCAAGTATATCTTTAATTGCATCAATCCCAGAAGAAAAGGTTGTAGTTGTTATACTTCTCTCTAAACCATCAAGAATGCTCTCTGGGATTCCATTCCTTATAAGCGAAAGTCTGAGTTTTTTTAATCTACTTTCGTCTTCTTCTGAAAAATTTTGACTTCTTTTTAACAATAAAGAAACATACTCATTAACCATGTTTTGGTTTTCTTCGTTCTGATAAATGCTTTCTACCCTTACTCTCTCTATCTGATATTTTTCAAGTTTTTTTTCCAACTCCTTCATCTTCTTTTGTTCTAAATCACTCAACTCACCTTTTGCAAGCAAATACCATAGCTCTTTGACAAGAATATCATGAACCTTAAGAAGAATAACTAGAATATCCTTCTCCTTCATCTCTGTGTAAATTAATTTAACTAGTTCTGAATCTTTTTCCTCTTTAACAAGTTCGGTCCTTTTAAGGGTTTTCCCTAACTTTTTTAAGATCTCCTCTTGTCTCTTGCCGATATTTTTGTGGTCTTTCTTATCAATGACCATAAAAAAGTAGTTTGTTAATGCATTACCTTCGCTAAAGATATTTAAATAACTTTCTTCCCCAGAGATTAAATCAGTAAACTCAATGGTCTCCGGATGTTTTTGAGTGGCACCAAACATTATTAGCCTGTTTTTTACTTCAGGCTTAATAAGATCCTTAAAGGGTCTTTCTACACCAAACATATAGTTACAAAAACTGCCACCAAAACCTCTATAGGCTATCCTATTATCGTATACTGTAAATCCAAAACCCTTAGAGAAAAACCTCTCTATACCGTTATCCCTATCAAACTGATAGAAAACTCGAGAATAAACATCCTCACCGTAGGCATAGAAGGTATAGTTTACCCTTTGGTTTATAACTCCTTCTAAAATTAGTTTTTTAAGCATAAGGAAATTCTACCTTTTTACCAATCTATCAGGCAACCTAAATTTAAGTGCCTAAAGGTTTATAAAAAATTTTATCCTTTAACAACCCCTAAAGGTCTTAACTTTACAACCTTTCTTGAAACTCCTGCAGAGTTAACAACATCAACAACCTCAGATATATCTTTATAGGCCTCTGACATCTCTTCTGCTAAAGTTTCTCTGCCTGCGGACATAACGATAATGCCCCTTTCTTCCATCTCTTTCCTTATGGATCTACCCTTTGCTCTTTTTATTGCTTGATGTCTCGAGAGGACTCTTCCAGCACCATGACAGGTGGAGCCAAAGGTATCTTCCATAGCTTTATTAGTACCAACAAGTATATAGGATGCCCTACCCATATCGCCGGGTATTATTACAGGCTGGCCTATCTCTTTATATTTATCAGGCAACTCAGGATGATGTGGAGGGAAAGCCCTTGTTGCGCCTTTTCGATGAACGAGTAGTTTCATCTTTTTACCATCAACTATATGTTCTTCAACTTTGGCAATATTATGAGCTACATCATAAATTAGCGTAAGACCCAAATCTTTTGGGGACATACCTAATACTTTCATAAAGGCTTCTCTTGCCCAATGGGTAATACATTGTCTATTAGCCCAAGCGTAGTTTGCAGATGCCTTCATTGCTGATATGTAGTCTTGTGCCTCAGGTGTGTTTATAGGTGCACAGGCAAGCTCCATATCAGGAATAGAGATTTTATACTTTGTTAGGGCCTTATGCATTATTTCTATAAAATCTGTACAGACCTGATGCCCCAAACCTCTTGACCCTGTATGTATCATTACAGTAATCTGATCTTTAAAAATTCCCAACTTAGAAGCAATCTCCTCATCATATATCTCATCAACATATTGAATTTCAAGAAAATGATTCCCCGAACCTAATGTACCCTGTTGAGCCTTACCCCTTTCATAGGCCTTATCACTCACTATCTCTGGATTTGCACCCTCAAGATAACCACCTGATTCAATAAAAATTAGGTCTTCCCTCTCTCCATATCCTTCCTCAACCGCCCAAAGAGCGCCTTTTTTTAGCAAGGTTCGCTCATCTTTTTGTGAGAGTTTAATTTTACCCTTTGAGCCAACACCAGATGGGACATTATAATATAAGTTTGTTACAAGCTCAGGTAAGAACTCTTTTATCTCTGCTTTTGTTAAATTACTTCTTAAAATTCTAACACCACAGTTAATATCATAACCAACACCACCAGGAGAGACTATCCCTTCTTCTAAGCAAAAGCCTGCAACCCCTCCTATAGCAAAGCCATAACCCGTATGGATATCAGGCATAGCTATAGATGCCTTTACAATCCCCGGCAGAGTAGCTACATTAGCAACCTGCTTTATAGCATCTACTTCTAAATATTTCTCTAAGGTTTCATCAAGATATATAATACCATCTACTTTCATACCACTTACATAGCCCTTTGGAACAAGCAATCTATTTTTGTCTATTCTTTTTAATTCTGCCATAACTTATCTCCATAGACCTTATTTGCTTTATTTAAAACTATATATCAAATAGTACTCTTGCTTCATATCCGTCTTCTGTTTCTTTTAAGAAAAAATTATGATAAGTGGCTGCTTTAATTAAAACACTACCTTTTGATTCATCGTTGGTAAAACACATAATAGATCCAGAAAGGACATAACTCCCACTCTCTTCGAAAACCTTTATGTCATAACGAGATGCGACAAGGCCGTATGTATCAAACAAAAAAATTAACTCATTCAACCATATGATAAATAACCGCTGCAAACTTTCAGCGTTTAACTTAATCTCTTTTTTTTCTGTTGCCTTCCTTCTTTTTCTAACCATTAGATCAAAAAGTGCCTGTCCACCATTAATAAAAAGCTCCTTTATACCTTTTCCATATATATATACCCCAATATCTCCAGTAGTTTCAAATTGTTTATAGAAACTTTTTTTCATAGAATTTATACTAATCTTTAAAAATACCGTCTTGCTCCAATAAATCTATTTTTAAAATAGCCGCTCTTTATATCTGAAATCTTAATCTCATCATTTCTTTTAGGAGCATGAACCATCTTTCCATCTCCTATATATATACCTACATGATTTGCCCTGCCATTATTACCAAAAAAAACCAAATCTCCTTCCTCCAAATCGTCATGATCTACCGGATAGCCTTCTCTCATCTGAGAATCTGCGGTTCTTGGTATATTTATACCGCAAAGATTATAGATGGCCCTTGTAAAGCCACTACAATCCATCCCCTCTGCTACATTATTTCCCCCCCACTTATAGGGTATACCTATAAACCTTTTTGCCGTTTCTGCAATTATATAACCCAAATCTTTATCTTTTTTTTGTGGCCTTTCTATACTTTTAACCTTAATTAGCTCCTTTGCATTAAAGGGCTCAGCAATGAAGTAATCTTCTATTACTCCTTTCTCTTTCAATCTTTTTGCATAAACCTTTGCACTGTCACGATCCTTAAAATCTCCAAACCTAACTACAAAAAAACCATCACTTCTCTTAAAATAAAAGGCATCAATACCTTGTCTTTCTAAGCTACTCACTAATCTTACTGCGTTATCAACATTTTTAAAGGCACCTACCTGAATAGCATAGCCTGCATAGTTTGTGGTAACTACCTTATCCGACTTTTTAGCAGCGCAAGAAAATGTTAAAAGTATTATAATAACAATTAATAGAACTCTCATATTATTAAATTATATCAGAATGAATTGGGCAGGATAAAAAATTTTGTAATTTGGTTTGTTAAAGAGTAAAAAACTCACTCCTTTTACGAGTATTAAATCTAAGAAAAACATTTGACATAAAACGTTTTTATGTTATATTTACTTTAATTTACAAGGAGGGTAATATGGGGAAGAATTATATATTTGTGTTCTTAATATCTTTTGCTATCCCGAGTTTTATTTTTGCCGATGCGACACCAACAGATCAAATTACACAAAAGGCAGTTAGAGAATATAAAAAAACAGCTCTACCTAAAGAAGAAAAAAAAGATAGTAGAAAGGTAGAGGTAAAGAAAAAACAAGAAGAGAATAAATTAGAAATCAAGAAAGAACCATTGAAACCATCTATTCAATCAACCTACTCAGTTGACGTCGAGATGTCAAGGGGCAACTATTCAGAGGCCATCAGATTGTTGGTTCCTATGATAAAGAGAGAGCCTAACAACTATGAGTTACGGTACAAACTGGCGATATGCTACTATGAGTTTGGGCTACCAAATAAGGCAATAGAAGAGTTAAACAATGTTGTTAAGCTTAAACCTGATTATGCCCCAGCTCACGTTAGATTAGGAGTAATCCATAAAAAGAAAGGAAATACTGATTTAGCCCTAAGAGAGTTTGCCCAGGCTAGTGAGCTAATGCCAAATAATCTTGAGCTAAAATTCCAGTTATCAAAGATTTATTTAGAAAGGGGAGATAGGCAGAAAGCTCAAGATGAGCTAAAAAACATCTTAAATATTGACCCCAGCTACTATAACGCCAATATTTTGATGTCAGATTTATTAACAGAAAACAAAGATTATGATAACGCTATTGAAGAGCTTAAGTTAGCATCCATATACTCACCGAGAAACCCCGATATCCATTTCAAATTAGGAAAGATCTATATGTTACAGGGAAATAAGAATAGCGCTATAGAGGAGTATAGAATCCTCAGAGATATTAATCCAGAATACGCCAAAAACCTCTTTATGTTCATATTCCCTGAAGGGAAGTAATGAGATTTGTTGTATTAATTTTTTTTTTAATAATATCCTGTCAAATAGTTTTTGCTAAAAAAAACCCTCTCTCAGAGGGTTTTTTACTTTTAGAAAAAAAAGATTATAGGAAGGCCTTTTCTGTCTTATCATCCCTTAACAAAAAAGAGCCCTTTTTATATACTGCCATGGGGATGTCAAAGGCCCTTTCTGGTGAGTACGAAAGGGCTATAGACTATCTCTTAATTTCCATTGAAGACAAAAAGGAGAGTAATAACTGGGTTCCAAATTTTTTTATAGGTCTATCCTTTTATAATCTAAGAAGATTTAAAGAGGCTATACCCTTTTTGGAAAGATCCTATAATTTAAATCCAGAAAAAGAATCCTTAACATTGCTGGGGAGGTCTTTTTTTGAAATTGAGGATTATAAAAAATCGGAAGAAATCTTTAGTAAGCTCTACAATGAAGGTAAGAATGAAGACATATCACTATATTTAATCAAGGCAAAGATAAATCAAAATAAGATTTCTGAGGCTGAAGATCTAATAAAGGAGGCAATAAATCTTTATCCTCAAAACCCTTTTTTACTCTATGAGAGGGCAAAGTTATGGTTGACAAAAGGACAGGTAGATTTAGCCGAGAGAGATCTCGAATCTGCTTTGAGCCTTTCTCGTAACGAAGATATCTTAAAAACTTACTCTTCAATTAAATCATTGAAAAAACCACAAATAAAAGAAGTTGAAGAGAAAAAAGTTTTTAAACTTAATTATGACTATCTTTACTACCTATCTCCATTAGTTTTGCTAACTTTTGGTATTGTCTTTGTATTAAAAAGAAAAAGAGAGAAGGGTTATTCTGAAAAATTATTTTTTGCCAAAACTCTTCTTTTAAAAGCTGACTATATTAGCTCAGGCAATATATTTTCAGAGCTTACAAAACATAAAAAATTTAAAGAGAGTGCCTATAAAGGACTTTTGGCATCAAAAACCCTCTTAGGGAAGTTAAATGAGTCAATATTAATGGCAGAAAATTTAATGAGTGAAGAAGATAAGTTTTTCTATCTGGCATTAATATATCTATATTTTGGTGATAAGGATAACTTCTCAAAAAACCTAAACATATTAGAGCAATTGGGCTTAGAAGAAAGAGTAAAAGTTTTAAAGAAACTATCATACTCTGATAAGAATGACATTGCAGACTTTATCATCAAGGAGGTTTAATGAAAGGAATTATACTTGCCGGTGGATCCGGTACAAGACTTTACCCTGTGACATTACCCATCTGTAAGCAGCTTCTTCCTGTATACGATAAACCAATGATTTACTACCCTCTATCGATACTTATGCTTTCTGGTATAAGAGAGATACTTATTATCTCAACTCCTACAGATACATCTCGTTTTGAGGATTTATTTGGGGATGGGAGCCAGTATGGTATAAAGATATCCTATAAAGTACAGCCAAAACCTGAAGGCATAGGTCAAGCTTTTATATTGGGAGAAGATTTTATAGGTAAGGATGATGTATGTTTAATTTTAGGTGATAACATATTTTACGGACATGGACTGACAGAGTTACTCAAAAATTCCGTAATAAAGATTAAAAGAGATGGTGGGGGTATTGTCTTTGGCTACTGGGTTAAAGATCCTGAGAGATATGGAGTGGTGCAGTTTAATAGTAAAGGTAAGGTATTATCTATCGAAGAAAAACCAAAAAAGCCAAAAAGCAACTATGCAGTAACAGGACTATATTTTTATGATAATGAGGTAATTAACATTGCAAAAAATATTAAACCTTCTGCTCGAGGAGAGCTTGAGATAACTTCCATAAATCAAGAGTATCTTAATAGAGGTAAACTAAAAGTAGAGATAATGGGAAGAGGCTACGCCTGGCTGGATACAGGTACTCATAATAGTCTTTTAGAGGCAAGCAACTTTGTAAAAATCATAGAAGAAAGGACAGGACTTAAAATAGGTTGTATAGAAGAGATCGCGTACAGAAATGGCTGGATAGAAAAATCTCAGTTAATTAAACTAAGTGAGATATTAAACAAAACTACCTATGGAGAGTATTTGAAAAAATTGATCTAAAATTTTAAAATTTTGTTAGGGAATATTGAACAATTATGCATAATATGCTATTTATTTTGATATGAAGCTTAGTTATATATCAAAAAAATCACTTTTACTTTTTTTAGGTGATATAATCGTCATCTGGCTAAGTTTTTTTATTGCCCTCTTTATTAGAGCTCAGGAACATGTCTTTTGGAATGCTCGATATTTTTCAGCCATTACAATTTATACCTTCTTTTTTTATCTCTTTGATTTATATTCTTTTAATATTAATCCTGGAACAACCCGTTATCTCTCTAGATACTTACTATCAATTTTATCAGGCTCTATTATTCTCACCTCATTAGCCTTTTTTATACCTGAGATTAAAGGATACAGAAGTATATTTGGTATAGGCCCTTTTATAACACTTTTAACTGTTTACCTATGGAGGATAATATTCTTTCATGTCTTTAGAAGATTTATTGTTAATACCAAAAATATACTTATTATTGGAAAGGGAAAGTCAGGAGAGTTTTTCTATAACACAATAAAAAAATATGAAGAATATAAAGTTGTTGGCTTCTTAGATGATAACCCTGAAAAATGGGGATTGAAAAATTCCCCTACTGTTTTAGGTGGCTGTGAGCTTCTTTGTGATGATAATTTTATTAAGAAGGTTGATCAAGTTGTTGTTGCAATAACTAGTCTAAAATCAGAAAAATTATTGCGATGCCTACTAGAATGTAAATCAAAAAATATTGAAGTCATTGATATGCCATCATTATACGAACAGCTAACAGGAAAAATTCCTATCAAATCTATAGATGATTACTGGCTTGTGGCAAATCCTTTAATGGGGTTTAAAAAAACAATTTATAATACTAAACTTAAGAGAGTTTTAGATGTGATCTTTTCCGTATTTGGACTTATTTTAACAATACCCCTTTGGATTATAATCCCTTTATTAATAAAACTAACTTCACCAGGGCCCGTGATATTCAAACAAGAAAGGGTTGGGTTGAATGGTACGCTTTTTACATCTTACAAATTTAGAACAATGGTAGCAGGTAAGGAAAAGGATAGGCAACTTGCTGGAGAAAAAAACGATCCAAGAGTAACAACAATAGGAAAATATCTTAGAAAGTTTAGAATTGATGAGATACCACAGTTGATAAATGTCCTTTTAAATGATATGAGTCTTATAGGACCTCGCGCACTTATAAAAGAAGAAGTAGATGTCTTTAAACAAAAAATACCCTATTTTGATTTGAGGCACTCTGTAAAACCTGGTGTAACAGGATGGGCACAGATAAACTACAAGCATGGAGCTAAAGTAGAAGATGGTTTTGAGAAACTTCAGTACGAACTTTTCTACATAAAAAACTTATCGCCTTTTCTAGATTTTCATATAATTTTAAAAACAATCAAGGTAGTTTTATCAGGCTTTGGTGCACGGTAAAAAACTTAAAGATATCCCTAATTTGGTAATTTTTTACCATTATTTGGTTACAATTCATCAAAATATTTACACTGTCATTAAAACAATCTACACTTCCAATATCAATGCACCCTCTTATTTATAAAAAGCTTGGCATAACCATTGCTTTAATTAATCATACGTTATATGAAACAAGGAGATAAAAAATGAGATTTTCCGATGCAGGTTTTAATTTGGAGATTGATTTATCAACAGGAAATATTGAAAAAATAGCAACAGATCCCAAAGACACAGAAGAATATTTAGGAGGCTTAGGAACAAACGCCAAGATAATCTGGGACAGAATTTCTGGAGATACTGACCCTTTTTCTGAAGACAATATCTTAATCTTTAGTGCTGGACTTCTCTGTGGAACACCTGCCTATGGAGCCAATAGAACGATTATATCTTCTCTATCTCCTCAAACAAAACTTTTTGCCTTTTCAATGACTGGAGGATTCTTTGCCCCTGAGCTAAAACAGGCTGGTTATGACAAGGTAATACTACGCGGTAAATCTCCTAATTGGGTATATATCTATATATATAATGATAAAGTTGAGCTAAGAGAGGCAACACATCTTTTAGGAAAAAGTACTTACGAAACCTTAGAAGCTATTAGAGAGGAGATAAGGGATCCAAGAGCTCAAGGACTTGCCATTGGTCTTGCAGGGGAAAATAAAGTTTTTTTCGCCTCTATCGAAACCCATAGAGGTAGTGCAAGTAGACTTGGACTTGGTGCCGTAATGGGAGATAAAAGGGTAAAGGCAATTGTAGTTAGAGGCACAAAAGACTTAAGCATCGCAAGACCCATGGAGTTTATGAATGAGTGTAACAAGGTTTTGGATTATATGATGTATAGGTTGAATAATCCAATAAAAGGTGTCCCTGCAATACTTTCTCTTATTGGCTCTCCACAGGAGATGTTACTTCATGATGAAGAGTGGCATACAAATAACTTTGCCTGGGGAAATGCCCGTGTTAGAAGAAAAAATTTCTGGAATAGCGAGATAGAAAAGGAGTGGTCTGAAACATTAGAAAGATCAAGAAAAAAGCTTATTAGTTGCTATAACTGTCCTATTAGATGTGCTGGTATTGTGGAGCTTCCAGGTTTTCCAACATACGTAATGAAATGCTATTCAAAGATAACCTATACAATGGCTGCCATGGTTGATAGCCTTGAGTTTGGGCTTAAGATTGCTGCGAGGGCTCAACATTACGGTGTTGATGGCTTTACAGCACCTCAGGTTATGGCTTTTGCTATAGAGCTTTATGAGAATGGAATCATTACAGATAAAGACTTAGAAGGCATGCCAAAGGATAGCAGAGAAGAACAGTTTTTCTGGCTCCTTGATAGGATTGTGCGACGAGAAGGTATAGGTGAATATTTAGCAGATGGTGTTTACTGGGCTGCAAGAAGAATTGGTAGAGGAGCAGAGCAGTTTGATAGAAATACCATAAAGAAGCATGAACAGATACCAATTAAGCTTGGCATGCTAAATCCAATTTACTACATAATGTGGTCTACAGGAGAGAAGGTTAACATAACCCAGATAGAAGGACAGTTTCCACAGGCTCCCTTCCCGTCGAGAGAGTTAAAAGAGGAGTTTATAAAAGATTGGATACAGATACCAACAGGCAAAGAAGAAAACTTTAAAAAATTTATTATGGAATGGGGCGAAGAGGGGAAAAACTTTCCCTTTTGGCCAGAGCCTTTAATGATAGCAGAACTTGTTGAGTGGCAAGAGCTTATGCATTATGTGGATGATTCTTTGGGTTTATGCGCTGGACTTTCTTCATTTCCATTAAAACCACCTTATCATATTCATAACTTACCCCTATTTATAAGCTATGCTACAGGCATTGATTATGACGAACAAAGGTTATGGGATACTGCAAGTAGAATAAGAAATTTGGTGCGGGCCATTAATATCAAAAGAGGACTCAAAAGAGAAGATGAAAAGCCACCAGAAGATCATTGGAAAAAGAGATTCCCAGAGTATGAGCAAAAACTTCTCGATGAATATTATGCCTACAAAGGCTGGGATAGTAGAGGCTTACCTAAGATAGATACCCTTGAAAGACTAGGACTTTCCTATGTAGCTGAGGAGTTTGAGAAGATGGGGGTCTATGAAAAATAATAGACAATTCATAAAGGTTGATAGGCAAGACATAATAAGTGATACTTTATTGTTATAACTACTTCTCTAAAAAATGGTAGAAATGGAAATAATTTTAAAAGGGGACTTGGAAGTGAGTGAAAAGAAAAAGATTAAGTTTATTAAAATTGATGTAGATAAGTGTCATGGCTGCCGTGCCTGTGAGGTTGCCTGTTCTGCCTTTCATGCTAAACCAAAGTATAGTACCATAAATCCAGCTCGCTCAAGAATAAGGGTATATAGAGACGAGTTAAGAAACGTCTTTGTTCCAGTATATGCCAGCTTTTACACAAAGGCAGAATGCGCCGGAAGAAGGGTTTATATAGCAGAGCAAAAAGAACACAGCCCTGATAGAAAAGAGTATGTTGAGTGCAGCTTTTGTGGGGCTGCCTGTCCGTCAAGAGATCTATTTTTTGAGCCTGATTCAGGACTTCCTGTTAAATGCGATATGTGTGAAGACGATCCACCTCTTGAAACACCTTGGTGTGTTAAGGTTTGTCCTGTTGGGGCTCTTTTTGTTGAGGAAAAAGAGTTAGAGATGGAAGATGAAAAAAAAGAAGAAGATCAGTTAGAGACAGGCCTTGATTCTTTGGCAGATAAATATGGTTGGGATAAAGTTATTGAGATGGTAGTAAAGAAGATAGGGAAGTAATTTAACCACAAATAGACTTCATATTTAGTAGAGAAGAGTTGTTCCATATAGGGTTAGAAAAAAAGGAGTTAAACATGGAAGTATATGAGCCCTTTAAAGAGGCTATAGAAGAGATAAATAAAGCTGGCGGAGAGCGGACAAAGCTTTGTTTTCAATGTGGTAAATGTGATAGTGTCTGTCCATGGAATAGGGTTAGAAACTTCAGCATTAGAAGAATTGTAAGAGAAGCAAATTTTGGCTTATCCGAGATAGAAAAAGATTATGTCTGGCTTTGCACAACCTGTGGTAAATGCCCCTCTATTTGTCCAAGAGATGTAAGGCAGATTGAAGATATCGTAGCAGTTAGGAGGGTTGCTAATAACTACAATATTTTTTCAGATACGGCAAGACCGATTAAGATGGTTTCTTCAGGACTTAAAAGTGAAGGTAACCCCTTCGGCGAAGATAGAAAAAAAAGAACCGCCTGGACAGAGGGCTTGAGCGTTAAAATCTTTAATGAGCATACAGAGTACCTTCTATTCACAGATTGCTATCTTTGTTACGATCCACGCATGAAGAAGGTGGCAAAGACTATAGCAAACATATTAAATATATCAGGAGTTGATTATGGCATCCTCGGTGAGACTGAGAATTGTTGTGGAGAAAGTATAAGAAAAACAGGCAATGAGGAGTTATTCAAAAAATTGGCAAAAGAAAATATTAAAAACTTCATAGATAGAGGCGCAAAAAAGGTTATTACCACATCTCCTCATTGTCTCTATACTTTTAAAAATGAATACCCTGAGTTTAAGGTTAACTTTGAAGTGATACATATAGTTGAGATAATTTATAAACTTGTTAAAGAAGGGGTATTAAGATTTAACAAAAAGTTTAATAAAAAGGTGGTCTTCCATGACCCTTGCTACCTTGGCAGACACATGGGCATATTCGAAGAGCCAAGAGAGGTCTTAAAGGCTATTGCCGGGATAACATTACTTGAGATGGAAGAGGAGAGGGAAAATGCACTATGTTGCGGTATGGGTGGTGGCAGAGTCTGGATGGAGACCCATAAAGAAGAGAGATTCTCAAAGATTAGAGTTATGCAAGCTTTAGAGATTGGTGCTGAAGTCTTAGTTACAGCCTGTCCCTATTGCATCACAAATTTTGAAGATACAAGAGTCGTCTTGGGCTTGGAAGATAAAATTGAGATAAAGGATATCACAGAAATCATAGCAGAGGCTTTATAAAATTATCTAATACCCCAAAACTTATGTAGCTGAGGAAATACTCTTATATCTTTTAACCTCAAAGCTGCAATCTCATATAGTCTCGAGATAGTTTTAATGTCAAATTTTGTATGGGAATCTGGTTGAATAATCAAAGGTAAATCCTTGTTTATATCAGCAATCAAGTAAATAGCTTTCTCAAAATTTTTTATACTAATATCTTCGTAAACTACAATCTTTATCTGAACTTCTTTTTTATTTGCGATCTTTAAAAAATCTCTCTGAACATCTATAAATTTATCGCTATCAAAGAAGTTTACTTTTACATCCATCGAGATAAAATCAATAAGATCAATAATCTCATTTAGGTTTTCTGGCAATGTCCCATTTGTCTCCAGATGAAACCTCCTTCCACCCCTATAAGTCTCAAGAAAAAATTTGATAAACTCGCAATATAAAAGAGGCTCTCCACCTGTTAGAGATACACTATGAATGGTGGGATCTAATTGAAAGTAAAGATCTAAATACTCTTTTAGTCTAAAAGGAGGAGTAGGGTTTCTTTCCTTAATAAAAGTATTTGAGAAGGGCTCTGTCTCAAAAAGGGCATCGCCTCTATAATCTTTAGCATAAAGGGTGTCACAAAAGCTACAATCTAAGTTGCAACCTGCAAATCTAATAAAAACCTGTTTTTTACCTGCAAAAAGACCCTCTCCTTGAAGAGAGGTAAAGACCTCACACAAATCTGCCGAAGCCATCTCTCTTTCTTTCTATATAAGCATAGGCATTATGATTATGAATGCTTTCAAAATTCTCCGCCTCTACGGAAAACCATATAATCTTTTTGTCTTCCATAAGCTTTAGTGAGACCTCTCTTACAACATCCTCAACAAACATTGGGTTAGAGAAGGCCTTCTCTGTTACATATTTCTCATCAGCCCTCTTTAAAATGGCATAAATATCGCAACTAGCAGAGCTCTCAATTATCTCAATAATATCTTCTATCCAGATAAACCCATCTGCCCTTATCTTAACTTTAACATTTCCCCTTTGATTGTGGGCACCTTCCTTACTTATAGATTTTGAGCAGGGGCATACTGTCGTTATGGGTACATTAACTTCAAGAAAGAAATCAAAGGTCTCTCCAAGGGTACCTGAGAAAGTGCAGTTATAGGACATAAGGCTTTTAGACTTTGAGATAGGAGCCTTTTTCTCTATAAAGTAAGGAAACTGAATGGTTAAATGTGAAGATTTAGCATGCAGCTTATTTTTAATAGCAAGAAGAATGTCTTTAAAATTTTTTACAGCAATACCCTTGCGATAGGAGTTTATTATCTCTATAAATCTACTCATATGAGTTCCCTTAAAATGATGAGGCAGATCAACCCCCATCTCTATTGTTGCTATTGTATGCTGATATTTATTGAGCTTATCAAGAACATAGATTGGATATTTAATCCCTTTAATACCAACCTTTTGTATCTCAAGCATCCTTTCATCTGGCTCATTTTGTACATCTTTAAGAATCTCTCTCATCCCCTTTCCCCCCAAAAAAACTATTCACTAAAGACTGCAAAAGAGTTTTCTGACTCAAAAACCTTAACATAATCTACAGAAACATCAAAATCTTTTAACCTATCAGACATATTGTCATATATATATTTCGCAATATTCTCTGAAGAAGGGCTTTTATCTTTAAAATAATCTATCTCATCATTTATGCATTTATGGTCCAGTAGATCAAGGACTTCTTTAAGATATCTTTTTAATATCCCAAAATCCACAAGCATACCAGACTTATTAAGACTTTCACCTTTAACAACAATCTCAACCTTCCAGTTATGACCATGTAAATTCTCACATTTACCTTGATAGTTTCTAAGATAGTGGGCTGATGAAAAGTGATCCCATACCCCCGCTCTGTACATACCCTTTCTCCTCTAAAATTTTTTTTAGTTCTAATACCCTTTGATAGGTTTTTTTATAGGAATAATTTATCACTTCTTCTCTTTTTTTGAAATCCAGAAAACCTATTCCTTCCAAATCTATATCAACTATAAAATCTGCCAACTTCCTTTCTTGCTCAGTTGCTCTCTGGACCATAAGAGTTACAGACTCGTAGACAACATTATAGATACTGTTTATTTGGGGAAACTTTCTTGATAAGCTATTTACATCCACAGCTATTACAAAATCGGCACCCCTTTCCTTCAAAATAGAGACAGGTAGATTATTAGTAATACCACCGTCTACAAGATACATATCTCCCATTTTAAGAGGCAAAAAAAATCCTGGTAAGGCAATCGTAGCAAAAAGAGCAGACCAAAGGCTTCCGCTACTAAAATAAACAGGCTCTCTTTTTTTCAAATCAGTAGCTACAACAACAAGAGGTATCTTAAGGTCTTCAAAACTTTCTGGAATTCCTATTTTATAAAATAGATCTGCAATCTTTTTAAAACCTGATAGACCATAAAAGGGCAAAACAGGCTTAAATATTTTAAAAAAACCTATCTCTTTTAGCCTATTTTTCAACATATCAAGATTCAAGCCTGCCGCATAATAAGCACCGATAACTGCCCCTACGCTTGCTCCTGATACTATATCCACAGGAATCTTAGCCCATTCAAGGTTGGAAAGCAGACCTAAATGGGAATAAGCCCTAATCCCGCCACCTGATAAAGTCAGACCAATCTTTTTCATAGCTTTAAGTATAATTTTTTTTAGTTTTTCAAGCAAGTATGCATGTGAGCTCTTAAGGATTAGATAAAATAATTATCTTTTTAATCTACCCTCTAATAAAGATAAATATCAGGTAAAAGACGTAAGTTATCAAGAAAAGTAACCCTTCTTTCCTATGAAGTGTCTGTCTTTTTCCGGTAAAGTTAAAGATAAACAATAAAAGGCTTGCTAAAATAAGAATTAAGGTATCGGCATTATAAATATCAGAAAAAGGAATGGGGTTTATAATTGCCGAAACACCTAATATCCAAAAGATATTAAATATATTAGAGCCCACTACATTTCCCACAGCGATTTCACTATTTTTCTTGTATGCAGCAACAGCACTGGTAATAAGTTCTGGCAAACTGGTTCCTATCGCAATCATAGAAAACCCTATAAGCTCCTCCGATAAGCCTAATGTCCTTGCTATTTCTGAGCCTGACTTAATAACAAATTTACCACCATAAATTAAACCTAATAGACCCAATATAATTAAAAAAAAAGAGGTTGCTTTTCCGTATTTGGCCTCAATGGCTTCTTCAACACTATACCTTGAAATGCTAAATACATAAGAAAGAAAGATTATGAAAAAACAAATTAAGATAAGTCCCTCTGCACGTGTTATAAAATTTTGAGTGTCCCTATTTATTAAGATATCATTAGAAATTATAAAAAAAATTATAACTGCCAATAGTGATAAGGGTATCTCCTTCCATACGGTAGAATGTTTTACAGTAACAGATGTTATGGTAGATGCAACACCCAGTATAAGCAAGATATTTGCGATATTACTGCCAATTACATTACCCACCGTTATACCACCTTTTTCTTCTAATGAGGCTACTACATTTACAACTAACTCTGGTGCAGATGTTCCAAAAGAGACTATTGTCAATCCAATAACAAGGTCGCTAATTCTTAAATTTTTAGCTAAAGATGAAGCACCATCTACAAGTAAATTCCCTCCGTAGATCAATAAGGCAAAACCTACTATAAAGACAAATAAGTTAAATAGCATAGCTAGTTAAATATATTACCATATCTTTATGAGCTTTACACATTAAGTTTTTTTATCTCACTCTTATTTTCATTTATGTTTCATATGTTTTATGAAACATATTTTTTATGGTAAAAATATGTTTGCTGTAATAAAATATTTTTTATTCAAGCGCCCGTAGCTCAGTTGGATAGAGCGTCGGACTACGAATCCGCAGGTTGGAGGTTCGAATCCTCTCGGGCGCGCTAATCAAAAAATTATGACTGATAAAGAAAAAATTTTGGAAGCCCTAAATGACCCTCTTCCTGCTATTAGAACCTCGGCGGTTCAAGAGGTAGGGAAGTTAAAGATTGTCATAGCTGTTGATAAGGTCATTGAGCTTTTAATAAAAGACCCAAGCGCTCTTGTGAGGGATAACGCAGCCTTTACCTTAGGTGAATTAGGTGACCGTAAAGCAATACCTTATCTTATAAGATCCTTAAAGGAAGACAAAGACGAATGGGTGAGAAAATCTGCTGCAAAGGCATTGGGAATGTTGAAAACAAATGAGGCCTTTGATGCGCTTGTGATGGCACTAAAGGATAGTTCATCTGCTGTTAAACGCTCTGCGGCAAGATCATTAGGTCAGATTGGCGATAAGAGGGCTATAGATTATCTAAAAGACATCCTTAAGGAAGATGATAACGTTCTTGTACAAAAGTATGTCAAAGAAGCCCTAAAAAATCTGGAGAGATGAAAAAGATAGCTATAATAGGTGCTGGACCAGCTGGTCTATCTGCATCAATTCATCTTGCAAGTTTAAATAAAAATCATGAAATCCATCTATTTGAAAGGGGAAAAATAGGAGATAATATCATCTGTGCAGAAGGTTTTTTTGATTTCTTCGGAACACTAAACATTGAGCTTCCAGAAAAAATGAGAGTCAAAAAAATTATATTATTAGCAGAAAAAGAGATTGTAGTAAACCTACCACAAAACAGCAATATCTTAACCTTTGATAGGACTAAATGGCAGAAAAATTTAGCAAAAGAGGCAACTACTTTGGGAGTAAAAATATTTGAAAACACTAAAATTGAAAAAAATGAGATAAAAAAACTATCTTCAAAATATGATTACTTATTAGATTGTTCGGGCTTTTATGGCGTAACACATCATCTATTCCCTAAAAGAGAGGTATCGGAGTATCGAAAAAATCTTATTCCAGCTCTTCAGTATAAATTAGAGGGTGACTTTAGCAAGTATGAAGGTACTTTCTACGTAAAAGTCTTTGACAAACCACCAGGATATTTCTGGCTTTTTCCTCGTAAAGAGAATAATGAGATAAAAAGAGCTAATGCAGGATTGGGGCTCCTGATAAAGAGAAGAAACTCTATTAACTTAAGAGATTTATTAAATAAGATGGTAGAAAATAAGTTTTGTGATTATAATATTGAAGGTTACTCCTCTTCACCGATACCAACCAAAAGGATGAAGACCTTTATGAATAAAAATATAATTCTATTGGGAGATGCTTTAGGGCTTTGCTCGCCTCTACACGGTGGTGGGATTGATAGCGCCTATCTCTCTGGCTATTACGTAGCCCATTCTATAGTAAATAATGATTTCTCCTACTATAATACTTTTTTAAAAAAACTAGACAATAGATTTTATAAAGAGAGATTAATACTTAGGCTGTGGAAGCTTTTTGGTTCCCTCTGGTTATTAAAGAGGTTAGAAAATAAAGGTCTTTTCTCTGAAAAATTAGGGTATCCGCCTTTTTCTGGAAAGTGGCTAAATAAGGCTATTATTAAGATATTTTTTTAATATGAAGACAATAAATAGAAGCTACCAATATTTTCTTAAAGATATTCCAATCAAAAAAATATTCTGGGACGAAGAAAAGCTTTGGGAGATATCCCATAATGAAGGTAGAGCTTTTTACCACCTACTCTATGATAGGTTAAAAAAAAGGATCCCCCTATCTTCTGAGATAAACCCTCCCTTCTTAATAGCCTTTTCTACTTTAAACCGGATCTTTAGGCATATAATTAGTCTCTTCTTTGAAACCCATCAAATATACTATCTATATAAAATTATTAATAGTCCCTCTTTTGATAAACTAATTAAAGACTTTGTCTATGCCTACCCTCCTAAAAATTATCATGAAAACTTTAATCTTTCACAGTTTTTATCAGAAGAATTAAGTATAGACCTAAAAAAAATAGTGCTCTATGAGTTTATAATTTTGAAGATAGCTGATGAAAATCCAGCCATAAGCCCAGGAAGAGAGATTTTTATTGACACAGATTTAGTAAAAAACAATGTCTTTATAACCATTATAAAAGAGCTTGAGGAAGCTGGAAACTTAATAACCTTTAGAGATACGGGGCTTTCCCTTTTTGAATTACTCAAAGAACCAATCAAACACTCTCCTAACTCAATTTTTGCTCAGATTAGCTATATCAAAGAGAGATGGGGATATTTGTTACCAGAAGAAATTGTATTAGAAATAATTACAACTTTAGACATTATAAAAGAGTATGAGATGCCTCGCTTAGGTGGTAGGGGCCCACAACAAATAATGTCTTTCAAAGGTGATGAGCACGTAGAACCTGAAAGATTTACTCCAGATACTCACTGGATGCCTCGGGTAGTATTAATTGCAAAACTTACATATGTTTGGTTATACCAACTTTCAAAAAAATACCGGAGAGATATAAAAAGGCTTGACGAGATACCTGATGAAGAGTTAGACATCTTAAAAGATTGGGGGTTTAATGCCCTTTGGCTCATTGGTATCTGGGAAAGATCTCCTGCTTCAAAGAAAATAAAGCATCTTATGGGCAATATTTCTGCCCACTCTTCTGCCTACTCTCTTTACGACTATGTTATAGCTGAAGAGCTTGGAGGAGAGGGGGCCTTTAATAATCTTAAGGAACGGGCTTTACAAAGAAATATAAGACTTGCCAGCGACATGGTTCCCAATCATACTGGTATCTACTCTAAATGGATTATAGAGCACCCCGATTGGTTTATTCAAACAGACTATCCCCCCTTTCCCAAATACACTTTTACTAAAGACAATCTCTCTCAACATCCAGATATAGAAATTTATATTGAAGACGGCTACTATGATAAATCAGATGCAAGTGTAGTATTTAAATATTATGACAAAAGAGATGGAAAGATTAGATATATATATCATGGTAATGATGGCACATCGACTCCCTGGAACGATACGGCTCAACTAAATTACCTTAAAAAAGAGGTAAGAGAAGCTGTTATCAATACGATCCTGCATGTTGCTAAAAAAACTCCTATAATAAGATTTGATGCAGCTATGACATTGACAAAGAGACACTTTCAAAGATTGTGGTTTCCTATGCCCGGACAGGGAGGAAGTATACCTTCCCGAGCAGAGTTCTCACTTCCAAAAGAAGTTTTTGATCAGTTAATGCCAGAAGAGTTTTGGAGAGAGGTAGTAGATAGAGTTGGAAAGGAGGCTCCTGATACTCTTCTTTTAGCAGAGGCATTCTGGCTATTGGAAGGGTACTTTGTCAGGTCTTTAGGCATGCACAGAGTATACAATAGTGCCTTTATGAATATGTTAAGAGATGAAGAAAACGCCAAATATAGGCAGATTATAAAGAACATACTACATTTTAATCCTGAGATATTAAAAAGATTTGTGAACTTTATGAGTAACCCCGATGAACAGACAGCCATTGAACAGTTTGGTACGGGTGAGAAATATTTAGGAGTTTGTATACTACTTCTTACAATGCCTGGCTTACCTATGTTTGCCCATGGTCAGATTGAAGGTTTTAAAGAAAAATATGGAATGGAGTTCTACCAGTCTTATTGGGATGAGATCCCAAATGAGTATCTACTTGAACTCCACAAAAATTTAATATTTCCTTTAATGAAAAAAAGATATCTCTTTTGTGAATCAGCTAATTTTTACCTCTTTGATTTTTTTACAGATTATGGCATTGACGAAGATGTTTATGCATACTCAAACTCCTACGGTGATGAAAAGGCTGTGATTGTCTATAATAATAGGTACAAAAATACAAAGGGCTATATAAAAATCTCTTCAGAAAAGATGGTCAAAAATCAGAATAATATACCAGAGTATATTAAAAAAGATATTTTTTCGGCTTTAGAGTTAAGATATGATGAGAATGTCTATTATCTCTTTGAGAATTTCAGAAATAATAATTACTACTTAAAAAGTTCCCAAGATTTATTTAACGAAGGTCTATATCTTGAGCTTTATGCTTATGAATGCGTAGTTCTTACGAATATAAAAGAGCTTAAAGATACTGATGGTACCCTGTCAAACATCTATAAAAATTACAAGAACAAATTCTTCTATGACTTTAACCAGCTTTACCTTGAAACTAAATATGCTAATGAGTTAAACGAGCTCGCATATATTACTTATCTCAAATATAGTGAGATTGGTTGTGTATTTAAGATTTTACATAGAGTCTTTCCAGATCTACCAAAAGAGTCAGAAGAAACAGTTGATATGATGTTGTTAAAAATAAAAGACATTAAAGATTTTTTTGATGACGAAGCCAACTACAAACTTATTAATCTTACTGTAATCAGTCTATACTTAAAATCATTTAATAGAGACATCTTTAATGCCTTTGAGTATATGGGTACTATCAAATTTTTAGAAAAAAAAGACAGCACTATAAAGCTTTATCTATCAACGCTAAAAGAGGTACTAAAGAAAGAAAGAGATTTTAATAAAGAGCTTTTTTTAGACTTTCTAATTAATAATGTGACTATAGCTAATTTTATCTCACTTAATAAGTATGAAGATTCAACCTATTTTAACAAGGAGCGCTTTGAGGAGCTAATTATATCTTTATACCTATTGGAAGATAATTTTTTTACTATAGAAAGAGTGTTATCCTTGATAGAAAGCGCAAAAAAATCAGGCTATTCCATAGATTTACTTAGAAAAATTCTTATCCCTGTGGGAAGAAAAGAAGTGGAATCTTAACACCCGTATCTCCTGTATCACTTTGAGGAAACCTAATAGATTTAACAAGAGTAATAATCCTGTCTAGAAACTCTTGGTTTTTTATAGAACTTTCAACAACCTCTGCCTTTGTTACTTGTCCTTCCTCAGATATAACAAAAAAAACAACCACCTTCCCCTCCAGCTGGGGATCCTTTTTCCTTGCATCTATAAAAATAAACTCAAAACCCTTTTTATATCTTGCCATAACAGACAGGATCTCGTTTTCAGGTCTCTTGCCTTTCAATATTCTAATATCAGACTCTTTTTGTGTCGTTGCCTTAATGCTTGCACCAGTTGATAGCTCAACCTTTATATCCTTCTTTTCAGGACCTTTATAGATGTTTTCCGCCTTAACAGACTGATATTTATCTATATCATCACTATCAATCTTTCTTGCCCTGTCGGAGGCCTCACCACTTCCCTTCACTGGAATTGCTTCGAGAGTTTCGTCTATCTTGCTAAAAAGGCTTCTCTCTTTTTGTATTAGAACAGTCTTTGCCCCCTCTCTTACGCCCAATACACCTTCTTTTATCACTGCTTGACCTTCAAAAAAGGTTCCACTATCTACCTTAGGGGTTTCCTTCGTTTCTCTTTTTTCAATGACATTCGCCTTTTCCTTGCCTGTCTTTTCTACTTTTTGATCTTTCTTTTCTTCAAAACCCTTTTCAGTCAACCTATAGTCAATCTCAATCTCTTTATCTCTCTCCTCAAGCTTGGTTATCTGTGGAAGAGGCTTTACATTTATGGAGGCATAGGTTAAAAATGTTAGTAAAATAATTGAAAGAGTTAAAAACAATGTTACAAAGGAGATATTCTCTTTGCTGATATAGTTTTTTTTGAACTTATTTATACTTTGTGTCTTATCTTTTTTTAGTTCACTAGCCTTTAAAAAAACTCTTTTATTATCAATCACTATCTCGCAGATAACATTTTTACTAAACTCTAAAGAATTGCTATTAGGAAAGAGACCTCTAATCTCATCTACATCAAAAACCTTATTATTATAATGAATTTTGAATTCTAGTCCCTCTATGAAATTTATTTTTAAACTATTTTCTCTATGTTCTGCAATGTCTATAGACTTTTTTAAACTTTCAACAAAGATCGAGGACATATAATCATTTCCTAAAGTAACGATAGGACTGCCAATTTTAAAATCTTTTACAACATCCTTTTCTATGACCTTTACAAAAAAACCCTTCATTTCGTCAACACCGCTAAGTAGGGTTTAGAGAAACCTGCCTGAACCGCTAATCTAATATAGTTACGAACTAAATAAAAAGGCAAATCTTTGTCTGCCTGTATAACAAGATAATTTTTTCCCTTTGATCTTATCTCTTTAAGCTCCCTCAAGATATATCCATCATCTTTTCCAGTGTTAGAGTAAAGCTTGCCGTTTATATCTATCTTATCCTTACCAACGGCTACATAAAATTTTTCCGCAATCGGTATAGTTGTTTTTGCCTTGGGAAGCTCTATCCCCTCTACTAACTGCATCAAAACACCTTCGAAACTATAGGTGGTAAGAAAAAAGAAAAGTATTATAGTAAACATGTCCATAAGACTTGATAGATTGAGCTCCATAGAGTTATCTTTTTTCTTATAAAGTTTAGCCATTACTTAACCTCATCGTAGAAAACTATGTTGGGGAACAAAAGACCATCCTTTTTTGCGGTATCCATAACAGTAACTACTTTATCGTATTTAACATAGGGGTCAACTTTAATCATTAAATCCTGCTTTTTTGGGTTAGCACCTTTTATCTCTTTTAATTTCTCTTCTAAAAGTCTATAAGCATTATCATTAAAATCTGTCTCAACCTTTTTCTCCCCACCCCAATAGAGAATAAGTCCTTCTTTTTTTATCTCCACAATGATATCTTTCTCTATTGCTGCATTCTGAGATCCACCTTCTGAAATGCTTGGGAGTTGAAGCTCCATAGATGCAATCCTCTGAAGAAAGGCGTTTTGGATTACAAAGGGCAGTATCAATAAGAATAGATTCATTACTGGTATTAAAATTGGTAAAAAGGCTCCCTTCTTTTTCTCTTTTCTAAACCTTTTGTAAAGCATTAATACCTCATTGTTATAAGGTTAATAAACTTAAGTACATAATACTCTGTCTCTTCCATCAATCTCTCAGCCCTTGCATTTAAGATGGTGTACATAAACAATATTATAACTGCTACAAAAAGGCCATAGGCAGTGGTATTCATAGCCACAGAAATTCCTTGAGCCAAAAACTGAGCCTTTTGTGAGGGGTCGACATTAGAGAGAGATGAGAAAGCTTGAATTAAGCCCTGTAAAGTACCTAAAAGCCCTAATAGTGTAGAGAGATTTGCAATGGTTGGAAGTAAACTAAGTCTTCTTTCTATCTTTGGGAATTCGAGAGCTGCAATCTCTTCTATAGTTTTTTCTATAACTACTGAGGCTCTTCTTTCCCCTTTAAAGAGCTTAGCCTCACAGGCTTTTGTATCTTCATTGATCTGACATCTTCTAACTACATCTATACCAAACTTGCAGATATTTGCAAGGGGAACATCTGGAGAGTTTTTAGATATATCATCTAACTCTTTGTTTAAGATCTTCTGTTCAACAAAATTAAAATATTTATTGGCATCTAAATTAAACTTTTTAAATAAAACTAAAAACCTTTCCACTACCACAGCTATACCGAAGGCAAAGATCAAGGTGATGGGATACATAAAAAAACCGCCTTCTTTAAAAAATATTCCTATAAAATCAATCATCTTAACAATCCTCCTTTATTGAAGCTCACTAAATTTTATTTAATTTTCTCTTCAGAGATATATCTATCCAAAAAATCCTCAATATCTTTACTTATAAGATTTTCTTTGAGTGTAAAATTTATCTCTAAGGGCCTTTTTTCAAGAGGAAGCTTAAGCTCTGGTATAAAAAATATTACTCTGGGACGTTCTTCCGTCCCTAAAATCTCAAAGCCCTTTTTGATATCAAAATCATAGATAATCTCTTGAGGGTAAGAGGAAGAACAAAAAATTAGGCTAATTACTAAGCCAAAAATTAACCTCTTCATCCTTTACCTCTCTAAGATATTTCTGATATAACTCTTTCGCCTTACCTTTATCATCAAAGTATATATCATAAATTAAACCAAGATTTCTATAGAAACTTCCCTTTCTCTCACCTTCTGGTACACTTTCAAGGAGATCTCTTGCCTTCTTGACATCACCTCTATTAATCAAGATTGTTGATATTATGGGCACTGCTTCATTCCTTAAGGTATCCCTATTTTCTTCAAAGTATCTTAAAGCCTCATCATGTCTATTAAGATAATAAAGACAGTATAAGACATATACCTTAGCATTAATATCTTTTACACTCTTTAATCTATCTAATGCCTTCTCATAATTACCTTCAGAAAAGAATATTAGCCCTTGAAGGTAATTTCTTTTATCAAGACTTCCTATCTCTCCTGCCACAGAGAGGGCTAAGGCAAAGTGATTTCTTTTTTGATAAATCATTGCCAAATATATATTTAGAACTTCGTTTTTAAAGCCACTATCATAAAGGGCACTCAAAACTCTTCTTGAGGCTTCATAACTACCCCTCTCAAAATAGGATATTCCAAGCATTAGACTAATCTCCTTATCATCCATGCTGGCAAATCTTGATAATCTCTCTTCACCAAGTTTTATAATATCATCAAATCTTTTCTCAACGAGGTAGGATATAAAAACAGGTTTCAACAACTCTATTGATGTAAACTCGTCTTTTCTCTTTTCATAAATCTCGATGATCTCTTTGTAGCTTCCTTTCTCTTTTTTCTCATTAATCTCTTCAAGGAGGCTTTTCTCTACTAAGATAATGGGCTTTACAGTCTCTATCTCAACTTTTCTTACCTGTTCTTGCCTTTGTGCGCAGCTTGCAAGTATAAAGACAAGCACGATTACACTGACAAAACATATTTTTTTTGTAACTCTATTTAATAAGGCTCTCATAATTTATCAGTCTCTCAAAATCAATTTTGGGTTTTTCTATAACAAATTTTCTATTATATTTCTTAGGTTCTATCTCTCTAAGCTTAACTAAAGATTTTAATAGTAGCTCTTTATTATCCTTTTCTACAGAGTTCTTTAAAACCCTTTTTAATAGAGCAACAGCCCTTGCATTTGCCTCTTCCTGCTGTAAGAAGAATATGGAAAACTCGCTCATTATGTATCCTAACTTATATAGATAGCTATCATCACCACTATCCTTATATTTTTTTGAAAGATATCCTACATAAAGCTCTAAAGCTTCCCTTGCCTCATCTTCTGGCTTTGTAAAAACAATCTTTGAAAGCACATTGTGCAAAGGCTCTTCTATATAAGAATCAAATCTACTTAATATGTCCTCTTTTAAAGCTGACATTAAAAGGTCATAGGCCCTATCATAATTGTTTTTATGATATTGCACTAAACCCTTTATAAAATCTCTCTCTTTCTTCTCTCTATCCGATAAAGGCTTCTTCTCTAAGAACAAAAGAACCCTCTCAGCATCATCTAAGCTCCTTCCCTTTAAGAAAAGATAAGAAGATTCAATCAAATAGAAAACCTCTCTTTCCTTTGAAAGAGCTGCATAATCGAGGGCTGCCTGAGCTGATTCTATAAACATCCCTTTCTGTTTTCCAAAATTATATATAAAATCCTTTGCCTTAAGCTTTAGATCATCTTTTTGCTTAATTTTAGCCATATAAGATATTGCTTCTTCAGTTTTTCCTACCCTTTGTAGTAACAAAGAGAGATTATAAACAGCAAACTCTGTAAACTCGCTGGACTTATCCTTAATAATATCCTTATATACATTAATAGCTAAATCGTTTTTTCTCTCCTCTTCTAAAGAAATAGCATGTTTAAATAATGAAAAATGTTTTAATTTTAACAACTTATCGTCTTTAAGTCTTTCATATCCTTTTTCAAAAATTTTCGAAATGAAAAGTTTATTTTGGATACTATCAAAGTTTGCTTCTACAAAATCTACAGCCTTCTTAAGACCCATCTCATCATTGTTAGCAGCAAGCTCTAAAGCAAAAAACATATTTTCTGACAGGCCTTCCTTAAGTGATATATCTGCAAGAAGAAGAGCTGAATTATTAAAATACTTAGAACCTTTAAAGGTATTTAAAAAATCTTGAAGCGTATTTATTAGCTCCTTAGATAATATCTCATGTCTCTGCCACATCTTGTATTCACAATAAAGACTCCTATAATGGCTTTCTTCCTCATTAAAGCCGAGCTTTCTTGCTTCTTTAAAAAATCTCGATGCCTTTTTGTTATTACCCTTCTCTTCATAAAGTTGGGCAAGCATAAATGCCATCTCGCCTGTCCTTTTATGCTTTGGAAAATACTCAAGGATGATTTCATAGAGTTTTACCGCTAAATCATAGTATTCCTCGTTCTTTTCTTTATCATAAAGCGTATTGAAATAAAGGGCAGTCATAACAATCTCATCGGAGAAGCCTGAAGGAAACTCTTTATATTTTTTGTAGTACTCAGAATTAACATTATATTTCTCAATATACCTAACTCTCTCGTTATAGGCTTTATCTTGTTTGCCCATAAAGTTGTATGCATCAATCATTGAAAGAGCAATCTCGTAGGAGTTTTTATATAGATAATATTTTCCCCAACCTTTTCTATAAACTGCTATAGCTTTCTCATAATCCGCTAAATATAAATAGATATCGCCTAAATACTTAAAAACCTTATCAGGATAAGGAAACTGCCTATTTCTGTCGAGATACCTTTCTACCAAATCAAGGTTATCCAGTTTATAAAAGGCTCTCGATAGGAGGTCTATCATCTCATTTAATAATAACTCTTGTCTTTGTCCAACACTTTCAAACTTGTAGTTCAAAAACAGATTAATAACCTTTTCATATTGATGCGATAGATAATAGGCCCAGCCAATCTTGTAATAGGCACTATCTTTGTATGCCTTTGACGCTAAGGCAGCCTTCTCATAATAGTTTATAGCTCTTCCATAATCCTTTTTCTCAAAAAGGAGCTCGGCAATTTTCATAAAAATCCGAAAATCACCTTCCTTCTTCTCCTTAAGATAATCTTCATAGGCCCTTAGGGCCTTCTCTTTTTCTCCTAAAAACTCATAGGTCTCTGCTAAAAAAAGTATAACCTCACTTTTTCTATCACTAAACTTTTCAAGGTATTTATTTGCAATCCCTATCCCTTCATTAGCTAATCTATCTATCTCCTTCATATCTTCTACTTGAGATAAATAAATAAGCTCATTCACCAAGTATATTTGATAATAGGAAAGCCTCTCTAAAAAGCTATAATTTCTATTGCTCTTATCTATCTCTGTCTCCAGTTTTTTTAGGGCAGATAAAATGTTTTTTATATCTTCTGCCGTTAAATTTTTACTCTCAAAGATAACCTTTTCAACTTTTCTTAAATAGATTTCCTTTCTTAAACTCTCCATCTCCTCTTTATATCTTTCTACAACATCCTCAAAAAGTTTATCTATATTTTTCCTTTCCTTTTCATACTCTCCCTCAAAAAAAGATAAGAAAGCTGCATCTTTATCTACTTTCTTTTTAAATTTCTTAATATTGTCATACATCTCGTTAATAGCAATTACCTTATCTTTTGCTTCTCTTAACTTTGCATCTTCCTTAAATTTTTCGTAAACCTTATCAAAACGGCTATTGATAGAAGAAAGCTCTTTTTCAATATTTTTTAAGCTTTCTTGAAACTTGTTTATCTCCTCAAGATAAAGACTTAAATTATAGGCATAATTTCTTATCTGCCATTTTATATATAAAATATCAGTCCTTTCTTTGAAGAGGCTATCATTAAGACTTTCAAAAAGTCTAATATTATTAAAGATACTAAAATCATCTTTAGTATTTACTGATAATTTCACTTCCTCCCCAAACTCTGGAATATTATAATTGCCAAGAGCTGTCATAGCCTCTATGAGTAAAATCTTTTCTTTATAGTCTAACTTCTTATTATTAGAAAGTATCTCAATGACCTTGTCATACCTTTTTAAATAATAAAAAGTGAGTGCCATCAAATAGTCTTTATCATCTATATCCAAACTGCCCAGATACTCTAAAGCTGAAGAGTACAAACCATTTCTAAGCAAAAGGATGGTATATATTCTTGGAAAAACATTCTTGTATGGATTAACTAAGTCAAGGGCTTTATTATAATTACCCTCGAGATATAATAGGTTTATATCCTTTAAATCACTAAAGATATTTTTTTTCGATTTAAAGTCTTTTAGCCTTCCACTTCTTAAGTGGTAGAAAAAATTAATATCTTCAAACTCAGGTTTTGATACAAGCGGACCAAAATGCTTATAGAAAAGATCAAAATCTTTCTTTTCTTTGATATCTGATAGAATGTAAAAAAATATTTTTTTTCTCGTTGTAACATCTTCCTTGCCTATTAGGTTTTTAAGGAGGTTAGCACTAAACTCATCTTTATAGGCCTTATAAAAAGCTAATATTGTTGAGGTTTCTGGAGAGCTTGATATCTTTTTAAACCTTTCAGGCAGATCTAAATCCAAAGCCAAATACTGGGAGATGTCTTTCCAACCTGAGGTTTTAACATTAATCTTTTCTATTGTCTGGGAGTACGATTGAGATACCCATAAAAAGATCAGAAAAATCAAGAGACTTAATCTATAAGCCATGCGTTTGGTACCACTCTCAACTTCTCGAAGCTATCGGTAAATAAAAACTCAATGGCAACCCTTCTATACTCAGGAACCTCAAACTGAAACTTCTTTGAGATCTCTCGATTATCTTTAAACATTCTTAAGGTAACAATATTAACTCCACTCCTCACAGGATAATCACCCACAAACTGGGTCTTAAGAATATTCTCTTTTATCTCAAAATTGCCTGTCTTAATCAACCTATCATTGATATATAAACCGTAAAAAGTATCGTTAAACCTTTTGTTATCATAACTAAAAAACACAGTAACCTTGCTTTTCGTGAAAAAGGGGACATCCTTTTCAAATTTTCCAATATCTTTCATCAAATTAATAAGCTCTTCCAAAGGTTCTGCAAGGGAGTAGTTAGTTAAGACAAAAAATGAAAATAATATTGTAAAAAACTTTTTCATCGCACTCTATTATATTAAACAATTTATTAAAATTCAATAATATTAAGCTGTTAGATGAGGCTATGCTATTTAGACATTATCTCTATAAGAGTGACTTCGGGTCTTGCAAGTAACCTAACAGGTGGTCCCCAAGTCCCTGTTCCTCTACTACTATACAAATAACTGACCATACCATCCTTTTCAAAAGCAGAAAGTCCTGTTTTGATAGGGAAAAAAATCTTTACTATCAGGGTAAATGGAAAAATCTGCCCACGATGGGTGTGACCTGAAAGTTGTAGATCAAAGTAGTTCAAAGATTCCTTATTAATTGTAGGTTTATGTTTTAGAAAGATTATAAAATTTTTCTTGCTATCAAGCTCTTTCAAAACAGATAATTCATCTACATATTTTTTCTCTCCATATCTTGAAACTACATCATCATCTACACCAGCCAAGATAAGATTTTCACCAACCTTAACTGATTTATTTCTCAGAACAAAAAAACCAGCCTTTTCTAAAAAAGAAAGGGAGTTTTGCACCCCCACATAGAACTCGTGGTTACCAAGTATAGCAAATTTACCTAATGGCGGTCTTACATTTTCAAAATATTTAACCAAATGGGAGATATCATTGGACTGACCATCAACCAAGTCACCTGTTGCTACTAATATATCTGGTTTTAACTCTTCTACTATACTTACAACCTTTTTTGTAAAGCTATCTTTTAAGATAATACCTAAATGGACATCACTAATCTGAACAACCCTTATGCTCTCTCCTTTCTTAATCTTATCAGAATAGATTTTAACATTTTCAATGGTAATATTTTTTGCCTCAAAGGTACCATAAATTACAAAAAGTACTGAAAGAATTGAAGAAAGGTAAAAATCATTAAACCTAAACCTGATCCACAAAACCTTAAGGGCTGACAAGAGGATAGAGCAAGAAAAGAATAAAAAGATAAAAGCCATCCATATATAGCCAATAAAGGCAAGATATCTCCCAACTACGAAAAATTCTGCCCTTTCTAATAGTCTTATTAAAAGCGGTGCAAAAACCAGAATAAGTAAAAGAGTAATTAGAAAGGATCTGATATGGAAAGATAGAGATATGTTTTTGTTAATCTTAATATAAAAATAATAGTGCAGCAGCCCGTATAGTAAAAAAAAGGTACTTAAAAAGATATACATAGATTAAACATAGCTATTCTTGATATGAGTTAAAAATATCATCAAAAATTTTATTAATCTTAATGAAAGCATTCAATACCTCTGGATCAAAATATGATGGTTTTGTTCTTCCATCTCCTTTTGTGATGATATCAAAGACATCGCTATGGCTAAATGGTTCTTTGTAAGGTCTCTTGCTTCTTAGGGCATCATACTGGTCGATTATTATAAGTATTCTACCTTCAAAGGGTATCTCCTCTCCTTTAAGTCCCCTTGGATAGCCCGTCCCATCATATCTCTCATGATGAGTAAGCGCAATTGACTCTGCAAGCTTAAGATATTCATACTTTGAGCCTGATAATATCTTAGCCCCAATTAATGTATGGCTCTTAATTAACTCAAACTCTTCTGGCGTTAGTTTTCCCGGTTTCAACAAAACAGAATCAGGAATACCTACCTTTCCTATATCATGCATGGGTGAAGCAAAAAAGATTGCATCTACAAATTTTTTATTACATCCAAGAGCTTCTGCAAGCTCTTTTGCATAAAGACCAATCCTTTTAATATGAGAACCAGTATCGTCATCTCTATACTCAGCAGCAGTAATGAGTCTTTCAACCATCTCTTTACTTGCTTCCTCAAGTAAATTTAGAGTTTCTCTTAGCTCAGCGGTTTTTGTAAGCACCGTATCTTCAAGAATTGTTTTATAATTTCTCTCAATCATTATGAGTTTAATATATTTTTCTGCTTTTTCCATGGAGCTTTTAATATCCTCTACATGAAAGGGTTTTAAAATAAAATCGAAGGCACCCTTCTTAACCGCCTGTATAGCCAAATCAACCTCTGCATAAGCAGTCATTAAAATTACCGGAGTATCTGAGTTAATACTATGAATCCTCTCCAAGACTTCTATACCGTTCATCACAGGCATCTTAATATCGCTAATAACAATATCGCTTTTCTCTCTGTCAAATATTTTCAAAGCCTCCATAGGATTACTTGATTTAAAAACATCATAGCCAAAGTTTTCAAGAATCGCACATAAAGAATTCAAAACAAAGATGTCGTCGTCTATCAATAAAATTTTCTTTTGCATAATAACTTTTTATCATAAAAAACAAAATATAACAAGAATATATGCTTATAGTATTGCTATTTTAATGCATTAATTAGATAATAGTGAAAATGGCTGAAAAAAAGATCGTACAAATAAATAATATTGAAAAAGTAGCATCCAATCTGAGAGAAAAAGGCAAAATTATTGTCTTCACAAACGGTTGCTTTGATATTCTTCATAAAGGCCATATTACATACCTCTATATGGCAAAAAAACTAGGAGATATATTAATTGTTGGTCTAAATAGCGATAGCTCGATTAAACGAATAAAGGGTGCCAATAGACCAATCTTGCCAGAGGATGAACGTGCTTATATATTATCTGCCCTTGAGATGGTTGATTTTGTAGTAGTATTTAATGAAGACACTCCCTACGAACTAATAAAAAAGGTTAAACCTCACATTCTCGTAAAAGGGGGCGATTGGGACGTAAAAAATATTGTCGGTAAAGATATTGTAGAGAGTTATGGTGGTAAGGTCTTTAATATACCCTATGTTGAGGGGAAAAGCACCACCAATATCATAGAAAGGATATTAAGTGTTTACAAAGGACAATAAGATTTACATAGTTACAGATATAGAAACAAATGGAAAAAAAATACCCAACGGCAGAATTATAGAGATTGCGCTTGTTAAGATACTAAACGGAGAGATAGTAGACTACTTTCATTCACTTATAAATCCCGAAGGGAAAGTCCCTTGGTTCATAACAAATCTAACAGGTATAAAAACCTCTATGTTAAAAAATGCTCCTCTTTTCAAAGAGCTTGCCTATGAAATAGTTAGCTTCATAGATGACGGAATAATAGTCGCCCATAATGCCATCTTTGACTATACTTTCTTAAAGTTTGAGTTAGAAAGGTCTTTAAACAATTTCACTTTCCTCAACGAAAAACTATGTACCATAAAGCTTACCAGAAAAAAGTTTCCAGAGCTTACGAAATATAATCTTGACTTTTTATCAACATTTTTTAATATCAACAATCCTGATAGGCACAGAGCCTATGGCGATGCTATGGCAACGGCTGAGCTTTTTATAAAATACCTTGCTTGATTTTAAGATTTAAATACTATTTTTTTCTCACAAATCTAAGATTACTTGTAGTTTTAACCTCACCGCTTTCATCAATATAAAAATCACCACCATAGGGATCTTGCGGAATCTTATCTATAAGTCCTAAACTTACAAGCTCTTCAATGTTTTTTGGATTGGTCTTAAAAACTTTTTTATATCTATCAACAGCTTGATTTAAAAAGTTTATCTTTTTCAAGGCGTCAAGTCTTACCTGGAACTTCCATTTTTTATAGGGATCATCTGTTCTTTTGATCATATCCTCTAAAAAAAGTATTGCCATCTCAATCTCTCCACCCTCGTAAGAGGCAATAACAGACATAGAAGCAACGAGATCACTTGCATTTGGTCTTAGAGAGGCTTCTTTCAAATAGTGGGCAGCATTTTTTTTGTCTTTTAAAAAGTAATAATAATTAAAACCAATCCAATAGGGAATCAACCAATCGTCCTTTCTTTTTTCCATTCCTATCTTAAGTATCTCTATTGCCATATCAGTCTTTTTTGCATCCCAGGCAAGTATAGATTGTGCAAAATAATAAATATCAAAGTAATAAGGGTCTAGAACGGTCGCAGATTTGATAACCTTAAACATATAGTCAAACTCTTTTTCAATAGCCTCCTTTTTTTCTATAATAAGCCCGCCATAATAAGAGGAGAGATTTATAATTGAAAAAACAGCAGAAATACCTTTGAATTCACCAGCAAAAATTTTCAAAAAAGGTTCTGGTAGAAAAATTTTCTCTTCTACAACCTTTGGTTTTATAATTCTTGATTTTTCGAGATTTAGATAATGTAGTGGCAAAAGACATGTTATAATTAACCAGCCCAAGAGCTTTTTCATAAACTATACAAACTCTCTCTTTTCAAAAGCTTTCATAGCGAGTAAAAGCATAATTAAGCTATAGACCACTGCATAAGATAGGGAATAAAGGACAAAAGTTAAGCTTATCTCAAGACCATTGGCAGCAAAAATTTTTAAGTCAAACTTAGAAAGATCTGGCATTATGAAATGTACTATTCTAATTAGTATCCTAAAAAAAGGTGTAACCCCTGCAACCTCTGAAGCTTGTGACTCTGAAAAATCTCTCAGGTCACCAATAGAGTTTCCTATAAAATAAACCATTGCTGTTAGTAGCATTGCAGTAAAAGAGCTAGTCGTTAATGAAGAAAAAAGAATAAGCACTGATAGCAAGACCATAAAACCCAAAAAACTACTTAAATATGCTAATAAAATACCCAAAAACGGTGCTGTGAAATGGGTTGGATGTGTAATTTTAATGAAAAAAAGAGTAATAAGCCCTATTAAAAAAGAAATAAAAGATACAAAAAATATTGTTGTCAAATACCCTAAAAATCTACCAACTATATACTCTTTTCTTGAGATAGCTTTACTTAATACAAGAGAGATAGTTTTCCTATCAATATCCCTATAAATACTACTGCCACAGGCAAAGAGAATTAAAAAAAGACCAATCAAAGAAAAACTTGAGAGTGCAAAATCAATAGCCACTTTTCCTACATCTTGAGCAGCTAATTTTATTATAATTAGATTTGCTATGGAAGATACTACTGAAAAGACGATTACACCAATGGCAACCTTATTCCTTATCCCATCAAGAAAGGTAATTTTAATAAATGGGTAGAGTTTTTTATATTTATCCCACATATTTACTTTACTCTCAAAAATTTTTCAAGCCTATGACATCATAAAAGATCTCTTCTAAATTTTTCCTGCTATTTACCAGATTAATCTTACTCTCACAAAGTTTAATACTTCCTTGATGTATAATAGCAACCCTATCACAAAAACGCTCCACATCAGATAGTATATGTGATGTAAGAAATATGGTATGCCCTCTTTTTTTATACTCAACTATAAGATCACCAACAAGTTTCCTTCCTATTGGATCTAATCCAGTCATAGGCTCATCTAAGATAAGAAGTTTTGGCTCTGTAATAAATGTTGCTATTATACCTGCTTTTTGAGCATTACCCTTTGAAAGCTCTTTAATCTTTTTATTTTTATGCTCATTAAAAAGAAGCCTATCAAAAAGTCTTTCTGCCTTTTCTTTAATCTCGCTATCTTTAAGTCCTGCGACCTTTCCAGAAAACCATGCTAACTCATAGGGTCTTAAATAATCATAGTAATATGGAATCTCAGGTAGATATCCCACTTCCTTTCTTAACTCTGTATGATTAGGTTCTTTACCAAAAACTTTTATCATTCCCTTATCAGGGTACAGAAGATTTAAAAGGAGTTTAATAGCAGTAGACTTTCCTGCTCCATTAGGTCCTACAAACCCAAAGACCTCTCCCTCAAGAACATTAAAAGAAAGGTCAAACAAAACAGAAAGCTTTTTCTTCCCCAATCCAAGATTATATGTTTTTGAAACATTTTCAAAAGAGATAACTTCTTTCATAATTTATAATATATGTATAGACTGGTCAAATTTCAATATTATATTAATCGATTTCTAAAACAACAAAGACTCTATCTCTATAAATTTCTCTTGCAAATTTAGCAAAAAATTTTTTTATAATTTCTAACTCTTTTTCATTAAAATTTTCTTCTAAATAGCCAACAAATAGGTCTTCTCTTATAAAAAAATGGGTAACACCTAATTTTTTAACCTTTAACCTAAAATCTTCTTCATCCACTGCATTATTAAAAACTCTTTTAAACAATCTACCATCGTTAAAACTATCATATATAAAATCTCTCTCTAAATAATAAGTTCTTTGCCCTGAGAAAAGATAAAATATTTTAGCATCTTTTTTTGTATTTTCATTTATAAACTTAATACTTTTATAATCGGGACATTTTCTTTCCAGAAACTCCTCTTTTGTTATTTTGCCAGATAAATAGAGCCATTTGTCTTTATCAACAATATGCTTACCACCATAATAGAGATTAAAAATTAAAAATGGTAGAAAGATAACCACCAACCTTTTACCTGAAAGGTTAAGATTAGATATATATTGTCCCGAAATATATGCAAATATTGGAATAGATGGCAGTAAAAACCTCGCCGAAACAGGCTCCAAAAACAACACAAAATAGTTATAAAGCCACCCAAAGATAAACAATACTGTAATCATTTTATCTTTCATTGCGAAAACCGCAATAGTTGGGAAAATCACAAAAAAGGGGTTTAAGACGCCATCAAAAAACTGAATGTTATTTTCAACACCATAAAAGAAGACCAACAAAGGTGTAGCAAGTATCTCCAATAAGCTTTCTTCATAAAAAAACTTTCTAAATAGAAAATGCGATACGTTTACAAACTGATAGGGGTTAGCCGTAGGGATCATGTTAATAAAAAAAGGATATAAAGGGTTTTCAGTCAAAATCCAGTTTTTTAATAAAAATGGGATGAAAACAACAAAACTTATTGCAAAAAAAACAATAGTATATTTAACACTTCTTTTAAAGTTTTCATCTTTAATATAGGTAAGCCATAATAATAAAAAATAAAAAAGCAACGCCACAAGGAGCATATTATATTTGCAGTTAAGCCCAAGGCCGCACAATAATGCCGATAGATAAAAAAAATCTTTTCTTTCAAGCTCATGCCATTTTTTTATAAAAATAAAGGCCGCTGTTAAAAAGAACAAAAGATAAAAATCAGAATAGGCAACATAACTAAACCTTAAAAAAGGCTGTAATGTGATAAATAAAAGTGCCATTAACCAACCAACTCGCCTATCCTCAATTTGTGAACATATTAGATAAGCGGTCATAAGTCCAAACAAAAGATGAAATAGGTGGGATAAAGAAACAAAGCCAGTGGAAAGAAAAAAAACATTAAAAACAAAGGGCAGCCACGGATAGTATGAATAATGAGAAAAATCTAAGTCTAATAAGCCATTTTCAGCCCAGAACTTTGGTATTGCCAACTGATATACAAGCTCGTCTCTTTCGTAAGGCGGCAAAAAGGCAAAGATTGCAAAAAGAAGTAGAAAAAACAAGAAAAAAATTATAGCCGACTTTTTCACGATATTCAGACTTGAAATAAAAAAGGAGGAGTTGCCTCCTCCTTCTTTGAAATAAAAAAGTAAAATACTATTTTACAACAGGAACGGCAGACGTACCATCATACTGAACTTCGCCATCTGCGCTGGTGGCAGTAGGGGCAGCCATCTGCCACGTATAACCAGTAGGTGTAGTCGCTGGAGCTACATTGGTCTCATTAATATTTGTGCTGTTCAAAACAATAGAGCCTGCAGCCGTGCCCATATTGCCCACTTTAAAAGTTATGTTTTGTGATGCCTTCCAGCCGCCGCGTTGTAATTTTCCAGCGCTATCTACGGTTGAATTTGGAAAATCTGTCAGGTAAGAAGAGCCTGCAGTGTGGGCATTTTTAAGGTCAGACCTTAATGCAGCTACATAACCTCTTACTTTGTACTTGTTAAACTGAGGGATCGCAATTGCTGCCAGGATACCGATGATAGCAACAACTATCAAAAGCTCAACTAATGTAAAACCTTTTTCTTTCTTCATATAACTCACCTCCTTCTTTGTTATTTTATTTTAAAACTAAGCAATCTCTGTGCCTATTTAGGTTTTGGCAAAAACTTTTCACCATCGTATTTTATATACCCCTCATTAGTATCTACTGACGTTAAATCAAGGCCAATATGTTTCAATCTAATCTCCCCGTCATTAACAGACATATTAATATTTATTATCTCTATGCTATTTGATCTTTTGAAACCATGTTTAATTAAAGAACTCTCATAACTTACTACAGCAGCTCCCCCCTCGTGCTCCATAAGATAACCCTGAGCTGCTCTATATGCAAGAGTAAGATCTGAATTCAATGTAGCGATCTTTACTCTAACTAAATATTTATACATCTGCGGTATTGCAATTGCCGCAAGGACTGCGATTATCGCAACAACTATTAGCAACTCGACAAGAGTAAAGCCATCTTTTTTCATTTTTATTTAGCGTAGCACTTAATGTGCCACAAATCTTAAAATATCTTAAGGATATAAGGGGATTAGATGCAAGCCTTCTTTTTCATCTAAACCTAACATTATATTCATATTCTGTACTGCCTGACCGCTTGCCCCCTTCGTTAGATTATCAAGGCTTGAGATTGTAATGATTTTTTTTGTACTACTATCCACTCTTGCGAAGATATCTACATAGTTACTACCCACAACTCCTTCTATTGTAGGTGGCTCATCTTCAAAAATCCTTACAAAAGGCTCTTTACAGTAATATGACTTATATAGATCGTATATATCATTAACTGAAACATTCTTTGAAAGGTTAGAATAGGTTGTTGTTAAAATACCTCTTTTTATTGGCAGTAAATGGGGGGTAAATAATAGGGAAACACTTTTTCCTGTATTTTCTAAGACCTCTTCCATCTCTGGTTGATGCCTATGTTGAGTTACGTTATAAGCTTTAAAACCACCATAGACTTCGCAAAAATGGGTCTTTAAACTTAATCCTCTCCCTGCTCCTGTGACACCAGATTTGCTGTCAACAACAATTCCACTACTATCTATTATGCCCTCTTTTACTAAAGGATAAAGTGGTATTATAGCAGAAGTCGGATAGCATCCAGGATTCCCCACCAAATGGGCATTTTTAATGTTTTCTTTAAATAACTCAGGCAACCCATAAACTGCCTTTTCTGATAAGCCAAAAGATGGATGCTCTCCATACCATTTTTTATATCTCTCATAGTTTTTAAACCGAAAATCTGCACTTAAATCAATAACCTTTAACCCCCTTGAGATTAATGGTTCAACGACTCTATAAGATTCATGATGGGGAAGCGCAGTAAAGACAATATCAGCATCAATCTCTGACAATACTAACTCATTTAGTTTAATGTCACAAATTCCTTTAAAGGCAGGAAATATTTCGGAAAAGCTTTTACCTATGTACTGTTGGGTCGTTAAATATGATATGTTAATAAAAGAATGCCGAGCCAGTATCCTTACCAGCTCGGCACCTGTGTAACCTGTTGCGCCTATTATAGCAACTTTATACAAAATATGTCTCCAGTCTTAACGTTTGGAGAACTGGAATCTCTTTCTTGCCTTTGGCCTTCCGTATTTTTTTCTCTCTACCTCTCTCGGATCTCTGGTAACAAAACCAGCTTTCTTCAACAAAGGTTTTAACTCAGGATTAAAATTAAGAAGAGCCCTTGTGATTCCATGTCTCAATGCACCAGCCTGCCCTAATATGCCACCACCAGATACAGTTGCATAGATATCAAAACTACTTAACATATTAGCAAGCATTAAGGGATCTTTAATCATCTTCAAAGCAACGGGGTATTTAAAATATTCGTCTACCTTAACCTTGTTAACGAAAATACTACCTGTACCCTGCTTAAGCCAGACCCTTGCAACTGCCCTTTTTCTCCGTCCTGTACCATAAAATCTTTTCTCAACCATACAATAAAGCTCCTTAATCCTTTAATGGTTTTGGATTTTGAGCTGCGTGTTTATGCTCATTTCCAACATATATCTTGAGTCTCTTAATCCTATGATCTCTTAATTTGTTTTTTGGAAGCATCCCATATACGGCTTTCCACAACACCTCTTCGGGCTTTTCCTGCAGAAGCTTTTCTGCACTTATTGATCTAAAACCAGAAGGATAACCAGTATGCCAATAATAAGTCTTATCCTTTAGTTTATTACCGGTAAGAAGGATCTCTTTTGCATTCAAAACCACAACAAAATCACCACAATCAGTGGAAGGTGTGAAGTAAGGTTTATTCTTTCCTATAAGAATCTCAGCTATCTTGGTAGCCAACCTACCAAGCACTTTATCTTTCGCATCAACAAGATACCACTCTCTATTAAGGGTCTCCCTTTTGGGCCAATAAGTCTTCATAAAATAACTCCTCTAAGATAATTAGATAAGTAATTTTATTTTAAAAAACAACCCCTGTCAATAAAATTTTAATACCTTGTCAACCACAAATAGAAATGTCCGCTTTTTACACATTTAGAAATGTCCTATTAATATGACAATACATCAGTCTATTTACTCTTTGGATTTTTCATGGAAAAATTATTGTAATAACCTCTGTGACATTTACAAAATTTTAGTCTGGCGGTAGCAAAAAAAACAATCGGTGATAGCAAAAGATTACCATATACTACTATAGATATTTCTCATATCATCTATAAACTTGTTTTTATTAAAATTTTCTACTGTAGTAAAGCCATTTTTAATTAATCGTATCCTATTTAGTCTATCTAAAGCCAGCTTTATCTTTTCGGCTATATTTGCTACATCATAGGGGTTTGCCAAATAGCCATTCCAACCATCTATTATAAGCTCCTTTGTGCCACCTTGAGCAGAGCCAATAACTGGTATACCACGACACATAGCTTCTAAATATACAAGACCAAAGGCCTCTGTAATAGACGGCATTGCAAAGACATCGCTTTTATCTAATAAATCAAAAACCTCATTTCTCTTAAGATGCCCTCTAAACTCAACAATACCTTCGTATTTATTATCTTTTATCCACTTTTCAATTAACCTCTGATTATTATCTCTTCCAGCCACAACTATTTTTAATGGCAATCCTTCATCTCTTAACATCTTTACAGCCTTAACTAATTGCAATAACCCCTTCCTTTGAAAGTTACCCCCAACAAAACTAATAATATTGGAATATTTCCTATCATTCTGTAGCTCTTTAATATCATCTGATGGAACAGGTATATAGACTGTCTCAACTTTTTTTTCTTCAGCATCATAAAAATCTTTTAACCTATCTCTTACATAATTTGTATTGGATATCAGTAGATCAAATTTTTTATAAGCCCTTTTTTCTAAATTATAGAGAAGAGTATAATAGATAAGTCTAACCTTCCAGTCTAAGAAATACTCCTTTAGTATAGCCCTCGATTGTAAGTCCCAAGAATAGGTGTCATGAACCGAACCAATAAATAAGGCTTTAATATTTTTTCTAACAAAAAAACCCTCTCGGGCATCTAAGAAATGGATAACATCAAACTTTTTTGAAAAATTAGATAATACATTGTTGTAAATATAGGCTAACTCAAGCCAGCTATTGGGGGAGAGCTTAATACTTGGTTTTTTTATCTTGACAAAATTTGGTGGATTGTCATCACAATCAGGGCTAAATACTGTAATCTCATAACCTATACTCAATAAACTCTCAACGATTAGTCTTGCGTATGTACCAACCCCACTATATATGTTATTATAAGTAGAAGTAAATATAGCTACTCTTTTGCTCATATAAAGGCTCTCTAATTAGATGAAGTAACTACAATCATAGACTCACTTACACTAACGTTTAAGCCTATAAACTTCATAACCCAAAGCAATCAATAGAGCACCAAAGCCTATCCAAAATAATACCATTCCCAATCTAAGAGTATCGGACTCATATCTTAGCTCTACTTTATGCTTACCAGCTGGCACAAAAATAGCTCTTAATGTATTATAGGCTCTTAGAAGCTCAACATGCTTGCCATCAATATAAGCCTTCCAAGCAGGGTACCAGTTTTCGCTATATACAAGTAAGGCATTTCCATCATTTTCTACCTCAAGCTCAACTCTATTAGGCTCTAAAGTCTTAAACTCAATCCTTTCCCTCTGCCCTTTTTGAAGTGGTAATGGGTTTTTGGGTTTATCATTTAAAATGGCTATCTCTCTTGGGTTAAACTCGTGGTGAGCTAATATAGCAAGTCCCTTTTCATTACTATCTACAACCCCGTAGTTGTAAACAAAAAAAGCCCTTCCAAAATTATAATTATTCTTAAAAACCACAACGGGCCTATCTCCCTTGCTTGCCACTGAATACATAGTGGTTTCATAGACTTTTTGATATTTATTTTTAAGCAAGGCGTTACTCTCAATAATTTTTGTTAACTGTTCATTTGGATCTAATATTAAGTATTTGATATTTAGAAGACTATCAATATTATTAGAGAAATTAACAAGAGAATAGACCTCTTCAAAATTTTTAAGAGGCGTTGGGTGGTAGCCTTCTATATTAGAGATACCAAATACAACCCATCTGTTATTAACTTCATCTACTGTGCTTTTTATCCTAAAGGGGCTTTTATCTTCTTTCAAAAACTTAACAAGATTATCCTCTCCCATATATTGTTGAACGTTTTCTGTTTTTGGCATCAAAATAATAAATTTGTTATTTAATGTCCAAAGGTCAAGAGCAATAGCAAGAGGAATCAGAAGATAAGCAACCTTAAGAGGAACAAACTTTTTTATGACCAGATAGATAAAAATAGAAGTAACAATCAGCGCCCCAACGAGATAATAAAGATTATACATAAATAGGGCGTATCTATGAAAAATATCTTGATATATTCCCCAAAGCATCTCCCTTACAAGCTCGAAACTAACGAGAAACTCTATAGTCTCTCTCTCAAAAAAGCTGCCCCACAAGGCAAGAATACCAAGAATAATAGTTATAGCTGATAAGACATAAAAGAAGCTTTTTAGCAAGCCATTGGCACCTTTTTTAATATAATCTTCAATATAATTAGCACCAAAGGCAGCGAGTGCAGCAAAGGAAAAATAACTAACCATAATATAGACCAAGGGTATGCGAAAGTTTTTAAAGCCAGGCATTTTATAAAGGATATCAAATAGAAAAGTATACTTACCGAGACTAAGCCATAGCGAAGCAATACCAAGTATCACTATAAGCTTAACCTCTCGCATTCCTATGTATTTTATAGCCCCAAGAATAGCAAGGATAAAGACAAAGACCCCTACATACTCAAGGCTAAGTCTAAGCTCATACCTACCTCGATAATAGGGAATATCTTCCACTTCTTTTAAAACCCCACCGTAAGGCTTACCCATTCCAAAGGGGTATCTCATAAAAAGCCCAAGCAAATCCTCTGGCGGCTGAGAAAAAGAGGTAACAAAGTAGTATTTCTGTAAGTCAGCATCCACCCCTGGCATAGCTGCCTTATCCATCTCAGAAACTTGTGATTCGGTGCCTCTGTGTGTGTATTTCTTAAACTCAAGACGAGGCAAAAGCTGATCGGCGTTGAGCATAAAACCCATGGCAACCAAAAATCCGCTAAAAACAATAAGCTTGCCTGCCCTTTTTAAATCCTTTTTCTCCAGATAATCAAAAAGAATCTTAAAAAAAAGATAAATTACAAGAGCTACAGATAGCAGGAAAAAAATCTGGATATGCCATGACATCGTATAGGCGTAGAAAAAGCCTGCTAATGCAAAGAATATGAAAGCCCTCTTTTTATCAAAGGCTAAATTTAAAAAATAAAGTATTAAAGGCATAATCCCAATAACAGGCACTTTACCACTATGATGCCCTACGTAAAAAAGGGATACCAAACCTGTGCAGGATAAAAAGGCAATACCACCTAAAAAGGATGAAAAATAAGAACACCCCAAATGTCTTAAATATAGAAACATAAAAAAACCAAAATAAGCAAACCACCAAACATAAGCATATTCATCCGTTAGATATTTTGACAACTTGCTAGGTATAAAGAAAAAGGGATAAGAAACAATAGAAAAAAATTTATCTAACAACCTCTTATTTGTAAAAAAGCTTGCCTGTGTCGGCATACCGCCTAAAATATCATTGGTCCACCAGGGAAAATCTCCTGTTTTTTCCTTTTCTTTAACGGTCTCAGCGAAAACCTGCCCCTGAACTTGTTTGTCCGTTCCAAAAACGCTATATCCTGGAGTAAGAAGCTTAAAAAAGAAGAGATGGGAAAGGATAATATAGGCAAAAAACACAATTAATATATATTTAAACTCTTTTGACATCACATTCTCCCTTCAATAACAGCAGTTAGAATATATTCTAACTGCTTAGTTTGAAATTCTCTATTGTAAAATTCTAAAACTGTTGGGTTGATAGGATAATCAATCCTGTTAAAATATGCCTCACGTAATGCTTGTTTGATATCTCCTACATTATTTCCCGTAAAAATTATGTTTCCATAAACCTTAGCAATACTCACTGCCCTAGCATTTTCATAATCAGAGAGAACAAGTATTTTTTTATTTAAGGCAATATAATCAAAAATTTTAGTAGAACCTTCGGTAGGAGAACTAACTATCAGTAAACCCAGATTAGCTCTATTAATAAATGCTAAAGTTTCTTTATAAGATTTTTGACCCAAAAAATTTATATAGTCCTTTATCCCTAATTTCTCAACAAACTCTACTATGTTCTCTTCTATATTTCCAATGAGAGTGATTTTTATCTTTTCAGGTTTTAATTGATAATCTTTTATAAATTCTAAAAAGGCAGAAAAAAAATTGAAAGGGCTTCTAAAATTACCGAATTTACCAGCGTAAATAATTTCAAAATAAGGTACAGCATCAATTTCCTTTAGCTCCCTTAAATCTTCCAGATCAACCCCATTATAAACTGTAAAAAAAAGCTTATCGCTAATAGATTGGCTATAAAACTTTTTGTAAATATCTGTTAACTCATCTGTTACATTTATTATGGCTGATGCCTGCTTTAAAATTTTTGGTTCCAATATCTTAGCTATCTTACTGTCTAAAAATCTCTTAACCCTGTAAAATATAGAGCCATACCACTTTTTGATTACATCCGAAAGCGACCATTCATCACGGAAATCAATCACATACTTTAAGTTATATTTTTTCTTATAGTAAGGTGCCAAGATCCATTGATAAAAAGGATTTCCAGTCCATAAAGAGACATCAAATTTCTCATTTTTAAGTAAACTATCTAACTCCTTCTTTAAATATGGTAGCCAGTATAATCCCCATTCCTTTAGTCCTTTTAGAGGATTTATAATATCTGTTCTTATTATTCTTGCACCCTCTATGTCTTTATTACTATCCAGATTGTAAGAGCTGAAATATTTTTCCTTAACAGTTAGTATTGTTACACTCCATCCAAACTTCATTAGATACTTTACAAACTTTGTTATCCTAACAGCACCTATTGCTGATGATGGTGGTGAAAAAAATGAAATTATAAGGATTTTTTTGCGCATTCTAAATTATACTAAAAAAATTTTTTATACCATAAACTTAAATTTATCATTCTCCAAGCAAACCTAATTAAACCTACATCTTTAGAATTTATCATACCATCAAAATCACTTTTTTTTACATGAAGAAAAGATTGCAAATCTTCGCTTAGATACGTTTTAAAAACATCCATTCTTCCCTTCATCCAATCTTCCTCTGGTGTTGCAAAACCTATTTTATCCTTGCGCCATCTTATCTCCTCAGGCAATATATCCTTCGTTGATTCTCTTAAAAGATATTTTGTCCAGCCATTATGAATCTTGTAAATAGATGGTATTTGAAAAACATACTCAATTAAGTTTATATCATCAGCAAAAGGCGTCCTTGCTTCAAGAGAAAATCTCATCGAGTTTCTGTCTTCATAACGTAGTAAAGTTTTTAGATTCATGTATGTCATATGTTTACATAAAAACTCATTTAAATTATTTGAACTGCCCTCTAACAAAACTCTATCCTTATGTCTTCTTAAAAAGCTCCCATTAAGATATTTAAGCTCTCTGTATTTTAATCTTCCCAAGAAAAATTTTGAAAAATCTGGCATATAAGGATTTATTAGGTTTTTAATTACACTTAAAATTGGAATATTCATCTTATCCTTTAAACTATTAAACTCATTAAAGGCGACATTAAAATAGCCATTTTTTATGAGTTCCGCTAAGAAAATCTTATAATAAGTATGATATCCTGCAAATAGTTCGTCTCCACCCTGACCATCCAATAAGACCTTTACACCATTTTCCTTAGCAAGCTTAATGACACGATATTGGGCATAAATGCTTGTAGATCCAAAAGGTATATCCTGATAATAAACCAAGTCTTCTAAATCTTTTATCAAATCATCCCCTGTTGGATTTGTTTGGAACCAGTCAACATTGGTACTTTTAGCAACTATTCCCGCCCACTTGCTTTCATCTATGGGACTATCTTTATAGCAAGCAGTAAAAACCTTTTGTTTTAACCCAACTTGCTCTATCCTCTCTTTTTTTAAAAAACTATCAATAATACATACTATTGTTGAACTATCAAGTCCACCACTCAAACAGGTACCAACAGGCACATCAGATCTAAGTCTTATCTTCACAGCATCTAAGATTAGACTTCTAATATTCTCAATATAATCTTTAACCTTTATCTCATTAAATGTTTCGAAATCAGAATGATATGAAAGATTGTAATATTTTTGTATTGTAAAGTTTTGGTTATCTAAATGGAACGTAAAATAATGGGCAGGTCTAAGCTCCATTATATTTTTAAACATGCTTTCAGACTCATACTCCTCTAACCCAGAAACCAAATAGTCAAAAACGGCAATTTCATTAATCTCCTTTGCGTAAAAAGGCAGTGTCAACAATGCCTTTATCTCCGACGCAAAGGTAAAATTTTTTGAATCCCTATAATAATAAAAAAGTGGCTTCACACCACATCTATCTCTTGAGCCAAAAAGCAGCCGCTTATTCATATCAAGTATCACAAAAGCCCACATACCATTAAATTTAGATAAGCAATCTACACCCCACTCTTCATATGCTTTAATAATTACTTCTGTATCACAGGTAGTTTTAAACTCATAACCCTTTGCTTTTAACTCTTCTCTTATCTCTATGTAATTGTAAATTTCACCATTAAAGACTATCCAGATCTTCCCATCATCATTACACATCGGTTGATGTCCGGAAGGAGTTGGATCAATGATAGAAAGCCTTCTATGGCCAAGCAAAAGATTAAAATTGCCATTAACATCACTCAAATCTTTTTTTGGAGCAAAGGACAGATTACTTTTATATACCCCTTCTGGCGTGTCTTTACCGCCTGCTATCTCATAGCAATCCTCTTTAGTATTAAACAGAAAATAACCTTCATCATCAGGACCACGATGTTTGATAGAGTTGGTCAAAGAAACTATCACTCTTTTGTCAGCAACTTCTGAACTAAAATATCCTGTTATGCCACACATTATAAAAATCTCTCATAAGCTTCTTTAGTAATTGAAGCAACATATTCTGGATTATGCCATTTCGATACATATTCCCTGCTCGCCTCACTTTTTTGGTATAGTAATTGTATGTTATCAATATATTTTGCAAGTTTATCAAAGATATTATATGGGTCGGTATTTATGATAGTTTCGCTTAAATCTTCAGCCATTTTTTTAGGGATAAATCTTAGATCCTCTTCTCTGATAAAAACAGTAACTGGTTTTCCCATTTTCATTACCTCAACAGCTAGACCTCCATACCAACCTACCAATACTTGGTCAACCACAATGTGAGATTCTCGATAAAGTTTAAGTGCCTCATTATAAGGAACGTTTTCTATTAAAGAGATTTCAACATTACTAAATCTTTGTTGTAATTCTTTTAAAGCCTTTATTATATATTTACTACCCTTACAAGCCCTATTAGTTGGAGCATGGACTATCTTGATTTTATCTTTTATCTCATACTTACTTTCCTCAATTTCATACCATCCAGCTATAGCATAGGGTAAAAAACTCGTTTTATCTTCAGGCAAAAAATACATCAAATCAGGATTTAAAGCAAAGATATGATCAACATTTTTTTCAACCTTTGCAATTCTTTTTCTTTTCACATCGTACTGTTGCCAACTATTACATAAGCCATCATAACAATCAACTTCATGACAAGCTGAAAAGCCGACTCTTTGAATAGTCGGATACTTTTGTCTTGCATCGCAACCATTGTAGGTCATTATTTTTACGCCTTTGTAAAAAGGTAAATCTAAAAGATTTAATCCATATTGAGGATAATCTATTAATGAACTTCCAAAATTAAAATGAAAAACATCAAATTTGTCTCTTATTTTAAAAAATTCAATCAAAGGAATAAGTAGTTTTTTAATTTTTGATTTTTTTTCTAAATGCAAACATATATCACAATTATAATTTAGCCAATTCTGACGACTAACTAATACCTTGGAATCTAATCCTAAAATTTTTTCTCCTTGTGCTAATCCCCAAGAATGTCCACCAACAGAAGTTGGTAAATGTAATACTTTCATATTATTATACCTTCAAAAATTTCTCATTTATAAAATTTATCCCTTTGACAGGTAAGATTAAATAACATACTAAATTTAAAGTAAAAAAAACTAAAATCTTATAAACAAACATAACTTTTGTGATCTCTTTTTTAAAAAAAATCATTGTTATTATAAAACTTGTTAACAAAGATGCTAACATAACTATAAGTCTGACAAAATCAATTTTGATGTGTCCGTATCTATAAGTTTTGATAAAATAAAAGAATGTTAAGCAAAAATGACATATAATAGTTGCCAATGCTGCTCCTAATGCCCCCCAAAGAGGTATAAAAATATAATTCAAAATTACATTTAATCCAGCAGTTACCCATGCAAATTTGTTAAAAATGTTGGTTTTACCCTCTAAAGGTATTCCTATGGCAGAAATTTGTTGTGTAGACTGCAACACAGCACCAATAACTAAAACTTTCAACACATCACTGCTATTGATATATCTTTTTGACATTAAAAAACCTATTAATTCATCAGAAAATAATATTAATGTGGAACCCAAAAAAATCATAACAAAAAAAAATATTAGAAAAATATTACCGTAAATATTAGGATAATGAAACTCATGTTCTTTTTTTATTTTAAAAGCCCATGGACCCCATGCTGCTCCAAAGGCTATACTAATAAAAGATATTATGGTCACAAATCTAAACGCTACAGAATAAATACCAACTTCCTCAAGAGTACTAAAATATGCAAGCATCCATCTATCGGTGGAGGTAAAAATCCAATATCCCACTCCCATAAATATGAAGGGATAACCAAATCTAAACAATTTTTGAACCCACTGGCCGTCAAAATCTAACGAATAATATTTACGCAATAAGTATGAAGTAATAAAAAATACTATTAAAGAAACATAGAATTGAGATGCTAAATATCCTTCCACATCTTTAGAAACAAATAAAACAAAAAAAACAGAGAATATTGCCAAACCTGCTCTAAAAAAAGTAGAAATTATAAAAAACTTAATAGCTTCAAAGTTTATTCTCAATACATCCAAAAAAAATGTATTAATTTGATAAGTTATTGTAAAACCAGTAAAGTAAATAACACCTAAAAAAGTTAAATTGTAAGGGATTTTGACATTCAATAAATGTCCCAAGAAAAATAATAAAAAGGAAGTTATTGAAAAAATAACGCTTAATAAGACAATTATATAAAGCCCAGAAGATATGAGCTTATTTCTCTGATTATTTGTATTACTCACTTCCCAAAAGTAGCGATGAAGGCCGTTGCTAATACCACAGCCAATAAATAAGCCTATCAAGTTACTAGTTACTAAAATTACTTCCAAGGCACCAAAATTTGCAGGGGAGAATACATTGGCTATTATCGGGAAAACTAAGAAAGATATTATTTTGCCTATTAAATCAGCACTACCATAAATTAAAGTATCCTTTGCTAATCTTCTGTATGCCAAATTAAAAACTCTTATTATAAAGATTAGTTTTTTCAAATGATTTTAACAAAACATTTTTAATACCCGTTTCCATATTGATTTGTGGTTGATATATTAGTTTTTTCAATAATGTTATATCCCCTACTATATCTTTTTGCTTTTCATTAACTACTTTGAATACTGGTTCTTTTCCAATTAACTTGCCTATTAATAAACACAATTCCTTGATGCTAACAATTTCTTCGCCAGCAACATTTATTGTTAGAATACCATCAAAATTCATCATATTGCTTATTGCAGCTACTGCATCTAAAACATATATAGGATTTATCTTTATACCATCCTCTCCATACAGGATGATTTCTTTGCCATCATAAATATTTTTTATTAAACGAGGAATTAACATGTTTTCATCTTGATTAGATCCATAAATAAAAAAAGGTCTTATTATTAAAAAAGACTCAAAAAAATCTGTATAATTACGTAGCAATATCTCACCTGATAATTTTGTGTTCAAGTAAAAACTTTTTTTTTGGTAAACATCTATTTGTGATGTCTCATCATATGGTATATGTTTTTCAGTATATATACCACCGCTTGAAGCATATAAAAATTTTTTTACTTTATTTTTAAGTGCCCAATTAGCTATCTGAATTGGGGTAAAAATATTTAATTGGACCATATCCTCGCTTCCTGAGGGAAAATCCCTATACTTTTTCGACTGGGCTAAATATAAAACTGCATCAATGTCAACAGGTAATATCTCTAAATTGAGACATGTTAGATTAACTTCAATGATAGAAATATTTTCATTCAAAGAAAATTTGATATTTTTTTTGTCTTGAACAGTTGCATACACATAATGACTCTTAGAAAAATGTTCCACTAAATTTCTTCCTAATAATCCATTTGCACCAAAAATAATAATTCTCATAAGCTACCTCTTTTACTTGCAAATTCTATTTACAATTAACTTTTATCTTTTAAATATTCCGATTTTAAAGGTGAAAAAAGGTTTAGTAAATCAACATCTTCACCAGAGAATTTTTTTAATATATTTTTAAAAACATATTGAAACGTCTCATAGGAATGATATTTCTCAACGTATTCTCTTCCTGCTTGTCCTAATTCTTTTCTTAAGGTTGGATTTGTAACTAACAATTTGATGTTTTCTTTTATATTTTCGGGGGTTGTACTTAAAATAGGACATTTCTTTATGTAAGAATATCTACAAAGTAAATTTTTATAAACTTCATGTTCTAAATTTGATAAAACTGGCAATCCTGAAGCCATCCCTTCTATGGCATTCATTGCATAGCCAAAGACAAACTGATCCGCTAATATATCAGCTTCTTGCATAATTTCCTTAATTTTATCATTAGAGACTTTTTCCAATAATACAAGCTCAATTTTGAGCCCTTCCTCGATTAATTCATCAACAGCATCAATCAAAAAATATGTTCCCTTAAACCCTCTGTGATTAGGTGCATGTAATATTTTTACTACCCCATTATAGCCATCGTTCATTGAATAATTTTTTTTAGGATACCACTCATGAGTATTGATAACGAATGGAATTAAACATAGATCCCATCTGGGAAAACCATCCGCACTCATTATACCCGTTATGACGACATCCGCATATTTTGACCAATAAAATACTTTTTGTTCTATTTTCTTTTCCATTTTAGCCGCATCTGGATATGATAATAAAAGACCATTTTGCAAGGATTTATCTTTTGTTCGGCTATACATATATGAATCTCCACCATAGGGTATAACAATTGTTTTTATTCCATTAATTCTAAAAAGCCATCTTTCCATCTTCCAAAAAAATTTTTTATAGATTACCCCATCAAAAGACATTACAAATACCTTGGCATTATTTACGATATACAACCAAACAAAAAAAAAGTGGAATAATTTATTAATTGGATTGATTCTTAAGATTTTAGGTAATACATCATCAAAATATTTATCAAAATCTTCTTTTTTGTTTATTGAATAAAATCCAGACATAAAAGTTTCTGATGGAATTCCAACTCCTTTTAAAGCATTTGACCAGTATTTATTGTTTATAATTGGTGTGGTGCCAAAAATTACTTTTTTTTGTCTTTTTTGGTAGTTAAAGATATTTCTTAATAGACTATAGAAGATTAAAAATATTATAGAGATTAATGAAAATATAAAATAAATAATTGTCTTCATTATTAGCCTACTCCTTTTTTCGTCCTCTAACTGTTATTCCCCAGAAATCGACACACCTATGAATGATTTCAAGTCCTATTGAAGAAAACCAGTTTTCTACCTCTTCCAATGTGTGGCGTGTTGCAATCTGCGGATGATACCAGTCATAATTAATTAATACATTTTCTTCGTAAGAGAGGCTCGGATTCCAATAGCATTTTGCAAAGAAATGATAAATAAGACGTTGAATATCATATTCACCAGCCTCAATACCAAGTAGTTCAACTGATGGCACTTTGACCTTTAACCCAAGTTCTGACAAGCTCTTGCCAAATTCCGTAATTTGAGCACAATAATTCATTGCTTCCTCATAAGGGAGATCAGCAATTTTGTCTCTGATATAGTCATCAACAAACTCTCTAACAGGAGCTTTTTTTATAAACATAAATAGCTATTTCACCGCGTGGATTAAGGAGTTGGCTTAGGTTGAAGAGAGCACCTGCGGGGTCTAAAGTGTGATGAAGCACTTCCTGACAATAGATAAAGTCAAATTTCCCAAGATCAGAAAGATCACCAAAAATATCCCTTGTTTCAAACCGAACGTTTTTCTCGTTCTTTAAGTTTTGACTTGCAATATCTGCTCCTACCAAATCTATCCCAACTATCTCAGCTTCTTTAGGGGCAACTAGTCTTAGTAATGCTGTAATACGCCCATTACCGCAGCCACCATCCAAAATACGCTTACACCCCACAAGATAACTAGAAAAATCGGATAAGCTTTTGAACCCATTACGCTCTAAAATCCAACGTGATATTTCCGAGCCTTCACGAAGGGTTTCAGTGAAGAAAGACTTTTGATTCTTTTCCCATTTGTCTCTAAAGCTTTGAGAAGTATTTCCTGACATTATTTTACCCCTATGAAAATTTTGCTCAATCAACTTTCCTGTAGCAAGCTAAAGATAATAGCAATTTCATGTTTTTTCACCATAAAAGATTCTCTTTCTCTGTAAAATTTGAATATTTTCTTGCTCAACTCTATAATGTCTTGATAATAATCAATTGTAAATTCATCAAAATTCATATTATAATCCTTTGCTATTTAATAAGAGCTCCAGATTAATGGAACTCCATAACAATAATCTTCTGTTTGCTTTTCCATTAATATGTTCCAATATCATTTTTTTTAATATGTTCTCATCTATAAAATTATGGATTTTTAGATTTTTTTTCAACAAAACTCTTTTTATTAAATTTATGCTTTCACCCTTAAACCAGCTATTATCTGGGGCACTAAACCCCTGTTTTTTAGCATTAAATATTTCTTTCGGAACATATTTTTTTAATATTTTTCTAAGTATAACTTTTCCATCATTTGTTTTTCTTATTTTTTTTACTTCATTTTCATTAGCGTTTTTATATTTTGAAATATTTTTTAGCTTTAAATTTATAGGTATTTTAAGAGCAAAATCAACTAATTCATTATCAAGAAATGGCACACGTGTTTCAAGGCTATGAGCCATACTAAGTTTATCCTCAACAACTAAAATACCATGTAGAAAGGTCTTTTGCTCAAAATATAAAGCTAACTCTAATGCTTCTTCAGGGGTATATTCCTCTTTTCTATAACTATCTGGAATTACTGAGGCAAATAAGGTTCTTGGTTCAACTGTATATTTACCTTTTATGGGTATAAAAGCTTTATCTAAGACATCTAATGGAAATAGTCTTACCCAAAATCTAAAATAATTATCTACAAAATCATCAAAATTTTTTGTGTTTAAAACGTAAGAATACCTCCAAGGATAGCCCCCAAATAATTCATCTCCACCACTGCCAGTCAAAACTACTTTTACAAATTTGCTAGCAAGCATGTTTGCATAATAATTAGGATAACTCTGACCAACTCGAGGCTCTTCTAAGTAGTACACAAGAGATGACAAACATCTCTCCATATCACCAGCTTTAAGGACCATTTCATAATGTTCAGTTCCAAAAATATAAGACATATATTCTGCACGTTCTCTTTCGTCAAAAGAGAGTTCTATTCCACTTGCACTATGTAAATCAAATCCTATTGTGAAACTTTTAAATGAACCTTTTGTATTTATAAAATGCTTAGAAGCAATCGCAGTTATTGCTCCGCTGTCAATTCCACCACTTAGATAGCTTCCTATTTCTACATCACTGATTAATTGTCTTTTAACAGCTTTTTCAAATATATCTTCAAGATTTTTTAAAATATCAGATTCTTTTTCTTTGAATTTGTCTTGAAAAGGTTGAAAATCCCAATATTGAATAAGATTGGCTTTCAGCTTGCTTTCTCTAAAAACGTTATCTAAATCGCTTACCATTGTTAACAAATTCTTGTGACTGGAACTAACGCAAAAAGAACCCTTTTCTTGCTTTTTTAAATCTATTTCTATATAATGACCAGCAAGCAATATTTTTATGTCTTTCCATAATGTCCTATCAGAAAAAAAGTTTTGAAAACTAAGATATTCCACAGTTCCATCTAAATCTATATCTGAATAGTTAGCATATCTACATATCGCTTTAATCTCACTACCAAATATTAAACTATGACCATTAGGTTCTTTGACAATTGAGTAATATAATGGTTTTATTCCATATCGATCCCTTACAAGGTAAAATTTCTTTTGAAAGTTATCATATAATGCAAATGCAAACATTCCATTAAACTTTTCAATGCATTTTATTCCCCACTCTATATAGGCGTAAATAATCACTTCCGTGTCTGTATTGCTTTTGAACTTATGCCCAGCTTTTTCTAGCTCTGCTCTTATCTCTTTGAAATTATAAATCTCACCGTTATAAACAACCCAGATATTTTTTGATAAATCACTCATTGGCTGATGTCCAGCATCAGTTAAATCCAATATAGCAAGTCTTCTATGCCCAAAAAAAATGTCCCAGTCGTGTTGGCAAAGTTCTCTCTGCACTGCTTCTTCTTGAATAGTAGGCAATAGGGGTGAAAGTTTTGAAAATTTTTTGTCTGAAAGATTAAGATGAAATGAATGGCCTCTATGTTTAGTGCCAGTGTGAAAATACAGATATCCTGCATCATCAGGTCCACGATGAGATAAACTGTCTAGCATCTTGACGGTATTAATAAGTTCAATTGTTTTGTGATTTAATGCAACTACACCAGCTATACCACACATATACTTTCACCACTTATGTTTTTTCTCCACTCAATAAGTCTCTTTAGTCCTTCTTCTAATGAATATTTATATTGAAAACTTATTTCTTCATTAGCTTTTTTAGGGCAAAGTACTCTATTCTTTACAAATTGCCTTGCATCATCTGGGCTATATGGCTTATAAATAATTTCATTTTTTGCGCCAGTAAGCTTTAGTATAAGATTTACAAGGTCTCTAATTGATGTTTGAACTCCAGTACCAACATTATAAAAACCAATATTCATAGACGACTTTAAAGCACAAATATTTGCTCTTGCCGCGTCTTCAACATATATAAAGTCATAAGCTTGCGTTCCATCGCCATTTATTGTGATTGGTTCAACAAATTCAATTTTATTTAACATAATAGGTATCACACCTGTATATGCTGCTGTTTGATCTTGATTAGGACCAAAAACATTCGCATATCTTAATCCTATTACTTGAAGTCCGTATCTATCATTAAAAGCTGTACACATAGCTTCTCCAGCTATTTTTGTAGCACCATAGAAATTCTTATTATTAAATGGATGCCCCTCAGTCATAGGTGTTTCAACAGCATCCCCATAAACTGAAGCTGATGAGCTATAAACCAATTTTTTAACCTTATGCTTAACACAAGCTTCTAAAACGTTAAAAGTTCCTGCTATATTAACTTCAAAAGCAGTTCTTGGAAAATCTTTGCAATGCAAAAGCCACATAGCTGCTAAGTGGAAAACATAATCAACACCTTCCATAGCCTTGTCTAATACATCAATATCCCTTAAATCACCTCCATAAGGGAAAACATAACATCTCTTATCGTCAAGGCAATCTTTAATATTACTGTATTTCCCCCGAGTAAAATTATCATAAATTACTAGTTCTTTAACAGGCTCTTTTAACAGTTCTCTTACCACAAAACTACCTATAAATCCTGCACCGCCAATAACTAATACTTTTGCGTTTTCTAACTTGTTCACATTAACCTCCTTTATTAATGACCATTTTTATTTGTATACATATCAATGCTTCTATGCAACTTGACAAAATTTAAATTTTTAATATTTTGCCCTCTAATTTTTGATACTCTTCATTACAATATTCACACTTAGCTTTATCCTTCTCAAACTTCAACGTTACCCCGCATTTACAAGCCCAGCCTATTTGCTTTGCTGGGACACCTGCAACGATAGCATGGGGTGGTACATCTTTTTTTACTACCGCTCCTGCTGCGATTAAGGCATACTCTCCAATTGTTACCCCACAGACTATTGTTGAATTTGCACCTATTGTTGCACCCCTTTTTACTAAAGTTGGACGGAATTCATGCTTTCTCTCTATGAAGGCCCTTGGATTATATACATTTGTAAATACACAGGAAGGGCCGCAAAATACCTCATCTTCTAATGTTACTCCTTTGTATAATGACACATTATTTTGTATTTTACATTTATTGCCAACTACTACATCAGGACCAATTACTACATTTTGTCCTATTATACAGTTTTTGCCTATTTTGCTCCCTTTTAGTATATGGCTAAAATGCCAAATTTTTGTTCCTTGGCCTATCTCTACTCCTTCGTCAACGTAGCTACTTTCGTGGACAAAGTAGTTTAATGTATTTGGTGATTGTTTTTTTGCCTCTTTTTTAACTATTTCTTCAGCTTTTTCTATTATTTTCAACACTTTTAAACCCTCTTCTCCATCTGTTAATGGATTTTTTCTGTCTTTTATGCATTCTATAAAGTGGATTAGCTCATTTTTTAGTGGCTCGCCTTCTTCTATGGCTATTATTTGGGCATCCTCTTTTTTTGCTACTGGTATCTTCCCTTCTTCCCACTGTATCTTGTGGGGGTATAATAATAGCTTTTCTTTGCTTACATCGTCAAATACAAGCATCCCCTTTGAGCCTATTACTGCGAATTTTTGTTCTTTGTATGGGTTTAGCCAGCTTACAAATATATGGGCTTTTATGTTTGATGGATAGGCAATATTGATTGTGGCTATGTCTAAAAGGCCTTCTGTCAGATAGCTTCCACCAAAGGCTTTTATTTCTGTGGGTTCTTCGCCTATTATACTATTTATAAGTGATATATCGTGAGGTGCAAGGCTTAAGATTACATCTTCTTCTGTCCGTATCTTCCCAATGTTTATCCTGTTTGAGTATATATACTGGATTTTACCTATCTCTCCATTTTTTATAATCTCTTTCATCTTTTTTACTGCTGGATGATAGTTTAATATATGCCCTACCATTAAAACTCTTCCCTCTTTTTTAGCTAACTCAACAAGCTCTTTGCCTTGAGAAACAGTTAGAGCGAGTGGTTTTTCTACAAATACATCTTTGCCTGCCAATAGGGCTTTTTTAGTCATTTCATAGTGTGTAAAGGCAGGGGTTGAGATAACTATCGCTTTTATATGGTCATTATTTAGAAGGTCTTCATACTTGTTTGTGAACTTTACCTTGGGATACTCTTTTTTTCTCTCTTCTAAAAGCTTTTCACTTACATCACAGGCAGTGTGTAATACCCCAAGTTCATAAAGATTTCTTAATATGTTTTTTCCCCAGTAGCCAAGTCCTATGTGAGCGATAAAGTGTGAAGAATTTATTTTTCCCATATCAAAAATCCTCTTTTTCAGTCTCTATTATTTTTTTTATGGTATTTATTAATTCTGGCAGATCTTCTTTAATAACTTTCCAGACAATCTCAAGATCTACGCCAAAATATTCATGTGTAAGAATGTTTCTAAAATCTTTTATGTCTTGCCAACGTATTTTTTTATATTTTTTCTTTAAATCTTTGGGTAGCTTTGATACTGCTTCTCCAATTATTTCAAACTCTTTTATTACTGCCATTCGAGTTTTTCTGTCCTTGGTGAAGGATTCAAAATCAAAATCCTTAACATAATCAGTTATAGCATCGGCTGACTCTAATATATCAATCAGATATAATTTTGTAGATCTTTCAGACATAGATAATCTTATCCTTTATCTTTTCATAGAGATAAGGTTTTGTAGCACCCTTGATGCCTAAATCAACTTTTTTGCCTAACTTTCTTGTTAGTAATCTTTTTAATTTTAAGAAATTATGCAAGTTTTTTTTCTC
>CAZIMS010000003.1:0-80361 GCA_964540515.1 uncultured Pseudomonadota bacterium | reverse complement strand
TTAAGACCTTTATAGTTTTTATACAATACATTCCATCCCAACTCTATGGTTTCTACCCATTCTGTCTCTTCCCTTAAAGTTATGCAGGGTACTTTAAGCCAAAAGGCTTCTTTTTGTAAGCCACCTGAATCAGTCAGAACAAGAAAACTCTCTTTCGTTAATCTGACCATATCAATATAACCTAATGGCTCAACTGTTATTATTTTTTTGGGTAAAGTTATATTTGCTAGTATCTTTTTTGTTCTTGGATGAACAGGAAAAATAACCTTCTCTGCTTCCACATCTTCGACAAATTTTAGAAGATTTGTTAACCTATCTGCATTATCAACATTTTCTGCCCTATGCATTGTCATTAGGGCATATTTCTTTTCATTTATATCAAGCTTTTTTAGTATATCGCTTTTATCCGCTATGGGTTCTATCTCTTTGATTATGTCAAACATCACATCTCCTACGTTTATTACTAAAGGGGCGGATATGTGACATGATATCTTGTTACTAAAGGGCAGTTCTATTAGCTCTCCTCGATTAGTAATATTTGTAAAGCCTTCTTTTTCTAAGTTTTTTATGGCACTTTTTGTAGGACAAAAAAGTATTGTTGAGATATGATCAGCAAGTACTCTGTTTATCTCTTCCGACATTAGCTTGTTGTAACTTCTAAGCCCTGCTTCTACGTGATATACTGGTATGTGTAGTTTTGACGATGCTATGGCACCTGCAAGGGTAGAGTTGGTATCTCCATATATTACTACACAGTCTGGCTTCTCATTAATAAGCACTTCTTCTATTTTTTCTATCATCTTTGCTGTCTGAAAGCCTTGATTACCAGAACCAACTCCTAAATGATAATCAGGTTCAGGTATGCCTAACTCTTTGAAGAATATATCTGACATGTTCACATCATAGTGTTGCCCTGTATGAACCAATTTGTTTTTTATCTCTGGCTTATTTTTTAGCGCTTTGTAAACAGGAAAATATTTTATGAACTGAGGTCTAGCCCCGACAATTTGTATGAGTTTCATCTTTTTCCTTTCTATGCCCAGACTACTTTTTCTTTATGTTTTTCTCTGTCTTTTATAAGGTTTCGTGTGTCAATTACCAGATTGGCGTCTTTTGCTATCTTTTCACCATTATATTCAGAGTGATCTGTAGCTATTATTACACAATCATAACTCTTTAAGTTTTTTGCTGTTAGGGAGACCGATTTTTTGTGAAGGTCATATTTTCTTAAGGGCGGTATCTCCGGTATGTAAGGATCATTATAATCAACAATGGCGCCTTTTTTTTCTAAAAGTTCGTACAATACGAGTGAAGGCGACTCTCTCATATCATCTACATCTTTTTTATAGGCCATACCAAGTATAAGTATTTTTGCTCCCTTTATACTTTTGCCTTTCTCATTGAGCGCATCTATCGTTTTTTGAATAACATAATAGGGCATTGAGATGTTTATCTCTCCTGCAAGCTCTATAAATCTGGTAGAAAAGTCAAATTCTCTCGCCTTCCATGTTAAATAAAAGGGATCTACTGGTATGCAGTGACCACCAATACCTGGCCCTGGATAGAAAGCCTGAAAACCAAAGGGCTTTGTTTTTGCAGCTTCAATTACTTCCCATATATCAATACCCATCCTGTCAAAGAGTATCTTTAATTCGTTAACTAATGCTATATTTACCGCTCTATAAATATTTTCAAGTAGTTTCGTTGCTTCTGCGACTTTTGTAGATGATACAGGAACAGTTTTTTCAACAATCTGGTCATATAAAGCCTTGGCTGCTTCTAAGCTCTTTTTGTCATAACCACCTACTACTTTTGGTATCTGAGAGGTTTTGAAGTTTGGATTGTTAGGGTCCTCCCTCTCCGGGGAAAAGGCTAAATAAAAGTCCTTTCCTGCTTTAAGTCCACTTTCTTCTAAAATCTTTCTCATATCCTCATCTGTTGTACCTGGATAGGTTGTTGATTCAAGGATAATAAGTTGTCCTTTTTTAAGGTTTTCTGAGATGGTCTTTGCAGTGTTAAAGACATAGGTCATATCCGGTTCTCTATATTTGTTTAAGGGAGTGGGAACGCATATAATTATACAATCAACCTCTTTGAGCCTTTTAAAATCAACGGTAGGAGTAAATTTTTTCTTGTCAAGCTCTTTTGTATCAATGTGTTTAATATAACTTTTCCCTTCCAAAAGCATGGAAATCTTATTCTTATCAATGTCAAAACCGTAGACAGAAAAACCCTTCTTTACAAACTCTATAACAAGAGGAAGCCCTACATAGCCTAAACCAATCACGCCAACCTTAGCTTTTTTTGATTTAATCTTCTCCAAGAGATCCATCTTTTGCTCCTATTTTAATTAATCTGCCAAAGTGCCTAAATAGCTGATGTTATCACTTTTTATGCCAAAACTGATTAAACTGTTGTATATCTCTTTTTTCTTCTTTAGTGAAGAAATATATATCCTTGTGTTAATATTAGGCTTAATTTTATTAATGTTTTCTATTTGATAATCTAAAAACTTGCCTTTTTGCTCTGTGTCATAAACGGCAAGAAGTTTTATGCCCACTTCTTTTAGTGATAAATAGGATATCTCCGCTACCTCATCAACACCGCAAAAGGCTATCTCTCTAACCCCTTCTTTTTTAAGCTTTTTAAAAAGGGTTAAGCTATCTTGACGAACAGTCTTAAAGAGATTGTTGTAATAACTTATGTGTTTATAGACTAATCTTGACTTCTCGGATATTCCAGTAGGTGTTAATAAATATGTGTATCTTGTTTGAGGAAACTGTGTAACCCTTATATAACCTTTCTTGACAAAGTGCTTAATATAGGTATTAACCAAACCTAAAGCAATACCTAATCTCTTACTTAAGTCTCTTTGGGTTATATGACTATCTTCTTCTATCTCATCAAGAATTTTTAGAGCTATTATCTCATCAGTTAACCTATCTTCATTTTTGTTCATAATATGAACATAAAATATTTCTTAAGATAAGTCAACTTTTTTAATGTTCTTTTATTTATTAAGATATTTTTTTATCTCCTCTTTTGTCCTTGCTCCCATAAGTACCTTGCCATCCTGAAAAACCATTGTAGGAGTTGCTCCAACACCTAATTTTCTTGCTAAGTTTTTGTTGAACTCGCTAAGTGATTCACCACAATCAATCTTTGGAATTTCTTTGTCTGCAAAGCTATCCTCTAACATCTCGAGGGCCTTAGTCATGTTCTTTTTGGCGGTACATAAAATTGAATCAGACTTCCACTTTGCATTGGGATGTATATCCAAACCAAATAAAAGAATATAAACAGCTAACTCCTTGTCTTCTTTAACCATTTCTGACAATGTCACATGGAGTTTTTTACAAAAGGAGCATTCTGGGTCGTCAAAGACATAGATCTTCTTTTTTCCTTTGGGATTGCCCATAATAACGGTATTTCTTGTATCAATCTTTTTTACATCTAATTTTTGCTCTTTCTCAATTCTTTCCTGTGTTAAATCCTTCCTGCCTGCTATATCAATTATTTTTCCAAGAATAAGATATTTTTTTGAGAAATCTATATACAAAACACCTTGAGCGTCATTTTTTTTCACTACTATTTCAAAGAGTCCCTTTGCAGGAGCAATGCTTACCTTCTCAACTTTAACATCAGGATCCACATTTTTTAGAATGCCTACTGCCTCTTCTTTTGTCATTTTATGGCAGGAAAGGCAATCAGTTGCACAGCCTTGACTATCTTTACCAAAACCATAACTGAGATTGGTTGAAACTAATATAAATAATACAATAATTAAAGCTTTCATATTACCTCCAAGATTTTTATTTAAAGTAAAGGGGAGTAATCAATCTACCTCTCCAAAAACTTCTGCCTCAAAGCGATATATTTCAATATCTAAGTTTTTCCATGCATCTTGTGGTAATCCTGCTTTTATGCAGGTATGGGATAAAAACTCTTCTCTACTCCATCCATACTCAAGAGCTACCTGAGGTAGAAGTACTCCACTATAATAACCATATATGACATATAGCCCATCTCTACCAACCTTAATCTCTTCTATGCTATTTATTTTTATAAGTGGATAGAGTACAGATATCTCAACAGAAAGATCCTTTAACTCGTCCAAGGTAACATCATAAAACCTGGGGTCATCAAAGGCAGCAGCTACGGCCATCTTTTTTACATTCTCTACAAGATTATCTCTTGACACAAAAGTTCCGATACAGCCTCTTAGGTCACCTTTCTTTTTGAGAGTAACAAAACAGCCCAGCTTTAACTCATAGAGCCGCTTCTCTTTTGTTATTAAGTCTGATATGTTTCTATTTATTAATCGATATTCAATAGTTTTTTTTGCAATATCTAATAGTGCCCTCTTTTCCTCTTTAGTTAATTTAACATAATCAATCATCGCATCCCTTCTTTTCTGAAATTATATATTAGCTCTATTACTTCTTGTCCATCTTATAATTTTATTATACAAGCCACTTAAGGTTGGCTCAAACTCTAAAATTTCCGTTGCTAACCTCTTAGACAACTCTTCTATGGAGATATCATCAAGAAAATACTTGGACTTCTCTTTAAGCATAATATTTGGAATGAGTATTAAGTCAAATTTTTTGCCTCCTATATTTTTTATAATATCAAAGGCTGTGATTAAGCCTGTAACCGTAACAGTATCACCGAAAGTATAGTTTTTTACTGGGATAAGTTCTATCTCTAATTTTAGCTTTTCTGAAAAAATATCAATATATTTTTTAACAATTCCATAGGCCAACTCACCTGTTAATAAACCAATTTTTCTCTTATCGTTTATCTGAACTATCTCTCTCTTTAAAAACCTCTCTGCATTATCAATAAATTTTCTTAGGATACCTACCCCATTCTCATATTGAGAAAAGTCTTTGTAAAAATTTCTTGGAGGTATATCTTTATTAAGCAAAATATAGAACTCATCAGAGAGATATACAAAGGGTCTTTTCAAAGTTTTAATAAATCTTTTCTGTAACTCCGCAACAATTTTATATGCCCTTTCTGCATCTTTTTTTTCCACTTGTCTAAGCTTAAACAAACCTTCCCTATGCTTTGTTAGTCCCACAGGTACAACTGCTACTGATTCTACCGCTGGATAAAGATTACTTAAGTCTTTTATTGTTTTATTTAAATTCTCATTATCATTAATATCTGGACAAAGAACTATCTGACAGTGAAACTTAATTCCGCCTTTTCTTAGCTCATAAAGTAACTCCAATATGGGGGTTAGTTTCTTTCTGCCAAGCATCAATCTTCTTATAGTTTCATCGGTTGAATGAACAGAGATGTATAGAGGAGTAAGCTTGTATTTTATAATTCTCTCTATATCAGCTTTAGTGATGTTTGCCAAAGTCACATAATTGCCATAGAGATAGGACAACCTATAGTCTTCGTCTTTGTGATATAAGGCTGATCTTAAACCTTTTGGTAACTGATCTACAAAACAAAAAATGCATTTACAGCCACATCTTTTGGGATTAATTGGCTCGTAACTGAATAAATTTAAGAACTCGCCTCTTATTTTTACCTCTTTTGATTCACCGTTTTTTCCCAAAAATCTAACAGAAACCTTTTCTTCTCCAGATCTGTAAAATATATCAAATATATCTATTACTTCGGTACCATCAACTGATTTTATGTATTTTGGTTTAAAGGGAAGTTTAATCTTTTTTAAGGCACCCCCATCATTATTAATCTCAATCATTTAACAAAACCCATATCAACCAGATTGTTTTTTGTTTCACACATTATATTAAGCCCCAAAGTAGCTGCCTTGTCTGGATTTACATCAACATATATCCCCTTCGTTATAACTTCCTTAACTTTTGGTACAGAAAAGCTTGCAACTACCAAAACCTTACCTGGTGTGATATTAAACTCCTTTACCTCCTGAAACTGTACCCAAAATATATCGTTTAAGCTATCATAAATAAGCTTGCCTTTAGCGAGAGGAAATATCTCTTCTTTTGTTTCCTTAACCGTTAAAGATAGGAGATACTCATTTCTTTTTGTACTTTCTTCTATAAATTTTTTCGCTTGCTCTTCTTTTCTTTCTTTTTTTGCAAAGGGTAAGACAGGTAAATCATTAATCATTATTCTTGTCGTTACATCTATAAGCACTTTTGATTTACCTTTCATCTTCCCCAGCCTTCTGAAGGTTATGATACCTTTACCTTTTATAACCTCTTTTAGACTACGGTGGACTTCAATAATCTGCCTATTTGCGATGGAATTTTTAATGATATCTTCATATGCAGGGTTTAAGATAGTATTGGCTACATAGGCAATCTCATAGGGTGCTATGAGGTTTTCAGGTACCTGAATATTATCGAATTTTCTCTCAAATACATACTTACCTACCTCAAATCCATCATAGCTAACAATATTATATTCTATAAGCACTTCACCAATCCAGTAATCGCCCTTCTTCTCCATGTGGAATTTTTTTACACTACCATATATGCCAGTATCATAATTTAAATCTTGTAGGGTTTTAACATAAAAATCTTTATCTTTTAGTGTAGTTAGCTCACCGGCAATATCTACTTTTGTAAAAATTCCGTTCTCTAAAAGGACTGCCAAGTTTTCATTAAACTCTCTTGGTAAATGGGAGTAATCAAGAAAATAGGGGTAGCCCTTTTCTGAAAACTTTATATCAAAATAAAAGGGGAATATGGCAACAAAACTATCAATGGGTTTTTCTGGTTTAAGCTCTTCAAGCTTGGGCGGCAGAAGGTGAACAGCAAGTACCGTTGGATCCCTATCTTCGTGAGTGACTACTAAGAAACAACCTGTAAAGGTTATTAAAATTAGGATAAACAAAAAAACTTTTCTATTAATCAAAGATCTTACCTGGATTCATTATATTTTTTGGGTCAAAAACCCTTTTTATAGCTTTCCACCTATCTATATGATAAACCGAAAAAAAGTTTTTTAAAAACTCTTTTTTAGCTAAACCTATGCCATGTTCTCCTGATGGGAAACCCTTTAGTTCATTTACTATGGCCATAACCTTTCTCATTAGCTCATAAGACTCATTTGGTTTATCGCCATCTCTATCAAGGATGTTTAGATGAATATTGCCATCACCTATATGACCAAAGGTAGCTATAATCAAATCATCACTTTCAAACTTCCTAAGCTTCTCTAAAAAAATTGGTATGCTTCCTCTTGGCACCACTACATCTGCCTTATAGACCTTCTTAGCGTAATCTTTTACAGCATAGGCAATCTTTCTTCTTGCCTCCCATAGTCTCTCTTCCTGATTTTTATCCTTTGCATAAAAAAGCTCCAGCCCCTTACTCTTCTCAATAAGCTCAAATATTTTGTTTTCATCAATATCTCCTTCATATTCTATGAAGAGATAGCAGCTGGCAATATCAGATTTAGGTAGTTTCCTCTTTAGAAAAATCTCCACTAACCTTTTGGCGCTCTCATCTATAAACTCTAAGGCAGAAAAATTAATATGAGACTTTATGCTTTCTCTAAAAAAGGTCATCACATCTAATACATTTTGAAAAGGGACGAGAAAGAATACCTTTTTTTCTGGTAACCTTATAAAGTTTAATGTAGCCGTAAGGATTATACCAAGTGTGCCCTCTGAACCGATAAAAAGCTCATTTAGATTATAACCAGAAGAACATTTATAGACTTTACCGCCAGTATTTAACTGTATCCCCTCCCCTGTAATTACAGAAAGAGACATTACATAATCTTTTGTTGTGCCATACTTTATGGCAGAAGGGCCTCCAGCATTTGTAGCGATATTACCCCCAATGGTTGAGGTCTCAAAACTCTGTGGATCTGGTGGATAATAATATCCAATTTTTTTGAGCTCTTCCTTCAAAAAACCATTTATTAAACCACCATAAACAGTTGCAGTCAGATTTGTCTCATCTATGTCAAGAATCTTATCCATCCTTTCAAGAGATAAAATAACCCCACCATAAGTAGCTACAGCTCCACCGCATACCCCTGTGCCTGCGCCTCGGGGGATAATTTTGATATTGCTTTCATTAGCAATCTTTATAAAATCTATTATTTTTTCTGCACAATCAGGTAAAAATACTGCCTCTGGTTCAGCCTTATAGATAGTTGATTCATCATAATGATATTTTTCTGGGATATCTGAGAGAAAAAGATCTTCCCTGTCAAAGCTTTTTTCTATAATGTTGATAATTTTATCTTTCATGAAATGAATATATATTTCAGAAGAAAAATTAGGGAGATTGTAAAAACAAGTTTGTTTTGCTCTTTGAGCCTACCTTTAAAGATCTCAATGAGACTATAGCTTATGAAGCCAAAGGCTATCCCATCGGTTATGCTAAAGGTTAGAGGTATCATTATCATTGAAATAAAGGCAGGAAAACCCTCTTCGAGGTCTTTAAAATTAATCTTCTTTACATTTTGGGTCATTAAAAAGCCTACAAAGATAAGTGCCGAAGATATGGTGGGATAATAGTAATAACCATTGAATTCATAGCCACCACCTACGGTCTGAACAAGGGGATAAAAGAAAAGGGCAACAATAAAAAGTAACCCTGTTACGATACTTGCAAGACCTGTCTTAGCCCCAACACTTATGCCTGAAGCACTTTCTATGTAGCTTGTTACTGTAGAGGTGCCTAATATACTACCTGTTAAAGTACCAATAGCATCTGCCATAAAGGCTGATTTTGCTCGGGGTAGCTTACCTTGATGTATAAAACCACCCTGTTCTCCTACGCCCACTAATGTGCCCACCGTATCAAAGACATCAAGAAACAAAAAAATAAAAATAGGAGTAAGATAGTCAATAGAAATTATATCTAAAAGCTGAAACTTAAAAAATGTTGGCTCTATAGATGGTGGGAGGCTAACGACACCGTGAAACTTTGATACCCCTGTGAGCAAAGAAACTATGGTGGAACCTAAAATACCCCACAAAACAGCCGATCTAAACCCCTTTATATGAAGAAATATTATAATCAAAAGACCAATTAATGTGATTATTACAGGTAAAAAGGCTAACTCACCAAGTCCTATAAACGTTCCAGGCTTTGATACCACTATACCAGCCCACTGCAATCCTATTAATGTTATTAATAGTCCTATCCCTACCGATATACCATATTTAAGACTGTTGGGCATATCATTTATTATTTTCTCCCTAAAAGGGATAACCGAAAGAATTATAAAAAGACTCCCTGATATAAAGATAATTCCTAAGGCCTTCTCCCAACTAATGGCTAAAGATGTAGCCGTAATAACAAATAAAAAATTATGTCCCATGCCTGGTGCTAAGGCTATTGGGTAGTTTGCTAATAGCCCCATTAAAATAGTCGCTACAGCCGATGAGATACATGTAGCAACCATAACGGGACCAAAATCCATTCCTAACTTTGAAAGAATTGCTGGTTGGACAAAGATTATATAACACATAGTAAAGAAGGTGGCAAAACCACCCTCTATCTCTGTTTTTATGTCTATGACTCTTCCTTTAAAGAAAAGTCTATCAAGTATCATAACAACTATTTTTCTCCAAACCAGATACTTTTTCCATATTTTAAGTAACCTTTAACATTAAAAAACCTTCCATCAACTGAACTATCAAAGGCTGCCTGAGCATTAGCAAGTAAAGGTTTTAGATATTTCTCTAACAACGTTCCGCCACCACCGCTTATTAAAACAGTATCTATATCCCAATCATCAATCCAGAATCTTTCCGTATCAGAAGCAATCTGTGAAGCCAACTGTTGTAGCACCTGTTCTCTTACAGCTGTTAAATCATACTCCTTACCTTTAATCTTAATACTACCTTTGATTATAGAATCATAGATCTTAAATATCTCTACGTTAACTCCACTTTTTTCTCTAAGCTTATTGGCAATAACAGAAAAGGCCTTAGAGATACCGTTATCGGTAGTTTTGCTACCCCTCTCTGAGTACTGAAGCTTGTCTGAGATAATATAGTCCGTAGTTCTGAAACCGATATCAATAATGCCAATTTTTTGCTTAAAGATATCTGTATTTTTAGCCTTCCCCTCATCATCAAGAAATACATTAAGAAGGCTACCATAGGGCTGGGGGATTATCCTAATTTTGCTAATTGTAAATATCTTTTCTATCTCTTCATTAGAGCTTTTTACGAGAGAGAACTTGTGTTCTCCTAAAAGATTAGAGGCTAAGGCATCCTTATATTGCTTATAATATCCTACAGGTAGGCCAGTAACAAGATTAACATTATCATAATTATCTACCATATTCCCTAAGGTGACAAGGGCAAGTACCTTTGCAAACTGCGTTATAAACTGAGTCTGGTCAAGTGTGAAAAGCCTAACATTTGACTGCCTTTCTGCGAGCTCACCAACAAAAAAATTTTTCCCCTCTATCTTAATGTTTAAAAGGTCTTGCTTTTTTCTGGGGAAAAGCTCATCCTGAAACTGTATATCTGTTGCCTCTCCAAGAATGGACTTAAAAATCAAATCATTACTGCCGTTTGTTGCTTTAGTATAACCAAAACCTATATCAATCGCCACAATACTCATACTCTACTCCTTTCTTTATTATTAATCAATAAACTGCTTTAGTCTTAAAGTCTTTTCTTTTTGTCTCTAACTCTATATTTTTCCTCACATAATCTGCTTCGTAATAATCCGTAAAGGGCGATAATATCACATGGCTAACCCCATTTTTATTAACCACCTTAGCAGTATGGTAACCTAATGACAGAAGGTTATCTTTAACAGACTTTGCCTCTTCTTGGTTTTTAAACACAGCAATCACTTGATAATATCTTGGCTTTTTGGGTTCTTCTTTCTTTTTAGGCACTTCCTTCTTTTTTTCCTCTACCTTCTCCTTTGCAGCTTCCTTAGTCTCTACTTTCTTTGGCTCTTCTTTTTTTGCCTCAACCTTTTTCTCTTCCTTGCCAGTTAATTTTGGCTCTTCCTTCTTTATCTCAGGTTTTTTCTCTTCTTTTTTGGTGTCTTTGCTCGTCTCTTTAGCCACTTGCACAGAAGAAAGAGGCGGCATTACCAGCTTTACCTTTGATGGAAGTGGTGATATTTCTGGTTCTGATTGGAGTATAAAGAAATAGTAATAGGCTCCTCCAATAAGCAATAGAGATATTAAAAGGGAATATATTATAGGTTTTTTCATCTCTTCTCCTTATAAATAGGAAACTAATATTTTGTAAACTTTATATTTGTTACTTTACAAAGGTAGAAAATCTATAACCTGCCTCAACAACATCCCTTATCTCAATTACATAAGCACAGGAGATGCTATCCCAGGTCTTTACAACAACCATTCTCCCTAGATCAAGATACCTTTCACTTTTTCCACCTAACATCTTCTCTATTTTCAACACATTCCCCTTTGAAAGCCCATCGGAGGTCCCTTTGTCAACAAAAACAAAGGTTTTATCTGAAATAAAGAAACTATGGTCAATCCCATCAATTATAGTACCTTCGAGAAAAACGTCAGCCCTATTAAGAACTACTTCATAGTTCTCCATATCCTTTTCTTTAACTAATATATCACCCTCATTAATCTCTCTGTAGGATTTAATTATTCTCCCAACAGACATATTTGGATATACTTCCGTAATCTTAATCTTGCCTACTTTTGTATAGTATTTCCCGAAAAAACGTCCTGTTACAGAATCTACTATGTCTTTGTTATACCTAACAACTGTATATACATCATTTACTTTTACAGAGTTTATATCGCCTCCTTCAACAAAATACTCTGTCCCTAATTCTCCCATCTTTTTGTTAATATCCACAGAGGTTAAGATCTTAATCTTACTATCTATTGGCTTAGGAAATAATAGTCCCAGTCTTTCTAACTCTCTTAGTTCTAAAACATACTTTTTTACCTGCTCCTTTTCCTCTTTTTTCTCTTCAATGGCAATCTCTCTTGCCTTTTCTTCGTATATAACCTTTTCTTCAATCTCTACAGTTGGCTCGGGCATAACAGTTTCTTCTTTAAGCTCAGCCTTCTCTTGACTCTTCTTAACAACTATCTCATCTTTGTATATCCTTAAAGTCCATCCCGGATAAATCCAGTGAGGATCTGTAACCTTTGGGTTTAACTTCCATATGTTAATCCATTTAAAGGGATCCTTTTTGTATTTTTCAGAGAGCCCCCAGAGGGTATCACCTTTCCTAACAGTATGTTCTTTATATTCTTGACTTTGTAAAGCCTGATTAGATAGAAAAAAACCTGCTAAGGCTATTAAAAATAATGTTTTGGTAAAGTTTTTTTTCATAAATAATATCCAAAAGCTTACTTAATTTTCTTTGCAGGTTCCGAGTCTTTAAATTTCTTCAAAAGCTCTTTCTTCCATTTTTCCGCTTCTTTTTTCTTTCCCATCTCCGTATAGGCTAAATATATCTTATAATAGGCATCTGGTGCTTTATTGCCATCAGGATGTTTTTCTACTTTTTTAAACTCTTCTATAGCCTTCTCAAAAAGCTTTTGAGCATAATAACTTTCTGCTATCCAATACTGTGCGTTATCAGCTAAGTTATCCTTTGGGTATTTCTGTAAAAAATCCCTAAAAATGGATATAGTCTGGGGATATTTCCCTTGATTATACATCTCATAACCTTTGTTGTATAAGCTTTGACTTGTCTCTTTCTCCTCTACTACTTTTAACATTAGAGGTTTCTCTTCTTTTTTAGCCACCTCTATCTTGGGTTCTTCTTTCTTGATCTCTGCTGCCTCTTGTTTAGCCTTTACTTCTGCAACCTTAACGATACCTTCAGGTTTTATACTTATAACTCCTGAAGTCGGGACCGGAGTCAGTTTAGCCGATTCGGTAACCTCTAAGATCGGGTTAGACTTAATTCTATCAATATTTTTTTCTACAGATACTAATCTTTCTTCTATCTTATCTATTTTTTCGGTTACATCTAACTTAGTGGTTGACTCTCTTCTTGCCTTTGCTTCCAGAGCATCAACTCTTTGTGATAGGGCAACAAGCTGAGACTGAAAATCTTTGAAATACTCTGTCTGAACCTTATCAGAAGAGCCTGCACAGGCAGTTAATATAAAAATAGAAATGATTAATATCAGCTTTTTCACAATTCCTCCTTTATAAAGTTTAATACATCCTTAACATCTTCTATGCTTCCAATAATTAAAGGTGACCTTTCGTGTAAATCTTTTGGGGTTTTGTCTAAGATTCTCATATTACCATCTGTAGCAATACCGCCAGCTTGTTCAATTAGATAAGCCATTGGAAGACACTCATAAAGAAGTCTTAATTTCCCCTCTGGATTTTTCTTGTCTCCTGGGTATAAAAAGATACCACCCTTTAAAAGTGTTCTATGAACATCTGCCACAAGGGTGCCTACATATCTTAATGATTTTTCTCTCTTGTTTTTTGTGTATTCTACGTATTTCTTTGTCCAGTCTTCCCAAATATTAAAATTGCCTTCGTTAATACTATAAACTTTACCCTTCGCAGGAATTTTTATATTCTCGTGAGAAAGGAGAAACTCTCCGATACTGGGGTCGAGAGTAAATCCGTGCACACCCTGACCTGTTGAATATACAAGCATTGTGCTGGAACCATAAATGACATAGCCAGCAGCAACTATCCTACTCCCACTTTGGAGAAAGTCACTTACATCAGGATGATCTCCTTTGCTCACCCTCTTGAATACACAAAAAATTGTCCCAATACTAATGTTTACATCAATATTTGAGGAGCCATCAAGAGGATCCATTACCATTATATACTTACCTCTTGGATAATACTCTGGCACAGGACAAAAATTGTCCATCTCTTCCGATGCAAAGGCTGCGAGATATCCTGTATGCTCTAAGTGTTTAATAAATGTTTCGTTAGCGAAAACATCTAACTTCTGCACTTTTTCGCCATGTACATTCTCTTTACCAGTACCGCCTAATATATCAACAAGCCCAGCCTTTCTGACTTCTCTTGTAACAACCTTAGCAGCTGTAGCAACATCATTTATAAGTGAGGTAAACTCACCTTTTGCTTCTGGATAGGACCTTTGCATTTCAAGGATAAACTTTGTAAGAGTTGTCCCTACTGTCATCATAAGCTCCTTTAATTAGAAAGAGATAACCTTTATGGCAAATATATCAGATATTGTATATAAATTCAACATTTTCCTAAAATCTTTTATAAAAATATTAAAAAACTCATAGCGCCATTAATACAAGTTATCGCTTAATACAAGCTAAATACTCAGGATTTTAAATATTTTTAGCACTTAAGTTTAAAAAAAATTTATGAACTCTTTCCTGACTAACATATAAAAAGATGTATAAAAAGCCTCTAATGCTTAACATTTTACCTTTTTTGTCTATGGCAAAATGTTATATCTTGTGTTAAATTAATCTCAATGAATATCTTACTCATCAAACTAAATAGCACAGCCGATGAGATTATACCACCCATATCTTTGGGGTATTTAGCCTCTACAGTTATAAAAAATTATAACGTAAAAATTTTAGATGCCCTAAAAGAAGGCGTTACTTTAAAACAACTGCCTGATAAAATAAAAAATTATGATGTTATAGGTATAACACTATTCACAAAAGACCTATCTCTTTGCAAAAAATATCTTGAAATTATTAAGTTTTCTAATAGGCATGCCAAGACTATTCTTGGTGGCCCCCACCCAACAGCTTTGCCTGATGAAACTCTCAACTTTTTCAAAAATCTCGTTGATTATGTTTTTATTGGCGAAAGCGAGATAGGCTTTCCAAAGCTTATAAGATATTTAGAAACCGGGGAACCTAATATTGAAGATATTGAAGGTATAGCCTATTTAAAGGATGATAAAATTTATAAAAACCCACCTATATTTCCAGAAAATTTAGATGATTTCTCTGTCGCATGGGAGCTTATACCTCCTAATACATATCCAATGGCTCCACACGGAGCATTTTTCAAACAATACCCTATAGCACCTATTATTACCTCAAGAGGCTGTCCCTATTTGTGCACCTTCTGTGGAGGACACATAGTATCAGGTAGAAGGATTAGACAAAGAAGTGTTGAAAATGTAATTGATGAGATTAGACTGCTATACAATAACTATGGCGTAAAAGAGATTCATATTGAAGATGACAACTTTACCTTTAAAAAAGATTATGTCATCTCCTTCTGTAAAAAACTAAAAGAGGAGTTTCCAGACATAACTTGGACTTGCCCGAATGGGGTAAGAATTGACACTTTAGATGAAGAGATGGTCTCTTATATGAAGAACTCAGGATGCTATGCCCTTTCTATTGGAATAGAATCAGGAAGCAATAGAATTTTAAAACTTATGAAGAAATCTCTAACGGTTGAGAAGATAAAGGAAAAAATTGAGCTCCTAAAAAGGTTTGATCTTGACATAAACGCCTTTTTTATACTGGGATATCCTGGAGAGACAAAGGATGATATTAAAAATACTATAGATTTTGCCTTATCTCTCCCACTTAGAAGGGCATCCTTTGCAACCTTCCAGCCACTACCAGGTACAACAATCTATCATGAGCTTTTAAGAGATGGCCTTTTAAAGATTGACCACTGGGAAAAGTTTAGCCCCTCTTTACAGTCAACAATATGGGCTCCTCCCAATCTTACTGTCTCAGAGCTTACATGGTATAGAAGGAAGGCTCTCATCAAGTTTTATTTCAGACCCCGCATAATAATTGATTTTATAAAAAGCATAAAAAGCCTTGAACATCTCTACTACGTTTTTAAAAGGGCTATTAGATGGCTTACCTTCTCGGGGAATAGGGATTTATAGACCCCTCAATTTTCTTCATGTTGTTTAAGTAATCTCTGTCGGGCTCAAGGGAGTAGGCTCTTTCAAAGAGCGAATAAGCTTCTCTTAAGTTTCCTTTTAATACTTCAATCTCACCAAGCCTATTGTAAGCATCTGCATAGTTTTTATTATATCTTATGGCATCGGAAAATAATTTATATGCCTCTTCTAATCTTTTTTCTTTAAGAGCTATCTCTCCTAAGAAATAATATGTTGGTGAAAAGTTGGGTTTTAGCTCAAGGGCCTTTAGAAAATTATCCTTCGCCTCCAATAAAAGCCCTATATCATACTGTACCCTCGCAAGGTCGTAGTAACCACCATAACTTTTTGGACTCAAAGCTATTACCTTTTTAAACACCTCTTCTGCGAGATCAAGCCTCCCTATGAAATAATAATAAACTCCGATTTCGTTTAAAACGAGAGGATCCGATGGCGCATCTTTTAATGCCTCATTGATAAATGTTGGCTGATCCTTGTAGGAAAAATTTCTTTTTACAGAATAGCCACCTAAAACAAATAGAAGAAAGCAAAGTACTATTAATAGTTTTTTTGGTGACAGCTTTGATAAAAAAAGGGCAAACAAAAAAGATAACCCTAAAGAAGGTAGATATAAATATCTATCAGAGCCATATGTTATAGTTGATGTAACAACAACACCTGATACAGGCAAAATAAGAAGAATAAACCATAGGATAAAAAAAAGGACTCTTCTATCCCTCCTAACTACTAAAAAGCTAAAAATGGAGAATAAGATTAGGGTGATTAACGAAAAAGCAACCTCTCTATCAAAACTATTTTTAATGAGACCACTGTAAAAAACTTTTAAATCAAAGGGAAAAAACATCTTTTTTAAGTAAAAGGCTAAATTATTTATAGTCGTAAAAACTCTTACATTAACATAAACCTCGTCGCCAAAAGGTTCTGGAAGAAGAAACTTCCTAAATACTAAATAGCAAAAGGACAATAAAAAGAACGAAATGATGAAAAAGATTCGCTTTTTTTCTAACTTGCCATTAAATATTATCTCATAAAGAAAGATCAGCACTGGTAAGATTATGGCAGTCTCTTTAGAAAGCAAAGAGAGGACAAAAAAAAGAAAAGAAAGATAGCTACCTCTAATATAAAGATAGAATGAGATTAAACCAAAAAGACTATATAAAATCTCATTTCTTGCAGAAATCCAAGAAACAGGCTCCGAGTGGGACGGATGAATGGAAAAGATAAAAGCTGTTAAAAGAGACAAACTACTATCAATATTCATCGCTCTTAAAAGCTTAAAGATAAAAATAACTACCAATATCTGTAAAATTATATTTCCTAAATGAAATCCAAAGGCCTGTCCTTTAAACAAAAATGCCTCAATAGCTAAAGATAGAAAAAAGATTGGCCTATAGTAAGAAACATTTTCTCCTACTGGGCTAAAGAGAAATGATAAATCTACTATCTGAGATATTAGCCTATCATTAAACACAATCTGTCTAATATCATCCCAGACAAAACCAAAAAATAGTGTATTAAAATATAAGACAAGATTTAGAGCTATAAAAAAAAGATAATAATGTTTTTCCTTCCACTCTTTATATATAATAGCCTTTCCAATCATAATACCTAATCTTTATAACCTCTTTCAGCATTCTTAGTCCATCTTTAAAAAGCCTCATCTTTGAATCTTTTCTATCTATCCATAAGATGGGATATTCCTTTATTTTATAGCCCCTTTTTTCTGCTATATGCAGTATCTCTACATCAAAGGCATATCCATTTATTCTTGATTTGAGAAAAAGAAACTGGGCTACAGTAGATTTAAAAAGTTTAAAACCACACTGGGTATCTCTAAAACCTTTAAAACCAAATATTTTTATGGCAAGATTAAAAACTTTGCTAAGTACCCTTCTAATTAAAGTTCTTTTTCTTACCTTTGCCCCTTCAATCTCTCTTGATGCGATAACCACATCGTACCCCTTTTTTAACTCTTCTATTAACCCATCTAAGTTTTCTATTGGAGCTGACAGATCTGCATCTGTAAATAATATTAGCTCTCCTAAAGAGTTTAAAACCCCATCTTTAACAGATCTCCCTTTGCCCATATTTTCCTTATGATTAATAACTTTTAGCTCCTCAATCTCATTTTTTAGTTTTATCAAAATTTCTTCCGTCCTATCAGAAGAACCATCATTTACAGCTATAATCTCGTAGCTAAATCCCTTCGAACTTAGATATTCTCTAATTTTTTTTACCGTTTGCTCTATTATTTTTTCTTCATTATAGGCTGGAATGACCACAGAGATGTCTTTATCCATAGAAATCATTTTATCAGATAATTTTTAATTTTATACCTTAAAAACCTAAATACTCTATTGCCCTATCATCAAAAGTTTGTTTTTGTAATCCTCATTTTCAGGTTCTAATACAAGGGCTTTCTTAAACATCTCTTTAGCCAGATCTATTCTTCCTATAAACATATATATCTCTCCCAATCTCGAAAAGGCAAGATGATGATCTGGATTATAGGCAATGGCATTCAGGAAAAACTTCTCTGCTTGAAATAAATCATTTTTTTGCAGTAAGATCTCTCCTATTTCATAGTTTACATTAGAGTCCTTAGGCTCTATCTCTATGGAGCGCAAAAAGATACTTAATGCTCTATCTAAATCACCCTTTCTCTTATATAAATCTGCAAGATCATCAAGAACCAAGTTGTCATCTGGTGCAAATTTTAGAGCTAATAAATATTTAGCCTCTGCTAAATCATATCTTCCCCATCTCTTATATAGATTACCAAGTTTTTGATGCACCTGAGGGTTATTATAGTCTATCATCTCAAGCCTTTTAAGCTCCACCTCAGCTTGAGCGTAATATTTTTTTTCAATTAGAGATTGCGCTAATTTATCTATAACATAGGGCTCATAGGGCTCATCCTCTTTAGCAGTCTTCCATAGAGTTAGATTGTCCTTATACTCAAAATTTCTTTCGAATGTAAGCACTAAAAAGACCAGCGTTATTAATCCAAAGGCTATTTTTAAGAAAAGGGCCTTTCGAGGAAATTTTTTTGTAATTAGATTATAAATATCATAATAAAAAACAGCTAAAAACATCGCCAAACCCATAGAAGGTATATATAGGTATCTCTCGGCAACAAGAGTAGGGTAAATAAAAGTTATTATAGTTGTTGCCGGAATTAATGAGATAATAATCCATGTAAAGGGGAAAAAGAGTCTCCTATCATACTTGCTTAAAAAGATAGTTAAAGCCAAAATCAGCAGGACACACAAAAGATATAATAACGATAAAAAGTTAGAAAAACCCTCTAAGATCTCAACTTTATGGAAGGCCTTATGAAAGAAGGGAAAAAAAAGCATAAAGAGGTCATATAAAAGTACCTTCGAGAATGTAGCCAATCTCCATAAAAGAGGAAAGCTTTGTGCTTCTGCTTCTAAAACAAGTAGCCTAATTAAGAAATAAATGAATGTAGTAAAGATAAATAGAAATATATGCTTAAAGTCTCTTCTTATATCTTCTTTGTGAAAGGCATACTCATAAAGTAAAACAAGAAAAGGCATAGTAATAGCCATTTCTTTAGATAGTAAAGCAAGAATGTAAAAAGTAAGACTTAATAAAAGATGTATTCTCTTGTTTCTTTCCATCTTATATTTTGTATAAAAAGAAAAGGCATGGAGAACAAAAAAACCACAAAGTAACTCATTTCTTGCTGATATATAAGATACCGATGAAGAATGGGATGGATGAACAGCAAATATAAGAGCTGCTATAAAGGCAATAGCCCTCGATTTAAAAATTCTTTCTACTACAATGAAAATTAGTATATTAGAGAAAATGTTTAGTAAGATATTAGTTAGATGAAACCCAAAGGGAGAAGGTCCCCATATCTGATAATCAATTAATAGTGACAACATAAAGATGGGGCGGTAATACATGGGCATCTCAGGTATTGGGCTGAGAAAGAAATCATAAATGTTTTTGATATCCCTTAGAGACCTGTTATATTTAATCTGGTGAGTATCATCCCACACATAGTCAAAAAAGAGGGTATTAGCAAAGACTAAAAGGCTTATAAAAACTATAAAAGCTAAATAAGAATAAATTTTTTCATTTTTTATTTTTTTAAAAGATATCATTACCTAATACTCTGTAAGCTTTCTCTATATTTTTTCTTATGAGGGGATATTTTTATAGCCTTTTCAAGGTAGATTTTGGCTTTCTCAAAATCATTTTTTAATATATTAACTCTTGCAAGCCCCCAATAGGCCTCATCATACTCTTTTATCTCTAAAGCCTTGTTGTAGTAAATCTCAGCGTTTAAATAATTGCCAAATTTTAAATAAAAATTGCCCATCTTTGTATAATTATCAAAATCTCCTGGATTAATCTCAGCAATTATCTCATAGAGCCTTAAAGCCTCAAAATAGTTATTCATTCCTAAATAAACCTGCGCAAGCTGATCAAGGGCATAAGTATTTTTAGGGGCATCCTTTATAGCCTCTTGCCAAAAGAGAAGATTGTTTTTATAAGGTGTTGTCCTTTTATAAATTGAATAGAAGGCAGGTATTAAAAACAAAATAGTAACACTTACTATTATTATCTTTTTTTTATTCTCATCCTTTATAGAAACTCTAAAACACTCAGGGATAATAAAAGCAAGTCCTATTAATGGAAAGTAAAGATATCTTTCTGCTATTAGTGATGGATACATAAGATAGGGGATATTAGATACAAAGAAGAATGTTAACAAAAACCACAGTAGCCCCAAAAATATTACCCTATTTTTCTTGTAAGATATGTAGAGACTGTATATTAATAGGCTAAGCAAGACAAAACCAAAAGCCACATCTAAATCAATATTTTTCTTGAAATAATCAAAATTTTCATAAAAGGTTTTCAGATTAAAGGGGAAAAAAATTATCTCTAAATACTTAACAAAAGTGGCTAATCCAGTAAAAAACTTTGTAGGAAAGGGCACATCAAACCATATATACTTCGTAAGTACTAACCATCTTGCAAGAAAATAGATTATAATCAGAACAATATGAGGCGCCAATATCTTGACTGTATTTTTCAACTTTGAGAAGCCATTTTCTAAAATTACAAAGACTGGCAAGAAGAGACTCATCTCAAAACTAAAGATACTTAGAAAAAAGGTTAAAACTGAAAGGTAATATAGTTTTTTATTATTTTCAGTAAAATATCTTTTTAATAGATAAAAGGTTAATATCGAAAAAAGAGCTCCTAAAATATGAAGCCTTGCACTTACATAGACAACAGCCTCAGCCCTTGCAGGATAAAGAGCTACAAACAAGGAGCCTAAAAAGGCATAAAATTTATCCTCAAAGTAGTAAGAAAGCGTATAAAATATTGCTAAAGTTAGAAGAAGATGTAATATTAGATTGGTTGTATGAAAAAACGCTGGATTTTCACCAGCAATAAGGTAATCTATGGCTAAAGATAATATAAAGATTGGCCTATAGTAAGGTGTTTTTGTCTCCCTAACTGCTATCCCCCACTCTCCATCTTTTATAAACATATTGAAAAGATCAAAATTTTTAACCGTTGTATTATGTATTACCTGAGGTATATCATCCCATACAAAATCAAGGAAGAAAACTCTCAGATAAAATATTGAGGTTATTAAAAGTAATAAAAAAATGTAGAGTTTTTTTTCTGTCTTGATCATTTTTCAGCTATTATTACAGAATAAGTAAAGAGGTCTCTTATGCCAAAGTAATATTCTTTTAATTTTAAACCAGACTCATCTAAAAATTCCAGAGCTTCTTTTTTAGACTTTAGTCTCGATGGCTCTTTGGGATGAAACTCAACCTCACTTCTCATAAAAATTTTTAAAAACTTCTTGAGTAATTTGAAAAAGACCACCGTTAATCCAAACTCTGGTGGTATAAAAACTATAAGATAGCCTTTCTTCTTGAGAACTCTTTTAAACTCACAAAGCAATTTTATTATCTCACCTCTACTAAAGTGTTCAAGCACTCCGAGATTATAGACTATATCAAAAGTATTATCCCTAAAGGGTAAGAAAAAGATATCGCCTCTCACTTTATAATTATCAACTCTGTTAATATTCATCGCCTCAGCTGAGCTATCAATAGCAAATATCTTATAATTATATATTAGGTCTTTATCTACTTCACCACTCCCTGAGCCTGCGTGGAGGAGATAATTCTCTTTTTTGGCATATTTCTTGATAAAATAATTTAGGCTTCTTCTTATTATAAAAAATCTGTATAGAGAGGCAATAATATCATAAAAAGGTCTCTTCCCAACTTTTTTTGCCTGCCAGTACTCTTCCCAGTCCATAGTCATCTTAAAATTCCAGTTCTGTACAAAAAAAGTCTTCCAAGCCTTTTGAGGCTTTTAAAGATCTCAAGAAAGGACATTTTTGAGCTGCCATAAGTTCTCTTGGGAAGGATTATGGGAACTTCTTTAATCTTATAACCCTTTAAGTTTAGGAAAAATAAGCTCTCAAAAAAAAAGGCATAACCATTAGATTCAACTTTATCAAAAATTTCACTATCAATCTTCTTTAAATTGTATAATCTAAAAGCACCTGTCGCATCATACTCTAAAGATAATAGGGTTTTTGTTAAGAAATGTCCTAATTTTGTTAGAAATCTTCTATATAAATTCCAATCTTCTAAACTTTTCTTATCTTTATAACGTGTACCTACTACAACATCATAGTCTTTTTCTTTCAAAAATTTTGTTATATCAGAAGGACTATGGGTAAAATCACAATCCATAGTAATCAGATAATCATAATTATTATCATAGGCGTATTTAATGCCAAACTTGTGGGCACTACCTATACCCATTTTCTTTTCTCTATGAACCACTAAGAGGTTTTTATATTCCTTTTTTAGTTCATTAAGTATCTTACCTGTTCCATCAGGAGAGTTGTCATCAGCAAAAAGAAGGTCCAACTCTAAATTTGTAGAGTTGATCTGTCTAACCATTTCTTTAACATTCTCTTTTTCATTGTAGGTAGGAATAAAAATTAGTAGTCTATCCATCTCTTAAAGCATCCATAATTCTTATTATCATCTCTTTAAAACTAACCTCTCTCTTCCAGCCAGTCGCTTTAATTAATTTTGAAGGATTTCCTATCAAGACAGGCTTATTTCTTACAATTAAGCTACTATCTTCACATACATAATCCTTATAGTTTAAACCTAAATGGGAAAAAACTATCTCCACAAGCTCTTCTACGCTGTGAGCCTCACCGCTCGCTATTACAAAATCATCAGCATTTTTAAGATTTAAAATATTAATCATTGCCTTCACATAATCATAGGCATATCCCCAGTCGTTTACCGCCTTGAGATTCCCAATTAATAGTTTATTTTCTAAACCATTTTTTATGGCAAAGGCCCTTTTGATTACCTTAGTAAAAAGAAATCTCTCGGGTCTATATTCAGATTCGTGATTAAATAGGATTCCATTAGAAACAAACATATTATGTTTTTCTCTATAATATTTGGCTAAAAAAAATCCTGTGGCCTTTGTAATACCATAAAGGCATATAGGATTTATAGGCCTATTCTCATCTAATATCTCTACCTTAGGATTGCCATAAATTAAAGATGAGGCTGCATAAAAGATACGACCCTTAGGGGCATACAATCTCATTGCTTCCAGAAAATAACTAAACAAGACTGCATGGGTAAAATTACTCCTCTCAAATACATCAATATCAAGCCCTTGACTTTCTTCGGAAGAATGGTGATAACCTGCCAGATAGTATAAATATTGAGGATTATATCTTCTTACCATATCAAAAACTATCTCTTTTTTATATTCTTCTATATTTATCTCCCTTCTTTCAGATAAAAAAGATATCCTCTCTTTATAGAAGCATATAACCTCTTCATTCTTGAGATAGTTCAACAAGATCCTGCCATCCTGACCGCCAGCACCTACTATAAAAACATTAGCCATTAATTACCTCTAAGTTAGGAAGGGGAAAAACCAGTTTGCCACCACTTTTAAGATAGGAATCTTCTTTTGAAATAATCCCTTTTTTAAAATGCCATGGCAGAACCAAAAAATAATCTGGTCTAAGCTGCCTTGCATCTCTTTCGGATATAATCTTAATCAAACTTCCTGGGGTATAGTTACCAAACTTATCCTCATTTACCTCCGCTATATATTTAATATGCCTATCGTTTATACCACAAAACTGTAGGATTACATTACCTTTTGTAGAAGCACCGTAACCAAAAAACTTTTTGCCCTTCTTGATTTCATTCTCAATAAAACCAACTAGTTCATCTTTGTGTCTTAAAATAGCCTCTCTAAAATTTTTAAAAAAAGGCTCTTCATAAAAACCAATCCTTCTTTCATATTCCAAGATGGCTTTTATCTTCTTTGTAGCACTTTTATATCTCGATCTACTTTTTGCAGCATATAACCTTATGCTCGCACCGTTTACGTTATTTAGTTTTATCTCTAAAATCTTAAAACCAGACTTATCCAAGATCAATTTTATATCTCTCAATGAGTAATAAAGTAAATGCTCATGACATATTGTATCATAGCCGTTTTTTTTAAAAATATTGGGAGTATAGCTCTGTTCAAATACCCATAATCCATCATCATCAAGTAGATCATTAATCTCTTTAGCAAAGGCTACAGGATCTTCTAAATCATAAAACATAGCAATAGAAGTTATAACCTTAGGTCTTTTTTTACCTATAAGCTTAATAACCTTATCTTTGCTAAAAAAATCTGCTATTACCATAATGTCATCTCTATAATATTTAATAAACTTTAGAGCTGTTGGATCAACGCCTATCAGTATGTAATCTTTTTCGAAAAAGGAAAGAAAGGTGCCGTCATTACTACCTATATCCAAGATAATATCGTCTTTTTTCAGATCCAAGATTTTTTTAATATCCATAGAAATATCTTTCAGATGATTAACCATACTTACATTTAGGGCTGACCTATAGCCATAACTCTCGCCATAAAGCTTATACTTATCGAAACTATGTTTTAACTGAAGGACTCCACAGCCTTTTCCATTCTTTTCTGAACACTTAATAACCGTTAGGGGACCATAAGGTACAGATATAGTTTTTTTTTTGGGAAAAATGCCTGTAAAGGCTAAATTACCTAAAGATATTATCTCCTCAAAATCATCATTACCACAAATTCTACATTTTTTAATCTCTTTATGTTCTCTACTCATAGATATAGGCTCATCAGATAATCATAGATAATTGTATTTTCACCCCAAAAACTTCTTTCAATCCTAATCTCATTATTAATAGTATTACTCTTTGACCCCAATAAGACATCACTTAATAAATAAGAGGTATAGAGATACTCTTTAGCTATCTGAGGCATCTGCTTGAGAGTAAGAATAATCTTTTTTGACTGGTCTCTCATCTTATAAATATCCCTAACACTGATACTCCTAAATAGTTCTATCCAACTTTTTTCTATATCAGTCATTCTTAGATAGGCTTTGCTTTTTATGACACTATCCCACATATTAGTCAAATCTCTCTCATCTAAGTAGGGAATTGTTGTTATAGCAAGACCCAACAGTAAATTCATCCTCTCATCAAAGCTAAGAACTTTTTCTGGATCCTTTAAATATGCTTTTAATTTTAACATATCTTCCAGTATCTCTTTTGGCGTATTATAACAAATCTCATCATAAAGGAAGATGTCTCTTACAACTTTTGCTTTATAAGCCATCTTAGACCTTGAAAAGCAGCTATTATCGGTAACATAATTAAATCCTTTATTTTCTTCCTCAAAAAATCTAAGTAAAGGCACATAATAATTGGCTATTTTTAAGAAGTCTCCTGCACCAACATTCATAAATCTTGCCATTGGTGCTTGTCTTTCAAGGATAGGTAAGTAATCACTATTTGCTGTGATATCAAAAGTATTAAAAAATTTCTCCATTGTCTCTTTACTGCCAATTTTTCTGACTTTAATGTCACAAAGGGTATTTATATTTAGTTTATTTAAAAAATAATTTACTTCATTGTTTGTCACAAGACTTTTTATTGTCCCCAGCTTCCCTTTCTTCTTTAATATTATAAGCACCTCATTATCATTAGGTGCGTATATATAATAATCTTCAAAATGCTCAGACAAGGCTTTAAATACCGATACCATCAATCTAATATCAATCTCATACAACTGAAGCCATTGAACCAAGACCCCATCGTCTTTTAGATCCTCAGCAACAATCTTATAAAACTCATTAGTAAAAAGACTAGCAACTCCTGTTATCCAAGGATTAGAAGGCTCCGAAATAATGATATCATACTTTTTTTTATTCTTTATGAAAAAGTTCCTCGCATCATCAATAACTATCTTGCTTCTTGCGTCTTTAAAGACAAGGTCATTAAAGGGCGAGAAAAACTTACCTGCCTTTACAACCTCTTTCTCAATCTCAACAGTATAGACCTCTTCAATATTTCTATTACTTAATAATATATTACTGCTTACCCCTGTTCCCATTCCAATATTTACAGCACTCTTTGCCTCTGGCATATATAGCTGTGGTAGATACCCTAACAAGAAGACCGTGTACTCATCTAACTCGGGAGGTCTCTTAGGATCTATGCATAAAGCACTATCACTTTTTCCATTTGTTCTAATAGAAAGGGCATCATCAATATTTACAACCGATATACTTGCCGTCTTGCCATCTTTATAATAGATAATTTTTGCTTCTTTATCTTTGATTAACTCTCCTGTCCTGTAAATTCCTGAAACAAGCTTTAAAGGTTTGGGATCAAAAAAATAACCTATAAGGACAACTGTTAAAGCTGTAGCAAAGTAAAAATATTTTTTGTTGAATAAACTTTTTCTTTCACCACCAAACTTTAAAAAAAGCTCAATACCAATCATAATATCAATCAAGGCACCTATAATAAGAGAATCCTTAAGACCTATTATAGGAATCAGAAAATATATAGTAATAGTAATTCCTAAAACAGCTCCAATAGTATTAACTCCATAGACATAGCCTATTACTTTTTCACCATAGCCATTCTTAATCAAGATATGCGTTATCAAAGGCAATGTCATACCAGCAAAAAATGTGGCAGGAAACATTATTAAGATGGATATAGATTGAGTAACAAAATTGTAAAGATGATAACCTTCTTGAGTTTTAGGGAAAATATTAAAAAGATAACAAAAAATATCAAAAGAAATGTTATAAAAAGGCAAAGTTGCAATGGCAAAAAAACCCATAAGCACCTGTACCTTGATGAGATAAAAAATACAATTATTTATATTTTCTATCCTCTTGCTCAAAAAGAAGCCACCAAAGGCAAGTCCTAATAGAAAAGAAAGAAGCATTATCTCAAAGGAATGAACAGAGTTCCCAAAAATTAAAGATAGCATCCTTATCCAGGTCACTTCATAAATAAAAGAAGAAAAACCTGTAAGAAAGGCAACAAAAAAAAGTAGATAATATCTATCGTCTAATTTTAAAGAATTTGGTAACGTATCAGTAATATCCTTAGTAGTGTCCTTAATTTTTTCTTTTTTTTGTAAAAAGATAATTACTAATGCTATAAAAATATTTACATAACCAGCTAAAGTTATAGTCTCTCTAAGACCTAAATAATCAAGTAGAATAAAACCTGACAAAAAGATGCCTGCCACCCCACCAATTGTATTAGTAAAATATAAGCTTGCTAAAATCTTGCCTCTATTAATGTTATTCTCAAGTTTAAATAAGAAGGAACTTATTAAAGGAAAAGTAGTACCCAAAAGAATAAACTGTGGGATAATTAGAATAGTAGAGGAGATTATTCTGTAGAGATCTATATATAGGGGCTCTGAAATATCTGGAATAACAAATCTATAGGAAAAGTCAATAAAGCTTCTAAAAATAGGATCAAAAAAAATGGCATATAATCCAACAATAACCTCTACTAAAATATAAAAAAAAGCAGGATCCTTTATCTTCCTAATAAAATAACCTATTAAAAAAGAGCCTATAGTCAATCCTCCCATAAAAACTGCTAAGACTAAGGTTTGAGAATAGGAAGAGTGCCCTAAAAACAATTTAAGATAGTAGGTAAACAAAAGCTCGTAAATCAGCGCAGAGAAACCAGATAATGCAAAGAGCACATAGATAACTATAAGTCTCATAATAATCTTATGCTAACAAATGTATCAAACCTTTGTCAAATTGTCGATTTTAAATAAAAAATTGTAACTTTAACAAAACTTAATATTAGCCTATTTTTAATTTATAACGGTGCTTGCTAAAAAAAAGAGAAATTCTTAAAATATCTTTAATGTCACCACAAATAATTATAAAGAAGTCAAAGCTTATACAAGCTTTTTTATATCTTTTATATCTGATTATAGTTGCCGAGATTATTCTTAGAATTCCTTTTATTTACAATCGTATTTTCAAGAGCTATGAGCTTAAGGCACCTAACGTAAGAATTAAAACTCGAGAGATTAATGGATACAACAAAATTTTATATTTACTTCCCCAGCCCAATAGTGTGTGGGAGTTTATCTATCCTTCTTCCAGCTTTTTTTCTTCAACTGAGAAAAGGGGTTTTATAAAAACAAATAACTATGGCTTTAGAGGTAAAGACTTTGATGAGAAAAAACCAAAAAACTCAGTTAGAGTTGCCTTTTTAGGTGACTCCTTTACCTTTGGGTGGGGGCTTTTTGATGCTGAAACCTACCCAGAGAAAGTATGTAAAAAACTTAGAGAGCTTTTCCCTAACAAAGACATAGAATGTATGAACCTTGCATCCCCTGGAAACAACATTTTTAACTGCTATCATATATTTATGGATATAGCCTTAAGACTAACTCCTGATATTGTTATTTACGGCTTCAACATAAATGATGTTGAAGGTAACATTTTTTATTATGATAAAAAAAACAACAAAATTGAACCCAATCCCCGAATTTTAGACTTATTTGAAGGTGCCCCTATGAATATTGATTACAGTGATAGATTTTTTAGCTTTTCTTACCTATACAGATTTATCGATCTAATGTTCTTTTTAAGGGATCTAAAAAGCCAAACTATACAAAGCTACTACAACCTTTATTCCGAAGATAACTTAGATGATTTGCAACTAAATATTACTTCTTTGATAGAGCTTAAGAATGAATGTGATAGAAGAAATATTAAGTTTATAGTTTTGTTTTTTCCTATCCTATATAAGCTCAACGATGAGTATCCTTTCTTTAAGATTCATAGCTTTATGCATAATGTTTTTCAAGAAAATAAAATAACATACATTGATTTATTCCCATATTTTAGAGTTTATAAAGACTATGAGCTATGGGTGCATCCCAAAGACAAACACCCAAACGATAAAGCAAACAGTATAATCGCTGAACTGCTTGTAGAGTTTTTATCAAAAAATTTTTTAGAAAAATCAGATAACAAAATGCCAAATTACCATTGATTAAAGAAGCTTGCCCTATCAATTTTATAATCCACATTCAAAAAAGTAGAAGGGATAGATGAGTTTGTATAGTAATTAATCTTTGATTTCTTACTCTTTTTATAAAAAAAAGATATGGGGATTATGATCAAAAAATAAGTTATAGTAAGAAAAACCCAGTTATTCACAGTGCCTATAATTTTTACAGTTTTTTTTAAAGCATATACATATAACCTTAAGGATTTAGTAGATAGCTCTATTAGAATCAGCAAAATCAATGGTATATATATCCAGAGGTATTTTCCGTAAAGGAGCAATAAAAAAATAATTATTAACAATGGTAATCTATTAATTTTTGTATCTTTCATATAGTACCACTAAAAAAATGTATAAATAAAAGGAGAGAGTCCTGTTAACTCTGAATACAAAATGATACTCAACAATAGAAGAAAAATTATAATTGGGGCTAACCACCACTTTTTAGTTACTCTCAAAAAAATTAAAAGCTCTATTAAAATATGCCTTTTCACTTTTTTTGTAAACTATGAAATCTTCGATAAATAAAAGATCAATATCTGTCTTCAAATAACACTTTATGGCATCTTCAGGGCTACACACAATAGGTTCATCCTTTACATTGAAGCTGGTATTTAATATTATACCAAAACCTGTATTTTCCTTAAACTTTTTTAATAATCTATAAAACTTATAGTTAGATCTTTCATTTACAATCTGAGCCCTTGCTGAAAAATCAAGATGTGTTACAGCTGGAAAAACTGAGCTTGAATAATTAATCTTATCCTCCACAGACATATTATCAATGCTGTGACAATATTTTCTAAGGCCTTCTTTAATTTTAGAGACTAGAAGCATATAGGGGGAGCCTGTCCTCTCTTCAAAGACCTCTCTAAAATCTTCTTCTAACACTGCTGGTGCAAAGGGACGAAAGCCCTCTCTAAATTTAACTTTTAAATTAACAATCCTTTGCATCTCCTTGTTTCTTGGATCAGCTAAAATACTCCTATTTCCCAAAGCCCTTGGCCCCCACTCCATTCTTCCCTGAAACCAGCCTATCACCTTTCCTTTAATAAGCTCCTTCACTGCTTCATCAACTAATTTTTCAAAGTTATCAAAGTGTAAGTAACTTAACTTATATTTTTTTAATACAGGAATAATCTGCAAGTTAGAAAATTCTGGTCCTAAAAAGCTCCAATTAAGTTTGTCATAATCTTCCTTAATTATCTCTCTTTGCTTATCAAAATAGATATGATAACCACAAAAAGCAGCTCCCATAGCCCCACCTGCATCTCCTGCCGCTGGTTGTATCCAGATATTATCAAAGATGTTTTCTTCTAAAATCCTTGAGTTAGCTACACAATTTAAAGCCACGCCGCCTGCTAAACATAAATTTTTAGATCTTGTAATCTCTTTAGCGAGTTTACACATTTTTAATATAGCAGATTCTAATATTCTCTGACTTGCCAGAGCCATATCACAATGCCATTGTTCAATCTTTTCATCTTTCTTTCTTCTTTCGAATCCAAAAAGCTCTTTCCATTTTAGATCTTTTACCATCCTGTCTTCATAGAGGTAATCAAAAAAATTCTGTTTAAGAAACACGGAACCATCATCATTTATCTTAATAATCTGTTTAAACTTATCGTAAATTGCCTCATAATCTTTTGACCTTTCATTCCCATAGGGGGCAAGCCCCATAACCTTATACTCATCAGAGTTTACCTTAAAACCTAAATAATATGTAACAGAAGAGTAAAAGAGTCCTATTGAATGGGGAAAATACATCTCTTTGAATACTCTTATCTTGTTTTCTCTACCATGGCCTATAGAGGCTGTTGCCCATTCTCCCACACCATCTATGGTAATAATAGCGGATTCATCAAAGTTAGAGGGATAAAAGGCACTTCCTGCGTGGGCAAAATGATGTGGCACAAAAGCAATCTTATTAAAGAGCGCTTTATCATCCTTCACATTTTTTAGATAGTTATAAATAATATCTTTAAGAAAGATTTTTTCTTTTATCCATACAGGAATCTGTTTAACAAACGATTTTAGTCCCTTTGGCGCATTTATTAATACATTCTCCAAAATCCTTTCAAACTTAACAAATGGCTTCTCATAAAATACAAATAGATCAATATCCTCGATACCTAATCCATTATTTTTTAGACAAAAATCTAAAGCATTGATAGGAAAAGACATATCGTTTTTTATACGACTAAATCTCTCTTCTTGGATAGCATTAATAACCTTACCATCTATTAACAAACATACAGCTGAGTCGTGATAAAAGGAAGATATACCGATAATGTTCATAATATAATTATTTCATTTACCTTTTATTTTTTATAGATACTTTCTAATCTCTCAATATTTTTTTTAATAAAATCATCTTGAGGAGCCATCTTCAAGGCTTTCTTAAAATAAGTTTTTGCCATTTCATAATTTTTCATTTCAGCATAAATAATGCCCATTAGATTTAGGCTATCTACATTATCTTCACTAAGAGAGAGAGCTTTTTTTGCGTAAAGAAGTGCTGTCTCATAATCTTTTTTGAAAATGAACAATTGGGTCATAGTATAAAAATATAATGGGTCATCAGGATTTAAAGAGATAGCCTGATTCAAAAAATCATAGGCCCTTTCAAAATCCCCCTTCTCTAAAAAAAACCTGCCATATCCATAAAATACTTCATCATTTTTATGGTCTAATATATGAGAAATTGAGAGTGCCTTTTCTGCTTCATCAAATTTACTTTCAGACAAGAAAACGAGAGCCAACATGGAATAACATTTAGATTGAAATTTGCCTTTAATATCAATACACCTATTTAAAACTTCCTTTGCCTTTTCTAAGTCACCCATGTCTTGATAATGTTTCGCTAAATGGACATAAGCAGCATCATTTTTATTAGATTCCTCTGAAGCCCTTTTGAAATAGGTAAAGTTATCCTTGAAATAATCAAGTCTTTGGTAGGTAAAGAAGCTAAAAAACAAAACTATAAAAACCAAAATCCCATAGGCTAAAAATACCTTCTTTGACGATAAATAATCAATAAACTCAGTAAAAATTATTAGAACACCTAAAATTGGGATATAAAGATACCTGCCAAAAATATTTATAGGTGCTATAAACCCAACAACCGGTATTAAGGTAATCAAAAAATATAAAAAAGCAAACAAAAGGGTCTTTCTTTTTCTGAATAGAAAAGCGATAATGGCAATGGAAAATAAAAATAAAATAATGAATACTCCCAGAAACAAGTAATTAATCGAGCCTGTTAGATCAACTTCATATTTTATAAGTTTTATGGAAAAGGGGTTAAAGATATAGCTAACAAAATATGCATAATGTAAAATCGGATAGTAAATTTGATAGATAAAATCTGATGTTTGGCCATACGGTTTTGGTAAAATACTTATTCTTAAAGATATATATATAAAAGCTGGAATTATATAGCTTATAAGATAGGGTAGAAGTTTTTTAAATTTATCTTTCTCAACAAAAAAATATGCATATAACCAAAATATTAAAAAAAATGTCAAAGCCATCTCTTTGACAAAAATTGATATAAAATAAAGTGGAAATGAGAGATAAAAAAATTTTCTATTAAAATTTTCACAAAATTTTATTAAAAAGAAAAAAGAAGCAAAAAGAAATATCCCACAGAGAGGTTCGACAAAGCCCGATATCCATGCTACAGCATCTACCAAAGCTGGATGAACGGAAAAAATAAGGGCACCCCAAAAAGAGGGTACCGTCTTTTTAGTAGCTTTCTGTAATATAAGAAAAATCCATATACTACATAAAAGATGTAAAATTAATGAAAAAATCCTATAGTAAATGGCATCTTTCAGAAAAAGCTTATATTGAAGCAACATAAAGCTCATTGTTATCGGTCTGTAGTGGACACTGTCTTTAAAAGTTGGCATCCCGTTGAAGAAAAAATCTTTTGCCATAGCCCAATCTTTTAGATGTGGGTTGTTGAGAATATAAATAAGGTCATCCCATACAAAGTCATATCCTAAGCTCTTGAAATAAACAAAAACACAAATTACGACAATCACAAAAGACAAAAAAATTAAATTTCTTTGTTTAATTTTTTCCATAAAAAACTATTCTAATCTCCTTATAATGATTTTATAATAAAAGAAATTAAATCATGAAAAAAAAAGTTTTATTTGTCTATCCGGATTTTGAGAATTTAGGTATTGCTTATCTCCTTTCAATTTTAAAAAAAGAAGGAGTGGAATCTGATTTATTCTTTTATAGGTCCTTTGACCCTTATCTGAAATCATCTTTTAAAATTAATTATTCAGAACTCGCTAAGAAAATAATAGATAGAGAAACAAAAATAGTCTGTTTTTCTGCATTAACAGATAATTATATCTTTCAATTAAACTTAGCTAAGGAAGTAAAAAAAATATCACCAAAAACATTAATAATTTTTGGTGGTATTCATACTACCTTAGTCCCAGAAAAAGTAATATCAAATGCTTTCATAGACGCCATTTCCATAGGAGAGGGAGAGATATCTTTAAAAAATTTTATAAATAGCCTTGAAATAAAAGAAAAGGAAATATTTCTTCCTGATAAACCCGTTGAAGGTATCGTTTTTAAGAGAGACAATGTTTTGTTAGGAGAGTTTTTAGAAGGTCCTCTTTCAGATCTCGATAAAATCCCATTCCCTAACAAAGAACCTTTTTATAAAGAGATGCCCTTTCTCAAAAGAGAATACTTAATAATTACAAGTAGAGGATGTCCCTATTATTGTTCTTATTGCATTAACGATTACTATAAAACCTTAAAGAGCAGGTTAATCATCCGACAAAGATCTGTTGAAAATGTACTAGAAGAGCTTTTATATGCAAAAAAAAAATTTGGTATTAAATATGTCCATTTTGCCGACGATTTATTTGGATTAAACAAAAACTGGTTGATAGATTTTTCAAGAGATTATAAAAAATATATTGGATTACCTTTTCTCTGTAGTCTCAGTCCCCTCAATATAGATGAAGAAAAGATAGAGTTGCTAAAAAAAGCAAATTGCCTTGATATACAAATGGGGGTACAATCTTTTAATGAAGAGCTTTGCAAAAATGTTCTTAGAAGACCTACTTCTAATAAAAAAATCATAGAATCAATTGAAATTGTAAAAAAACATAAAATCTTTCTTCAAACAGACCATCTAATAGGTATCCCCGATGATACTATTGAAAATCATGAAAAGGCTATTCTTACTTATAATGAACATAGACCAAATTTAATTAGTCTTTTTTTCTTAAACTACTACCCTAAGACAAGTATTACAAATTATGCCTTAGACAAAGGCTATTTAAAGGAAAATGATATAAGGATTGTCGAAGAAGGATTACACTCAAAAAAGGGGCTTCATTGGCGTGAATTTAATGATGAAAACTATTATGGTCTTATATTTCTTTATAATTATTTATTCCTTTTTCCAAAATGGTTAGTAAAAAAAATTATTAAACATAGATACTATAAGTTTATAAAAATAAAAAATTATTATCTTACCATAGCGCTGCCAAGAGTATTTTTTAGCATCTTTGATCGCCGATATTTTACAGGAAGAGGATATATATTAAGGTTTTTGTACAACATCTTGCACCTTTGAAGAAAATCCAAATTTTAATATTATTTCTTTATTTCTTCTAAACATCTCATTTTTAGGATCTAATTCTATTGCTTTATCTATGTACATTATTGCTTCATCAATATGCCCTAAAAGTAAAGCTATATAACCTGCCTTATTATAGAAATCTGGGTTTAGTTTATCATACTTTATAGCTTCTTGTATTACAATATAGGATTTGTTTAGCTGATCTGTTTCTAAATAAATTGAAGCAAGATTATAATAAGGAAAAGAATACTCTTTGTTCAGCTCTATACTTTTAAGACAATATTTTTCTGCTTCAACATAATCACCTTTCTCAAAATATAAAACACAAAAATTATTCATAACTATATGTATATCTTCTTCGCCCATATATTTTAAAGCAGTCTCAAAGGCATCTTCAGCTTCATTAAACCTTTTTGCTGATAGATAATAAGTTCCTAAATGAATATAAGCTCCATAATAATCAGGTTTATCTTTTATCATTTTCGATAAAAAATTAAATTGGTCGCTCCAGTGAAAGTTCCTAAAAACAGTCAATAAAAAAAGTATTAATAAATAAACAAAAAACAATTTTTCCAGATATTTTTTTGCCTTCTCACTTTTAAAAACCTCATAAAGTTTTAAAAAATAATAAGAACAAAAAACAATTAGACCATAGGAGGGTAAGTATAAATATCTATCGGCAATTAAAGACACTCTTATAAATGTAGCTATACCTGAAACAGGTAAAAGAAAAAGTAGGTAGAATACCAAGAAAAAAGTAATCAGTCTTTCTCGTTTGTAGAGAGTAAATATAAATAAAATGAATAAAAATAAAATCCCCCAACTAATAAATGAATATAAATTTGGCTCTGACAATATCTTTGGCTCATTATATAACAACCTTAGGTCAAAGGGATAAAAAAACAATTTGAAGTAACTTAAAATAACTAAAGGGATAGTTGCTATTTTCGACTGAAAAGGGAAATAATCAGTTCCCCAAAAACTGTTTACAATATTAATCCTAACAATAATATATCCTATAGACAAAAGCAAAGTGAAAAGAAAGGTAATATATATATTTTTTTTAAACTTATCATTCTTGAAGAAAGGATATATCAAAAAAATTATCGGTAAGACTATTGAGGTTTCTTTGGTTAAAATTGTTAAGGCATAGAAAAATATTGTTGCACCAAAATATTTGTATTTCCCTTCATCTAATAATTTCAGATAAAAATAAAAAGAAGCAAATAAGAATAATGCACTTAACACATCTGCTCGAGCGGATATCCAGACAACTGGTTCAGCGTGAACGGGATGAATAGCAAATATAATGGAGCTTAAAAGAGCAACATTTTTATTTAATATTTTCTCAGTAATCAGAAATACTAAAAAAACATTTAGAATATGAATTATTAATGAAGTTAAGTGATATCCGAAGGAATTAGTATTATAAAGAAGATAATCTAATCCGTAGCTTATTAACATTAGTGGTCTATAGTAAAAAGGTTGTCCAACAATATTGGTACTTTTGAAAAAATCCAATAAATCAGAAAAATTCTTTAATATAAATTTAAATTTATCTAAGTGTACAATATCATCCCATACAAAATCCATAAAGAGGGCATTAAAGAAGCATAAAATAGTTAAAATTGATATAAAAACAAAGAAACTTATCTTTTTATCAAAATATCTTTCAAAAATCATTTTGTAGTATCCATATAACTAAAATAAAATTCTTTCAACTCCATTAATCACTTCTTCCTCACTTATGAAAAGCCTCTTTATACCCCTCTCATTTTTAAATAGTACACTATCTACTATTACATCAAATTTCTTATCTGTTGAATATGGTACTGTAAAGATATATTTTTGGCCAATATTTTCAGGATTATATGAAAGTTCAAGGTCTCCATTTTTTGTTTTTAAGTTTACTATAATGACCCCTTTCTCTTTTGTTACTAATTTTACCCCCTTAACCCTTTCTACAATAGCTATGTAATCATGTAAGTTATCTTTAAAATCGGCTTCAAAGACTATTCTTAAGTGCTTAGAGGGATAGCCTCCAAATACAAGATTATTCAAAAATAAATCATTAATATTATCATTTAACTCTACCTTATCTTCATATTCTGTTACATAGGGATTATAAGAATTATAAACTAAACTCCAACTATTTGCCACATACTGATAAAGATTAGATATGATTAAATAGGGGGTATTGTTTTTATCCATCAAACTAACAATCTCATCTTCAGATTTTGAGTAAATAGCCTTTATATACTCAAGTTCCTTATTATTTCTTGCATTGGTAATAAAGTTATGTGCGATTGCAGGCCTGTTTCCCAAGGTTACTACGTAATGCCCAATGTCCCAGGCAGTAAAAATACCATAGGGCACCTCACCTCTTTGAAACCTCTCTTTATCTTTAGTATTCTCCCTAAGGTAATTCATAGTTTCATAGATAGTGTGTTTCCCAAAATCATAATTTTCATAACCCAGTCTAAACCATATTATTGTCATAACAAGCATATTTATTAGAGCTACTATTAAAAAAATATGCTTTTTTATAAATGTTTTTCCTGATTTATAATATTCAAAAGCTAAATAACCACAGAAAATTGCTATAAAAGGAACAAAAAAGATACCCATTCTGATCTGAAAAAATGTTAACAAGAAAAAATATACTAAGGCAAAAAAAAGTAATTCATTATTTTTCTTCTTAATCTCTCTATAAATAATAAAGGGACTGATGAGATAAAAAATACTAAAAAAAAACAGATTTCTAACAAAATCATCAATAAAAAATCTATTATTACCAAAAAACAATGGTTGTGACTCACTGACTAAACCCATAAGTTGACTCTCTGCCGTCTTTGTTAGATAGCCCATTCCACCAAAAACCTCAAAGAATATCCCCCTAAAAATTACAAAAATGACTACTGTTAGAGTTAAGGGAATAAATTTTGGTATATGCTTTGCCCCATAAAGAATTGCAGCAAATGACACAAAGGCAACGAAGAAGCAAAAATCTACATGAAACCTTGAAAAAAATCTGTAAGAATAATCAAAGACATTATAACCAGAAAAAGTCAAATACAGATAGATTAAAGAACCTGAAACAAAGAACGGAATGGCTATATTAACCCAATTGAACTTATTGTTTTCTTTCTTTATCATATTAACTAAATTAAATAAAAAAACGGGACCATAATATAAAGGTGCACCTGGCCAATTGAAGAAGCTTAGTGTTACTATAATAGATAAAATGATAACCTTCCAAATTTTATTCTCTAAGTAAGCAAAAGACAGATAAAAAGATAAAACCAAAAAAACTTCTAAAGCATGATGGTCTATATTGCCAACGCTCTGAGAACTAACAAATAATGTTGAAACTGCTAATATACTAAGTGAGACTATAGTCGCTGTTATATGCCTTTTACTTAAATATAACAATATTAATAATAGAGTTAATAACCCTACAAAAAAATTTAAAAAAACAGATGAATAAATAGGATTACCAATTATTTTTGCAAGACTACCACCTATGAAATCAAATAAAGGCGGCCATGGAACAAAATCACCCTCTGGATATGATAAAAAAGGATCAAACATAAGCATCTCTGGATAATTTTCAAAGGTATAAATTATTCTTTTTAAATGATAAAAACTATCAGGACCAACAAGTCTAAGTTCGGGAAAGGCAAAGACATATCTTAAAAAGCTCAATCTGTTGATAATATTAAAAAGTATTACCACACCTAAAATACTGAAAAAAATCTTTTTATCTTTCCCCATTTCTTAACTCTTTTTCTATATCTATTTCAAATTGTCTAATATCTTTTAGCAAGTTAATATTATTTATTATACTATAAGGCCTTCTCAAAAAGTTAATAGCTTCTAAATTTCTGTTAACTCTCCAAAGTAAATAACCAAGATTATAATTTGTTTTATAAAAATTTTCATCAATTTGAAAAGCCCTGTAGTAATTTAGAAGCGCCTTATCTAATTTCATCATATTTTGGTAGGTAGTAGCAATATTATTTTAAATTAGAAGGTTATGCTTATTTATCTGAGAAGCTTTTTAGTAATAGGGGAGAGCTTCTTCATCCCTTCTTGTTAGACTGTATAGGTTCTCAGACATTACATAAGCCTCTAAATAATCTCTTCTTATATCTATTGCTTTCTTGGAAGGCCTTTCGGAAAAATCAATATTTCCTTTTATAAGATTAAAAGGGGCAAACTCATGATGAACTCCTTTATAGTTAGGATCATCTTTTATCTTTTTTGTCAGAAAGCCACCTTGGTTCTTCCAATTAAAATTCCAAAAAAAACTATAAAGTCCCATAAAACCAATTGCTATATAAAGAACTACCTTTTTATTTACTTCTTTTATAATAAATAGAACTAAAGAAAACCAAAAAAACCCTCGGAAAATATAAATACCTTTCTTCGAGAGGTGAGATATCAATAAGACTTAGAAATCTGAGGCCGTTATAAGTGAGATTATTATTGAGACAAAACAAAAAAAATCCATATCTTCCCCTTATTTTAAAAAAGAAAATAAATATAATAACTAAGAAAATTGCGTATGGCATATATCCAAACTGAAAAAAATCTTTATATAGGCAATTGATGATAAATCAATTTAAGTTGGTAGAGGAAAAACAATAATCTAAGATACTCAAAATACAATCTAAAAGATTAAGGATTTATATCCCCAAAGAGCGCAATCCAAGCCAAAACTAAACATCAGCAGAGGTCTATAATTAATAGGCCAAATATCAGTGGGCATGGGTTCTACAAAAAAATAAAAATCTATTTAATTCTATTATTTTGAGGTTTTCCAGTAGAAAGGAGATATCATCCCAAACAAGATCAAATAAAAGAGTGTTACTAAATATAATGAGATTGTAGATATAAATCACAAAAATTGACACAGGATAGTCATCCTTAAATCTACCTGATAAACAATTAATCTCATATAACCCTAATCTTTTCTTATTTTTTCTATATTTTGCAATAGCCTTTTGTCATAGGGTCTAATTTTTAATCCTTCGAGAAAATAACTTTCTGCATTTTTATTATTTCCACTAATAAATTCGATAACTCCTAAATTATTCAAAATGTCTGGATATTCTCTTAAGTATTTTTTTGCTACTTTCTTTGCAAGTTCAAGATGATATTTTGCCTTTTCTCTATCACCTTCTTCTAAAAAAAGTACCCCTAAGTTATAATTAATTTTCATGTTATACTTATTTGTATTTAAGTAATTCAAATAAATTTTTTTAGCCTCCTCCCTATTGCCTTTTATAATACTGATAAAAGCCTCTGTAGCGACTAAATAATCTTTTTGGTATTTGGCTATTTTCATTGCTTCTAAAAACTCCTTTTCTGCAGCATCCAAATCACCATTGTTTAAATAGAGTATCGCAAGGTTATTTCTATAACTGTCTTCTTCAGGATATTCTCTCACGAGCTCTTTTGCGTTTTCTAAGTCATTTTTCCAGATATCCACTCTATTAAAACTTATAATGGAAAAAATTATAATAACAAAAAAAGATACTAAATAAAGGTATTTAGAATAGTTAGATAAATTTTTTTTTGCAACCGCAAAAAACATTATCAGTATTCCACATAAGGGCAAAAAAAGATATCTGTCAGATATAAAAGACCTATCAATTAACTTGAAAACTCCTGAAAAAGGTACGTATGTTAGCCAAAAGAAGAAATAACCAACTCTTGCAATAGGATTTTTCAAAGCAATAAAGGTAGTAACAGTTAAAAAACACACAAAAATTAATATTGAACTCATTACTTCTAAATCCATTGATTTCTTGACCACTAACTCATGATAATAGAGTTTGAGATTAAAGGGGAAGACAAGATTAAAAATTGTTTTTTTAAAAATAATAAAAGACGTTAATAATCTCTCATATAAACTATGTTCAATTTTTAAAGTAATTCCCAAAAAACTTCTTACATACAAATATAAAATTACAATAATAGAAAAAGAAAATAACAAAATTATTTGTTTTTTTTTAATTTTTGCTACATTTATATTTACTGATTGATTAAAAACCAAAAAAATTACCAATGGAAATACCATTAACCCTATCTCGTGTATTAGAGAGGCCATAACACCAGAAATTAAAATTAGAAAAATATTAATGTTGCCTTTCTCAAAAATTTTTTCAGAAAAAGTTATCGCCAAGACAAAAAAAATGCCTATTAAAATCTGATTTCTTGCTGAAATCCATGAAACAGTTTCTACATTTATAGGATGAGACAAAAAAAGTAATATTAAAATTAAAGCTAAGTTTCTATCAGAAAACTTTTTTAAGCAATAGCAATAAAATAAAATAAGGAAAAATATAAAAAAAAATATATTAAGGATATGGTAATAAAAGGGATTGTCATTAAAAAGATTAAATGTGATTAGGAAATAGATTGTATCTAAGGGCCTATAATAACTTTCGTCTCTATAATTAATCTGAGTAGAAGTAAAGATCCTTTTAATATCTTCCAAAGAAAAATACAAACTATTGTCAAAAATATTCATCCAATCATCGGTAACAAAGGAAAAAAATACTGTTTTTCCATAAATTATAAGGGACATAAAAATAATTACTGAGATGTACAGGTAAAAGTAGTGCTTCTTTAAGTTATTATTCATCATTAAGTAGAAACTTAACAGTCAAAACAATTCCATTTTTAACTACAATATCAATATTTTTTTCTGGCACAAACACCTTGATAATGTTATCCCCTCTAAAAATCGCTGATCTATCAAAAGCGTATTTATTTCCATGAACATCTCTAACTTCTAATAACTGCCCTAAACTATTTACATTATTCATTATCAAACTTAACTCATAGGTCTGGTCTTTTTTTACAGGATTATCAATACTAATAGAATAAATTTGAGAAGGTCTTCCAAATATTTCTACAAAACCACTACCCCCTCTTACATCAAGCTTCTCATAGCTTAATCTTTTTTTTATAACTTCTGTTTTAGCATCAAGCTTAAGTTCCAAAAATTTATTAGATTTGGGGGGTATCTTCTCTCTAACATTTGTAGTCAAACCTTCATCAAGGGCATGAAATAAAATCTCCCCCTCGCTATTACCAGCATTAACAACTTCTATGAAAAATTTTTTGCTTCTATTTTGTTTTATTTCACCTAAATCAATTTTCTTATCCAAAATAAAAAGTTTGCTATAAAACTCAACTTTATTGAACCAGCTAACAGTAAGTGTTTTTTGTTTAATTGTGTCTTTCTCTTTATATACTATCTTCACAGATTCAATAAATCTGCCGGGGTTAGTGCCCGAGTTGAATCTTAATTCGCCATATATAGCTTTCAGGGGAGACAGATATTTCCTCTCAAGATTAAAATTTAAGCCACATTGATTTATAACCCCTAAGATCTCTATTGGCTCATTGCTATTATTAAAAACTTTAATATTAAAAGTGTATTCCGTTTCTTTTAATATTTCTCCAATCTTGATGAAATCTGGCTCTATCTTTAGTGCAAAAACAATTTTTACATTAAAAAAAAGAAGAAAGATAATTAAAATTTTATTTAGTTTCATCAACAATATTATATCTGTTCTTTAATATCTCTTTAAAATATATAATCATATCAATATAATCGGTATCATCTTCGCCCTCAATTAACCTATGGAAATAGCTTATATCTTCCTTACTTCCTACCTCACCTAAAATTTCTGCTACCTTCAGTTTGGTATATTTATTAGGAAATCTCTCAAAGTAGCTTTTAGCATAATTTTTGGTAAACTCTTTATAATCTATCTTAAAGATACTCATAATGTCTATCAGGCCATCCAAGGTCTCATTAACAATCTTCTCATTTTTCCCATATCTTTCTTCAACAAGTTTAATATAGTCTAAATAGCTTTGGGGACAACAATATGCCCAAACCCATCCAACTCTAATAATCTCTTCTTCATCTTTTTTGTTATAAAACCATTGAGGCAAAATCTTATCACAGTCTATCCTTTTTTTATCATTTTCAAGACCTATAGTTACTTCAATGAAATATTCTTTTGGATAACCCATTATATCTTCTAAAATCTTTTTTAAGTTTTCCTCATTAGCCGTTAGTGTTAATGTTGTCAATACCTTTGCATATTCTAACTTATAGGGTTTAATAAGAACTTCATTTAAAGCAAAATCATATCCCCTTGTACCCAATCCTGCTATCATTTCTAATAAATCTGCCCTGTCGTTTACATTTTTCTCATCTTTGTATACTTCAATAAGAAAATCTAAATATTTTTCTTTAAAATGAGCTAATAGCATTACTGCATCTTTTTTTCTTGTTTTTTTTGCAATTTTAACAAGTTCATTCTCATAATATTCATCATCTACACCTTTAAGATTCACTAAATTTTCAAGATTTCCTTTTTGTTCATAAATTTTTCTAAACCCATATTTTTTCATTTCTAAAGGTGCGTTTAGAAGATAATTATAAACTTCTAGTTTTATATAATTTTCATCAACTAATTTTTTAATAAAGCTCCAGGTTTTATCATCATACCTATTTGGAAAAGCTGATATATATTCTAATTGTATTGCTATAAAATCTTTATCTCTTTCTTCAATTACGGTAGTAAAAATAGCCTCGTCTTCCCCAATAATAGGCAAAAGTCTTTTTAAAACATAAATTTTTGTTACTTTATTAAAATCTTTATAATGCTTGAAAACCTCTTTCCCACTATCTTCATATAAATCATTTATATCCAAAAGTAAAATGCCATCTTTATAAAACTGACCTTTCATCATTTCTATAATAAAAGGTAACTCTTGGCTATTATAGGCAAAGTAATTTTTAGCAAATTTAAGCACAAAGGGATCTTTTAATCCTTCTTTTCTAATTCTATCTTTAAAATAGATGAGTGCCTCGAAAAAAAACTGTGATTCCCTATCAGCAATTAAATGTTCTAAAATTGCAGTCTTTAGATGGGGCTCTTTTAAAAAGAAATTAAAATATCTATCATAAATCCTTTTTTCAGGTCTACTCATAAGGATGTTAAAAACTTCCATATCTGTATAATAGTCTTTTCTGCTAAACAATGTATCTATTACGTTAAAACAGCTATCGTCAAAAAGAAGCCCTTTTAAATACTCATAAAAAACCAGCATACTCTCTTTACTGGCATAATTTTTTTTTGCTGCTTCATCAAGAATTTTTGATTTATTTTTATAATCTAAAAACTCAATAAGTGGTGATGCTTTAACAAAATTTTTTTCCGATTTAAGTATAAATTCTCTAAACTCATTTAAAAACAAATCTGTTTCCATCAACTCTTCTACTTCTGGTGTAACCAAACTGTCATTGTAGTTATGAGAAAAGACATATCTCAAGATAGGATTTCTAAAATTCCAAATAGATATGGAAATATCTTCTTTTTTTTCATCACAAAGAATCGTTGCTATATTTTCACCGAGATCAAGATTTTTTATAGGTATATTTACCGCAAAATCTGATACTTTCCCAGATAATTCCTGCTGAAATAGCTTTTTACCATCTTTGGACACCTCGATTTTTACATTATTACAATTTTTGTAATCACCATGAAGATAGAGAACATATTCTTTAAAGTTATCGTCATACTCTATCTCATATTTATTCATAAACTTTGGTCCTGCACAAGAGAAAATAAACAGGAAAGATAAAGCAATAAGGGCTATTCTATACATAATGACCTCCCAGTAAACCCTACTTCTTACTTTTTAACTTTTCCAATTCAGACTTAAAAAACTCAAAAAGCTCACTATCTTCATTTAACATATTATAGAATTTATAGCCTTCTAAAATAATATCTTCAAGTAACTTTTTTATCTCTTTATTCCAAATCTCCTTTTCATAGGCACTTTTAACTAATAGATAGGAAGGATAAAACTCTCTCTTTTGCAATAATTCTTTTGCAATATCAGGCACTAAAAAAATAATAGCACTATTTCTTTTGTATCCTTCCTCAAAAGCTTTTAACATATCGTTAAAGGCACGTAATTTTGAACTTATAAAAAGCATTTTTTCATAAAAATAGGGATTTTCTGACTGTTCTGGAAACACATCTAATAATATTTCATAGGCTTCTTCATACTGTGCAAAAACTATATATTTGCCCACCTCATCCAATAAAACGTAACTTGTTGGGAACTCTTTTTTCTTCCAATAATGATAAATCTTTTCTATAAGATAACCAAACTCCTCAGCCCATTCAGGGAGATTAATATCTCTACTTAATATTAAATATATCTGATTTACATTAAGCTCATAACTTTCAATGCTGCGGTAAAACTTCATTATCTCTAAGGTTTTCTCATTGTTAACCTTTGAAATACTATTAATATAAAGTCTAAAGAAAAAATCAACATCTAACAATATTACAATCTTCTCATAAACAACTTTGTTAAGATCTAAATAAGAAATAATTTTGTAATCTAACCATCCTTCTTCTTCTACATAGGCTCCTTCAGATGTGAAGTTTATTTTAACATGCCTGCCTAAAGTCTCGGCAAGATGTCTAAATGCAAGCAAATCTTTTTCTTCTACTTGAGAAAAAGGCAGAACCCAGTAAATATATCCCCTATCGCCAACTAACTTTCTTAGATCATCAATGTAATATCTACTCGATAGGATTAAAATGGCTGTATCTTCATCAGCTTTTATCTCTTCAATATCATTAATAGTATTATATTTAAGAAGCTCTACTTCTTTTGCATAAGAAATATGAGGTAAAAGCAGTAAAAAAATTAGTATTAACTTTCTAATCATCACTTTATAAACTTACACCAAAATATAGTAAATAAAACTACTATGCCATGCTTCCACCTAATCTTTTTTCCCTCGTCATAGGTCCTTCCATAATAGGATATGGGCACCTCAACAATTCGAATGTTTTTTTTCTTTAGAAAATGAGCTGTAATCTCTGGGTCAAAACCCCAGCCGTTAGATTTAAGCTCTAAATCTGTCACACACTCTCTTTTAAAGACCTTATAACAGGTCTCCATATCTGACAAAGTAGTATTATAAAGTAAATTGCAGATGAATGTAAGAAACTTATTGCCTAAATAATGCCAAAAATAAAAAACCCTCGTAACACCTTTAAATCTACTACCATAAACAACATCTGCCTTATCCTTAAAGATTGGTTCAAGAAGCTTAATATACTCATTAGGGTCATACTCGAGATCTGCATCTTGAATTATAATTATATCGCCAGTAACTCTTTTTAGTCCTGTTCTTACAGCAGCTCCTTTCCCCATGTTTTTTTCGTGATATATCTTTTTAATATTATCATCAACTATATTATTTAAAACATCTCTTGTGCCATCATTAGAACAGTCATCTATAATAATAATCTCATCTACCTTTTGTTTTAATACCTCTTCAACTATCTTTTTAATATTATCCTTTTCATTATACACAGGAATAACTACGGATATCCTATAATTACTATTCATTAATCTTCCTATGTAACTTCATAAAATTTTTAGACCTTACCTGACCTGCTAAGCCAATTAGCTTTTGTCTTATCTCATCCCTTTTAAACTCTGGGATATTTTCACCCGAATTCATATCAACGCTTTTTTCGACACCATTTTCTACCTCACTATTAGTTGTATATACTTTGATTTCTTTTTGGGAGCTATAAAAATAATAGGGAGATAATGGTTTAACAAAAAGGTTATCTTCTGCTGTTGCGTAGGGCAAATAGGCGGTAAAGTTACCATTTTCATCAGCTATAGCTGCAGCTTCCCATCTAAAGCCTCTATCAAAATTAGTAATAAAATCTGCACTTATGTATATAATATCTTTTGGTTTTGTTTTTCCTTTAACCTTTACACCTTTAACATATTCAAATATCTTAATTTTTTTAGTTTCTAACCCTTCGAAATACTGAAAAGGTGTTGGATTTTGAGACTCAAAGACTAACCTTAGCCTTTTTGTAGCACTTTTATAATTGTTCGCACTCCCATCAAATAACCATGTATTTGCCAATGGTAGTCGAAAAAACTCTTCTGTAGGAACTGGTACTTGTATATTGTAATGAATTTTTTCAAACTGTATTGCTTTTTCAAGAAAACCTTCCTTTGTATAAGCTTTAACATTATCATTAAAGTAAACAATTGGATCTGACAGGATTAAATATCTTACCTGGTATTTATCTAAAATAGATGTGAGCTCATCTTCACTATCACAACTCCATACATATATAGATGTTTTAAAGCCATCTCCCGGTAGCTGATGACCAAAATTATTTACGATTGCAGGTCTTTCTGCTATGTATTGTATAAAGTGTCCCATATCCCAAGTGGCGAGTACACCATATTCTGGTTTTTCATTTGGTTTATAGAGATAGCTTGTTTTTGGAGTATATAATCTCATCCATTGTAAGCTATTATACAGATCTGACTCTATGGGATAGCCTTTTCTTAACAATATACCTTGAGCTATTATATAATAGGGGAATAAGAAAAGAATTATTATTATTAAAGAGAGTATTAATGGCGATTTTTCCCACAAAAAAATGATTCTTGTTAATAGACCAGGACTATCTTTAAGCTTTTTTGACCTCCAATGAAAAAACTCTCTTATTAAAAAATGTCCTTTTTTAACTCTTATATATATATTGTTAGCAAACAAACTAAGCCCAATAGCAAGAATTGGACTATAAGAGTTGGTCCATCTCTTTTGATATAGTGCTAAAAGAAAAAAAGCAATGGCGACTACAATAAAAAATAAAGTTTTATTTTTATTTTTTTCGAAAAATCTTTTCAAAATATCTGAGTTATTATATTTAAAGTGCTCACTATTGATAATGAAGTTATTACTTTTTGATGGTTTAATTTGTAGTTCTGTAACAAATAGATAGCTTATTTTTTTATTTTTAAGCCATTTATAAATAAAAAATACAGAATATGTAAAAGGAAGTAAAAATGATAAAAAATAAATAATATTAGTCCATCCTTCAAAGCTTTCTAAGCTACTTTTTAGAAAATTCAAAGTAAAGGTACTTTGAAACTCATTTATACTTGCATGCCATGGATCAGTTTTGAAAAGGAAGTTTATACCTTCCCAAACTCCAACTCTTAAGGGTTTGATAATAATTAAAGTGGTTAATATAAAAATAGCTGTGCTTAAAAGTGATATTAAAAAAATTTTTTTGTTTTTCATATAAATGAATATTAACCTTCCAAATAAAAAGACTCCTAAATATAAAAACAGCATGTATAAGGGTTGAAAGTATGAAAAATAACCAAAATTAAAAAGACTTAGATGAGTTCCTCCTGGAATAATGAATCTTATTAATGCCAAAAAAGATGAACTAATTATTGAGGATATCAAAAATGCCTTCGAGACCTTTTTTATAAATTCAAAGTTATTTCTCATTTTTAAAAAAAGGATAAAAAGATAAATAGCAAAAATTGTAAAGAAAACTACCTCTCCTTGCCATACTAACAGTCCTATTATTATAAATATTGCAGTTAAAGAAACATCTTTATTAGATATCCCTTTATCCTCTGCAGCATCTACAATTTTTAATGCATAATAATAAAAACAAAGTCCTATCAAGGTTTCTGCTATATGATGATCACCAGAAGCTATGGTTGAATAACTAAGCATACCTGGCATCAAGATAGCAAAAAAGGCAGCTATTAAAGCTACTCTATTGCTTTTCCATATCAAAAAAACAACTTTATAAACGGGATAAATACATAATGCCGCTAAGATCGGTGGGAATAATGCTGTTACAATCTGTAATATATTAACATTATATTTTCCGCCTCCTAAAATAATCGTCACAACAGCAATAAGCCAATCATAAAGTGGCGGCCAAGGACACTCAGCACCAAATGGATATGCCATATAATAATCAAGAGTAAAAATTTTAGGAAAATTCTGTGCCCAAATAGTTGCTCTTCTTAAATGGTAATAGGCATCGGGTTGTACAAATAGTACCCATTTACCACCATCAATTATAGTGTATTTCCATGGTATAAGTCTTAAGATAAATGACGATAGTGTAAAGACTAACAATAGATAATTAGTAATCTTTCTCTCATTCATAATGCTTTATTATAAGATATTTTAATCTCAAAAAAAAGAAATAAACTTAAACCTTTTCTATGTAGAGATAATGAAAAAATTAGTAAATATATTAAAGATCATCCTTCTATTTTCTTGATTAAGTTTTGAAGGAATATAACAAATTTTTCTAAATCTTTTCTTCCCGTTTTCTCTAAATGTTTTGTCATTTTTATAACTATGTTGAACTTTTCTCTGTCTATATCTGTGTCATAAGCATGTCTGAAAAAATGGTGAAATGATCGAAGCTCATTCAAATAATCAAAATACTTTTTAGATATAACAGCAGGCCTTACAGACTCAATCTCAATAGACATTCTCTCAAGAAGCGATTTATGCCAGAAGTCATCTTCAATATTATTCTCAAAAACTTTTGCTATGTGTTTAAACATCCTTTCAAATCCAGTATAAAGCTGATTTATATAGAATGCTGCTTCCACCAATTTAGCATATTACCCTGACTGTAAAAAGGATAAATAAGCTCTTTCAATTTTTGTAAAAAGCTTGTCCAGTTTTTTTTGATCTACAGCAATCACACTTTTTAATATGACGAGCCTTTCTTTCATAAATCAAAATTCCTTCTTTTTCCACATTTTGACGAAAGGGCAGCTCACTCAATAAACGCAGGTCCACCGTCCGTCTAAAAGGTCTGTTCACATAATGAAAAAGCTTTGAAAACACCTTATAATCAACATCGGGATATACGGCAATATCAATGTCTGAATGAGCCGAAAAGGTCATATCAGCAAAACTTCCGTATAGATACACCTTTTCTATTTTAAATCTCTTCCAGATTGGTTCCAACGATTTTAGAGTTTCGATGATTTTTTTTGCTCTTCTTCTTTATTTGCCTTATATTTTTTTTCTTGAGTAAGAAGAAACTGTCTTATTGCTTCCAATTTTGCTTCATCAAAGCCCTTTTGCATAGTTTTATAGTAGAATATAAAAAGACTTTTGAAATCAATAAAAAAAGGGCGTATAATTTACGCCCTTTTACCAATAACACTGACTTGCAACTTCTCATTAGCAGGGATGAACGGAACTCGCACCTACTTTTTTGGGTTTAATATACTTTTTCATCACAAACCTCCTTTTATTTTTTTTTTAATTACCCCATGGAGTTACATCATTCCATCTGGTTTGATTAACGTTATCCATAACAAGTGGACTATTATGGCATCTAACGGCTCTGGCTGGATTCCAGATGAGAAGATTTGCTGTAGTCCCTGATGTTCCTGGACTATTGTTTGTGCCTGTATAAATCATTCTAATGTACCAGTTATTATTACCTTCTGCAAATTTCTGTCTAAATAAATTACTACCTGATGCCCAGTTATTTGCAACATCTTTTGACTGCCTTACATCTAAACAGTTAGTTTTCATAAGTCTTGGTAGCCTTGAGGTGTGAACTGTGTGGCACTTTGAGCATGGGAAGTTATGATATTGTACCTGTATATTGTTGCTTGCGTTTGTATCAGCCTGCTTTGGTAAATGTAAGCCCCAGTAAAAGTGAATACCTACCTGCACATTAGGAGCATCTAATCCTCTTATTCCAGCAGTACCACCATTAGCATACAATAGAAGTGGTGACATTGAAATATTTCCAAAATTATTAGTCGTTGTATAAGCGTTCGTTAAGCCTGCGGCGTTAGAAGCTCTGTTGATATAATAGTTTGGTACTATATCAGCATTTGCAGGCGAATTTGCCGTTGCAGCCCAGCCTTTTACTGTTTTATGGGCATGCGTTTGAAATGACGCTCTTCTATTGTTATGAGATGATAGCGTATTTACTAAAACGCTTTTTGGATGACAACCAAGGCACAAACCTGCAAACTGACTTTCACTCTCCGAAATCATATTCACAGTAACTGACCCTCCTGTACGAAATGGATGTACTTGACCATTAGTCCAGTTATCAAACCAGTAGTTTTGATGCACAAGATTATAATTATTATTACTAAACAACTCAACAGCAGTAGTACCATTATTTATTGTTACGCCGAAGGTATTATCATCAATAAAGAAACCATCTTGACCTAATCCGTCATTCAAACCAAAACCATATCCATTACCTGTTTGTTTAGGTCTGCTTAGTCTTTTTGTAGGAACCATTCTTGGAGCTACTCTCGTATTAGTAAGAGTATTGGTACTAAAAGTATTAACAACTGCGTAAGTGCCCTCGGAATTAGCAGAAGTATCTCTATTTCCAGGTCTGTCTTCATAATATAAACCTGTTAGCCACATACCTTTAAGCTGTGGAGAGTAATACCTTATATTTGCCAAGTAGGGACTTCCATTTAGGGCATTAACTCCATGAGGATCATGACATGGCGTGCACATACCCCTTAGATCTGATCTAGTATTACCAGAATTAGCACTATTTTTCCAGTCTCTTGGAGTATAACCTTGTACGTAGGCACCATCGTATTTTTTAAAATGGGTACCAATTATAGTACCTCTTTTATAACTAAACTCACCAAACCAGAAGGCTGCACTATTGTTTCTCTGATTTTGTACATAACTATAGCCATTATTACCATAGGTAGTATTTGCGGTGTTTAAATCTATATACCATCTACCTCTACCGTGTATCGATGCTCTGTTAGTTATTGCAGCTTCATAATTTATAGGATCATAGTAACCTGCAATGATATTACCAGCGTTTCTACCATAGCTAATGTAGTTTCTTCTTACTCCCCTACTATCTGGTGGCAAAGTAGTTACTGAAGACCAGCTTGAATAGGTTGATCCCAAATATGCTGTAATGGCCTTATCAGGACCTAAATGACAGTCAAAGCATAGTGCTGCTTGGGCGCTCCATATTGCCCATAAACCACCAGTAACGTTAAGATTTCTTTCAGTCGGTGTATAATTATCACCATAGCCATGAGTATTTGCCCATGTCTGTTTTAATATACCACCCCTGTGTTTACCAGTAAAGGAGCTGTAAGATGTATAGCCAAAGGTACCAAAAGGTATGTTAGAGCCGTGTGAGTTATGACAGTCTAAACAACCAACAGAACCCTGCCTTCCCTGGGCATCAAAGGTGCCTGCTGCTAAAATCGTGCTCTGGTCATCTGACCATGCTGCACCAACAGCAACACCTCTTTGATGCTGGTTCATATAGTAGTGTGAGCTAGAAGTTTTAATTTTATTTGGAACTACGTTGTAGGTTACTGCGTTATACACATGTGACGAGTAACGTCTATATGCCATATATCTCGCCTGTATTGAGCTTCCATCCCAAGCATACTGGTTTGTTGTTCTTGTATCACCTGGAAAGATTGCTTTTCCCTTTCCACCTTCATTATGGCAGCCTAAACAGTGGGCATTAACCCGCAAACTAGTTGCAGATGTAGCTCTGTTAAAGACAGTTAAGGTTGCGCTATTTGCTGTTGTTGGTCTCGCATTGTTAGTTGAATCATAGATAACTAACTGTGCTTTATTATCACCATGGTATAAAGCGTTTTTAACTATTGTTCCAGCATTATTGTCAGCCTCCCAATGGCATCTGTAACAATGATGAGAGTTAACCGCTACACCCTGAACATGGCGAGATGGCATACTAAACTCAGCAATTACATTTGCTGTTCTACCCCTTATCACCTTACTATGACATGTAGTACAGTCTAATGTAGCCACATAACTCCATGTACCACCACCATGGCAGTCTGTGTTGTTACAGGTACCAGATTGATATATATCAGCTGTTGACCTCATATAAAAGACATTTTGAGTCGGTGAAGTATTTAGTGCTATAGCAGTTGTTGAGTTATCAACATAAGTATCAAATATATTTGCTCCTACAGTTCCACCACCTCTTTGTGCGCTACCACCTATTGTATTGTTAGTGCCACCTGGGTTAATGGAAAAATGGTAATCGGAAATACTGGCCTTTGTCCAGCGATAATCATTTGCTGTGCCATCAAAATGTGCATTGTTGTGGCAGACATAACATACTGATACCCTCATTCTTTTTCTTCCAAAGTTAACACCATTAACTATACCTGTGTATGCCCTCATACTTGCAAGGCCTGTCACAGCATGGGCGTTGTGTTTACCAGACCTTGCACTATTCCATCTGGAAACATTGGTTTCTTGTCCTGATGTTATGTTATCAACTACATGACACATCTCACATCTTAACCATGTATTGTTTTCTGAAGTGAAAGCAGCACCTGTAACTGTCTGTCTATATGCACCTGTAGCAGAATTCCAGGCTGGGGTTGTTACACCACCATGACAACTTACATTAGAGCATGTCTTTGCACCAGTATTGTAAGTGGCTGTTAAGTTTCTGTCGTTATAGGCGGGATCGAATAACACATCTACATGACCATCGGCATGATGAAAGGTGCCTGTTCCACCATCCCTATGACATATACCACAATCTCCTGGAGAAGTAAGGCCTGTTATCCTTGTCCAGTGGGCATTATGTGCTCCTGTGTTTGGTGGTGTCCCATGGCATACTGTACAGCCTGATGCCTTTGTTCCCCAAGCAGGAGAGTTAACCCTCGTGCCAGCACCATTAGAATGACAATATACGTTTGAACATACTCTTGTTGAACTATTGTAACTGCCATGTCCAACACCTAATCCACCGGCAGAAGATACATTGTCCCAAATCTTAGGGCCTACGTTAATAGCATTATTCATGTGTTGTGGCGCTACACTGGTATACCTTGTATGATATCTATTTGCATTGTTATGGCAGATAAAGCATTCAAATCTATTAAGGCCAACATGTTTTTCATGCCCCTTTCTTGATGTAGCTGATGAATGGGGATAAAACATCTGGTAATAGCCCTGATAGTTGTGACACATACCACATTGATTAAGCTTTACATCATCATAACATGCGGTCTTTGCAACTACATTATTTAAATTTGAAGTTTGGTTTATAGGAACGCTTGTACCACTACCACTACCAGCAGCAAGCCCCATGGACGATACTGATGTCTGAATTGTTCTACCTGCAGCGGTGCTTCTTAAATCATATACAATAAATACAAAAGCTTTAACATTTTGTGTAAGTGCAATGTTCCTCGAAAAGTTTATAGTCCCACTCGCAGCACTCCAAGATGGCTGGTTTACCACAAGAAAGGCGCCCCTTGTACTATTTCTACCCATAGGGTTAACATAAACCTTAAGATCTGCCTCACCTGCAGCAAGGGTTCCAGTATCATCAATTGTAATACTAGTTAACACATCATTAGTTTGATCTGACCTTAAGCTATATGAAAGGGTGATAACATTTCTGTTGAGGTCTGTAGTTGATGCACCTGCTTGCACTGACACATCTGTGGGAATATGTTTAACAACGTCTGCTACTGTAACAGCAGCTTGTGCAATTACAGGTACAAGTAGCATCAATATGAATGTTAATGCTATCTTTTTCATATTTACCTTCCTTTTTATTAAGCTATATATCTTCATATTTATCACCCCTTTTACAGCTTAGTATGGTAAGCACTTCCATTTTGGAGATGGTCCAAAATGACAGTTAGTGCTTGCACAATAGGCATACTGTGGCTCAGTGCTCATAACGTAACTTGGGTTTGTACCCTTGAAGGCGTATTCAGTGCTTACATTTAATGTTACGTTAGATCTTAAAACATTACCATTACCCTGATTATGTCCAGTGTGTGTGCCTGCTGTAGCACCAGCCCCGTGACATTTATCACATTTATTAGTTGTTACTCCAACTCTTGGGAATATAAGATCCAGATGTATAGCATGGGCACCATAGCTGCCTGAGTATTTTGAGCCTCCAGATGTTCTTGGTGCACCATCAGGCCCATCTGTACCGTGACAGCCATTGCAACCAGCTGGTGTAAAGAAGTTTTTATGGCTATGGCAGTTTATACAGCTCTGACTGTTGCCATAGTCTGTGCCATTGTTTCCTGATCCATGTTTACCATCTTTGGTCCTGCTATTGTGGTAAGTATTTACATGGCAAGTCGCACAGATATCATCATTATTAGAAGATCCCGAAGTAAAGGGACTTTCAGCCTCGTCAAAAGAATCAGTGCCAAAGGTCCGCGATGTAAATACTACAGTAGCGGATGGAGCATAGTATGTTGCATTTGTGGCTCTGATCATCATTATGTTACTGTTTACAGGTTTATTAGTGCTACCACCGTGTAACTCATGACATTCACCACATGAAAGTTCTGGGAAAGAAAATCTTACTGTACCTTTATGAGATACTATACCGCTCTTAGTTGCAAAGCCAGGCTGATTTGCTCCATGACAGTAATTACATTGTGCATTTGTAGTAGATAGTATCAATCTTTTGAAATCATTAGCTGTATTGGTTATATGTCTTCCACCACTTCCCCAAGATGTAATACCATGACAATTCGTACATAATGTCTGATTTGCAGGAGGATTACCTGAAGCATAATTACCAGATGCAGTTGGTCTTCCGTGACCTAGCGTTGCATAGGCTGGAAATGCTGGTGCGTACACACCTCCGGCAATTGAGCTTGTGTATTTGCTATATGCAGGTGTTCCAGCTGTTGTTAAATGACAAGTCTGACATCTTAAAAAGCTCGTCGTTGAGCTGTATAACCAGTAACCTTTTGCTCTCTGAGCATTCACAGAGGTATGACAGTTGTTACAAGATTTTGTAGTTGATAAGTTAGCGCCACCATCTCTAAAGTTAACAACTGTATTAATATGTGTTGAGTTTGTTTGTAAGCTATGGCACTGATTACAGTTAGCTGTTGTAAACTGTAACCTTGGACCATATTTAGCAGTACTTACCGTTGAGAAGTGGTCAAAATGTCTTCTCGTATTTATCTGAAACTTATGACAAATGTTACACGCTACGTTAGGATCATTATTAGGAAGTGTAGTTCCCCAATGTATTTTTGATGACACTGCTGGATAGCTTACACCTCGTCCATCATTGTGACATACATTAGTTGTACAATAACCAGTGTTTCTTGTACCTGGTATAGTTCTATCAGCTGTTGTATATCTAAAGAAAACAGCTCCAGAAAAGTCTACATACCCACGTGGTACACCACCAACCATAAAGTGCCTGTAATTACCAGCATTATTGCTATGGCAGTTAGTACATGTAATATTTATTCCAAAGTTGGTGTTTGCTGTCACATGGGCATTGTGACCAGTTGATAAACCTGTTGTTGCTCCAATATATCCATGACATAGAGTACATGAATTAGCGCCACTTGTCCAGTTTGCACTATAAGTTGCAGATGGTGAAGGATTGTGACATTTCTTAGTAGAACAGCTACCTGATGCCCATGTTGGGGTAGTGCCGTTATTGTATAATCTGTCGTCGACTTCTATAGTTCTTGTATAAACTGCCGAGTTCCAACCAACAGCTTTCTTGTATAGAAAATCGCCATCGTTAGAAGCAGTGCCAGTAACATCGTTGTGTGTAAGAGGGGTATGTGGTGTTGTGTTAGCACCAAAATGACAGGCTACACAGGCAATTGAGCTATTTGTTACATGGGCTGTATGTTTGCCTGTAGTTGGGGGGTTGCCGTGACAGTTGTAACACTGTAGAGGATCTGCTGTATTTTTTTGGGTTGCCTTCCAAAGGTTATTTGCAACTGTATGACAATTGTTTGTACAAGATTCTGTGGCTTTAATCCAGCTTGATACTTTTGAGTTACCACCAGGGCCAGTATCTTTTGTACCATCACCATGCTTGCCCGATAATGCTGTTGTATAACCTTCTACATTTGGATGGCACTGACCGCATTCTGTATAGTCAGTATCACTATCTACATGGTGTTTATGATGTTTACCTGTATTTAGTGGGTTTGTCGCAGATCCAGGGAAACCATGGCAGGCATCACAGCTTGTTGGTTTGCTTGCGGACCAGACAAGATTTGAGGTTGGGCTTGAATGACAGGTTGCCTGACAGGTATCATCAGTTGGGTCATTAACGTTGGCACCAAAGCTAAATGTTGTAATGTAATTACTACCACCATATAACATGTTTACTGCGCTGTTAATGTGTGTAGAGGCATTACCTGCAGTATGACACATTGTACATTGAGGGGTTAGTTTAGGACTAATGTTTGGAATATAGCTAATCCAATGCACTTTGTGTTTAGAGTATGTGGCATCGACATATGGTGTGTCTGGTGGCATTGCGTGACAGATTGCACATTGGTCACCTGGAGGTGTAACACCCCAAGTGTATGTATTATTTATAGGAGCACCACCTCTACCATTATTATGACATGCGTTTGTACCACAGGAACCAAAGCTGTTATCGCCAGGGACTAAACCTCCTGTATAATTAAGACCTACTAACTCTATTGCATTAAGTGTTGACATAAAATGGTTATATGCAGTAGGTCCAACATTTGTATGACAGCTACTACATGTTATAGCAATACCAAAAGTAGCAGATGCATTTAAATGTTGGCTATGTGAGCCCGTAGTCATATTAGTTGCATTGCTACCATGGCACAAATTACATGTTGGTGAATCAATATTCCATCTTGCTCTCTTGTTTATATTACTTGGGTCATGACATACTATATTTGAACAAGATTTGTTATAAGAGCTATAGGTACTAAACCCATTATTTCTATTTCTGTCATCTACCTTTATATCATAAGTGTAAGTTATATCCCATGCCTTCTTTTTGTATGCCTGTTCATCAGTAAGGCCTGCTGTACTTAAGGCTGAGGCATGGGGTCTAAAGGTAGCAGTGTTGTTAGTCACGTTGTAGTGACAATCTGTACAGAGCATTGAATTAGTCACTGAATGCACTACATGATTGCCTGTTGATGGCGGATTACCATGACAGGCGTCGCAAGAAAGCGAAGTACTACCCCATGTAGGAACTGTACCTGTCTGACTATGGCAGGGCTGGCTTCCACCTCCACAAGTATTTAATAATTTATTTGTAGAGTTTTTAGTAATAAAAGTAGCCAAGTTTCTTTTATTCCTGTCGTTTAGATTAAGCAGGTTGCCTATCTCGTGGTTTGCATGGCCGCCTTGGGTTGTAAAGTTTGTTGCTCCTATATGGCATACTGCACAGTCAGTCAAATCAGTATTACTATTTGCATGCTTTAGGTGTGCACCATTATTCGGTGGAAAAGCATGACAACCGCTACAGGAAGAAGTACCGAAGGCCCTTCGTGGAAAATTAGGCACTTCATCTACTAAAGGTGCAACAAAATTTTCATCGGGCTCATGGCTATGACAGATTATACACTTACTATTATCTGGATTATGAGTTGAGTTACCAGTAATTATATAGTTAGTTACTGAATAGTTTCTAAAGTATTTGGTCTTAGTATGACATGCCTGACATAGTCCTGTACCCTGGTTATTATAAAAATCCGTTGGTAATGAGTTGGCTGTATAAACAAGAGCTTTTGTTTTCCCTCTTGAATCAACAACTTGAGTTCTAACAAGTTTTATATTATTACCGGGGTTATGAGTACTATGACAGCTTATACATGTTGCTGTCGGTGATCCTTTAGTATTACCATGAACTGACATTTTATGACATTGTGCACAAAGCCAGTCATCGGTATATACACGCCCTAACTTAGCATTGCCTTTGCCACTTGTTGCTGTTGGATTGGAAAACCCATAATGAACCTTATGACAAACAAGACATGTCACGTTGTTATTGCTTGCTTTATATACAGATTTAAGTGTTGTATATTGCGGTTGTGTGAAATATTCGCTTTCATTTAACCCTACCATACTGTTAACAGGATGAGAAAAACCACCTTTTACAGTAACATTCATAGGGCTATGGCATTTAATACAGACGTTACTTTTATCGCCTTTTGCCCTCAAGAACTTGCCGCCGACTGCATTATTTGGTTGCTTGTGGGGATTGTGACAGGAGTTACAAGAAAGCATTCCTGCCAACTTTGTGCCATAGGCGCCTACAAATTCATTATCCCTAGGTCTTGTTGTTGCTTTAGCTAATGGATTGATGTCATAACCGGAGAAGCTATGTTCAGTACCTTCACCAAATGGTGTAATCGAGTTTAAAGCACCATAAAGATTAGCTGGCTTTGTACCTACAGGTTTGCCTAACCCACCTGGTCTATGACAGTCTAAACACACTGTTGATAGGTCAAGACCTTGCCTACCATAGCTAACTCTACCTGCACCATGACAAGTTGAACAATCAATAGTGTTATGTGGTGGATCAACAGCATAGACTTGATTAGCCATTACACCCATTATAATTGTTATTAATAAAATTGCTAACCTTAGGTGCTTCATAAGGTTCTCCTAAAATTTTATTTTATATGGCACTGAAAACATAAAGCTGAAGACCTATTGCTATAGGCAAGAAAGGGCCTATACCTCGTATCCAAATTATAATCAACATGTGGGTCATGACAGGTAGTGCATTCTAAAACATCCTTGTCGTCTCCAAAAAATCTTAATGTTGCTGGCTTAGTTCTATATTTAGATGGAGCATTTGCAACAACCTCGTCATAGTTAATAGATATAGGATGATCACCAAGACCTCTACCGCTAATTGGATCCGCCCATGCTCTAAAGACCATTGCACCACCAGTGCTATAATATGACTCTGCATCTGCTAAACTTACACTATACATATTTGCGAATTCATCGGGGTTACCTATATCGGCAAAACTACCTGGATTACCGGTAAAATTCTCAGTTGTCATAGTAATGGGTGAGCTACCTAAAACATTGGGTTTATTATGTATGGCTCTCATAGATGTAATGCCATCATGGCAACTCATACATAAAAGTGTTTCCATACCTAAAAGAAACTGTGTTGCATAAGCAGTACTGTATGGTATAAAGCCTACATAAGTATTGCCTCTCATCTCAGTATCTCTATTCCATAATGGCACTTCTGACGCTGAGTGAGGCGTATGGCAAAAAACGCAGACTTCATTAACATTTGTAGATCTAATGGTGTTGCCAGACCATGTTGCTAAATTATGCATTGTATTTGAGACATTTTTTGTCGCTGCATAGACCTTAAAACTTACGCTTATTAAAATCATCACCAATATAAAGCCAAAAACTCTTCTCATTTTCTAAGCCCCCTCCTTACTACTGAATTGGAAAGTATATAACCTTACCAGCTGTGTCTGATATTACAAGCTCTGTGCCTTTTTTAACAAGATCTCTATATATAACTAAGGAGTTTTGTAAGCTTGTTGGCAAAGTTTTCCTTCCAGCCTTGTGATATCTGCCGTAACCTGCTGGTGCTGATTTGGCCAGATTATCATTAGCGAAGGGTATATAAGTATAATTAGCATCATTTGTCCCCTTCGCAAAAGAGGTGTTTGAGATATCGTCGTAAATATCTATTTTCATACCCTGTGAGTCAAGAGTATAGATATATGTGCCATCAGCCCACAGACTTGTAAGCGTATAATTAGCAATCACAAAATTAGTAGCGTCTTTAAAGCTTTTTAACACATAGGATCTGTCAAAGGTAGTACCATTAAATATTTGAACAAGGCCCTTAGGCTTACCTTCATAACTATCTGGCACAACACCAGTAGATTTATAACCTAAGTATCCACCAAAATCAGGACAAGTACCATTAATTAGTTCTGTCTGAGAACAGAGGACAATGTTATCAGGCTTGGTGCCTGTATTTAGGCCTGTCATGTTTGGACATAAGTTATAGTAATAATACCTACTATCTTGACGAGCAATTTTGCTATCATATTTGTTAGCGAGTTTTGTGGGCTTAGTAACTCTATAACCTATATCGCCCGTTACACCACTTATACATGCAGTAGTACCACCTGCAGCTGCTAATGTATATCTTATGTTACTCGGATTATTGTAGTCAGAAACAAGTAACTTTGTACCAGAAAGCGCAAGGCCTGATGGCATGTAAAATTTACCACTCTGCGCATCTGTAGCTGATGTATTAACAGGACCACCAATGGCATCAACGTAAGCACCTGTTGATTTATTATATCTTTTGACATTTTTTGCAGAAATATCTGCTATATAAATATATGTAGTATCAACTATAATGTCAGAAGCCTTAACCACCCCTGCACCAAAACTATTTGGTGTTGTATTTGCCCCTGCAGTAGTATAAGTAAATCCTCCATTCTCAGTTATAACATATAGTTTGCCGCTATCGTGGGCAACAGAGATTGGCTTGGACACATTAATGAGGGGAGTTACTACTCTGCTGGCATCAAGTCTCCAGATCTTATTTGCACCATAATCGGCAACATAAATATTAGTACCGTCTGTAGCTATCCCACCTAAACTCTGAAACCTACTGTCAGATACTATAACAGGATTACCCAGCGAAATAGCGTAAGCACCACTGTTAAATAACAATAATAAAAATATTGTCAAAGGGAGGGCTATCTTTTTGCTTTTAAGTAAGTTCAATATTTTTTTGTTTAGCATCTTTTACCCCCGTCTATTTTACCTATCTTTACTTATAAATTTATACTCAAATTGTATGCCAAGTAATTAATCCTACCTTCTTAAAGTAGAGTAATAACACACTTTTACCAATAAGGATAACACTTGTCTATAAATAAGTCAACTGAAAAAATAATTTTTTTTAATCTTTCTTAATAGGTACTTCTAATACCCATCTCCCTGATACCTTTGCAGTGGTTGCCACTCTCAAAGGAACCCTTTGCCTTACACTAAAATTATATCCATTAATTTTTTCTAATACTAATAGCATTAAATCATATCTCATATACCATGCTTGAAATGTCTTTTCTTTGTCATCTTCAAAGACAAAAAGCATTCCCTGAATGTTTCTCCTTTTTAAATCAATAAGTTCAGTTCCAGAAAGGCCTTGTTCCCTCTTTTTTGGTGTGTCCGCAAGTGCCACATTAAGTTCCCTACCGTCTACCTTAATTTTTATTGTTTTGAAATTATTGAGATTTTGGGCATAAAGAGTTTTTACGCTAATTATTATATATATACAAATAATTAATATGGCTAGATGTTTGTTTTTTAGCATTTTCTCCCTCAAAATAATTATATCCTATCCTGTTCTTAAAACCTCTATAATATTTTTCCTTGACGCCCTGATAGCAGGTAGTAGCCCTCCTGAAACACCCATAAAAATTGCAAAGGCCATTGAATAAAGAATTATCTTTGGTGTAAGCTTAAACTTAAAGGCAAGTTCTGAGAAGGTTTGCCAGTTTAAAGTAGATATAGTATAAAACTGTAAAAAGGAAGAAAAGAATAACCCCAATAGTAACCCCAAAAAACTAATAAGGATAGACTCTATCAAAAAGGTAATAAGAATCTTTTTTTTTGAGAAGCCTATTGCTCTAAGAGTACCTATCTCGTTTTCCCTATTTGCTACCGCTGTATACATTGTAATCATAGCACCAAGAATAGCTCCTGTTGAAAATATTAGTGTCATCGAGATACCTAAATAATTTATAAAATTTGCCATTACTTCCGACTGCTCTTCATAATATTTTACTTCTCTTTTTGCATCTAATGTTAGACGTGGATCAGTCTCTATCTTTTCCTTAACCTTACCAAAAAGTTTATCATCATTTAATTTAAAGATTATTGTTGAGTAGGCACCTCTTCTAAAGGCTTGCATAAGCTGATTGGCATCACACCAAATCTCTGAGTCAAACCCTCTATTGCCTGCATCAAATATACCTACAACAAGCCAACTTCTACCACCAAAAGTGATATAATTTCCTATTTTTACATTAAGAAAATTTTTTGCTATACTTTTGCCTACTATAATCTCATTTGTTGCAGTTATAGGCATTCTACCTTTATCTAACCTTAGTCCTTTTCTTAAAAGAAAGGAGTTTTCGTCAATACCACGAATGGTTACATTAGAAGGTTTTCCTGTGCTTTTTTTATCCAGACTTATCAAAGTAACAACCTCTTTTGAGATTAATCTTCTTCCCTCCTGTCCAACCTTTATCTCTTCTATAGTCTCTATAATGTTTGCCTGTTCCCTGTCAATAACACTCTGCATCTCAGCTTGAGAGGATCTTCTTAAAACTACTACATTATCGTAATCGCCTGTCTTAACAAGAGTCTGTCTTAACCCTTCTGTTAACATTATGACTGCTGAGAAGACAAAGACTACAAGAGCCATTCCGAATACTGTAAAAGAGGTTGTGAGCTTCCTTCTTAACAAATTTCTTATGGAGTAAAGGATGATAAGCTCCATCAGCCAACCCACCTTAAGGCATCGTAAATTTTTATCTTTCTTATCCTCAATATAGGGAAAAAGGTAGAGAATAAACTTACCACTATAACTAAAAGCATATCAATGTATATAATCTTTTTGGGAACATTAAAGATGGGGAAATATGCCTCCATTAGCTTACCAAAATAAAAAGCCGATGGGTATGTTAATGTAATTCCTATCAATACGCCTAATAGAGATATTATTAATGTTTCAAAAAAGAGAAAAAGACCAATCTTTTTTAAACCGTAACCAAGTGTTAACATTACAGCATACTCTTTTGTTCTCTCTCTAGCCGATATAACCATTGTATTTGCTGTAATCGCAAGTATTATAAATATTACAAGGTAAGAAATTACCTCAATTGCTGAGACTATAGCCTCCGTCATACTTACAAAACCCAGCTGAAAGGCCTTCTCGGTCTCTGTAATAGTCTCTGCAAGGGAGTTTTTAAAGAGCTTGTCAATGTTTAGTGAGACTATACCTGCTGTCTCTGGTTTTTCAATCTCAACTATAAACCAACCAACCAAGTCTGCCCTTTGAGGATATTTTTTTTTCATGAACTCATTTAGGTAATCAAAATGAAAGAGAAACTGGGTCTCATCGGTATTTTTATCTTTACCTTTGTATATACCTTTGATAACAAAATCCCAGTTACCAGGATATATGGTGCCTCTAAGCATAACTGTATCGCCTATCTTCCAACCAAATCTATCAGCTAATTTCCTACCTACAATAGCCGACTTTCTATCTTTCTTAAAGTTTAGTAGCTCCTCATCGGAGATTAAGAATTCCGGTATTAAATCCATATAGTTAATAGCATCAACAGCGGCGTTAAAGAAAAAATTCTTTTCCGATATATAAACACCACCAAACCAGTTGGCATAGGTAACCTTAGAAACCCCATCTACTTGTTTTATCTTATCTTTGTATGAAAGAGGAAGAAAAAAGGCAAGGGATATGGCATTTCTTGTGATTAACCTTTTGGTGGAAGCAGCGGATACTCCTGCATACCAAGCATCAATGATAGTTCTTAATAAACCGTAAGAGAGTATGGCCGTTGCTATGCCTAAGATGGTTAAGGTGGTTCTTAATTTATGTCTCGTAAGATTTTTAAATAGATATTTTAGAAATATCATCAATGAGCTCGCCCTTGTCAAGATACTTTATAGTCTTTGCATATTTTGCAGCTCGGGGGTCGTGGGTTACCATGATTATGGTCTTTTTCAGATCTTCATTAAGACGATGAATCAAATCAAGGATCTGTATTGCTGAGTTTTTATCTAAATCACCTGTTGGTTCGTCAGCTACTATTATCGTAGGGTCTGTAACAATAGCCCTCGCTATTGCAACCCTTTGTTGCTGCCCACCTGAAAGTTGATTAGGATAGTGGTCTTTTCTATCGGTTAAACCAACAAGTTCCAGAGCAAAGGTTGCGTGCTCTTTCTTTTCTGATTGGCTGAGTTTTGTCAACATTAGGGGGAGTAAAACATTCTCATAGGCAGTTAAGACAGGTATTAAGTTATAAAATTGAAAGATAAAGCCTACATTAAAAAGTCGCCACTCTGTTAGCTCTTTTTCTGAGAGGACGGAGATATTAGTGCCGTTTACAATCACTTTGCCACTATCTGCATAATCTATACCAGCAATGATATTAAGAAGCGTGCTTTTTCCAGAACCAGAAGGTCCCATCAAGGCTACAAAGTTGCCCCTATCTATTGAAAGACTAAGATTTAATAGAACTGGAATTAACTGATCACCCCTTCTGTAGCTCTTATAGAGTTCAGTAATTGATACTATTATGTCTTGAGAATACAAACTTATTCCTCGACAACTTTAATTTTTGAGCCATCTTTTAGCCCTTTAGGAGGATTTAAAACAATCTTATCTCCATACTGCAACCCCCCTAATATTTCAACATTATCATCAATTTCTTTACCGATGGATATCTCTTTAAGATAAACCTTTTCATCTTTAATAACATAGACTTTTGTTTTATCACCCTCTCTAACAAGGGCATTCTTGTTTATAATTAGTAAGGCATCCTTTTCTTCTTTCTTTAATTCCCTGCTTAGAAAGGATACCTTTGCACTCATATCAGGTAAAATCTTATTATCCCTCTCTGTAAAGTTTACCTTAACGGTTATGGAGGCTTTAGTTCTGTTTGCTGTAGGTATTATGCTATAGACTTTGCCGTTATAGATTTTTTCTGGAAATGCATCGAGCCTTATTATGACAGGCTGATTAATCTTTACCTTTTCTATATAAGATTCCGAAACATCTGTTTCAACATATAGCGTATTCATATCAGCCATATCAACTACAGAGGCCTTTGCGGTAACAGCAGAGCCAATAGGGGTAACTATATCACCTATATCGGCATTTTTCGTGAGTATTATGCCATCAAAGGGTGCCCTTATAATTGTGTTTTCGAGATTTACCAGTGCCTGTTCCAGTTGGCTTTCGTTTAACTTAAGCTGTGAACTCAAGGAATCGAGCAAAGCCTTTGCCTTATTTAAATTTGTCTCAGATAGCTCAAAAGTGTTTTTTGAGATAAGGCCTTTATTGTATAAGTTTTTGTTTCTAATATACTGACGCTCTGCCTCCTTTAGATCCTCTTGGGCTACTAAGATGTTTTTTTTCGTAACCTCTATCTGTGCTTCTATCTGTTTTTTTATGGCTTTGGGCTCGTCATCTTCCAAAATAGCAAGTATCTCATTTTTCCTAACCCTAGTCCCCTCTTCAACATTTAAAGTTTTAATCTTACCTGTTATCTTTGATGAGACTGAGGACTTTTTACCCGCCGTAACATAACCACTGGCATTAAAAACCGTAATTATTTGGTAGGGATACAAAAGAGATACTGTGGTTTCTTTTACCTTTTTTGGAAAACCCAACCCCACCTTTGAGAAAGTTACTATCAAAAAGAAGATAAAAAAAACAGAGAGAAAAAATATTAGTTTTTTTCTATTTCTACCATCTTTTTTAAGCTTTTCTTTGTCTATCCTTAGCTTATTTAAGTCCATTTATATCCCCCTATTTCATAGTACAGAAGATTTGTTTATTTTTCAAACTTAGAAATTTTTCTTCTTTATTTTAGAAATACTTATGACAAGAAGGGACGATATGTATATTTTAGAGTATAGAGAAAAATCCTTTTATTTTATCAAAGAAGCTTTTTGATTCAGGATTGTTGGAATCATCGAGGAGGTCATCAAACTCTTTAAGTAACTTCTTTTGTTTTTGAGAGAGATTAACAGGCACTTCCACTTTTACCTTAATAAGCTGATCTCCTGTCTTGCCTGTGTGCATGTTGGGAAATCCTTTGCCTTTAATTCTAAAAATCCTGTCACTCTGAGTCCCCTCAGGAATTTTTAGTTTTACTTTACCATCAATTGTAGGCACATGTACTTCCCCACCTAAAGCAGCTAAAGTAAATTTTATGGGAAAGTCGCATACTACATCATCCCCATTCCTTTTAAAAAAGTTATGTTCTTCCACTGATATTTGTATATACAAATCCCCTTTAGGTGCACCTTTATCACCAGGATTACCCTCACCCCTAATTTTTAGCCGCATGCCATCCTCTACACCAGCTGGTATTGAAACCTTGATATTTTTATTCTCAAACTGATAGCCCTGTCCTTGACAGGTTGGACAATAGTCTTTTATTATCTTGCCGGCACCATTACAGCTATGACAAGTCTTGCTAATACTAAAAAAACCCTGCTGATATCTTACCGAACCCCTACCACCACAGGTACCACATATAATAGGTTTGGAACCGGGCTTTATCCTTTCACCATCACAGGTCTTGCAAATAACCTTTTTGCGAACAAGAATCTCCTTTTCTGCCCCCTTTGCTGATTCAATAAAAGAAATTTTTAGATTGTAGAGTAGATCTTCACCCGCTGTTGGTCTTCTCCTACCTTGATTTGCACCAAAAAATTCAGAGAATATGTCATTGAAAACATCAGTAAAGGTAGTTCCAAAACCAAAGCCTCCAAAACCCTCTGCACCAGAAAAGGGGTTATCATTCATAGAGTGACCAAAGGTATCATACCTTGACCTTTTTTGTGGATCAGAGAGCACTTCATAGGCTTCATTTATCTCTTTAAATCTTTCTTCTGCTTCTTTATCACCTGGATTTCTATCAGGATGATATTTTAATGCAAGATTTCTATATGCCTTCTTAATATCATTTTCAGTAGCATCTTTCGATAAACCAAGAACCTCATAGTAGTCTCTCTTTCCCACTCAATCCTCCAAAAATAAATAACAAAAGGGCTTTATTAAATAAAGATTGGGGTACGGAAATCTCAGTTGCCCCAATCTTTTTATAGTTTCATCTTTTTACGAAAGGATATTTTTTTATTTATCCTTTTCTTCCTCATAGGTAGCATCAACAACATCTTCTCTTTTTTGCTCAGCACCGCTTGCTTGTTGAGTACCTCCTTGCTGACCTTGTTGTGCCTGTTTATACATTAGCTCTGCAAGGGAATGGGACTTTTGTAAAAGCTCATCGGAGGCACTTTTAATAGTATTAATATCATTGGAGTTTAAGGCATCTTTTGCTTTTCTAAGGGCCTCTTCTACAGACGTTTTAGTTGCTGCATCGACCTTATCTCCAAAATCCTTCAAGCTCTTCTCAACGGTATAGACAAGACCGTCTAAGTGGTTCCTTGCATCTATTAACTCCTTTTTCTTCTTATCTTCCTCTGCATGAAGCTCTGCGTCCTTAATCATTTTTTCTATCTCCTCTTTAGAGAGACCGCTACTTGGAGTAATTCTAATGGATTGTTCTTTTTGTGTGGCTAAATCTTTCGCACTAACATGTACTATTCCATTAGCATCTATGTCAAAGGATACCTCAATCTGAGGAACTCCCCTTGGTGCTGGTGGAATGCCAATAAGATCAAATTGACCCAAAAACTTATTATCCTGGGCCATCTCTCTCTCTCCTTGATATACTTTTATGGTTACAGCAGTCTGGTTATCGGCAGCGGTGGTAAATATCTGGCTTTTTTTACAAGGTATTGTTGTGTTTTTCTCTATGATCTTAGTAAAAACTCCTCCTAAGGTCTCTATACCCAAGGACAAAGGTGTTACATCAAGTAACAAGACATCTCTTACCTCACCTTTTAAAACACCTGCCTGGATTGCAGCACCTATAGCTACTACCTCGTCAGGATTAACGCCTTTATGAGGTTCTTTCTTGAATATTTCTTTTACCTTCTCTTGTACCTTTGGCATTCTTGTCATACCACCCACAAGAATAACCTCATCTATCTCCTCTGGTTTTAATCCTGCATCCTTTAAGGCAATTCTACAGGGCTCTTCTAATCTTTCTATAAGATCAGACACAAGGGCTTCCAGTTTAGACCTTGTTATTTTCATTAATAAGTGCTTTGGACCAGTTGCGTCGGCAGTTATAAAGGGTAGATTAATCTCTGTCTCCATTACCGTAGATAGCTCACATTTTGCCTTTTCTGCCGCCTCCTTTAATCTCTGCAATGCCATTCTATCATTTCTAATATCAATACCTGTCTCTTTTTTAAACTCATCGGCAATATAATCAACTATTCTTTGGTCAAAATCCTCCCCACCTAAAAATGTATCCCCATTGGTTGATCTAACTTCATATACGCCTTCCCCAATCTCAAGTATAGATATATCAAAGGTTCCCCCACCTAAATCAAAAACGGCAACTTTTTCATCTTTCTTATTCTTGCCAAGACCATAAGCTAAGGCAGCCGCTGTAGGCTCGTTTATTATTCTCAAAACTTTAAGCCCTGCTATCTCTCCAGCATCTTTAGTTGCTTGTCTCTGACTATCATTAAAATAGGCTGGAACAGTTATAACTGCCTCTGTTATCTTCTCGCCAAGAAAATCCTCCGCCGTCTGTTTCATCTTTTGAAGTATGTAGGCCGATATCTGTTGAGGACTATAAGGTTTTCCTGCTATCTCAACCCAGGCATCACCGATGTTTGAATCTACTACTTTATAAGGCACAAGTTGTTGATGTCTTTTTACCTCTGGTGAATTAAACTTTCTACCTATTAATCTCTTTACAGCATAGATAGTTTTTAATGGATTTGTAACAGCCTGTCTTTTTGCAAGCTGCCCAACTAATAGCTCTCCACTATCAGTAAAAGCTACGACAGATGGAGTAGTTCTTGATCCTTCAGCATTTGGTATTACCACTACATCATTACCTTGCATTACTGCCACACAAGAGTTAGTCGTTCCTAGATCAATTCCTATAACCTTACCCATAAATTATTCCTCCTTTTTATCATTCTCTATTTCTTTATCTTTTTTTTCGGGCTTCTTAGAAACTGTTACGATACCTGCCCTAAGAAGTCTTTCCTGAATTTTATAGGCCTTCCTATGAACTTTAAGGATTGTCCCTTCTTCTACATCATCTCTTTCTTCAACCTCAGTAGCCTCGAAGTAGTTAGGATCAAACTTATCAGCAGCCTTTATCTGCTCCACCCCATAGCCCTTTAATAGGTCGAGAAATATTTTTATTGTATATTCAATGCCCTGTGCTAATGCAGATAAGTTTTCACCGTTTTTTGTGTGTTCGAGAGCCATCTCAAGATAGTCTATAGGTGTGAGTATCTCTTTGATAAGTCCTTCTAAAGCAAATTTTCTAAACTCTTCTTTTTCTCTTAAAACTCTCTTTTTAAAATTATCAAGCTCTGCCTCAGCTTTAAGCCAGTTGTTATAATATCTATCTCTTTCTTCAGAAAGTTTTTTTATTATCTCATCAGAAGAAGGCTCTCTTTTTTCATCGTTCTCTCCCTCCAAATCTTCAAGAGTTTCTTCCTTTAAATCATTTTTTTCATCACTCATATATCCCTCCGACTATCACTTTTAGTATCAAGAAGTACGTTCATCTCTAACAATACTAACCTTTCATTACTTTATTAACAAACTTAGAGGTGGAAAGCAAAAAGGGGATTAGGTTATTATAGTCCATTCTCATAGGGCCAAAAATACCTATGGCACCCATAGAGTTATTACAGGAACTATAGGGCGAGAGAATTAATGCTGCATTATTTATGTCCAAAGAGAGCTCCCCACCGATATAGACCTTAATATCACTTCTGTCGAGACTTTTAGTAAGCATCTCGGCAAACTTAGCCTTCTCCCTAAAGGTTTTGAATATCTTCTTTAAATGCTCGATCTGAGAAAACTCTGGCATATCAAGCATATATTCCTGTCCATCTATTAACAATAACTTATCACCAAGGCTTTCGTGTATCATCTGAAATGTTTTATCAAAGAGCTCCTTTAGTGCTTTCATCTCTGAAAAAATGCCCTCTCTTATATCCTCTACGTTTAGATTTTTAGATAGCTTATCATTTATATAGTTTGAAAACTTGGTTAACAAACCCTGATCAATATCTTCTTTAATATCTATTAATCTGTTCTCAACTAAACCAAAGTCGTAGACGGTGACGACAAGAACTTTATTGTTGGCAACCCTAACAAAATCCATCGTATTAGGTCTTTTATTATCAATCTTTGGGAGGAATACGATGGCTGTTTTTTGAGTAAAATCAGCTATAAAATTTGTTAAATACTTTAAAAAATCTATTACATTGTTATTTAGCTCATCAAACTTTCTTTTCAAAATCTCTATCTCTTTATCTCTATCTTCTAAACGTTTCAACAACTCAGATATATAAAACTTATAACCCTTTTCTGTAGGGATCCTTCCCGCTGAGGGATGGGGTTTATAGATATAACCAAGCATTTCCATTTCTTCCATATAGTTCCTGATAGATGCAGAACTAAGCTCACAGATGTAGTTCTCCGCAATGGTCTTAGAGGCCACAGGCTCTGATCTTAATATATAATGTTCTATTAAAGAACTAAGTATCTTTCTCTGTTTTGGGTTTAAATCGCAATAGTCCTCTTTCATATTAGGTAAGGATAAATTAATAACTATTTCTATAAAAGTCAAGATGGTCTTCAGAAACCTTCTAATGCTTCGTTATAAATCTTTTTGAAATTGCCTTTATACCTTGGGGAGAAGTGAAAGATAAAAAGTTTCTTTGTTTTGATAGCCTTAGCAATGATATTTGTCTGTCTTGATGTTAGATGGTATCTGTCTTTTGCCCGTTCTTCATCAGAGCTTGTAAAAAAGGCTTCACAGTAAAATATATCTGGTGATTCAACAAAGGCTTTAATCTTTTTTAGAGCCTTCATAGAAAACCTAATATCAGTTAGATAAAATATCTTCTCGCCTTCCTTTACGATAATTAAGCTCTCAAAAAGTTCTGATGATTTAAACTTTTTAAGACCTTCCTTTGTGGGCACATCAATTGTTTTGTTACCTTCTTTATTAAGATATAATTTTTTTAAATCCGTTAACCAAGAACCTGCGATCACCCCCATCTTATTAAGTCCATCTTTATTTATATTTATCCTCATTTTTTCTTCGAAAAGAAAGGAAAGGACAGGGATTTTATGATTTAACAATATGGCCTTAACCATCAACTCATTATCTTCGTGCAATATATTATTATCCCATAGACTTTCCTCAATATTAGAGGGTTTTAAGTTATTATCTGCAGAAAAATTACAGGTTAGCTTTCTATTCTTTCTAAACTCTAAAACAGTTATGTTAATAGGATACTCTTTTATTAGGTTAAAATTATACCCCCTTAACTTTCCTTTTATGTTATCTATTATCCCTTTTGGCCCATAAAAAAAAATCGTATCTTTCTTACCAAGAGAACTTCTTAAAAGCCCGTCAAAACCAAAAAAGTGGTCAATATGTGTATGAGTGATAAAACATCTTGAGATTCTTAATATCTTCCTATTTGATAACTTTGATATATCTCCTAAATCTGCTACAAAAGCCTCTTTTCTACCAAAGAGGTCTATATATAGCAATGGGTCTTCATTGGGCTTATTTATAAGCTGAGGCTTAAAAAGTGATTTCATACTTTAAAAAATTGGAGAGACAAAAACTGGGAAGCGACAACAACATCTTCAGCACTAAGATTTTTTACAACCGATGAGTCAAACATAAATTTTAGTTCAGAGGGGATATCCTCATCACCTTCATAATAGACAATAAGTATTGGGACTAATGGAAAAGCAAAAAACTTATAGGCACTGGCAGAGTTAGTAAAATTGTATCTCTCACCACCAAGATTAAGACACTTTTTTTGCCAGTTATCAAAATCTTTCACAGCCTTATTTATTATCCCAATTGTTCTCTTATTAAAAACAGGAAGATATAAAGTGGCGTCTTTAATCTGATAAAAGTTTATCCATTCCCCTTTAGGTTTTTCTCCTTGAGAGTAGGCGATATAATGAAGAATTAGGTTTTCTGTAGAAGGGGATTTAAGATTTTCTGGTAAAAGAAGTGATTTATTCTCAAAGTCAAATTTTACTTCCCATTTAAAAAAATTAAAGATTAGATTAGAGCCATCGACGAAACCACCTGTTTTCTCTGAAAGTTCATTTAAACTAAAAGAAGAAAGGGCCGCAAAAGCCCTTTCCCTACTAATCTCATAATTTCTTTGCTTTGGTATATTAAGTAGGCTCATTTTGACTGAGGTAAGGGATTTGTAGGCGCCTTGGCTGGTTCGCCACCTGTAGCAGGGAGAGAAGGAGCGTTTGCAGGTGCTTGAGGAGCCGTTTTTGTCTTAGGCACAAGAGTTTTGACAGAACGTTGAGAGAAGTTGTAAGTTAATATCATTGATGTAATCATAAAAAGTACTGCCGCACCTACTGTTATCTTAGTTAAGATTGTTGTTGGGCCTGTAGGACCAAATACAGAGGAGCTCGCTGAGCCAAAAACTGCTCCCATCTCAGACCCCTTGCCAGTTTGTAAAAGAACTATAAAAACAATGGTTAGGCAGGCAATAACATGAAGAAATATAACAAAAGCTATCATTTAGTACTCCTTAAAAATTAATTATCTTCTCAAAACTTTCTATATTTAAGGAAGCGCCACCAACAAGCAAACCATCTATGTTGTTCATTTTCATAAGTGAGCTGGCGTTTTCTGCTGTTACACTTCCACCGTAGAGTATTTTAACATTTTTATTTTCTGATTTTAAATATTTTTTTTGAAGAAAGTCTTTTATCCAATAATGTACCTCTTCTGCTTGTTCAGGGGTTGCATTAACACCTGTTCCTATTGCCCATACAGGTTCGTAAGCAAATATAACCTTTTCAATATCATCAGGCTCTATTAGTTTAAGCCCCTCATATAACTGCCTTTCTATAACTTCGAAGGTTTTTTCTGACTTACGTTCTTCAATCTTTTCCCCTACACAAAAAATAGGGGTAAGATTATGCGAGATGGCAGATCTGAGCTTTTTAGAGATAAGATTGTCATCCTCACCAAAAATATTTCTTCTCTCGGAATGACCCAGTATTACATAGCTAACACCTATATCTATCAGATGAAGAGGTGATATCTCGCCTGTATAGGCCCCTTTTTCTTCAAAAAACATATTTTGAGCAGCTACAGAAATTTCTGTGTCTTTTAATTCTGCTGCAAGGTCTTTTAAATACACAAAGGGTGGTGCTATTACAACCTTTCTTTCTTCTTTTATCGCTATCTTTCTGATAGCCCCTGTAAAATCACGGGCTTCAGAAAGCAACTTGTTCATCTTCCAGTTTGCAACAATTATCGCCATATTAATATCTATCCAAGGCCTTAATACCAGGTAGAGGTATTCCCTCAAGAAACTCAAGGGTTGCCCCCCCTCCAGTTGATATATGGGTAAAACCATCAGAAAAACCGCTTTTCCTTACAGCAGCAGCGGAATCTCCACCACCTACTACTGAAACAAGGTTCTTTTGATTAGCGATACACTTGGCAATAGAAAAGGTGCCATCCTGAAAGACAGGATTCTCAAATGCTCCTAAGGGTCCGTTCCAGAAAAGTGTCTTTGCATTAATTATCTCATAACAGAAAATTTTTTTCGTCTCTTCACCAATATCAACTACCATCATATCAGGAGGGATCTCGTTTATATGAACACATTTATATTCCGAAGATTTAATATCTTTTGTAACCTTTACATCAGTTGGTAAGACAATGGGCACATTTTTCTCTTTTGCCAGTTGCAGGATCTCTCTCGCCACATCTAATTTATCTTCCTCATATTTTGATATGCCTACATCATAGCCCTCTGCCTTCAAAAAGGTAGTTGCCATAGCCCCACCAATAAGAATGATATCGCCAATCTCAAGGAGTTGTTTTATAACACCTATCTTATCGGAGACCTTGACTCCACCAAGGAGAACAAGTAGAGGTCTTTCAGGGTGGGACATAAGCATTGTTAGATATTTAGACTCATTATACATTAAAAAACCTTCTCCGACATCTTTTATATACTCAGTTATGCCTACTATTGAGGCGTGAGCCCTATGGGCAGCACCAAAGGCGTCATTAATATAGATATCACAAGAGTTTGCAAGCTCCTTTGCGAAGTCGGGGTGATTTTTCTCCTCTCCAATATGAAACCTTAGGTTCTCAAGAACTAAAAGATCGCCCTTTTTTAGATTATCAACCATCTTTCTAACTTCGTCACCAATACAATCTGGTGCTAAAGGGATATCAATACCTAATAAAGAAGATAATTCTTTCACTACTGGTTTTAATGATAGTTCTGGTTTTACCTGACCTTTCGGCTTACCAAGATGAGAGGCTATTATAGCCTTGCCGCCATGAGAGATTATGTGTTTTATTGTAGGAAGGGCAGCCCTTACTCTCGTATCATCGGTAATATTTCTATTCTCATCTAAAGGCACATTAAAATCTACTCTTACAAATACCTTTTTGTTTTCAAAATCAAACTCATCTACTCTCTTAATTGCCACAAAACACCTCCCTAAAGCAATTAGTCAGTAAACTACTCATTATATAAGAGAATTATGTATTATCAGCCATATATATAGCAAGGTCCCTCATTCTGCAAGAGTATCCCCACTCATTATCATACCAAGCCAATATCTTAACCATATTCCCTTTCACGTAGGTTGAATCGGCATCAAATATGGCAGAATGAGAATCTCCATTGAAATCACAGGATACAAGAGGCTCATCACAGTATCTAATCAACCCTTTAAAATTAGTCTCCGATGCCTCTTTAATAACACTATTTACCTCTTCTTTTGTAGTATCTTTATCAAAATTAACTGTTAAATCAACAATAGAGACATTAGAAGTAGGAACTCTTAGGGCTATTCCATCTAACTTGCCCTTTAGCTCTGGTAATACCTCACCAACGGCTGTAGCAGCTCCGGTGGTAGTAGGTATTATTGATAAAGCTGCTGCTCTTGCCCTTCTTAGGTCTTTATGAGAACCATCAAGTATTTTCTGATCGTTTGTATAGGCATGGACAGTGGTCATTATACCCCTTTCAATTTTAAACTTTTGGAGTAAAGCTTTGCATATTGTTGCAAGGCAGGTAGTGGTACAAGAAGCTGCAGAGACAATATGATGCTTAGCTGGGTCATAGGCCTCATGATTTACACCATATAATAAGGTAGCATCAACCTTTTTTGCAGGTGCTGAGATTAATATCTTTTTTGCTCCTGCATCAATATGTTTTCTCGCCTCATCGGCATCTCTATACTTACCAGAACATTCAAGGAGCATATCAATGCCTAAATCTTTCCATGGAAGTTTGGAGACATCAGCGGCAGAAAACACAGGTATCTTCTTGCCGTTTACAATTAAGGCATCGGAGCTTGAAGAGATATCTCCTTTAAAGGTACCGTGAACAGAATCATATTTAAATAAATGGGCAAGTATTTTAGGGTCTGCAGTTCTATTTGATATAGCGACAATATCAAGTCCTTCTTTCTCCAGAAAGGTTCTTAAAAGGATTCTACCGATTCTACCAAAGCCATTTATTGCTGCCTTTTTCATTTTATCCTCCTCAAAATATTATTAAATATTTGTTAACAATTTTTTGTAAATAAAATATATCTTACCTTTTTTTATCTGTCAAATGAAAAGCACCTATTTAATTTATGATATATTTGATAAAAAAAACTATAGTTGTTATATTATTAATTGAAAGAATTTTGAGGAGTTAATACATGGACAAGCTAAGCCATCTTAATAAAAAAGGTGAAGCCTTAATGGTAGATGTATCTGGAAAAGGCTCAACAAAAAGAACCGCAATTGCCAAAGGCACTATTAAAATGAACAAAAGCACCCTTGATGTGGTTATAAAGAAAGGAGTAAAAAAAGGTGACCTTTTTGCCGTCTCAAGAATTGCTGGCATAATGGCTGCAAAAAAAACACCTGAGCTTATACCACTTTGCCACCCTATATTTATAAACTCTGTTGAGATTGATTTTAATATTGTAGAAGCTAAGAGCGAGATTGAGGTCTTAGCTAAGGTCAGCTGTGAAGAGAAGACTGGCGTAGAGATGGAAGCAATGACAGCCGTTACCATTGCATGCCTTACTATATACGATATGTGTAAAGGTCTTGATAAATCAATTGAGATAAAAGAGATAGTTCTTTTAGAGAAGTCTGGAGGTAAAAGCGGTACCTATAAGAGGGAGGCTATATGAACATAAAAAAATTGAATGAGACTATGGAAAAACTAAAGGATGACCTTGTAGCAAGAATTGGTAATGATTTAATCTCTTTCCATCTCTTCGGTAGTGTTATGGTAGATAAAGACTTTCACCCTGGTGTATCTGATATAAACACCTTAATTGTGATCTCGGATAATTCAAAACCAGATATTATTGTAAGCATAAGTGAGGTATACCATAATTATAGAAAGTTACCTTTCGCTATCCCATTAATTTTCAAAAAAATAGAGATAGAAAGAGCCCTTGATGTTTTCCCTATAGAGTTTTTGGAGATAAAAGAAAAAAATATCCTTCTCTACGGAGAGGATCTGTTAAAAAATATAACTATTGACCATGAGGATATTAGAAGGCAGTGCGAGATGGAGATAAGGGCTAAGATACTTGGGCTAAGAAAGATGCTTTTTGCAGAAAAAGAACTCATCAAACATCAGGAATATCTATTTAAATCCCTTACCTCATCAATTGTATTGCTAAAGCAGTTTTTGAGAATAAAAAATATACCACTGCCAGAGTCAAGGGAAGAGATTTTAGAGGTCTTCGAAAATACCTACAAGAGAGAGTTAGTAGGCATAAAAAATCTGTATATAATGAGAACAAGATCAGAAAAGATAACCAAGAATATTATAGAAAAACTCATCAAAAACTATATAAGTGACCTTGAGTTTATGGGAAAAATTATAGATGAGATTAATTAAACTATTACTTCTATTTCTTTTTATAACCGCCTATACCATACCCTCTCCAAAGGGTTATGTTAGTGATTATGCCAATATAATAGAAGAAGAATATGAAAACAAGATAGAAACAATAGCCTTAGAGTTAAAAAATAATGGTATTGCTGAGATAGCTGTGCTTACAGTAAGAAAGATAGAAGATGGAGATATTACTGATTACACACAAAGGGTCTTTGATAGCTGGAAGGTGGGAGAAAAAGAGAAGGACAATGGGTTATTAATAGTTCTTTCCTTGGAAGATAGAAAGATAAGGATAAATACCGGTTACGGGCTTGAAGAGATTCTGCCTGATGGCTTAGTTGGTGAGATTATTGATATAAATGCTATTCCCTATTTTAAAGAGGGAAGATATGGTGAAGGCATATTACAAACAGTTACTACAATAAGTCAGATTTTAAAAGGTGAGATAAAACCAATAAAAAGAGAAAAAAATGAACCCTCTCCCCTCTTTATAATTGCCTTTTTTATCTTAATAGTTGCGATAAAAATTCTCTCCCATAGAGGAAGCAGAAGAGGCATTTATTACTATGGTGGCCGTGGTGATGCATGGGGCAGGTTAGGTGGTTTTAATAGAGGAGGCTTTGGTGGTTTTGGTGGTGGTTTGAGCGGAGGTGGCGGTGCAGGTAGAAGTTGGTAAGAAAGATCCATATAGGAAGGAGGTGTTTAAATGAGGGTATTTTCAATAGTTATTGTCATTGTTTTAACATTTATAATACTCACAGGTGCTTATGTTGTATCGGTTAGAAATACCTTTGTTAAGCTAAATGAAGAGATTGATGCAAAATATGCACAAGTTGAGAATCAGCTAAAAAGGCGGGCTGATTTAATTCCCAATCTTGTAAACACAGTAAAGGGATACGCAAAGCACGAAAGAGAGATTTTTGAAAAACTATTCGAAAGCAGATCTAAGATGCTTTCAGCTAAAAGTCCTACAGAGCTTTTCTCAGCATCCAATGAGCTTGGAACAGCCTTAGGAAGACTCTTGGTAATAGTAGAAAATTATCCCAACTTAAAGGCAGACGCAACCTTTATACGGCTTATGGATGAGCTTTCTGGAACTGAAAACAGGATCTCTGTAGAAAGGATGAGATATAACGAGGCTGTTAAGGCATACAATGTAAAAATCAAGATGTTTCCATCAAATATAGTAGCTGGTTTTTTTGATTTTAACCCTCGACTATACTTTGAGGTACCCGAAAAGGATAAAGAGCTACCAAAAGTTGAGTTTAAATAAATGTATATAATAATAGATGGCTACAACCTATTAAAAGCCCTCTACCCAAGCTCTTTAGAAGAGGACATTGAAGAGTTCCTTAAGATAATTGAGGATTATAGAAAAGAAAAAAGATGTAAGGCAACCGTCATATTTGATGGCCACAAAAACTACTCTTTAAGCTCAAGGGTGAGTGCCTACGGTGGAACAAAAGTTATCTATACCGAAAGGGCTGTCAGCGCAGATGAAAAGATTGTTGATATTGTAAAACATCTTGGTAGAGGCGTTATAGTTGTTACCTCTGACAACACTTTAAGAAACCATGCGGAAAAACTTGGAGCAATAACTGTATCATCTCAGGATTTTTTAGAAAAAATTACAGGGGCTTCTCTTGAGGAAGACTATGATATTAAAGATGTAAAAAAGGGTAATCCAAAAAAATCTAAGAAAAAAGAACGTTTAAAATTAAAAACTCTAAAAAAACTCTAAAATTTAAGCTTATTCTCTCTGCCTTCAAGTAGCCTGTGGATATTATCCTTGTGTTTATAGATAACAAGGGCACTAACTATAACCGACAGGGCTACTTGATAGGTATCTTTTGCAGAAAAAGAAACAAACAAAGGCATAGAAAGGGCAGCTAAGATTGATCCTAAGGATACATATCTTGTTTTAAGAACTACAAGAAAAAAAACTATTAGGGCGTATAAAACCTGAAGAGGAAACAAGACGATATAAATACCTAATGCTGTTGCTACACCCTTACCACCCTTAAACTTTAGATAGATGGGGAATAGATGTCCTAAAAAAGCAGATAGGGCACAGAAAAAAACGAGGGATTTATTAAGAGGATAGGGCTTAAAAAGTATCGCAAAAACAACAGGTATAACGCCCTTTAAGGCATCCCCAAGAAGAGTAAGAATGCCCATCTTCTTACCCAAATTTCTTAATACATTAGTCGCCCCAATATTTCCGCTACCTAATTGTTTTATATCAACGTTAAAAAAATACTTTCCTATCAAATAGCCAGTGGGAATGGATCCCACTAAATAAGCACAAACAGCTATAAAAGCCTCTGTCAAAATATCCATAATTTTTTACCCCTTAAAAATCTAAATTACTAAACTAAGTGCGCTTATTCTTTTAAAAACCTTGACCTTGTACCTTAGCATATAATATCTAAAATTAAAACAACGAACAAATACCCTTCTTAGCCTTGTCAAAGTCACCAATGCTATTAACTTAACTGATTATTTAAGCAAAATCAATATGAAATGACATTATAAAAAATTAAAATAGATTGATCTTTTTGAGTAAAATAATTAGAAATCTTTCAAGGCATATGCCTGTCTATAATTTAAAAGTCCTTTCTTCAAAGGGCTTTATTTCTACTTAACTTTTGCTGTCAATTTAACTCTTTAATAGTCTATAGCCGATTTAATGTGTTCCAATCTGATAAATAAGGTGGTTAATAACCAAAAAAATATTCAGCAAAGTTAGAAAAACCAATTAAATCATCGCCTTATTTCGCAATCTTATTATTTAATAAAAATTGGGATTAATTTATTAGTCTTTTTCAAAATATTCTCTAATACTACTGAATTGTTCTAATGCCGATTCAAGATTCTCTGCGATTTCTCTTGCAAGTATATCTGGAT
>CAZIMS010000002.1:280701-307708 GCA_964540515.1 uncultured Pseudomonadota bacterium | reverse complement strand
TTTGAAGAAGGTTTCTTTCTCCAAGGGCGATCTTTTGGAGGAATATATTTCTTCTTTCCTTTGTAAGCTTTTTGTTTTTGTTCTTGCTGTTTTTCTTTTGTGTTTCTTGATAGTATTTCCTTGTAATTCAGAGATACTCCCTTATGGGTTGTAAGCATTGTACCGTCCACTCTTTCTTTTACCACAACCTCTTTTTATTAGTCTGATTTAACACCTGCATAGATTAAAAAAATATAATTGTGTCTCTTTATTATAGGGTAGGTTACCCATAAAAATACTACAATTAACCGACTAATTGGTTTACACAAGATTGTTACAGACCCCAAAATTGATGACTGATCCTCTTGAGTTAAATTTTAACTAGTCTTTTTCTAAATCCTATGGAAATAAAATTCTTTTCTTGCTCTCCAATCTTTTTTAAAGCAAGCTCCAATAGTATCTTCCGTTCTTCTTCATCAAGAAGAGCGGTCTTTTTATAACTTTTAAAACCAAGCTTGTCTCACAAAATAAGAAACTCTATTGGGGATAGGTCTTCCAATTTTCTGTGCGAAATTTCATTACTATGACTTTTGTTTTATAGCCAAAAGTTCAGACCATACATCATTCTCTGGCTTTTTAGCTTTATTTTCAAGATACTCCCAGTTCAACCCCCCCATATATCTTTTGATAAACAGCTTAACCATCTCACAATCAATCTACGATTTCAAATGCTTACAGGCATTCATCCTGTATATTATTAAGTCTTCTATCCCGATTATCCAGCATTGGAGGTCCTTTTCAATTTCAACTATCTCGATAGGTGCTCCTCTCCGATTAAAACGGAGGCAGGAACTTCAATAGCCATTTTTAATTCATCGTTTAGCCAGTATCTTCCTTCTCTGTAAAAACCAAGGCCTTTTAAAATTATATCTAAGAATTCCCTATCAGGAAAAGGCAGGTCAATATCTGCGGTAAAATAAACCTCCCCTGTATAATAAGAAAGCGCACAATCACCTATTACAACTGGTGGATTTTTACCTTTTCTTCGAGAAGATTTGAGATAAGGACAACTAAAAAAAGCTGTCTTTTTAAATGTGATTTTGTTTTCTTACTTTTTCAAGCACTTGCTTAGTGTTCATAGCTTAAATAATAGCAACTCTTACTTAATAATTATTGTGGGAAAAAGACTAAATTATAATGTTTTTAATATATTGATTTTAAATAATTTTCTTTTCTGCAGGTTACCACTTTTTTAAACAAAATTTAATAACCCATTAATAAAATATTAATAACAATCATCTTTAATATAGTTGAAGATGTCTAAAAAACTTTTGAAAAATGTAAATGCCATTGTAAATAACCCTTTTGATATAGACGATGTCACCGCTGGTTGTGAAAATGAGTTTCAGGTTGCAGTAGAAGGTAGCATTGAAAACGTCGATTTACCAGATAGGATTATAAATTCTAAATATTATCACAATTTAGTTAGAAGAGTTAAGGCCGGTGATTCCCCAAGCAAGCTTTTAAGAGACCTTGAGAGTCTATTGCTCTCTAATGAAAGCAACTTATGGGAAAATAGCTGGGTTAGAATTGAAGAAGATAGGCTTACTGAAGAAGCTAAAAAGGCTTTTAAGAGAGATTTGCTAAAGGATAAAGAAAATCCATCCATAGGCTTCAGAGGAGATATTAAAGATTTCTTCTTTTACAAAAACAATAAAACTTATATAAGAATACCTGTTAGCTATTTGCTAAAGATAGTTTTAATTGACTTCTATAATAGTACTTATAATACAGAAGCTTATTGTAAAGATGAGTTGATTGATTTTATAAGTAGAAGTTTTATAAACGACAATACTTCACCTGAGGTAACATCATTTTATATTTCAGATAATGTTAGTGATTTTGGTTATGATGTGGCAAAGGAAAATGCCAAGAGATTTCTCTTTATTCAACTGCTAATTTACTATGCCAATTGTAAGTTTTGTCTTTCCGAAGATAACCAAAAAGTATATCTCTATAATTCTCCTATCACCCCTATCAAGCAGAAAAAAATTAATGCTTTAGTGCCTGATGAGTTATACAGAGATTTATTTATAAGCCCCTGCCTATCTGGGTGGAATAGAGGCGAAGAAAAAAAGACATATATGTATTTATGTCACAGTGTCTTAAGTAAAAGCAAGCTAAATACATTAAAAAAATTAAAAGATGGCGGCTTTATAAAGAGTAATTTAGTAGTAATCCCTGATACATCCAATACATGTCTTGCAAACAATGGTACTCATATAAGTATCGGCAGCAAAAGAATAACTAACCTATTGGCTAATAATCTATCCGAATTTAACCATCTCCATGAGAAATATTACGGTGACCTCGTAATAAAAATTATCGAACACTTTTTGCCACTATTTCCAGGTACATATTCAGCAGCTCCTTACAGGATACCTTATAAAGATTTTCATCCCGAAGTATTAACAGGTTTTTTAGCTCACGAGTTAGACTTTACACATCTTAGAATGATCTGGCGCAGGTGGCAGAAAAAGGCTGGGATTGTAAAATTTAATCGCATAATATCTCCAACAGGGCTTGATATTATTGATGATTGGATCTCAAAAATCTTTAGGATGAAAGGTGATTATGTTAACGACTATAGACTAATAGACTATTTTGTCGCCTTAATGAGCACTGACAACGCACCAGCATTAAACGGTGAGTATGATAATCACGAGGTCTTAAAGGAAGAGCTGGAAAGTTTAGGTATTTTTCACAGGGATATGGCTTTTTATAGCCTCTATCGTCTCAGAAACTATGCAAAATACGGTTTTTCAGGTTTTGAGGGTAGATATTATTCAAACTTTGAGAGTCTCTTTGGAGACTTAAAAAATGCTATCAATCTGCAAATACTAATTACAGCCCTCGCCTATAAATATGTAGTTAAGAAAGAAGTTGTTCACTCTGATATACCTGATACACCCATTACAGAAAGTGAGAGGAGACAAATATTCTTCTGCTCTGCTATAGGAATACCTACCTTCTATGTAAGAATTCATACGGAAAATAATCTATTAAAAAGGATTATTGGCTATACAAATAATTCAAGATTAAGCAAAAGATACCCTGGCTATATAAGAGTATATTTAGATGAGTATCTAAAGGCCCTTGTTAAAATTATAGAAGTTGATGCAAAAGAACTCCTTAGCATTGATTCATACTCATCTGCCTTAAAGGACTGTAAAGAGAGAATATATGATGAGGAGCTAAAAACACATAGAAAATTTGCTAAAGAAATTGTAGAACATTATAAAAAAACAAATTTTCTTGACATTCCAGCCGAGGACTTCAACAAACAGCTTGAATTCTACTATCGAACAGAGCTAAGAGACAAAACGATAAAAGAAGGTGCCTCTGCACTTATAGAAGACATTGATAAAGTTGATTTTTCAAACTTACCAGGAGAGTATAAAAAAGCCATAAATCCTGAAAATATTAAATCTATAATTAATGATTTCACAATAAAGCTTCTTGCTGATCAGTTAAATTTAAAAGAGCTTTCCTTATTTCTATCCGTAATGCTCTTAGAAATAGAAGGACAATTGAAATATAGAAACAACAACAATACTATAGTTGAAGAAAGATATGGAACATCAGTATATTGATAGAGAGTCAAATAGAATCATTACAGAGACTTTTCTTGGAGATGATTTTATAAACTTTTTGTACTCTACCATAAGAGAAAAGTCAGATTATCTTTTTAAATTACTAACCGATTCAAAGGCAACAAAATTAATTGCCTATATGAACTTTGATCGCCCAATTACAAAATCAAGATTGAAATACTACTTAAAGGCTATGAATATAAATACAGAGGAGATACTTGATGACATCTCAAAAATAACTTCTTTAAGAGGTATTTTTGAGAGAAAAATTAGATACTGGGAAAGGAGAGAGATGGTTGATGATGATAATATAGTTGTTTCTCCCTGCGATGCAAGATGCTATGTTGGCAGTCTCAACACAAGTTCGCTTTTTTTCATTAAGGAAAAGTTTTTTGACACCTACGAACTAATTGGTAGGTTGAAATGGTTTGATGTATTTGAGAAAGGAGATTATGCTGTATTTAGACTTACACCTGATAAGTATCATTACAATCACTGTCCTGTAACAGGTTTGGTAGAGGATTTTTATGAGATAGATGGATATTATCACTCCTGTAACCCCTCTGCATTGGTTTCTATAGACAACCCTCTCTCAAAAAACAAAAGATTTGTTACCGTAATTAATACAGATATACCTAATGGTACAAATATTGGCTACGTATTAATGATTGAGGTTGTGGCAATGATGATTGGTCAAATTGTTCAATGCTACTCAGATAGATATTACGATAATCCACAAAGTTTATTTACAGGACTCCTGGTAAAAAAAGGCCAGCCCAAAAGCCTTTTTAAGCCGGGTAGTAGTACGACAATTTTATTTTTCCAAAAAGATAAGATCTCTTTTTGTGAGGATTTAATTAATAATTTGAGACGAAGAGATGTCAAAAGTAGATTCTCTTTTAACTTTATCGATCGTATAGTTGAAACCGATTTAAAAGTAAGAAGTCCTATAGGATGCAAAAAATGAACTTCTATCACATCTTTATAACTTTCATATTAGGAATATCACTCATAATACTTTGGGGACTAAAAAATTTTCACAAGGACAATTACCAATTTCTTGTGGTTATACCATATAAGAAGCTTAAAGATAATGTTTATAGAGGCCTTAATATCACCTTTTATGGAATAATTACTGCCTTTTCTTATACAGTTTCAGTTTTTATCTTTATATCCCTTATAAAGTTAATTGAATTTCCAGAAGAAGGAGCCTATTTTCTAGTGATTGTAATTCTTGTTGTGGGATTCCCATCTTCAAAAATACTCGCCTATCTAATAGAAAACAGAAAAAACACCCTGACAGTGGGTGGAGCAATTTTTGTTTCTGCTATTATCTCAGTTCCAACAGTATTTTTAGTTATTGTCTATCTAAATTTAGATATTAACCAATATTTTTTACCTATACTTACCTCTTTATCAATTTCGGCTACACTTGGAGAAGGTATTGGTAGGCTTGCCTGCCTTAGTTTTGGCTGCTGCTATGGTAAACCTATGAAACAAATTAATTTCTTACCAAGCCTATTAAAAGTTAAGTTTAACTCTTCTACAAAAAAAGCTGTATATGATAGCAATTATGTAAATGTTGAACTGCTAAATATACAAGGCTTAGTAGTTATTGTTTACACATTTATCGCCCTGTCATCAATACTCTTATTTATTTCTCAAAAATATTATATTGCCTTTATTTTAACCTTTATTATCCCACCTTTAATAAGATTTTTCAGCGAGTTTTTAAGAGACGACCACAGGGGAAGTACAAAAATTTCTATCTACCAAGTTTTTTCTATAATACTCTCCCTATACGGTCTATTTTTCTTATTATTATTTTACAAAAGATTTAACACAGTAATTGAGTTAAATATTAATCTAACTTACTCTCTAATAGATTTAGTAGTTTTAGCTTCTATATTTTTTATTACCTTTTGGCACACTGGCATAAGCAAAGTAACTGATAGTGAAATAAAATTTCAAGTTAAGTCATAAAAAACTATTACTAAATGTTGCATAAAAATCAACGAGAAAAATTATTAATTAAAATTTAAAGCTCTCTTAATCCATATTTAAAAATATAATCCTATCTTAATCTTACAGGTTAGACATATGTTTGATAATATAACGCAAGATTTAGAGAGCCTTGATAATTATAAAAATTCAAATAGTAACGAGATTTTAGATTTAATTGTCAATAACCAGATAATAGTCTTTTTTCAACCGATATACAATGCAAATAGTGGCTCTATTTTTGGTTTTGAGGCATTAACTCGTATTAAAGATAAAAGTAATTATAGTATAGAGAATTTGTTTAAAAGGGCTATCGAAACTAATGTTATCTCTCAGTTAGAGTTAAAAATTAGAGAGATTGCTATTTCAAGCATAAAAAGGGCTTCTTTAGATTATAAAAACAATTTTTTATTTTTAAATTTAACACCCGAAGTATTGGTTGATCCAACCCACAATGTGGGATATACAGATAAATTAGCTGATTTTTATGGTTTGTCTAAAGAAAAGATAGTCTTTGAAATTACAGAAGAAAGTGCAATTAAGAATTTTAGCTTATTTAAAGAAGCAGTAGATTACTATAAAAAAAGAGGATATAAAATAGCAATAGACGATTTTGGGGCAGGCTACTGTGGGCTTAAAATGCTTTCAATAATTGAGCCAGACTTTTTAAAGATTGATAAACATTTTATATCTCAAATTACTGAAAATCCTATCAAACAGTACATCGTAGAGTCTATCATAACAATCGCACATAAAATGGGCATTAAGGTTATAGCAGAGGGTATTGAAACTGAAGAAGAGCTAAATACAATCATAAATATGGATGCCGATTTGCTTCAAGGATTTTTATTAGGTAGACCTTCTCATCAACCTTCACAAGATGCAATGGAATTAATATCTAAAAACCAGAATTGTATGACTAAAAATTGTGTTTTATCAAAGATTGGCCATATATCACAATATGTAAAACCAATCTATCCAAACCAAACACTAAAGATTGCCTATGAGCTTTTTTTAGAGTTTCCCTATTTAAGAAGCTTACCAGTAATTGAAGAAGATAAAATAATAGGATCAGTTATTAGAAATTTTTTTATAAAGAGTTCCTTTTGTGATAAAAACAACAATATGGAGTCTTTAAATCTAAAACATAAGATTAAAGACTTAATGACTATCCCCTCTTTAATAGTAGATTATAATAGCGAACTTGAATCTGTAGCACAAAAATTAAAACTTAGAAATAATGACTGTTTGTATGATGATATATACGTCACATGTCGTGGTAAATACTACGGGGTTGTACCAGTATTTATTGTGCTTGACACAATTACTGAGAGATTCATTAAGCTCTCGAAGAAAAGTTAAAATTTAGTATAACTCTTTAAAGATCTTTACAAGAAATGTTATAGTCTAACTTTTTTTTATCTAATAAATCATTTAAAAAACATATCGCAAGGTAGTTTATTTTTAAGAAAAATTAACATTAATTTCAAATGAAATTAAATATTTCTTCTGATAATAATATCAATGGTTAAGTCAAACGAGGTTGAATGTCCAGAATGTAGTTCGAAGGCATGTTATAAATATGGTCATTCAAAACAAGGCAAGAAAAGATTTAAATGTATAGTATGTGATAGACAGTTCGTTTTAGCGAGTAAAAATAGAATTAATTCAGGTAAACTCGAATGTGTTGTTTGTGGAAATAAAATGTATTTGTATAAGATCGAGGACAATACAGTGAGATTTCGCTGTAGTATGTATCCTGAATGTAAATTTTATAAAAAATATATATTACTGGAGGTAGAATAGGATGGCCTATTACTTTCACAATGTACCAGGACGATTAAGAGTCAAATGTGCCCATTTAAAAAGGAACGAAAATAAGATTGAAGAAATAACAAACAAATTATCGAAGTTAGATGGAATTTCAAGTTTACAGGCAAATCCACTAACTGGAAGTTTTGTTATAAATTACGATTCTTTTGTTTTAAATGAAAAGGAAATAATAAATTTTTTTGAAAAAGAGGGGATATTTGATAGTACAAAAGCTTTTAACACAGATACTTATCTTGAAAATATGGCATCAAAGGCAGGAGAAGTTATAGGAAAGACTCTTTTCTCAACTTTTGTTGGAAGGGCTTTTGAGGGTACACCTTTAGCTTTCTTAAGTATAATTTTATAAAGTTTTCTTATATTTATTTTTTAACCTTATTAATCTCTGTACCTTTTTAAAGACGAGTACGGATATAAAATCTTTAATTTTTGCATTTTTTTTATATCTTTCTAAGATAGCTTCATATACCCTCCTTATGTTAGTTATGTCTTCACTAAACTTGAGAGATAAGTTCGTAATATTGTGATAATGCGACTTTTTTTCTAAATCACTATCATATAATATTGATTTATCTCTTTTGCAGGATGTTTTACTCATAGCCATTTTAACCTCCTAAATAATATAAACATAAAAACTGCTGATATCATAGAAATTAAAACTATTATAATAAAAGTGGTATATTGTCCCCAAAAAATATAGGGATTTTCAACACCTCCCGGCAAAGCTACGTTCATACCATAAAAGGTCCCAATTACTGTAGCAGGGATAGAAAATGTAAATACTATTGTTAATAAAGCAAGTATCTTATTAGTCCTATGGGAATTAATAATAAAGTCAGTATCTTTAAATATTTCTATTGTCTCTTTACATTCTTCAAGGATATTCCATGCTTTATTAATATAGTCTGATAAATCACCAAAATATATCGTCATATCGCCGTTTGAAAACTTGCCTATTATCTTTTCTAAATCAGCAATTACGGTTTTAAAGTTAAAAATGACCCTTCTCATGTTATAAATATTATGCCTCATATCCGCTATCTCTATAATAGCTTCCTTACCTTGATCGAACACTGTATCCTCTATGTCTTCTATATCATAAATAACCTTTTTTAACATTGCCATTATATGTTTTATCAACGAATGTATTATTTTGTAAAAAAGGAAGGTTGATGTTTTCGTCATGTATTCATTATATATATCTGGCTTTTCTAAACAGTTTTGGAAGATTCTATTTATAGTTTTTATCTCACCGTTATGTACGGTAACAAGAAAATCTTTGCCTATAAAAAATCCTACTTGAGAAGGTATGGAAAACTTTTTCTCCTTTATAAACCTTGGTATGTGAAGTATAACAAATAAATAATCACTATACTCGTCAATCTTTGGGATCTGCACCTTTGAAAGACAGTCTTCTATATCTAAATGATGAAACTTAAAGGCCTTTGCTAACTCTAACAACTTTTTATCATCTGGACTGTCAATATTTATCCAGATAAAGTTGTCTGACTTAATAAGGTTATATTCCTTTAAGAAGTCTTCCTGCATTACCTTAACACCTTAAAGTATCTATTTTATCAATTTTTTCCCATGGTAGTCCTATGTCCATTCTACCCACATGACCATAGGCAGCCAATTTTCTATAAAAGCCACCTTTTATAAGGGTTGGCAAATCTCTTAAACTAAATTGTTTTATGATGGCACCAAATCTTAGGTCAAAGGAGTTTTTTATCTTCTTAATTACCTCTTCATCTGGTATCTTGCCTGTACCAAAGGTTTCAACATGAATACTAATTGGTCCTGAGTAACCTATGGAGTAGGTAAGTTGAACCTCACATTCATCGGCAATACCAGAAGCAACAATGTTTTTTGCTACATATCTTGCCATATAAGTACCTATTCTATCTATTCTCGATGGATCTTTACCGCTAAGAGCAGTTGAGTTATTTCTTGAATACTCACCATATGTATCTATAGCGTTTTTCCTACCTGTTAAGCCTGCATGAATAAGTGGACCTCCTGGCACAACAGGTCCCTCTGGGTTTATAATAATCCTCGTTTTTTCATCCAATCTCACATATTCATCTAAAAAAGAAGGCAAAATAACTTTCTCATATAGGTCTTCATACAGTTTTTTTTGTGTTGGTCCACCCTCTTTTTCTGATTTAGACTGACTTGCAATTATACTAATTGTATCAATTCTATAAGGCTTGCCATTTCTATACTCGACGGAGACTTGAGTTTTACCATCAGGTTCAAGATAATCAATAATATTCTGGTACCTAACAGAGGATAGTCTCCTTGCCAGTTTGTGAGCTAACCAGATAGGAAGAGGCATATAGGCCTGCGTTTGATTACACGCATAACCGAAAACCGTAGTGGGGTCACTAACTGTTATCTTTTCGATATCTTCCTCCTCTAAGGAGCTATCACTTTTACAAAACAAAGCACTTGATTTTTGCTGTTTGATACTTGTAAGTATACTACAATTCTGAGCATTAAACCCGTCTTTATACCCAACCTGTTTTATAATACTTCTTGCTATATTAGGAAAATCAATGGTACTCTCACTGGCAAATCTTACCGCTATAAATAAAATATTAGAAAAAACAGAAACTTCTGCTCTTATTTTGGCACATCTATCTTTCATTAAGATCTGATCAACTATTGAATCACTAATCTGATCACAAAGCTTATCAGGATGACCTTCAGTGACAGATTCTGATATAAATATATAATCTTTTTTCATTTTATAATCTCCCAGATATTTCTTTTCTGCCTTCGTTAAGAAAAAAAGATAATAATGAACAACCACTTACGACTAAAAGATCAACTATCCCTAAAGGAGATACCTTAAGTAGATTTCTCAAAGGCGGGAAAAATATCGTACCTGCCTGTAATCCAAAGGAAGTTAAGAGCGATAGCTTTAAATATTTATTGGGTTTTATGTGTTGATAACTAAATAAGGAGTGTTTATCAGACTTACAAGTTATCGAATGTAGTAGTTGCGATGAAGATAGGGTAAGAAAAGAAAGGCTATTAGCTCTTAAGCCTAATCCATATCTCTTAATACCATAGAGATAGGCTAAAAAAGAGGCTAAAGTTATATTTGATGCTTCCATGATGATTTTTTTATAATCGGAGTTAGTTACAATATTTTCTTGAACTGAAGGGGGATTTCTTTGCATTATATCATCTTCCGGCTCTTCAAGAGAAAGGGCAAGTGCTGGAGCCACATCAGTTATAAGATTAATCCATAACAATTGCATGGCATTTAATGGTTGCCCCAGCCCAAGAGCCATGCCAGTAAACATAACCAAAATTTCACTGGAGTTGGTGGAAAGCAGAAATCTTAATGATTTTCTGATATTATAATAGGTTGCTCTGCCGTAAGTAATTGCTTCTACTAATGTTTTTATATTATCGTCTTCTATTATTATGTCGGCTACTTCTCTTGCTGAATCGGTTCCGCTCTTACCCATTGCTATGCCAATATCTGATGATTTAAGGGCAGGACCATCATTTATCCCATCACCTGTCATTGCGACAACCTTACCCTTTTTCTGAATAGCCTTAACTATTTGTAGTTTGTTTTCTGGAGAGACTCTTGCAAAAACATCTACCTGATCTGAGATTGCAGATAATACTTCTTCGTTCATTTTTGCCAGTTTTGTTGAGTCCAAAATATTGATAGTACCCTTGTGATTTAGGTTTAGTTCAGAAGCAATGGCATAGGCCGTAGGAGTCTGATCTCCTGTAATAATAATTGTGTTTATACCAGCTGTCTTAAGTTTATCAATTAACTCCTTTGCCCCCTCTCTTAGCGGATCAAATAACCCAACAAGCCCTACCCAACAAAGACTATATGCTTCTAAGATGTCCGATAGAGGAGTCTCCTTTGTAATCTCAATCTTCTTCTTCTCGATTCCAAAAGCAAACCCAAGAATTCTCAATGCAGCACCAGCCATCCGTTCGTTTTCTAACTCTATTTTTTTTCTACTTCTGTCTGTTAAAGGTTTTACTTTCCCATCCTTTATATAATAACCACACATATCAAGAATTTCCGTTGGGCTCCCCTTAAGAGTGAGGAAATATTTATTTTCTTCATCTTCATTGTAACTGTGAACAGCAGCCATATAATTTACATTTATAGATCTTAATTTTGTAGTTATATGATTATAATTTGATAAGACAGAAGCTATATCTATACCTGATTTAAAAGCAAGCTCTATCAAAGCATTTTCTGTAGAGGATCCATTGGCTTTATATTCACTATTAACAAGTTCTATCTCACTTTCACTACACAATAGTGAAATCAACATAATTAAGTTAAGCTCTTCTATAGAGGTTACATCTTCCAATTTATTATATTCTGTTAACTCGTTACTCTTTTTCTTACTATTATTATAAATCTGAAAATCCTTTACCTTATAGGATTTCATTCCAGCATATATTTCAACAACAGTCATCTTGTTATATGTTAAAGTACCTGTCTTATCAAGACAAAGTGTTTGAATAAGACCCAAATTTTCTATAGCATTAAGATGTCTAATCAAGATAGCCTTTTTTCTCATTTTTCTTATGCCTAGAGAAAGAGTTGTAGTAGCTACCGTAGGTAACCCTTCGGGTACCGCTGCAACTGCCAAAGATATTGACATCTTAATCATCTCAATGATGCTATAGCCTCTTATTATTCCAATAACCATTACTATTCCACAAATTACAGATGAGGCTATAACCAGTTGTTTACCAATAGTATCTAATTGTTCTTCAATATGTGTTTTCGGTGTGCTTTGATTTATGATTAAACTTTGTATCTTACCAATCTCAGTAAAAATACCTGTTGCCACTGTAATAGCTATGCCTTGACCACTTGTGACCCTTGTGCCCATAAAAACCATATTATATCTTTCCGCCAGTGACACGGGTGAATCATCATGGTCTTCTATAATTTTATCTTGAGTCTTTGATACTGGCATGCTTTCACCGGTCAAAGCCGATTCATCTACGGTTAAGTTAAAAGCTTCTAAAATTCTCCCATCAGCAGGCACAAAACTTCCTGGTTTTAAAATAAAGACATCACCAGGAACTAACTTTTCTGCCTCAATTTCACTTATTTTTCCATTTCTAATCACTAACGCAGTTGGCTTTATTATTTTTTTAAGAGATGTTATAGTTTGCTCAACCTCATACTCTGTTACACAACCAATTGATGCGTTAAGCATAATAACCGTTAATATAACAACTGCATCTATTAATCCACCAGTAAATATTGAGATGATAGATGCAGCACCAAGCAATAAAACCGGCAAGGACTTAAACTGTTCAAGAAATATCTCTAACCTTGTTCTCATTACCGGTTCTGGTAGAGAGTTTGTCCCATATTTCTTTAAATTTTCCTCATAAACTTCAAGAGACAGTCCAAAATTTTTTACAGAATTAAATGTCCTAAGAACATCTTCTATAGGCATAAGATGCCACTTGCTTTCTTGATAATTCTTAGCAACAATTTGAGACAATATTTTTGAGTTTTCTGACTTGCTTGTTGATTTTATTTCAGTAAAAAAAGCAGAAATCTTTTCTAAAAAACCGCTACTCCTATTATTGCTATCCTTTTTAAAATGTGGTTTATTGGTCTTGTAATCTTCGATTAGTGATTCAAGTAATCTGTTTAGATCTTCCAACGATTTTGCTGCACCATAATATATAAGCAAACTACCTGTTGTAACATTGATATTAAAAGATTCAATATTATCAATCTCTGTTAGTTTGAGCCTTAAAAAGATGCCAAAATTATCACAACGATATAACTCATCTATCTTATATCTAACTCTTCCTTTAACAACATTATGAACTATTCGAAACAATGGTCACCTTATTTGTTTTTATCAACTTTTGGTAAGGCAGAACTGGCAACTTCTTTTAAACCCTCAACAACACCGAGAAGCATTTCTTTAACTGCCTTAACAGCTGTATTACCAATTGTTCCTGCTGCCTCTACGGCTCCATTAACAGAGACTTTAGCAATCTCTTCTACATTTCCACCTATTTCTTTTGTAGCTTCTAAAATACCGTCAACTGCTCTCTTTGCTACCAAACCTACATCAGCTCCTATTTCAGAGGCCCCTTTAATAGAGCCCTTTACTGTTTGTTCGGCAGCAGACAAAATATCTCCGCCCACATCAGATACACCCATAACAATACCTTTTGCTACACTTTTGGTACTTAGTATCAAGCCTGTACCAACTTCTTCTGTAGCTAAAATAGCTCCTTTTACGACATCCTTGATTACAACTACTCCATCGTTGGCAACATCACCTGTCGCCTTTAAAGTATTTGCTACAGTATTCTTGGCAAGAGTAACAATCTCTGCTTCAATCTCGTTTATTGCCTTTAGGCTATTTATAACACCCTCTTTAACTGTGATACCTACTTTTCCAACTTGTTCATGCTTCTCTTCCTGTAAATGTTCCGACATAAAAAACCTCCTTTTTATTTCTCACTTTTAAGAAAGACATTAAAGGCATACCAAACAGATGTATACCAGGCGGGGGCAGAAAAGTTACCTCGTCCAATTTGATAAACTGTCAGACCAATAAGAGCTATTAATGTAGCACCTGCGAGGTCTATTTCGTTATTAAAGAACCTGCGAATTTTATTATCGAAGTTGCTAAAGGTCTGTTTTATTGTGTAGTTAATTATTTTCCTCTTCTCTACATCAATAAGCTTTAAATTAAATAATTCTTTTGACTGGGCATATTCTTTGATTTTATCTACTGATTCGTCAGAATAGATAATACAGGAACAACTTGTTGGATTTATTGTAATATCCTTTATCATACCGCTATTTTTAAAAGTCTCTTTTACAAGCTCAAAATAATTTTTATCACCCTTCTTTGAAGGAATTTTAACCCTTATGCGACCCTTCGTAATATGACATAGCAATGCTTCAGGATGATGCATTATTCCCTCCTTCTGGTGTAGGATTAACAGTACTACTTGATTGAGCCATCTCTGATTTTACCTCAGCAACAATGTCCTCAAATACCTCGCTTACCTCTGAAACAGACTCCTTACCCTTCTCATATATTAATATCCCACCTTTTATTGCCGCTTTAACCAAAGGTTTAGTAACACTTGCCACTATTGGCAAAACTATAGGTGCTAAAATAGCTCCTCCTATTCCAATTGCGAGACCACTTAATATATTGCCTTTTAAACCATTATCAAAAATTCCCATAAACATACCTCCTTTTTTGTTTTAATAAAAAATATAACATTGTATAAATTTTTTTCTATCTACTCTTTCATTATTTTCCTATGCTAGAAAACTTTTGCTGTAATGATGCAAAAAAATTAATAATAATTTAACATTTTACTGTTATAAGAATTTATTTATGTTTTACAAAATCATTTATCACAGTGCAGGAAAAATCAAGATAGAGGTGCCCTTCTTAAAAAAAGTTCCTATGAAGGAGATAAATAAATTTTCCGAGTACTTTACTAAAAAGTATATGCATGAAGGAATTAGTAGCGTCTTTGTAAATCCCCTAACTTCAAGGATAATAATTTTTTATGATGAAAAAATTATAAATATTATTGATTTTCTAGATGAAGTAGCAAAAGATCAAGTTTTTTCAGACATTAAAAGATAATACGAAAAACAACTATTAAATTTCTGTTTCTTAAGCTTAATAAAAATTTAAGCTCTTTTTAATTACAAATTAAAAATATTTTCGATAATGGTAGTTATGGAAAAGCTTATCGCATCAGTTATCGCCAAAGAGGCAATACCACCCGATTTTAAGGTAAAGGATCTATATAATGCTTACATGTCTGGTAAGAGTAAAGAATCTGTTGCCATCGTAGATCATAATAATTTACCAGTAGGCCTAATTGTAAAACAAAAGTTTCTTATGAAGTTATCAGAAAGATATGCCTATGATTTATATTATAAAAAAGATGTCTCATCTTTAATGCTTACAAACCCTCTTATAGTTGATTCTAATGAAAATATAAACTCGGTCATTGAAAAGGCTCTATCAAGAAGCTCAGATAACGTTTATGATGAAATTATAATGGTAAACGGAGACAACAAGTTTGTAGGTTTGTTGTCAGTGAAAGAGCTTATAATCCAGCAGGCCAATAATTTAGCTAATATCTTGGTTCAAAAAGAACTTGCCCATGCTAAAGCAAAAGAGCTTGAAGAAATTAATGAAGTAAAAAATCAATTCTTAGCAAATGTTACCCATGAACTAAGATCCCCAATTAATATAATAATAGGCATAATTGAGTTAATAAGAAGGGCCTACGAACATAAGGAGTATCAAAAGATTGAGACCTATCTTAATATGATAGAAAATTCTTCAAACAACTTGAAAATTATAGTAAACAACATTTTAGACCTGTCGAAAATCGATGCAGGAAAAATGGAGGTTATAATTGAAGAGTTTAAACTAGGTGAGCTTTTAAGAGATATCTATGAATACACGAAAGTTTTAATTAAAGACAAAAAAGTTGAGATAATTTTAGATGTAAATGATAAAGATCTGTTGATTAAAAGTGATTTTGTTAAGCTAAGGCAAATCCTGATTAACCTCATTAGTAATGCTGTTAAATTTACAGAAAAAGGGCATATAAAAATTGAACAAAAAATTATTGATGGACATTTAATCATCTCAGTTGCAGACACGGGCTGTGGAATCAGAGAAGAAGATCTTAATAAGCTATTTCATGCCTTCTCTCAGTTAGAAGATGCAAAAGTAAAAAGATTTGAAGGAACTGGTTTAGGATTAACCATTGTTAAGAAGCTAACAGAAATATTAGGCGGTAAGGTCTATGTTGAAAGTGTCTTTGGGTTAGGCAGTAAGTTTACCATAGTCCTGCATAATTTTTGAAAGGAGTCTTTTATGAACAAAAAGATCGTTATAATTGATGATGATATTAACCATTTATTAACTACTAAAAGCATCTTAGAAGAAGAAGGTTATGAAGTATGTATTCACCAAGGTCCCTTTGGTTCCACAAATACCATAAGAGAGTTTGAACCAGACATAATACTATTAGATATTAATATGCCCGGCCTTTCCGGTGAGAAACTATCCCAACTTTTAAAAGAGAATACTTCTATAAAAGACATACCAATTTTTTTCTATTCTTCAAATGATGAAGACTCTTTACGTAAGGCGGTCAGAGAGCTTAAGGTAAATGGCTATATTTGTAAGGGAGATTTGTTTAAGTTAAAAACAAAGATTGCCGATTATTTTCAAAAATAAAAATAATTATTTCCACTATAATTTTTTCTATAACATTTTTTTCTGTTCTTTTACTACAAGCTCATTTGGGTTGAAATATCCATAGTAGAGGTATGGAAACTCTTTTTTTAACAAAGCCATAGTGTTTTTAACCCCTAAAGAAATGTTGGTCGAGCTTATCTTTAGTAAATCCTTAAGTAAATCTAAGTACCAATCAGGGTCAATGTTTAGATTTCGCCATTGAATCATATTGATTTTTATTTCTCTTAATATTTTTCTTGTAGCTTCATACTCATTTATATCATCTGTCAAACCAGGAAAGACAAAGTAATTTATTGATACCCATCTATTATATTTTTTACCTAAGCTTAATGTTTCTAATACATTTTCGAAGCTGTATTTAACAGGCTGATAATATCTTTCATATATCTCCTTTCGTGTGCTGTTTATACTGACTCTTATACTATCAAGCCCCACATTAAAAAGTTTTTCCACCAATTCTGGCATACTTCCATTGGTATTTAGGTTTATTATGCCTTTATCGGTCTTTCTTCTAATAATTTTTATCGCTTCACACAAAACCTCTCCCACCATAAGTGGTTCCCCCTCACAGCCCTGACCAAAACTTACAACGGGATGCTTTGCCCTTTCTATATGAAATATAGCTGTTTCTGCAATCTCCTCTGGTGTGGGGGTAAAAGTTATTCTTGGTTGAGTACAGGATATTGTTGATTTTTCTTTATCCTGATAAGATATACAGCCAAGACATCTTGAATTGCAATAAGGTGAGGTAGGAAGAGGTGCTTCGTACCTACCGAGGCAGAAATTCCTTGCAGCAGGGCAAAGATATTTAAAGGCACAATTATTAATTATATGGTCGATCTGTCTGTTTTTTGGAAATCTTTTTAGTATTTCCTTCCCCTTTTTTATAATCTCTTTTTGATTGAAAAGATAAGGTTCCTGTCTTCTATCTTGGTCTATTCTTACTGCTGGAACATAAAACTTGCCGTCAAACCATCCAACGGCCGTATAGGCAAAAAGGGGGAGTACTGGTGCAGTGCCTCTTTTTTTATAGGCAGGCAAAAGTAGTTGTGTATGGGCAGGTGCTAAAAAAACAGCCACAGCAAAGACATCATCAAGACAGACGATCTTGCCTGTTTTTCGGTTTATTCCTAAGGGGTGTCTTTCCTGTAGGATAAAAAGGTCGCTACCTTTGGGTATCTCTATGAGCTCTTCTTCATAAAGAGCCTTATATTTTATGCCATACCGTCCCAAGGCAAGATGGTCTTTATCCTCAAAGATATTCCCTTTTTCATCACTGTAAATAAGATAGGGTCTTATTTTTTTCTTCATAACTATTAAGATATCAGAAAGAAGGCTAAATATCTTCCAAAATTAATCTCACTAATAATAAATTTTTGTCTTTATTTTTATTGTATTATCTGATAATAAGATAGATATGGATTTTATTTTTAGAACAATCAACTCTAATGTACAAGAGATAAACAAAGAAACCTTGGTTATTATGTCTCAACTAACTGATTTTGCTCATATCTTTGAGGTCATGTTTGTTATTGATATAAAAACAAAAAAAATCATTGAATCGAAAGGTAAATACTATAAAACACCCTATAAAGTTTGTCAGGAAACGGAAAAACTAATACCAAGGCTAAAGGGATTGGTTATTAATAAAGGTGTTTTAAAGGAGATTCAAAGTACTCTTTCAGGCAAAAATGGCTGTGTCCATCTATATGAACTTGTTGAAAATGCAATTAAGTTGGCAAGCACAATACTTATAGGTAAGCATATCAATTATTTTTCCGAGAGTTTTAAAAAGCTATCCGATGAGGAAAAGATTGAGATATCAAAACAGTATTTAAAAAATACTTGTTTTGCCTATAAAGAATAGGAGTGAGATCTATGAATGATAAATATAGTTTTGAGATATTTACCTCCTCAGTAAGACCAAAGTTAAAACCTCTTTTACCCCTTGAGACTTATCGCCTTCTTAGGATTACGGGTATGATGGAGCTTTTTGGTGAGAGTACAGGACCGGTTCTTTATAGGTTAGGCAAGATATTAAGCTCGCATTTTAATCTAAATAGTGAAGAAGAATTATTGGAATTAATTGAGCACCTTGGTATTGGAATACCTAAGGTTGCTAACAAAACAGAAGATATCATAGTTATTCATCTTTTTGAGTGTATGACTTGTGCAGGTCTTCCCATTACGGGAGAGCTTATATGTGATTTAGAGTGTGGTTTTATCGCCGGTGGTTATGAAAAAGTCAAGAATACAAAGACTAAAGGTACTCAAACAAAAAGCTGGACATTAGGGGATGGTTATTGTGAGTTTATTATAGAGATTTATTAATTATGGACGATAAAAGAGAAATCCTTGAGCTTAAAGACATCTATGAACATCTACTTACTGTAGCTAACGCTAAAGAAAAGATACTTATATCTTATCTAAAGGAAGAAAAGGAGCTTTATGAGGAGCTAAGAAAAAAGATAATACAAATCAGAGAAAAAGATAGAGCCATAGAAGAGACAAGGAGTATTATGTCTCAAAATGAAAGGCTCTTTACATTAGGTATTATGGCAGCCTCTCTCGCCCATGAGATAAAAAATCCACTTATAGTCATAATGGGGATGTTGGATAGACTTTATCCTCTAATAACCGACAATAAAGCAAAGGACTATATTGAGATAATCAAGACAGAGCTTTATAGAGTTCAAGGGATTATGGATAGGCTAAGAGATTACTACAAACCAAAGGAAACGGAAAAACAACTAAATGATCTAAATTTGTTGATTAGAGAGACTGTTAAATTAACAGAACATTATCTTTCTAGATTTAAAAACGTAATTATAACTTTCGAGCTTTATGAGGAGCTTAATCCTTTCTATTTCAATAAGGGTCAGATTCAGCAGGTTTTGGTGAATCTGATTATAAATGCTGCACAGGCTATGCCAGAAAAAGGCGGCAAGATTTTTATTAGAAATTTTTTGAATGATAAGGTGGTAATTATTGAGATTGAAGATACAGGCCAAGGCATTCATGAAGAAAACTTAAGTAAGATATTCTCTCCCTTTTTTACAACTAAACCTCCTGGAGAGGGAACAGGTATAGGTCTATCAATATCAAAGGAGATAATAGAGAGGCATGGTGGCACAATAAGTGTCGAGAGTAAGGAGAAGGTTGGGACAAAGTTCACCATATCACTACCATATCTAAATCTAAACCACAAATAACTTTATTTTTTTTGTCTAAATAATTATGATAAATCTATGATCTTAGTTACTAATGATGATGGTATTCATTCAGAAGGATTAATCAGTTTATACGAAAAATTATCAAAAGACTATGAAGTAGTCGTTGTTGCTCCTGATAGAGAAAGGAGCGCTATAAGTAGGGCTCTCACTCTCTTTAGACCACTTAGAGTCAATGAGATTAAAAAAAATTTTTTTAGTGTCGATGGAACACCCACAGATTGTGTAAACTTAGCTATCAATAAACTGTTTAAAGGAAATATCAAGATGGTACTTTCTGGTATTAATAAAGGTGGAAACTTAGGAGAAGATATCACCTATTCAGGTACCGTATCAGCTGCGATGGAAGGACTATTACTTGGTGTGCCATCTATTGCTGTGTCAACTGTTGCAAGAGAAAATTTTATCTTTGATACAGCAGCTGAGGTGGCTTTAAAGATTGTGAAGAAGGTCTTTAAAAAGGGGTTACCCTTTGATACTTTATTAAATATAAACGTACCTAACATACCTATTGATGAATTGAAGGGGATAAAAGTTACTAGAATGGGAAAAAAAAGATACAGTGATGAGATTCAGGAAAAATTAGATCCCCGTGGTCGAAAATACTATTGGCTTGCCGCTGAAGAGATTGGCTATGAGAAGTTTGGTAATAGTGATATAGAAGCAGTGATAGAATGTTATGCCTCCATAACTCCTATTCATCTTGATTTAACAAATTATTCTGCCATGGAAATTCTTGATAAAAACTTTTTTTAATAAACAGGGTATATTATGAAGAGGATTATATTAGGTACAGCAGGGCATATTGATCATGGGAAGACTACCTTTATTAAAGCCCTTACTGGCATAGATTGCGATAGGTTAAAAGAGGAAAAAGAAAGAGGGATAACTATAGAACTTGGCTACGCCCACCTTACCCTTCCCTCTGGAGTTAAGGTTGGCATAGTTGATGTGCCAGGTCACGAAAGATTTGTTAGTAAGATGGTGGCAGGTGCCTCTGGTATTGATATTGTTGCCTTTATAATATCCGCAGATGAAGGCATTAAACCTCAAACAAAAGAACATCTCTATATTTGTGATCTTCTTGGTGTTAAAAAGGGCATTGTTGTGGTAACAAAAAAAGATCTTGTTGATGAGGAGACACTAAACCTACAGATAGAGGATATTAGAGATTTTATAAAAGGTAGCTTTCTTGAGAACTCTGAGATTATCCCTGTCTCTTCACTTAATGGCGAAGGACTCGATGTTTTTTTAAAGGTGCTTGAAAAACTATCTTTAGAGATATTAGAAAAGCCTTCAGATAAACCCTTTAGATTGCCTATTGATGATGTTATTACTATAAAAGGTTTTGGAACAGTCGTTAGAGGTACTGTTATCTCTGGAACAATATCTCTTAAAGATGAGGTAATTATTCTCCCTGCAGAGCTAAAATCAAGAATAAGAACCATACAAAGTCACAAGGATACAGTTGATGTTGGATACGCAGGTGAAAGGATCGCCCTAAATCTCCCGGATATAGAGAAAGAAGAGATAGAAAGAGGTATGTTGGTAGCAAAAGAGGGTTTTTTTGATGTAACAGATAAGCTTCTGGTAGAATTTTTCTATCTGCCCTATAACCAAAAACCACTTAAATCAAGATTCGTTAGCCAGTTCCATATTTATACGAGAAGAGTAGAGGGAGAGTTTTTTTTAATTAAGAGAGAAAAACTAAACCCCAACGAAAAATGCTATGCCTACATTAAGCTAAAAAAACCTGTTTACGCCTCCTATGCTGACCCCTTTATAGTAAGAGGTTTTGGGGTCTATACAACTTTAGGTGGTGGTAAGATAATTAACCCATCTCCTCCCAAAATTGATAGGAATGTCCCTGAGGAGGAGCTCAATATATTAGCTAAAGCTTCTGAGGAAAGCTTAATAGAGTTATTCCTCATGTCAAGAAAAAGAGAAGGCTCAACAATAAAAAAACTGGCAGGATTAATTAATTTATCAGAAAAATATATTTTACAGGCAATCAATAATTTCATTAACAAAGGACTGGTCTTTAAGGATAGTAAAGATAAATATTATCACTCAACAATTCTTAAGGATGTAAAAGGGGACCTTTTAGATATTCTATTAGATTTTCATAAGAAAAATCCTTTAAAGGCAGGACTAAACAAGAGCGAGTTATTAGAAAAGTCTTCTTTAAATGAGGGTTTATTTGACTTAGCCCTATCTATGCTTGTTGAGGATAGAAAGATAGAGATTTTGGGTAACACTATAAAGAGTAGCGATTTTGTAACACAAGGGGCTTTTAAAAACCCTCTCTTCGATAAGGTTGAAGATTATTATAAAAATTCTGGTTTGCAAACAGAAGACAATCTTAGTATATTGTCAAAAAATTTAGTAATTTCGGAGAAGGCTTTAAGAGATATTATTTTCTCCTTAACAAAAGAGGGATATCTTGTAAAGATAAAAGAAGGTTATTATCTCCATAAGCAAGTTGTGGAAGATATGAAGATAAAGATATTTAATCATTTCACAAAAAAAGAGTTACTAACACCACAGGATATGCGAAACATTTTTGAACTGTCAAGAAAGTATATTATCCCATTACTTGAATACCTTGACACAGTTAAAATAACTATTAGATTGCAGGAAGGAAGAAAGCTTAGAAAGCAGTGATAAAAGAATGAAAAATTATGAGATAGCAAGGATTTTTGATGAGATAGGTGACATCTTAGAGTTTCTTGGGGAGAACCCTTTTAGAGTGCGCACCTATAAAAGGGCAAGTCAGATAATTTATGGATTACCAGACGATATAGAGACATTGTTTAAAACAGGACAGTTGGCAGAGATAAAAGGTATAGGTGAAAGTGTCCTTGCTAAAGTAGAAGAGTTTTTAAAAACAGGAAAGATACATCTATATGAAGAGCTCAAGGGTAAGATTCCAGAAGGTATTCTTGAGCTCTTAAATATCCCCGGTATTGGGCCTAAGGGACTTAAAGCACTATATGAAAATCTTCATATCACAAATTTTGATGAGTTAATTAAAGCCTGTGAGGATAAATTAGTCCAAAAGTTACCTGGATTTGGTCCAAAGAAGGAAGAGAATATATTAAAGGGGCTTTTAAGAACAAAGGATGCTGTTTTTAGATTTCCCATAGGTCTTGTCTATGAAGACGTCTTAAATCTACTCGACAGGATAAGAGACATTAAAGGGGTAAAAAAGGCAGAGGTGGCAGGAAGTTTTAGAAGAATGAAAGAGACTATCGGAGATGTTGATATAGAAGTAACTGGTAGTGATGGAGAAGCAATTATAAAAGAGTTTGTTAAATTTACTGATATAAAAGAGGTTGTATCAGAAGGTGAGACAAAATGTTCTGTCGTTCTTAATAATGGATTACAGACAGACATTAGGGTAGTTGAGCCTAAGTCCTTTGGTGCATGTTTTCAATATTTTACTGGTTCTAAGGATCATAATGTAAAGCTTAGGGGTATTGCAAAGGATAAGGGATATAAGATTAACGAATATGGCATCTTTAAGGGAGAGAAATACATTGCCGGTGAAAGGGAAGAAGATATTTATGAGACACTTGGATTAATCTGGATACCGCCAGAGCTAAGAGAAGATATAGGAGAGGTTGAGCTTGCTCAATCAGGAAAGCTAAATGATCTCTTAAAAGAACTAATTGGCTATGATGATATAAGAGGAGATATTCATTGCCATTCTAACTATAGCGATGGAGGGGAGAGTATCTATGCTATGGCCTCGTACGCAAAATCGCTTGGTTACGAATATATAGTAATTACCGACCACTCGCAGAGTTTAAAGATAGCAAAGGGGCTTGAGATAGAAAGACTATACAAACAGTGGGAAGAGATAGACCAGCTAAACAACAGTGGCAAGTTAGACAAATTCAAGGTCTTTAAAGGTACAGAGGTTGATATAAAAAATGATGGAACTCTGGATTATCCAGATGAAGTTTTAAAAAGAATGGATTTTGTTATAGCATCTATTCATTCTGGCTTTAGAGAGAATGAAGAGATAATTACAAAAAGGATCATAAAAGCTATGGAAAATCCATATGTTACTGCCATAGGACATCCTACAGGAAGAATTCTAAACTCAAGAGACCCATACAAAGTAAATCTTATTGAGTTATTCAAAAAGGCAAAAGATACAAATACCTTTCTCGAGATAAATGCCTATTTTGATAGACTTGATCTAAGAGATGTTGACATAAGAATAGCCAAAGAGTACGGTGCAAGATTTGTAATCGGTACAGATTCTCACAACACTTTGCAGATGAAAAATATTAAGTTTGGTATAGGTCAAGCAAGAAGGGCTATGCTAAAAAAGGCTGATGTTATAAATACATACTCTCTTGAAGATTTTTCCAAGGAGATATTCTTAAAAAGAATGCTATAAAAATTGGGGGACCTATGCTAATAGTGATGCATCATTGGGCAACAGACAAAGACATTGAAGCTGTAAAAAAGATTATTAAGAAGATGGGCTATAAACCAGTAGCTATACCTGGAGCAGAAAGAACCGCCATTGGTGTAATAGGAAATCAAGGATGGGTAGATGATGCACCTTTTAGAGGGATTAAGGGTATTTTAGAGATAATCCATGTAACCAAGCCATATAAGTTAGTAAGCAGGGACTTTCATCCACAAGACACGGTGATTAAGATATCAAAGGATTTAAAAGTTGGTGGTAAAAGTGCTTTCTTGGTCATTGCAGGTCCCTGTGCTGTTGAGAGTAAAGATCAAGTACTCAAAACTGCTAAGTTCCTTAAAAATTTAGGGGTTAAGGTCTTAAGGGCAGGAGCATATAAACCACGAACAAGCCCCCATACTTTTCAAGGTTTAAGAGAGCAAGGACTTGATATATTGCTTGAGATTAAAAAGGAGGTAGGCATACATACAATAACTGAGGTTATGAGTCCTGAACATCTCAATTTAGTGGCAGAAAAAGTAGATATCATTCAGATCGGTGCGAGAAATATGCAAAACTTTGACTTATTAAAGGAAGTTGGCAAGTTAAAAAAACCTGTAGTCTTAAAAAGAGGATTATCGGCAACAGTGGAAGAATGGCTTGCATCAGCTGAGTATATCTTGCTTGAAGGCAACCAAAATGTTATACTCTGTGAAAGAGGTATAAGAACTTTCGAGACAGCAACTAGAAACACCTCTGACCTATCTGTCATACCCTTAGTTAAAAATCAATCACATCTGCCTGTAATTTATGACCCAAGCCACGCAACAGGAAAAAGTACGCTTGTACCTCCTATGGCTTTAGCCTCAATTATTGCAGGTGCTCAGGGGGTGATGGTAGAAGTACATCCCGAACCAGAAAAGGCACTATCAGATGGTCCTCAATCACTTAACTTCAAGGAGTTCGAAAAATTATACATAAAGATTAAAAAACTACTTAACTTTGTCGAAAAAGAGTTGAAATCATAACTGTGTCAACTAAAATATTGTTTTTAGTTGACAAAAGCTCTATTTAATCTTAACCTATTTATCAATTTGTTAGAGTTTTTCCACTTTGCCTATTTATAAGTTTTTTCTATTTTTAAAAACAATAGATTGGAGTAGCTATAAAGATGGATGTTATTAAATTTTTTGACAATCTGAAAGAAAGGGCTATTAATAAAAAGTTAATTAATTTTGACGAAGCTTTAGAGCTGTATCAAGTTGGATTACAAAGGCCCTTTCTTTTAATGGCCTTTGCCAATGAGATTAAAGAACATTTTAAAGGGAAAAGGGTTAGCCTTTGCAGTATTGTTAACGCTAAATCAGGTAAATGTCCAGAGAATTGTAAGTTTTGTGCCCAATCTTCCCATTTTAATACTGGTGTGCAAGTATACCCATTGATTAAATCTGAGGAGATGATAAAGAAAGCTCTTTCTGCCAAAGAGGAAGGTGCCCATATGTTTGGTATAGTAACAAGTGGCACAAAGATTAGAACTAAGGAGGAATGGGAAGAGATTTATAAAGCTATTGAAGAGATAAGCAAAATGGGAATGAAGGCCTGTGCTTCCTTGGGTATTTTAACAGAAGAAGAGGCAAAAAATTTAAAAAAGGCAGGCCTCTTTAGATATCACCATAACTTAGAGACAGCAAGAAGCTTTTTTCCAAATATCTGCACCACACATGATTATGAAGATGATGTAAATACTATTTTGTATGCAAAAAAAGTAGGCCTATCTACCTGTTGTGGTGGCATAATTGGATTAGGTGAGAAAATTGAGCATAGAGTTGAACTTGCTTATACACTAAAAGAGTTAGATGTAGACTCAGTACCTATAAATATTTTGAACCCCATCAAAGGCACTCCCCTCGAGAACGCAAAGCCCCTTTCGCCAATAGAAATTATTGTTACTTTAGCAATTTTTCGTTTTATTTTGCCCGACAAAGATATTAAACTATGTGGTGGAAAAGAAAAAAATTTGAGGCAACTATTACCTTTGGGGCTTATTGCGGGCTGTAACTCTCTTATGACAGGAAACTATCTTACCACAGAAGGACGAAATACAGCTACTGATCTGGAGATGATAGAAGACCTAGGGTTAGCTGCCGATTAAGAGGGGTTGGCTATGAACAATAAAACTGTAGTCTATGTAGGAAAAGATGACTATTTTTACAACTCTCTAAAAGAACATCTTTTAAAAAATAAGCTAACATTTCTTAATTTCTTTGAAGACAGACTCTCTATAGCAGACCTTTCCATTTCAAACTGTATGGCAGTAGTTTTAGAATGTGATTATAAAAGCTCCCTAGCTATAATAGAAGCCATAAGGACAAATCTCAACAAAGAAAAGACTCCCTATATATTGATGATCGGTAATATAAACGACCTAAAAAATATAAAAAAGCAGTTTACCATAAGAAATTATCCTGACGATCTTACACTAAAGAATGTAAACCCTTTATGTATTGTCAATCAAATAGAGTTTGTCCTAAAAAACATTCAAGAAATCTCTGAGGAGTTAAAGATCTCTAATAGAGATGTTATAAAGGGCGATCT
>CAZIMS010000002.1:0-280601 GCA_964540515.1 uncultured Pseudomonadota bacterium | reverse complement strand
AAGAAATCTCTGAGGAGTTAAAGATCTCTAATAGAGATGTTATAAAGGGCGATCTAAAGACTAAATCCTATGGTTCTTTATTGTATGAGCTATATGAAGATAGCTTTACGGGAAAGGTTATTTTTGATAGCTATGTTGATAAAGCTATCATTAGTTTTGCCAATGGTCAGCCCGTAAATGTTAAGTTTAACAAGATACAGTTTACTTTAGGAAGAATTCTTCTTAAGAAAGGCCTTATCTCAGAAGAGGATTATTTAAGATCCTTAGATATTGTGGTTAAAAAAGGGATGAGACATGGAGAGGCTCTTATCTCCATGGGAATACTTAAACCATCAGATATAGCAGAGGCTATAAAAGAACAATTTTATGATAAGCTCTACTACTTTTTCTCAAAAAATCAAGGAGAATTTTTAGTAGTAAGAAGCGATTTTGATGATATCTCCTTTGCAAATAACCCTAAGGTAGATATTTTTGAGCTTATCTATAACGGTATAAAAACCTATAGCCCAACTGATTATTTGATAGAAAAATATGTAGATTTTAAGGAAAAGTATCTTGCCATAACAGATAAATATGTCTTACTTTTTGATAAATTACCACTAAAGGGACTAGAAAAAGATATTGCTCTTGACTTAAAGGATACAAAAAAATTTATTGAGATAATAACAAAATATTCTAAAGACTTTGATCAACTATTTAAGGTTGTAGAGATACTAAGTACCTTCCAAATGATAAGCTTTTGTGAAGATGAAGAAGGTGCAAAAGAGATATCTTACTGGGCAAACCCAAAGATGATAGAGATCAAAGAAAAGATAATAAAAGACTATTTGAACTTCCGAGAGAAAAACTATTATGAGGTATTAGGGGTTGCTCAAAATGCCGAATCAAGCGAGATAAAAAAGAGATACTTAGAGCTTGCAAAGAAATACCATCCCGATACATATAGCATCTACAAACTAACTAAGGACCTAATGCAAAAGATAAAAGAAAACTTTCAGATTATACAAACTGCCTATGAGGTTTTATCTGACAAAGAGAAAAGAGAAAGCTATGATGCCACAATACAATCACCTATCTTAAAAGAGATGATGAAAAAGTCTGAAAACATTATTAACGCAGAGATCTCCTTTAAAAAAGGTGAGATACTCTTAAAAAGAAGAAATTATAAGGAGGCTAGACAGTATTTTAAAGAATCTGTTAACCTAAACGATAAAGAACCCGAGTATCTTCTTAGTTTAGCCATAACAGACATCTTTCTGAAAAATGAACATAACGATGATTATAGTAAAGAGGCAAGAACTTGTCTTGAAAGAGCAATCTATATAAATCCCTACTATGAGAAGGCCTATTATTATTTAGGTATCTTAAATAAACTTGAGAATAAGAAAGAAGAAGCGATTCTTTGCTTCAAAAAGGTTCTAAACATAAATTCTGATAACAAAGAGGCATATCTGGAGTTAAAAAGCCTTGAAAAGATTTAGAGAAGAAATATTATCTGAGCTAAAGGATTTAGAAAATAAAAACCTTTTAAGAAGGATGGAGATTTTAAAGAGCGGAGATTTTGCCAATATTATTGTTGGCAAAAAAAAACTTATAAATCTATCTTCCAATAACTATTTAGCACTCAACGGACATAGGTATATAAAAGAAAAGATGGCAGAAGCAACAGAAAAATGGGGTACCTCTGCCTCTGCATCAAGACTTATATCAGGAAACTTAGAGATCTTTGAGAAGGCAGAAGAAAAATTAGCTAAATTTAAAGGGAAAGAGTCTGCGCTGATATTTAATTCAGGTTATCAGGCTAATGTTTCGATAATTTCAACACTTATGAAAGAGAAGGATGTTATCTTTAGTGATGAACTTAACCACGCAAGCATTATAGATGGATGTAGATTAAGTAAGGCTGAAGTATTTATTTATAGACACAATGATGTAGATCACCTTGAAGATTTGTTGAAAAAAAGTACAGGTAGAAAAAAACTTATAGTAACAGACGGTGTATTTAGTATGGATGGTGATATATCAAGGTTACCTGAAATTTCAGAAATTTCTGAAAAGTATGACGCCATGATTATTGTAGACGATGCCCATTCTACAGGTATTTTAGGCAATAATGGTAGAGGGACTGAAGAACATTTTAATCTAAAAAGAGATAACATAATGGTTCTTGGGACAGGGGGCAAGGCTTTGGGAGTTGGAGGAGCCTTCTTTTGTTGTCCTAAATATATCAGAGACTATCTAATTAATAGATGCAGAGGCTTTATCTACAGTACTGCCTTGCCTCCTGCAATCCCAGCAGGACTTTTAGCGTCTTTAGAGCTAATTGACAAGGAAAGCTGGAGAAGGAAACATTTAAAGAAGCTATCGAAATATTTTTTTAAAAGACTAAAAGATAATGACCTCCTATATGGAGGTACCCCTTCCCATATTACACCTCTAATTGTAGGTAAAAGCGAAGAGGCTCTTAGTTTAGAGAAATCATTAAGAAAGGAAGGAGTTTTTGCAAGGGCAATCAGATACCCAACAGTACCTGAAGGTACTGCAAGGATTAGATTCAGTCTTACTGCTGAACATAGAGAAGATGATATAGATGTAGTTTTAAACACAATTCTACGTTCTAAAAAATGAGATATTTTTTTAAGGAGAAGAGTCTATGACTGATGTCGCTGAGCTTGATAAAAAATATATTTGGCATCCCTTTACACAAATGAAAGACTGGATTAAGGAAGAACCTTTGGTCATAAAAAAGGGACAAGGAAATTTTTTATATGACCAAAGGGACAATAAATATCTCGATGCTGTCTCTTCTTTGTGGGTGCTTGTGCATGGACATAATAACAAGAGACTTAACAGAGCTATCAAAGAGCAGCTAAATAAGATTGCCCATTCTACGTTACTTGGGCTTGCCAACGAGCCATCAGCTTTGCTTGCCGAGAGATTAGTTAATATCTTACCTGAAGGTTTAAATAAAGTATTTTACTCAGATAATGGCTCTACAGCTGTTGAGATCGCACTAAAGATGGCTTTTCAATACTGGCAACACAAAGGCAATGAAAAAAAGACAAGATTTGCTTACCTAAATCAATCTTATCATGGTGATACCATTGGTGCCGTTAGTGTAGGCGGGATTGATCTTTTTCATAGTATCTTTAAACCTCTTTTGTTTCAAGGTTTTAAACTACCAACTCCCTATTGTTATAGATGTGATTTAGGAAAAGATAAAAGTAGTTGCAACAAAGAGTGTCTTTCTCAAGCAAAAGAGATTCTTATAAATAATCGTGATACCATTGCAGCTCTTATTATGGAGCCCCTTGTTCAGGGTGCAGCAGGAATGATTACCCATTTCGATGGTTTCTTAAGTGAGCTGGCAAAGACATGTAAGGACTTAGGGATACTACTTATCCTTGATGAGGTTGCAACAGGTTTTGGTAGGACAGGAAAGTACTTTGCCTGTCAATGGGAATGTGTAAGTCCTGATATTATCTGTCTTGCTAAAGGTATAACAGGTGGGTACCTACCTCTTGCGGCAACTGCTGTTAAGGAAGAGATTTTTAATGTCTTCTTGGGCGAGTTTGATGAGTTCAAGACATTTTTTCACGGACATACATATACAGGCAACCCCCTTGCCTGTGCTGTGGCTATTGAAAATCTTAAGCTTTTTGAGGAAAGAGACCTTCTTAAAAAGGTACAAAAAAATGTCCCCTATTTACAAAAAAAATTAAATCTATTCAAAGAACATAAAAATGTCGGCGAGATAAGACAAAGAGGTTATATGGTGGGGATAGAGATAGTTAAGGACAAAGAGAGTAAAGAGATCTTTCCTATAAAGGATAAGATTTGTTACAAAATCTCTATTAACTCAAGAAAATACAGCGTTATTACTCGCCCCTTGGGAAACGTCCTCGTTATGATGCCACCTTTATCTATTAGTAAAAAAGAGATCGATATTATGTGTGAAGGGATTTATAAATCTTTAGTTGATATCTTAGGAGGGTAAATGAGATATTTTGTTTCAGGTACAGACACCGGTATTGGAAAAACTTATGTCTTAACTCTAATCCTTAAGTATCTATACTTTAAAGGATTAAGACCCTTTGCTATAAAACCAATAGAGACAGGCTGTAGTGAAACGGATGGAATGTTAGTGCCAGAAGATGGTCTAAAGATCGCCTCTGCCATAAATAAAGTAGAAAACCTGGATGAGATCTGCCCTATTAGATTTAAATTACCTCTCTCACCCTATAGCGCTGACAAGATAGAAAAAAGAGGTATTCAAATAAATAAAATTAGAGAAATTATCTCTAAGTATGAGTCTCCAACTTTCATTGAAGGTGCAGGTGGTTTGTTAGTACCTATTTTTAGAGATTATTTTATGATAGATCTAGCAAAGGACTTTGCTGACAAAATAATTCTTGTATCACCTCTTAGATTGGGGATGATAAATCACACACTTCTTAGCATTGAGGCAATAAAAAGGCGTGGATTAACCATAGCCGGAATAATATTAAATGATAATGATGAGAATGATGATATTGCTAAAAGAACAAATTTTGATATTCTAAAGGAGTTGGTAAACGATGAGATATTGGGCGTAGTCCCCTACAAATTTGAAGATTATAAAAATTTGGACAAGATATTAAATCTCAATTTTTTGATATCTTTTTAGTAATAGTTGAGAGATTATAGCACCAAGTAACGCCATAAACATATCCCATTGTGTGTCCCATACATCTCCCTGTGTGGCTAAAAACTCATGAGCCGACGTTTCAGATATTACAGCAACCCACCATTCTATAAACTCATAAAAGGCGCTTAAAGCCAAAGATATTGATGTAACTATAAAAAAAAGCCAACCACTATCTCTTAAAGGCGTTTTTCTCAACAAAACTTCTCTACCAATTATTGCAGGCGTAACTCCTTGAAAAAAATGCCCTAATCTATCATAATGATTTCTTTGCAAATCAAGTACGTCCTTTAGATATCCAAAAAGGGGGTTTCTTGAGTATGTATGATATCCTCCCCAGATAAGTACAAGACAATGAAGAAATATAATAAAATAAGCTAAGTCTGAAAGTCTAAACTTGTTATAAGTAGGAATTAGTATAGCTAAACCTATGAAAACTGGAAAGACCTCTAAAAACCAGATAGTCCTGTCAAAGGGTTTTATATAAGTGTATATAAGCGCTAACAAAACTAATATAAGATATAATAAATGAAGTCTTTTACTTTTTATGTTTTACTCCTAAAAACCAGATTACTGTTTTTTCTATCCCCTCTTTCAGTGAGCACTCAGGTTCCCAGCCCAATACCTCTTTTGCTTTCCTTATATTAAGACAGCTTTTTCTGAGATCACCAGGTCTTTCTTTGTCTATTTTGGGTTTTCTTAGCTTCCTGTCTAAGGGATTGTATTTATCTAAAATCTCATAGATGGAATTAAATAAATCTAATGTTGAAGTGGCTACTCCAGTTCCTATGTTTATTGCCTCTAAAGAGCCCCTATTGAGAGCAAGTATATTCGCCTTTGCTACATCCCCAACAAAGACATAATCTCTTTTCATCCCTTCTTGTTCATCACTAAAGGCGTAGACTGTGCATTCCTTACCTTCCTTTAATCTTGTCATAAATATACTTACCACGCCTGCCTCACCATGAGGTATCTGTCTTTGACCATATACATTGGCATACCTAAGAATGGTGTAATCTATACCATACTGCTTATTGTAGAAATATAGATAGTTTTCAGAGACATACTTAGTAATAGCGTAAGGAGAGAGAGGCTTTGGAGGATAAACTTCTGTTGTGGGGTATTCTTCTGCCTCACCATATAATGCCCCTCCGCTGGATATGAAAATAATTTTTTTTATCTTGTATTTAACTGATAGCTCCAGTATGTTTAAGAAACCTAAAACATTAACCTCTGCATCAAACTGAGGATTTAAAACACTCATTGGTACGCTTATCTGAGCTGCGTGATGATTGACTATATCAAACCTTTCTTTTTCAAAAATTTTCTCGAGAACTTCTTTATTTCTTATGTCGATCAAGTAAAATTTTGCCTTTTTGTTTATGTTCTCCCACTTACCCGAAGAGAGATCATCAATGACTGTAACGTCGTGACCTTCCTTAATGTAGGCATCAACAACATTACTACCAATAAATCCAGCTCCTCCAGTTACTAAAATTTTCATATCAACTCCCTTTAAATAAAAAAGGGGGCTTTGTATGCCCCCTTTATTGATTAACAATTATTTTTCTACTTTTTTGGGAACATAGGGTACCTTTAACCTTTTACCAACGTGATCTCTCCCAAGGAAGAAGTTAATCCAAGAAGCTGTTTTGTACAAATCCCAGTTTGCTGGAGGCACATAGATATCTCTAAGTGTCTCTTCTTCATTATGTTTCTTGAGCCTTGCGTAGGCTCTTACATATACACATTTTTTCTTATTTGGATAAACTTCACACCATCCTTCGTAGGAGCCTCCACAGGCGCCATTTCTTTGTTTCTTAGGACACTGGCTCATAGGACATAGGAATCCGAGCTCAAAGATCGCACAGTCGCCACAATTTTCACATTCAAAAAGAACTACCTTTATAAGATGTTCCAACCTGTCAAAGGCATGTTCAAAGGATGAGCCATCAATAGCTTTCATTGTAGAGCGCATCAACCCAAATAGACCTTTACCCGGCTCAAACATAAGCTCATGCATCCCTCTATAGAGACTATACATCAAGGGCACATTAGTATCTAAAGGTCTATTCTTTCTATTGGTAGGTTTATTTGTATTTAGACCTGTCTTCTCATCCTTCTCGTAATAGAAAAACTGTCCAGGCATTGGGAATAAAAACTCATGTACATAGTCCATCCAGTTTTTAGCAAACTCTTCACCTTTGTCAATTATATATTCTACCTCTTCTAACTTTACACCATGACCGCCAATATGGACTCCATCATAACCCATACCTTTAAAGAAACCATACATCTTGGCTGCTCTATCGAGTCTTGCCTGTTTACCTTTATCAGGGGCATCTTTTTCTTTCTCTAACACAGAGAGTAGCTCTTTTGTAACTACACAACCAGGCACCTTGTTTTCATACATAAGCTTACCTGCACCATAAGGTAATACATAGACGTTACCTATTATTGGTATATCCCATCTATTTTCTTTTATAAAAAGAATTAGTTCGTGAAACTTCCTTATATCATAGCCTAACTGTGGTACTATAAACTTGGCACCTGCATCAATCTTTTTCTTAAGCTTGTAATACTGTACCATCTGCTCTGCTTCGTCTCTCTTGAAGGGAGATACAGCACAGCCAGCAAAGAAATCTGATGGCTGCATTTTTGAGGTTTTTCCCATGTGTTCCACCTCAAGCCCAGTGTTCATAGCAGAGATAAGATTTAATACATGAACAGGATCTAAATCGAACACGGGTTTTGGTCTTCCATTAAAACCTGTAACAGGATAGTCGCCAGTCATTACAAGAAGGCTTCTTACCTCAGCTCTTTCTAAAGCATAGAGCTGACTCTCAATTTGATTCCTATTCTTATCCTTACAGGTGAAATGAACTAATGGCTCAATACCGTATTTAGAACGTATCTCCAAACCTAAGTAATCTGCCAAAATGGCTGGATTACCTCCTGGATTATCGGTGATAGTTAGGGCGTGTATCTTACCACTTTTTGATGCTGCTTCTGCATTTGCAAATACTGTTTCCTGAGCCTTTTCTCTCGAACCTCTGCCTGGAACAAGCTCCCAGGTGACTGAAAAGGTGTTCTTGTCAAGCAGAGACGTCTTGAACTTGTTTTCCATATTAATCCTCCCCCTATAAATAATTAATTAGTGACTTTTTTTTAAATTAACTTATAAAACATTACATTTTTATAAGATTTTTTCAATAAAAAATTTATAATTATTCCTTTTTTTTGAGCATATTTAAATAAACTTTAGCAACAGCATTCTGGGGATCCAACTCAAGTGCCTTATCCCATTGCTTTTGGGCTAACTCTTTCTCCCCCATTACAAAATAGGTAAGACCTAACTGGATATAGGCTGGTACATATTTAGGATTTTCCAAAATACTGTGAGTTAATTGTTCTATTGCTTCATCTATATTCCCTGTTTCTCTATATAGGATAGCGATCTTAGTCCTTAAATCTATAAAATTAGGTCTTAATTTTAAGGCTTTTTTTAGCTCATCTATGGCATCATTTAGATAACCAATCTCAATATACCTTTCTGCTGTATCTGCATGCATATTAGCGATCTTGCCAAGAACAAAGGGATCAATATTTTTTTTCAATCTCTCGTCAAAAAGAGAATGAAGTCTATTCTTTATCTCCATTGCCTCTTCATATCTTCCCAACTCGTTTAGTAAGTAAGCCAAGTTTACCGCTGCTTCTGTGTATTTGGGATTTATCTCAAGAGCTCTTTTAAGATGTTGAACAGCCTCTTCCCTCTGACCTTCAAGACTTAGTATGAGGGCAAGCTTATTTAGTATGTCAGGAAAATTTTGACCACCCTCTTCCATAGCCTTTAGAAAGCGAACTTTTGCTTCTTCATAGTCCTTCCTTTCAAAGGCTTCCAAACCTTTTAAATACTCATCTCTGAGGCTCATTAGTCACCTCTTTTTTTATTTTTTCTTTGTATTTGCTTTCTGGAAAATGTTTTAACATAAGCTCAACAACTTTATCCATCTTGTTAATATCTTTTTTGCCCAAATAAACTCTATATAGACCGTATAATGCCTCTTCTTGTATAGGCACATCGGGAAAGTTCTTTAAGGCATATAGGAATCTCTTCTCTGCTGATTTATATTTATCATACCTAAGGTAGAAATTTCCAACAAAAATTTCTTGCTCTGCTAACCTCTTCCTACACTCTTTTTTATAGAAATAGGCCTTCACTGCATAGGGTGTATCTGGAAAATCTGCTAAAATCTTATCTAACTTCTCTATAGCTAATCTTGTAAAACCTTGATCTCTATCTTTTTCAGATATCTGATTATAATAACAGAGGGCCTGTTTATAATAGGCATAGGGGATATTTATGCTTTCGGGATATAATTTTATAAACTCATCATAGGCAAGATAGGCTTCATCATATTTTTCAGCTTTAAAATAGGCATCTGCGGTCATTATCTGTGCCTCTTTTGATAAAGGATGGTCTGGAAACATCTCCTTAACCTTTTTAAAAGCCTCTACAGAATCTTCATAGTTTTTTCGAGTATACAAAGAGAGCGCCTCATTGTAAGCCTCTTCAGGTGTTGGGACCTTCTTGGCACAAGAGCAGAGTAAGCCTAAAATTAGGAAGAAAAAAATTGTGCTTTTTGAAAATTTTTTCATTAGACTAGGAAACATCTTAAACTTTTTCTTAATTTAATATTATCAATCCTTTACTAAAACAACCTTATTTCTATTCTTCAAACCTCTTATTATCTCTATCTTACTTTTTGGACATCTAAGGAAACTCGCAAGGAGCTCTATGAGTCTGTCGTTTGCCCTCCCCTCTATAGGTAGAGCATTAACCTTGGCGATAATTTGATTGTCATTAATAACAATCTCTTCATTTTTTGTGTTAGTCTTTATCTTCACTTTAAAAATCTTCTCAGTCATTAACCATCAAGCCTATCAAGATTTTGTATAAAACCAGATAAAATGCCTTTAACAAGCTCTTTAATCTCTTTTATCTTAACTTTAGTGCTAATTAACTCATTGTTTAATTGCGATACTCGAACCTCAGCCTCATTAATGATTTTTTCTGCCCTATTTCTCCCCTCCATTACAATATTTTCAGCCTCTTTCTTGGCATTTTCTTTATAATCTTCTGCCATCTTTTGAGCTGCCACAAGGGTTTTTTTCAAGGTCTCTTCCATATCTTTAAGATAATCATTCTCTCTATTTAACTTCTCTATCTCCTCTTTAAGAAAATTATTTTCTCTTAAGAGGTCTTCTAGTTCCTTAGCAACAAGATCAAGGAAGGCATCAACCTCATCTCTATCATAGCCTCTAAAAGACACCTTAAATTTTTGTTCTTGAATGTCTATAGGTGTTATCTTCATTAATACCTCCTCAACTTAAAGGCTATATCTGTTATTGTCCCTACCAAAAAAATATCTAAAAACTGTAGTAGGAATATCACAAGAATGGGGGATATATCTATATAGCCTGCCCCAATAGGTATTAAAGGTATAATCCTACGGACAATTCTAAGAATAGGCTCAGTAAGCATATATAATATTCTTACTATGGGATTATAGGGATTTGCGCCCACCCAGCTTGCAAAAACCCTTGCTATTAACACATAGGTATAGATTGTTATTAGTAGAGATAATATTTTTGCCAAAGCATATAGAAAATTTGAAAGAATAAACACCTAAATGCTCCCTAACTCTTTAGCTCTTTTGTACGCTCTATTAACTGCTTCAATAATAGTTGATTTTACTGCCCCTTTTTCTAAGGCAGATAATGCGTATATTGTTGTTCCTCCAGGAGAGGTCACCATTTCCTTTAACTCACTAATATGCTTTTCTGAAACTTCCGCCAGCAGTGAACTGCCTAAGAATGTTGAGAGGATAAGCTTCTTTGAGATATCTCTTGATAGACCTAAATAAACTCCAGCATCTATAAAGGCTTCCATTAAATAATAGATATAGGCAGGTCCGCTTCCAGACAATGCGGTAATTTTATCTATGTCCTCTTCCTTATCGACAAAAACCACTGTTCCTAAGGCAGATAAAATCTTCTCAATCTCTAACCTCTCCTCTTCTGTTATTCTATCGTCATTAAAAACACCAGAAATACCTTTGCCTATTAATGCTGGAGTATTGGGCATTGCCCTAACAATCTTTATATCTCCAAACCTCTCCCTTAAATAGGCAGTACTTATACCCGCTGCTATAGAAATAACAATCTGGTCTTTGACGAATTTTCTAATCTCCTTTGCTAAACCATTAATCTGCTGGGGCTTTACAGCAATTAAGATATAATTGCTTTTAGATAAACTTTTATAATCTTTTTCAATCTTTACAGGAAACTCTTTTTTAACCTTCTCAATGGTGCTCTCTAACTTTTCATAGCAAAATAGATCCTCTTTCCTAAAGGTTTTAGTTATTAAAAGACCCTTTAAGATGGCCTGACCCATATTACCTAAACCAATGAGAGCAATTTTTTTTTGCATTTCCTCTCCTATTTTTTAAGTTTTTTAGGATCTATCTTAAAATAAACAAGTAACGGACTGGCAACAAAGATAGAAGAATAAGTACCAACCATAACTCCAAGGGTTATAGCTAAGGCAAAGCTTCTTAAAACCTCTCCCCCAAAAATAAGTAGGGCAAGAGAAGAAAATAAGGTAGTTAAAGAGGTAATGATTGTTCTACTCATAACCTCATTTATACTATTGTTAATAGTGTCTTTTATATTAGAGTGTCCCTTCTTTCTTAAATTTTCTCTTATCCTATCAAAAATAACTACCGTGTCAGTCAGAGAGTAACCTGCAACTGTTAGAAGAGCTGTTAAGATTATCAGATCCATCTCGAAATTAAGAAGATACATAACACCTACAACAGCTATAACATCATGGTAAGTAGCTATTGCTGCTGCGATACCGAACTTTTTCTCAAAACGCCAAGCTAAATATAAAATTATACCAATTGCCGATAATATAAAGGCAATAGTAGCATCCTTTTTAAGCTCACTCCCTACCTTTGGACCGATCTCTGTTATACCCTCTATAAGAAAGTTATCTTTACCTATTGATTGTTGAAGTGAAGATTCTAAGATATCAGAGACCTTTTTGCCACCTACCTCTACGACCTTCGTCTTTAATACCACTTTGTTTTCTGATGGGAAGTGGGCTATATCAAAATTTATACCTGTTTTACCAGAAAAATCTCTTATCTCATTTATGGTAAAGTTTTTCTTAAAAGATATAGTTATAGCGTTGCCACCATGAAAGTCTATCCCTACGTTTTTACCAGAAAACATCATCAATACACTATAAATACCTAAAACCACAAAAATTATGGATATTGTAGTGGTAATCTTTATAATTGAAAAGTAGTTTATATTAAACTTCCTTTTTATCTCCATTTTTGCACCTCACTAAATACTCAACTTGGCAATTTTTTTATTCCAGATAAGATAGTCATAGACACTTTTTGTCCCCACAAGAACAGTAAATAGGTTTATCACAATACCTATTGTTAAGGTAACAGCAAACCCTTTAATTGGACCCGTACCAAACTGAAACAATATGGCAGCGGTAATTAATGTGGTTACATGTGAGTCCACTATTGTCCAGAAAGCGTTGTTAAAACCACTTTCAATAGCTGTTTTTATCGTTTTTCCAGTTCTAAACTCTTCCTTAATCCTCTCAAAAATCAGAACATTCGAGTCAACTCCCATACCTATCATTAATATGATACCAGCAATACCAGGTAGGGTAAGAGTCGCTTTTATAAAGATCATAGATGCAACGAGAAATAATATATTTAAAATTAGAACAAAGATTGATATTATGCCTGCCTTCTTATAATAAAAGACCATAAAAATTAGTATGCAGACAAAGGCAACGATGGCTGAATAAGAGCCCTTTGTAACGGAATCTTTACCAAGTGTAGGACCTATTGTTATATTCTGAATAATCTTTACTGGTGCTGGTAGTGAGCCAGCTCTAAGAACTATTGCTAAGTCTGTTGCCTCTTTATGGTCAAAAGAGCCTTCTATAACCGCCTCTCCCCCGCTTATACGATCTTTTATAACAGGGGAAGAGTAAGAAACGTTATCAAGGACAATAGCCATCCTTTTACCAATATTCTCTGCTGTAATCTGTTCAAAAATCTTAGCACCTACAGCATCAAATCTTAACCAGACATAGGGCTGGTTGAATCTTGTATCAATCTTTACTTGGGCATCCTGTAATAGGTCTCCTGTCAAAAGAGGCTCTCTGTTTACAGCGATTGTATAGGTCTGTACTGCTCCAGTATCTCTGTCAACCCTTTTCTCCTGAATTAGATCTACACCCTCAGGTATAATATTTTTTTGGATCATATCGCTTGTCACATCTTCTCTTAATAGTTTAAACTCTAACCTCGCTGTCTTACCAATGAGCTCGATGGCTCTTTTGGGATCTTTTACACCTGGTAGCTCTACTACTATCTGATTGATACCCTGACTATGAATTATTGGTTCAGATACGCCAAACTGATCAATTCTGTTTCTTATTGTTTCTAATGCTTGTTTTACTGCATTTTCTTCAATGGCATCTTTAGTCTTTTGGTCAATATCTATTTTGTAATAAACAGAGAGCTCATCTTCTTTTAACTTTGATATCTCTACCTTGGCGAATATATCCTGTAAAACCTTCTCAATTTCATTCCACTTATCTTTAAAGGGTGTAGAGATAACAATACCTTCTTCTTCAATTCTTACTGTGTCATAACCGAGACTCTTTTTATTCAAATTTTCTTTAATCTGAGCAACTCTTCTCTGTAAAGTTGATTTCAAAGCTTCTTTTGTTTCTACTTCAAGGAGTAGATGAATCCCGCCTTGTAGGTCCAATCCTAACTTAATGGGGTCAACAAAAAAGAATTTTTTAACACTCTTTGGCAGGTTGGTATAAAATGTTGGAACCAGTGAATAAAGAGATAGGAAAAAAAGTGCGAAAATTAGATAAAATCGCCAGTCAAACTTTTTCATAGTAAAAAACTCCCCCGAAAATTATTCCTCAACTTCAAACTCACCTGTCATAACTGCTACTACATAGTTTTTTGAAACCTTTACACTAACATTTTTTGCGATCTCTACTGTTATTGCCTTCTCAGCCACTCCTGTGACGGTACCATAAAGACCACCCGCGGTAAGTACTTTATGACCAGGTTTAAGGGAGTTTATCATCTCCTTATGTTTTTTAGCCTTTTTCTGTTGAGGCATAATTATTAAGAAATAAAAAACCAAAAACATAATTATGATTGGAAGAAGTTGAATAAAAGGGCTTGCCTGTCCACCACCCTGTGGTGCTGGCCCCATAGCATAGGCATTCGTTACAAAATCAATCATCTTTATCCTCCTATAAATTTTTTATGTTGGTCTAATATTGTATAACAAAAATGGTGCTTAAACTACAAAATTAATCAGCCTCTATTCTATGTAATAATTTTCATAAAAATCCTTAGTAAAAATAGAAATATCCTTGTCAATTATTGCCTTTCTAATCTCATTAATCAAGGAAAAATAAAAAGTTAGGTTATGAATTGTGTTTAACCTTAGTCCTAAAATTTCATTAATATTAGATAGGTGCCTTAAGTAGGCCTTAGAATAGTTTCTACAGGTAAAGCAGTTGCAGGTATCATCTGGCGGGTTAGGGTCTTTCTTAAAAATTTCCTTTCTTATAAGCACCTTCCCTTTCTTTGTATATAGAGTACCGTTCCTTGCATTTCTGGTGGGGACGACACAATCAAACATATCTATACCTCGACTTATTCCCTCAATAAAATCTTCTGGCTTTCCTATACCCATTAAATAGCGAGGTTTATTTTCTGGGAGTATCTCATTGACCACTTCAACCATCTTCCACATCTCTTCTTTTGGCTCTCCAATCCCAAGACCTCCTATAGCATAACCATCAAAATCAAGATCTACAAGAAAGTTAGCAGATTTTTTTCTTAAGTCCTCATAAACACTCCCCTGAACTATAGCAAAAACTGTAACTCCTAAATCTTTAGCAACTTTGATGCTTTTTTTAGCCCATTCATTTGTAAGCTCTACAGCCTTATTTGCTTCTTCGTAGCTACAGGGATAGGGTGGACAGACATCAAGAACCATAGCAATATCAGAGCCCAAAAGATGTTGAAAGTTAATTACACTTTCTGGTGTAAAAAAATGTTTACTTCCATCAATATGAGATTTAAACTCAACACCATCTTTTTTAATCTTCCTTAGAGGAGAGAGAGAAAAAACCTGATATCCTCCGCTATCTGTAAGTATCGCCCTCTGCCAGTTCATAAAATTGTGGAGACCATCGAAAGATTTAATTATCTCCTCACCTGGTTTCAAATAAAGATGATAGGTATTACCTAAAATAATCTCATAGCCAATCTCTTCTATTTCCTTTGATGATAAGGTCTTTACTACACCATTGGTACCAACAGGCATGAAACAGGGAGTTGTAAATTGATAATGTTTTGTCTTAAAAACTCCAAGCCTAGCCTTTGTGTCCTTACAAATTTTTCTAATCTCAAACACTCTATAGCCCTAATTATTTAATATTAACATTCCATCACCATAGCTAAAAAAGCGATATTTATTTCTAATCGCCTCACCATAAGCCTTGAAGATGTTATCTTTACCTGCTAAGGCACAGACTAACAGAAGTGGTGTGGAGGCAGGTAGATGAAAGTTTGTAATCATGTTCCTAACTTTTTTAAATCTATATCCAGGATAAATAAAGAGATTTGTTATGCCAGTCATTGGTTTAATAATGCCATTATCATCAGTTGCCGTCTCTATAGCCCTTACAACTGTAGTTCCACAATATATGACTTTCTTATTACTCTCTTCAGCCTCTTTAATTATCTTAATAGTCTCTTCAGAAATCTCAAAATACTCTGGAAACATCTCGTGTTCTTTTATATTTTTAGCCTTTATAGGCAGAAAGGTTCCCGGCCCAACATGTAGAGTAATATAAGTGATTTTTACACCCCTATCTTTTAGTTTTTCTAATAAATTTTTTGTAAAATGAAGAGCTGCTGTAGGTGCAGCAATAGCTCCTTTTTTTTGAGCAACTATAGTCTGATAGCTCTTCTCATCTGATTTATCAGATTTTCTTTTTAAATAAGGTGGAAGCGGTATCTCACCATAGTTCTCTAAAAACTCCTCTAAAATTAAATCTCCCAACTGAGCTTCAAAAAGCCCTTCCTTTTCTCTTTTTAAGGCTATTTCTATATTATTTACTAACACAGTATCCTGATCTTTTAGGTTTCCCTTTGCTAAACAATAGACCTTTTCTTTAAAAAAATCTCTAAAAAAGAGAAGTTCAACCTTACCACCGGTCTTTTTCTTTGCCTCAACCTTTGCCTTAATAACCTTTGTATTGTTTAATACCAGCACATCTTTTTCTGAGAAAAAATCAGAAATTTTAAAAAAACAGGTGTGAACTATTTCGCCATTCGTTTTAAGTACCAGTAGCTTTGAGGTATCTCTTTTTTTAAGAGGTCTCTTGGCTATGTACTCTTCTGGTAACTCAAAATAGAACTCTTTAATATCCATAGAACTATAAGATTATAAAGAGTTACCAATCATTTTTCAAAGAAAATGTTAGCTTATACACAGATTAGTGTAGACATACTTAAAAGAGAAATTTATAAATTTTTTAAAAAGATGTTCCAATATTTTTCTAGGCTAATGGGGGTCTTTAAATAAACTTTAAATGCCTTTTGCTCTTCCTTTAAGTTTCTGATAACTACCTCGATGATTTTACTTTCTCTTTCTATCAATATGTTATGTTTATCATTAGTGATTATTATAGAACCTGTTAGGTTTTTTCTGAAGGTTGCCAAGTATCTATCTTTTACGTCCTCAAATATCTGTTTTATCTCTTCCTTTTTTAATCTGCCTTTGCTAACAAAGGGCATCTGAAAGCCAATCTCTAAATAGAAATTTTCTCCCTTACCTTGAAAATATTTATCTATATTTTCATAATCTTTTAAGACGTGGGTTACCAAATCTGCTAAAAGCTCACCCGATATCTTCTCATCCAAATTTTTTTCATAAAGCTCTACTAAGTTTTCTGGAAATAATAAATTCAGAAATTTATGATTGATTAAAAGGGGTTGTGATAAGGCATACTCTCTTAAATCATACAACTGGGGGATAAAAAAACCCAACCATATGGCAATATAGCGGTTTTTTGTTAGTTTTTTTATGAAATCTTCGATGTAATTATGGTAGATTACAAGGTTTTTATCCAATTAAAAACCTTTTTATATAAATCTTCAAAATCTTTTGGACTTAAACCTGCCCCTAAGGCAACTTTCTTTGCAAAATCAATGGTTATTAAATCTCTAGGTGAGTGAGCATCGGTATTAACAACAAAATTAGCCTTTTTCTTAAGTCCTATTTTTGCTACATGTCCATTTGTAATGTTATGACCTGCCCTTGCAGTAATCTCAAGGAAAACCCCTTTTTTAACAGCTAAAGCAACCTCTTCTTCCTCAATTAGACCTGGATGGGCTAAGATATTTACCCCTGCTTCTATTGCCGCCCTGTTTGTCCCTTTTTCAACTGGTTCTACAGGACTTTCGCCATGTGCAACAATTATCTTAGCTCCAAGCTTACGGGCTTCTCTGACTGCCTCTTTATAATACTCTGGTGGTATATGAGTGAGCTCACAGCCCACTATAGAATATATTTTTCCTCTTTTGTTTATCTTTTCAACTGCCTTTTTTACACGTTTAATAATAAAATCCATGTTTGAAAAATCAATATGGTCACAGATAGCAACTACCTTATAACCTTTTTCTTCAGCTCTTCTGACCAGCTCAAATGGTATAAGCTCCCCATCACTAAAGATACTATGAGTATGAAGGTCTATCACATAACCTCCTCTATAAAATTTCTAAAAATCCTATCAAAGGACCTTTTGATCCCATCCTTAGTTATCTCGCCCTTTGGAAGAGAGACACATCTTTTTTGGTAGTAGTTTACGCAACCTAATGGTTTTAGTTTGTCATCAACTACAATGCCACCAACAAAAAGATTAAGAAAGGACTTGTAAAAGGGTTCCTTAAACTCATAATCCGATACAAAATATAGATGAAGATATAGACTCTCAATAACATTGATCTTGCCTAAATACCCTAAGGCTTTTTTTCCTCTTTTCAGGTCAAGAAAATCAGTATTATTAGGACTAAAATTTAGATTTATTAAGACCGATAGAAAATCTTCAATACTATTTTTATCTATAAAAAAAACCATTGCTGGAATATTATAGGGAGCTCTGCTGTCTGGAAACTTCTTTAAAAGAGATTTTTTAAACTCAAGAATTAGATCAGAAGAAAAATCAAGTTCTATCTTACTCTTGTCATCTTCTTTTATTAACTCAATTGTTATGATCCCCTTTTCCTTCAGAGCTAAGAGTATTTTTATGATCTCATAATCAGGCATTGACAAATTGTTTAGTATATCCTTAAGGTCAGTAAAGACCTCAAGAGATGAGAGTACTTCCAATGTTTTTGGTCTTAACCCCTTTTCTATCTGATTTACCTTAACAGCTAAAATTATCTTAAATCTCTCCTGTGGAAAAATCTTAATTAGCTCCTTTAGTTCATCATTTTGTCTCAACCCCTCCATTAACAGACTATCGGTACTCTCTTTTATCTCTTCAGGCAGTTCAGGGTCCGAGGGGATGAACTTAAAATAACCCTCTTGTATATTTAAAATCCTATAAAAGGCCTTAACAGATGTGGCTTTATCAATTTTTGCATTTATTATCTTGCCTTCTTTGAAAGAGACTATAGCTTCCTTTTTTTTCTCGTTTTCAGATGTAATATAAAGATTTCCTGTCCTTTGATTTAGAGAAAGTATTTGAATTATATCAGGAATACCCATCTGTTTTAAGGTACCAGAAAAATCTTCCTTACTTCGTATCCCTTCATTACTTAAGATCTTTTTCCTCATATCTTCAAATATCTTCTTAAACTCGTGAGGGTTAAAAGGCTTGATTACAAAATAATCATAGCCTCTTCTAAAATGATTTAACTGAATTGTTTTTTCATTTAGATATAGTAATGGAATAGACTCAGTCTTTGGGTTTGTTCTAATAATCTGACTAAGCTTAGCACCATCAATTAGAGGTAGTTCAAGGGAAAGTATTATCAAATCGGGTCTTTCCTGTAAAGCACTTTGAAGAGCTAACACGCCATCTCTCGCTACAAAAAGTTGAACACCTTTTTCCTCGATAATCTCTTTAAGTTTATCAATAACATTAACATCGCTTTCTGCTATTAAAACTTTTAATTTTTCCATTATAGCTGCCACTGTAAATAATATTCAGCCTGTATCTTATTAATTATGCCTTCTACCAAAAGCTGATCCGAAGTCTCAAAAACATTATCTACTACCTCTATCATGCCATATGAATAATGCTCATTTAAGAAAAAAAGGAATTTTATTGTCTCATAACCTTTTTTTTCCATAGCAACATTAACAACACCAGGAATATCTATAAAGCTATTTTTATCATCCCAGAATAAATAAATCTTCGTCGCAGCATCTAAAAAACTTTTCTTATCATTAAGAAAAATCCTACGTTCATCCTCATATACGGTACTGTAAAAAATTCCTCTTCTCTTTGAGTTTATTTTTATATCGTTTAATAATAAAGAGACCATTTCTGGAAAGATTTCCTTCTCCTTTTTATACCAACAAAAGAAGCTGTTACCCTTTTTCTCTTTAAAATCTATTATCTCTCCTACCAGTTGCTCCAGATTAAGCTTATTAAAATCAAGTTTAAAATATATACTATCTTTATTTTGGGTTAATTTCTCTTCAAGATTTTTTAATAGCTCTTCCAAAGAAGTACCATGTAATGGAAGTCCAACAGCAGAAATGTTTAATCTTACTTCATCTATTTCTCTTGCAGTCTTTAAAATTCCCTTTCCAACTAATGCCTGTTTGATACGCCTAATAGCCATTAAAGCACCAAAATAGTCAGTTTCTGTGAGAAAAACCAGAAAGTATTTTTTTTCTTTCTCAACTAACCAATCAGAATCCCTTATTACGCTATGTATACTATTTAAGATATCCTTTAAAACTTCATCTATCTCTTCTGATTTGTGTCTCCTGCTTAAATCCTCTAAATTCTCAACTAATATGCCAACGATAGAAAGTTTTCTGTCATATCTTAAAGATTTGTAAATCTCTTTCTTGACAAAGTCTTTAAAGATATCCCAAAAATAGGTTTTATTTTTCTCATCTTTAATAGAATATCTCTGAAGTATCTCTATCTTTTTTGCATTTTCCATGACTAAAGGTATAAACTCACAGATATAATAAGCTTTGTTAAACTCCTTCTCAGTAAAACTAATAATTGGATTTACGATTCTTACAAGCCCATATAATTTATCGTCATGTCTTAAGGGCATATTTATCTCACTGGGGTTGATGAAGAAGTCGAGATGGGACTCATCAATATTTTTTTTCTCTAATGGTTCTTTAATCTTATTTAAATCAACCATGCCTTTATATGTATCACAGACTAACTGATCTTTTTCTTCATTATAAAGATATAGGACAGCGCCTCGTCCAAAGGTTATATTCATTACCTCCTCTAAGAGTTGTTCCTTTAATCTCGTGATATCCCACTCTGTTACAAACTTAATAATTCTTCTATATAGATTTAGTAGGTCTACAAGCTCTATATTTTGGAACAACAGGAGGTCTTTATTCATTTTGGACGAATTATCTTTACTCAAAGTCTTTTCCTGACTTTTTAAATTTAAAAAAAATCTATAAAATTTATTACATTAAACTGCATATACAAAAATTACATATTATATTTTCCAAAGGCGTCATCAGGAAGATTGGCAAGAATCTCCTCTATATCTTTAGAAGTGCCGCTAAATGGCTCTGAAAGGGCATTGCTTTTCATAATGCTTTCTTCTACATAAAGAGGACTAGACTGTCTCAAGGCAATAGCAATGGAGTCACTAGGGCGTGCATCGATACTTATAATCTTATCGTTTTGCTTTACAACAAGATGGGCATAAAAAGTACCTTCATATAATTTGTAAATATGAACCTCTAAGAGTTTTCCATTTAGAAAAACAATAATATCGGAACATAAATCATGGGTAAGTGGTCTTTCTAACATTACCCCTTTTAAAGCCATATAAATTGCCTGTGCCTCAAAAAAACCAATCCAGATGGGCAAGACTCTATTAGCACCTTTCTCTCTTAATAGCACTACAGGCGTGTTGTTTACCCTATCAAGGATTATTGTGAGTACCTCTACCTCAACTTTGGGCATCTAAAATCTCTCCCTTTAAAGAGTTTTTCAACCCACGAACAATTTTGACCTTTACTGTCTCTCCCATCCTTAACTCACTACTGGAAGAAAAATTAACTATCCTAAAACAGGGAGTTCTTCCCATAAACTCAGAACTTTCTCTCTTACTTCTTGATTCAACAAGAACTGGTAATATCTTACCCTCCATCTCTTTGTTTTTTTCATAGATTATCTCTTTTAAAAGCTCCTGCAATATCTCGAGTCTTTCTTGTTTCATCTCTTCTGGTACCTGATTTTCCATAGTAGATGCTTTAGTGTAGGGTCTCTTAGAATATTTAAAAGAGAAAGCCGAATCATATCTAACCTCTTTAACAAGACTTAGAGTATCTTCAAAGTCTTTATCTGTCTCAGAGGGAAAACCAACTATTATATCCGTCGTAATGGCAATATCCTTTCTTACCTCTCTAAGCTTTTTAACTATATTAAGATATCTTTCTCTATTATACTTTCTATTCATGAGTTCAAGTATCCTGTCTGAACCGGACTGAACAGGAAGATGGATGTGAGGCATTAGCTTTTCAACAGTAGCAAAAGAAGATATAAGATCTTCTGTGATATCTTTAGGATGTGAGGTTGTAAACCTAATTCTTTCTATATTTTCAATCTTTGAAACCTCTTTGATAAGCTTTGCAAAGGCCTCTTTAAGAGATAAATCTTTACCATAGGAGTTCACATTTTGTCCTAACAACATTACTTCTTTTATACCTAAGCTTGCTAACCTTTCTATCTCCGCAACTATATCCTCTAATCCTCTACTTACCTCCCTCCCACGCACATAAGGTACTATGCAGAAGCTACAAAAGTTATCACAACCCTGCATTATTGGAATCATAGCTCTTATGCCGTCTATTTTCAGAAGATCTTTGTCTCTCTCAATAACTTTTCTATCTGAAATTTCTATGACCTTTTCATTGTTTTTTGCCCTTTCTATGAAAGAGGGGAGATAATTAATATGGTGGGGGCCAAAAATGATGTCTAAGAATGGTGCTTTTTTAATTAAATTTTCACCTTCTTGCTTTGCTACACAACCACATACAGCAAGGATACAGTTGTTTTTTCTTTTAAAGGTAGAGACTCTACCCAAAAAACTAAGAACCTTTTTCTCTGCTTTATCTCTAATACTACATGTATTAACTATTATAAGGTTTGCATCTTTTATCTCCTCTACCTTTTCATATCCCATTGTTAAGAGGATAGATGCCATATACTCACTGTCAGCCTCGTTCATCTGACAGCCATAGGTCTCAATATAAAACTTTTCCATAGTTACTGATTATATACAAAAAATCTTTTTTTAGCAATTTGATTAAACCTATAATAAGGACCATTAATAGTGAAAATTGCAAAGAAATTAATTTTTTTGAAATTTTCCACAACCTTTAGACTATTTTTTATATGTTTATTATATAAAACATATTTTTAATTATTAGGGATTAGTTAATGAGTTTATATTAACATAATTAAAAATCTTTCTTGATTGTCAAATTTATTATAATAATAAACATCGTTTTAATTTTACTTGACAAATATAAAAAATTAGTCTATATTACCTTTACGTAAACTGTAAGGGAGGTGAAAGGTGGCTCACTTAAATATACCCAAAAAAGTAGTAATAGGAGATATTACATTAAGAGATGGTTTTCAACATGAAGAGAAGTTTATCCCCACTCAAGCAAAAATATGGCTTGCTGAAGAGTTGATCTTAGCTGGATTTAGAAGGATAGAAGTTACAAATCTTGGTAGTCCAAAAGTGATGCCTCAATTTAAGGACGCCGACGATGTTTTAAAAGGCATAAGAAGTAGCAAGAGGATAGCCCATTTATTGAAAGATGTTGAGATTACTGCTGTTACAATAAGAGAACAGGCTGTGGCAAGAGCAGTGGAGGCAAAAAAAGAGGGCTGGGGTCCAGATAGAATTTTACAAATGGTTGCGACAAGCGAATCCTATCAACTAAAAAGCTCTGCCTTAACTCACAAAGAATACTGGAAAATGACAGAACAATGTATAAAACAGGCAAAAGAAGTAGGTATAAAATTTAATGGTACCGTAAGTACTATATGGGGTTGTCCAATAGAAGGGCCAACAGATATAAAAAAGGCTGTGGAGTTTACAAAAAGATATTTAGAGCTTGGCGCTGATGATATTGAGCACGCAGATCATGACGGGCAGGCAACACCTGAAAAGGTCTATGAATATTTTTCGAGGGTATTAGATGAAATACCTGATCCTACAAAACATATAGCCCATTTTCATGTAACTCGAGGATGGGGTCTGGCAAATATATTTGCTGCACTTCTTGCAGGAATTACTCATTATGAATCAACCTGTGGCGGAACGGGAGGTCAGCCAGCAAACTTTATAGATGGTGTTCCTGTTCCAGGTACCGGTGAATATTATTACAAAGATCCCAATATAAGTGGTCTAGTATGTACTGAAGATATGGTTGTTATGATGGATGAGATGGGCATTGAGACAGGAATTGACGTTGATAGACTGCTTAAAATTGGCAATATGATTGAGAAGATAGTTGGAAGAAGACTTAGATCTGAATGTATTAAAACAGGAAGAATTCCAAAAGGTCCAACTGAGTTTCTTGACGAGAAATTAAAAGAACGGCTTTCGAAATAAGCTGAGAGGGGGATACCCCCTCTTACATTTCCAATAATAAGCATAACTGCTAAAAAAATAATCAAAATCAAAAAAATTATATCAATTTTGCCTATTTTATAAGCTAAGTGCATTTTTTTTAATCGTAGATCTATGGCATTTTTTTTGTTAATTAGACATTATGTTGTATGTAATTAAACATGTACCAGAAGAAGGTGCTGGTATTTTTGAGTGCTTTTTTACTGAAAAACCTATAACCATAATGGCTTCCTCCTTAGATTTTCCTGAACCCAAGAAAGATGATATGTTCATCATTATGGGGGGACCGATGGGTGTTTACGAGAAAAATGAATACCCTTTTATAAAAAAGGAGTTAGATTTTATAAAAAAGTGTGCTGATAAAAATAGCAAGATTTTAGGTATCTGCTTGGGGGCTCAGATGATTGCAGAAAGCTTAGGAGGTAAGGTCTATAAAGGACATACCAAAGAGGTTGGTTGGTACAATATAGAACATACTGAATATGCTAAAAATGATGAGATTTTTAACCTTTTTCCACAGTCAATGTATGTATTTCAATGGCACCAAGATACCTTTGATTTGCCAAAAGAAGCAATAAGACTTGCAAAAAACCATAATTATGAAAATCAGGCTTTCAAAATTGGTAGAAATATATATGGTCTTCAATATCACATTGAAGTTACAGATGAAATTTTAAAAGACTGGTTTCCAGAAGAAAAAACAAATAACCATTACATTGACAAAGATAAAATGATAGAGGCACAAAAATTTGCAGAAGAATTTTTTAGAAAATTTATTTCCCTATAACTTAATAAATCTCTTCAAGTATACTATCTACTTCAATGTTTTCAATATCCTGCTCTGTTAAAGGTTTCTCCGAAAGCTCAAGGCTTGCTTGCTCATAGGTCTCTCTTTGGGTTTTATAAAAAACACCTATAGGTATTTTATCATCAAACTCAAGAGCCTTCTTAATTGCATCTTCATAAGAATAAAAATTATGACCTGATTCTTCTAATTTGTATACTCGTGGGTTATAAAAATTATAAGAAAAAGATGGATTGAAAGTTACACAGGGCTGCAGCACATCTATTACTGCAAAGCCTTTGTGATTTATCGCCTCAACTATAAGTGATGAAAGGTGCTCAAACTCACCGGAGTAACCTCTTGCTACAAAAGTTGCACCAGATATTATGGCAAGCGCTAAAGGGTTTACCGGAAGCTCTATGACTCCAAAGGGAGTTGATTTAGAAGAAAAGCCTTTTGGACTTGTTGGAGAGGTCTGACCTGTAGTAAGTCCATACACCTTATTATCGTGTATTAGATAGGTTATATTTATATTCCTTCTACAGGTATGAATAAAATGTCCCAAGCCAATCCCTAAACCATCACCATCTCCTGAAGTAGCAATAACATTGAGCTGGTGGTTGGCAAGCTTTATACCCGAGGCTACAGGCAAAGTTCTGCCATGAATACCATGAAAACCATAAACATTTAGAAAATTGGAAAGATTACCTGAGCAGCCTATCCCAAAGACCATACATACATCGTTAGGTTCAAAATTAAGTTTAGTAAAAGCTTCTTTTAAGGCATACCATATACCAAAGTTGCCACAACCTGGACACCAGGAAGGTTTTTGATAGGTATTAAAGCTTACGTTATCTTTCATAATAACTCCTTATGAGAGTAATATTTTTTCTATCTTCTCTGCCAACTCGCCAGGGAAAAATGGCCTACCATCGTCCTTAAGTACCTTGTTTTTAATCTTTATGGCAAGATGCTCTTGGATTATCCCGGCAAACTGACCGACATAATTGTTCTCTACTACAACAAGTTTTTTAGCCCTATCAACAAAATCCTTGTAGTGTTTCGCTACAAAAGGATGGGGACATAGACAGTGCATAAAATTAACAGAGATGTTTTTCTCTTGCAATAACTGCATCGCTACTAATACTGGTAATTTTACAGAACCAAAACCCATTATAGATACATCAGCTTCCTGAGGACCATAATTTACAGGCTTGGGTATTTCTTCAATTATAAGCTTTTCCCTCTTAAATCTCTTCTCTAACATCAAAACTCTCATATCAGCCTCTTCAGAGACAAGACCCTTTTCGTCATGTTCATCGCTGTTTGCTAAATGCATCCCATTCTTAGCAGGTGGAAATACCCTATAAGATATGCCATCTTCAATAGATAAGTCATATCTTTTATAGGTAGGTTCAGCCTCTTTTAAGATCTTACCTCTTTCTATCTTGATATTTAAATGTGAAAGGTCTTCTATACTCTCAGAACTTTCAGACAATAATTTATCACTCACAAGAAAGACTGGTATCTGGTATTTTTCAGCAAGATTAAAGGCCTGTTGAATTAAGTGATAGGCCTCATAGACATCACCAGGAGTTAGCACAACCCTTAAGAAATCTCCTTGAGATGCATGAATTACGAATCTTAGGTCTGCCTGAGAAGTCCAGGTAGGCAAACCTGTGCTTGGCCCAGGTCTCATAGATTCTACAACAACAAGTGGTGTCTCTGTAATAGATGCCATACCAACAGATTCTGACATCAAACTAAACCCACCTCCAGATGTGGCAACCATTGCCCTTGCACCTGCATAGCTCGCACCAATAGCCATAAGTATGGCTGCGATCTCGTCTTCTGAGTGCTTAACCAGCACCTTATACCTACGAGAAAGAGGAGCTAAAAAATGAAGAATTGAAGAAGCAGGTGTCATGGGGTATGCTGCATAAAACTTAAGACCTGCCTTTAGAGAGCCCATTGATATAGCTTCATTTCCAGTAATTACATAGTTTCCTTTTTCTGAACATTTTTTTAGCTCACAGGAGAATTTTTCCTTATAGTTGTCCTTAACAAACTCATAACCAAGGGAAACTGCCTTTTCATTCATTGAAATTATCTTATCGCCTTTGTCTTTAAAGGCTTTTCTTACTATCTCAAAGACATTTTCAATATCTACATTTAGAAAAGCAAAGGATGCCCCTAAAGAGACATTATTCTTTGTTATTTTACCTCCTGCTTTATCTGCTAACTCATCCAATGGAAGATAAAAAATATTCTTAGGTCCATCTTCTTTTTTTAGTTTTATATCTGCTATGATTATCCCCTTCTCGCTCAAATATTTACTATGAAGATCGATAGTTTCTTGATTTAAGGCTACTAAAATGTCAATGCTGTTTTCTACAAAGACTGGCTTTTTATCTCTTACGTTTACTTGATAGCAGTTGTGTCCTCCTCTTATCCTTGAGGGATACTCTGCATAGTTATAGACATGAAGCCCCATTCTGGCACAGATTTTAGAAAACATTAAACCAGTAACCATAATACCCTCACCGGCTTCCCCACCTATTTTCCAACTTAAATCATTAACCCTCATAAATCCCCCTTAAAAATTGCCAATATTGAATGGTTTTAAGTCCCTATTCAATATTATAATGTTTTAAGTCCCTATTCAATATTATAATCTTTTATCTTGTAATGCAGAGACCTCGGACTAATTTCCAGTAATTTCGCTGCCTTTAATCTATTTCCCTTTGTTACTTGCAAGGCCCTTTTAATAAAACTTTTTTCCAAATCTTCTATGGCTTTTTTCAAAGACATAATATTTAGGTCATCAGCTCCCTCAATCTTCTCATCAGGTATTTTTTCAAACATATATTCTGGCAGATCTTCAATATCGATTTTATTAGAGCTTGCAAAAATAATAGTCTTTTCCAGAAAATTTTTCATCTCTCTGAAGTTTCCAGGCCATCTATACGCAAGAAGTATTCCCATTGCATCATCGGTTATATATTTGCCATTTTTTTCAAGTTCCCTTTTTATAAAGACTTCTATATCTTCCTTTCTCTCTCTCAAGGGTGGCACTTGTATAGGTATTACATTTAATCTGTAATATAAGTCCTGCCTAAACTTACCTGATTCAATCATATTTTTTAAATCCCTGTTAGTTGCTGAGATTATTCTAACATCAACTTTAATAGTCTTTAAATCCCCAACTCTTCTAATCTCACCATCTTCTAAGAATCTAAGCAGTTTGCTCTGAAGATTTTCTTTCATCTCCGATATCTCATCAAGAAAACATACCCCCTCGTGGGCATATTCAAGAAGTCCTCTTTTAGGCTGGGAAGCATCAGTAAAGGCACCCTTAGCATAACCAAAAAGTTCGCTCTCTAACAAATTTTCAGGTATAGCTGCACAGTTAATGGCAACAAAGGGGTTATTTGCTCTATTACTCTTTTGGTGTATGAGTCTTGCTACTATCTCTTTTCCAACTCCACTTTCACCTGTTATAAGTACAGGCTGTCTAAAGGGGGCAATCTTTTCAATAGAAGCCATTATCTCTTTCATAGCCTGGCTTTCAACTATAACTTCTTTGAGAATACCATCCTTAGCCTCTCTTTTTAGCAACTCGTTCTCTTTAATTAATTTTTGTCTTTCTTCTGCCTTTTTTATAGCAATTATCACCTCATCGGAGTTGAAAGGTTTTGATATATAATCATGGGCTCCCTTTCTTATAGCCTGAACTGCAGTGTCTATAGAGCCGTAAGAGGTCATCATAATAATAGTTGAACTTATTTTTTCTTTCTGAACCTGCTCAAGAAAAGAAAAGCCATCTACCTGAGGCATCTTGATGTCACACAAAACAATGTCGTAGATATCATTCCTTACTTTCTGAAGGGCTATATCACCATCTTCGGCCATCTCAACCTCGTATCCTGCCTTTGTTAAAACTGTTTTAAGCATGTGTCTTATGCTAAACTCATCATCAACTACAAGGACTCTTAACACAAATCTCCCCCAAAAGTCTTCATTTTGACAAAGAATATACAACCTTTCTCATAATTCTTAAAATAAATCTTACCGCCATATTTATTAACAAGGCTGTGTGCCACAGAAAGACCCAAACCTGTTCCTTTTCCTGTTGGCTTTGTTGTAAAAAAGGGTTCAAATATTTTATCACCTATCTCTTCTGGTACTCCACCTCCCTCATCTTTTATGGTGACAACAAAATATTCTTCTTCTGTATATGAATCTATCTCAATTACTCCTCCGTCACTACTTACATCTACCGCATTAATGATAATATTTAGAAGAACCTGCTTTAACTCTTCAACAGAAAATATTACTGCCTTGCTCTCGGATATATTATTTATAATTTTAATTTTTTTTAAATCTTTCTGTGGTAAAAGTAGTTTTATAACATCGTTAACTACATCTTTAATATTACAAACTGATACCCCACCCTCGTCTTTTGACCTGGCAAAATTTAAAAGGTCTCTTATTATATTGTTAATTCTTTCTGTCTCCCTATAAATAAGGCTAAGAATCTCACTTTCTTCACCATTTTTAGCGTTCTCTTTTAGGAATGAGATATAGCCCATAATACTCGTAAGGGGATTACCTACCTCATGGGCTAGTCCAGCTGACAATCTCCCTACAGTAGCCATTTTTTCAGAAAAAATTATCTCTTCCTGAGCAGATTGAAGGGCTATATTGGCTTTTTGAAGCTCCTCTATCTTTTGTTCAAGACGCCCCCTATAGTTTTTTACTCTTTCCATCATCTCATTAAAATGTTCATACACTAAGTCCCATTCCTTAACATTTGATTTTTCAATCTTAACATCTATATTACTCTCATTCACCATAGCATAAGCATTTTTTAGGTTTTCAAAGGGGATAAGAAACCTCTTTCTATAATAGGCAAAAGTAAACATAGTTAATGTCACTAGTGAAATAAAACCGAAAGGTATAAAAAGTATAATAATATCTTTAAATGCTTTAAGTTCAGCATCAAAATCTTTTCTCAAAACAATTAAGTAAGGACGACCTGAAAGATAGCTAACCTTTTTTACAGTGATGGTTGGGTAAAAAAAGCTTTTTTCTAACTCTATCTCGATATTATCTTTAATATCTTGACCTTGGTTTACAACATTAAACCCTGCTACCGTTGTCTTTTGTTGTAGATCATAGATTCCATAGGTTATACCTGAAGGCAGGTATAGCTTCAAGTTTAAAACATCAAAGGGTTCTTTTTCTAAGTCATAAAAAATTTTTTGGAGATTAAAGGATTCTATATCGACCCTTTGTTTTTCCACAATCTTTAAAGTTGCTAAAAAGGTGATAATAATAGAGAAAAGAGTTAGTAAAAAAATACTATAAATTAGCTCAGTGCTTATCTTACCTTCTTTATTTATCATAGTAACCTATTAAGATACCAACTAATTATCTGCTCTCCCCAAAATATATAAATTATTGCACCTAAACACAAAAAAGGACCAAAAGGTATAGCAAACTTGGTATCCTTTTTCTTAAACAAAATTAAATATAGCCCCAACAAAGTCCCAGTTAAAGATGATACCAAGATAATAAAAGGTATTGATTTTACCCCTAAAAAAGCACCAAACATAGCCATAAGCTTTACATCTCCGCCACCTAACCCTTCTCTTTTTGTAATTAATTCATAAGATTTTCCTATTAGATAAAAGATTCCCCCTCCCAAAATTATACCGAGAAGGGGACTTAGGAATCCTCTTTTAAAAATTAAAAGAGATACAATATATCCTACGAAAATCCCTGTAAGGCTAATTCTATCAGGAATAATCTGAAAGTCTATGTCAATAAATGTAACAACAATCAAAGAACATATAAAAACAAAGTAGATAATATTTTCTGGGAAGCCCCAATTAATAAAAGATATAAGAAAGAAAAAACCCGTTAACGTCTCAACAAAGGGATATCTGATAGAAATCTTATCATCACAATAGGCACATCTTCCCTTAAGAATTAAATAACCGATAATAGGGACATTATAGTAGGGTGGAATCTTTTTCTCGCAGCGAGGACAAAAGGAAGACGGAAATACTATTGATATATTTCTCGGAATTCTGTAAATACAGACATTTAAAAAACTACCAACCACAGAACCAAAAAAAAACAAAAATGCATATATCAGGTAAATCATATATTTATCTTAAAAGTTTATCAAAAAATATAGATAATTGCTATTATTCTAAAAATCCTCAAACTGATTTTGATTAGCAGGTTACTTAAGATTTGTTAAATTTTAATGTTTAAATTAATAAAAAACTGTATAATTATTATAGACTTCAAAAAGGAGATAGTTGATGAAAAGATTTATAATGCTCACTTTAATAATATTTGGTTTTTTGCTCTCCTACCAAACTTTAAGAATAATGAGCCAACAAAGGTATATGGCAGATATAAATGTCAATCAGTTTAAGGGTAAAACCATAAAAGTTACTGCTCCTGATATTTTTGCAGAAAAAAATATTATCGATACTTTTTCTGGTAGATACAAAAGTGCAGTTAAGTTTAACCTTTTAAAAAGTGATCAAGACTTTCTTTCTGCTAATTATGAAGATACAGATGTTGTTATATATCCATCTTTTTATTTTGATACCCTTAAAAAAAATAAGATATTAATAAATATTGATACTACAAATGTTCCCAATCTCGACAAGTTAATGGATAATCAAATCAATATTATGAGAGAAAAATATTTTGATAATAACTCCCCCTTAGCTATCCCAATTGCCTATATCCCCTATGCTATATTTTTTGATCCAGAAAAGATTAAATCTTCAACCTCAGCTAAAGATTATTTTACTTCTAATAGAAAAATTGCAATACCTGATAACTATGAGAGCATTATTGCTCTTTCAAAATTTTTATCCATAAACATCAACCCTAACCTAACAAAATCTCTTTTTGAAAAGATTAAAAAAGAAAATTTTATTATCTATAATATTGATGAACTCGATTCTGCTCTTAAGTTATTTCAAGAAAGAAGGCCTGACATAATAGTGGCACCTGTTTATCTAAAAGGTTTCTTTGAGAGAAGGGGGGGAACAATAGAGATGATTATCCCTGACGAAGGAACTTTTGCAAGCTTATATCTTATTTCATTAGTTAAAGAGCGAGAAAAGACATTGTCTTTAGTATTCTTTAATCATCTCTTAGACCCATTAATACACAAAAACTACACCACCTCTTTCTCAATTCCTATTACTAACAAGGTATCTTTAAGCAGCATACCAGCAGTTCTTTACAATAATCTTAAGATGAATGATTTTGATTTTTTTAAAAAATTACATCTAATTAACAATGAAGATGAATTAAAGAAGGTTCAGAAGATCTTTAACGAGTTTAAATCTGCTCTATAGATTTAAGAAATTTGATCTAAATTATATCTTTCTTTGAGAACGCTTTGAAGCATCTTTACGGCAGAGAAACCAATTTTTAGCCTCTCTTTCTCAATATGGTTTAAATCTGAGAGATATACATAATTTGAAGAAACCTTACCCCTTTCCAAGGCCAATAGTTGAGACTTTAATCTCATACTTACCAAAAAATTAAAGCTCGTCTCAATCTCCAGTAAATCTTCATCGGGAAGAACATTTCTTTCTATTAGCTTATTAATCTTTGCCTTTGTCCCACCTTCTATTATCCCTGCATCGAGAGCCAGCACCTTAATGCCCTCTGTTATAGGAAATATACCTCCTTTTTTAATATCAAAGGCACCTTTATAACTTCCATCTTTTTCTACTTTAATATTACCGAAAAAAGAGATAGGTGGCGGAAATCTTAGAACATTTTTAGCTAAATGGGCAAGAAAGAGCCTATTTTCTTTTACAAGTGTAAGTATTAACTCCTTTAAATTCTTTTCCAGTTGAATATTTCCATAGACCGTCCTTAAATCAGAAAACATACTATAGTTAAGGGTATTCTCTGGCTGAGGTACCGATATCCACTTGCTCAATGTTTTTTTCCAGTCTGAAAAACTCTTTCTCCAAGCAGGATTTTTAGCCATTATACCACCTGGACACTCAGGAATACCAATACTTATAAGTGTTGATATAAGCTTTTCTGAGAAAAACTCGATTAATTTAAGGTCATTCTCATTTATATTATCGTCATAAACTATTGCGTTATCTTGATCAGTTTTTAAAGTCTGTTCCATTCTTCCTTCGCTACCAAGAACTAAAAAGGCAAAGTTGTTGGGCAGTGCAATATAGCTATCTTTAATAATTAACTCTATTGTTTTCAAAATAATTGAATCATTTAGATAAGATATAAATCTAATGAGGTCTGAAGTCCTTATACCAGATTTAAGCATGTATCTTATTAGATTTGCTGATTTCTCTTCTATATTTTTTAAATCATCAATAGAACTTACATACTCAAGCTCCCTTATAAAATATAAAGGTGTATTGGTCTGGTTTTTTATTATATCTGTATCGGTAATAACACCCTTTAACATCCCCATCTCATCAACCACTACAAGTCTATGAATATTTTCTTTTGTCATCTTGTATATGGCTTCAAAAATATAGTCCTCTTCCTTGACAGAGATTACCGGAGAAGACATGATTTCAGAAATTTTATAATTTTTAGGTGATAGCCCCTTTGCTATTACCTTATTTCTAAAATCTCTGTCAGTAACTATACCAATAGGGATATCATTTTCAGCGATGATAATGCCTGAGATATTTCTTTCTTTCATTATAACTGCTGCTTCAGAAAGGCTTATTTTAGATGAGCATGTATATACGTTTTTTTTACAAATATCCCTTACCTTAAGAAAAAAGAAAGAGGTTTCATTCATAGATATTAGAAATCAAAAAGGGTGTGCCGAAGCACACCCTCTGATAATTCTAATGGAAAGAATCAAACTCATCCGTAAGCTTAACAGGATATCTGCAATGGTCAACAAGATCCATTGTCTTCTGTGATGGAGGTGGAGTAAATTGAGAGATTATTAAACAACTTAGGAAATTAAAGGTCATACCAAAGAGGCCAGCACCCTGGTCTTTGATACCAAATATTGGGGTTATCTTTGTTGGCCAGCCAAACTTAACTCCTCCAATGTAGAATATTGTTATAAGTAGTCCTCCAATCATACCAACTATTGCACCATATTTATTTGTTCTTTTATAGAAGACACCCATAACTATTACAGGGAAGAAAGATGCTGCTGCTAAAGAGAAGGCCCAAGCAACTATCTGAACTATAAAACCTATTTGTTGTGCAGCTATAACTCCACAAATAATAGCAAAAACACCTATAAGAGATTTACCTAAGAAAACGCGCTGTTTTTCTGTTGCGTTTGGATTAAAAATACGGAAGTATAGGTCGTGGGAGATAGCAGAAGCTATAACCATAAGAAGTCCATCAGCTGTTGATATAGCAGCTGATAAACCACCTGCTGCAACTAATGCTGAGACAATATAAGGCAACTGGGCTATCTCAGGCATAGAGAGAACTACTATATCTCTATGTAGGGTAAGTTCTGCATATTGGAGAATACCATCTCCGTTTGCATCTTTGATTGTAAGCAGACCTGTCTTACTCCAGGCAACAACCCATTCTGGTAATGAAGCTATCTGTTGTCCAACGACATTGTAAAGCACCTGATACTTCTGGAAGGCAGCATAGGCAGGAGCGGTAACATAAAGGGCACCTATACATATAAGGGCATAGCCTGATGAGTATCTTGCATCTCTAACTGTTGGAGTAGTAAAGTATCTCATCATAATGTGTGGTAGCCCTGCTGTACCTACCATAAGTACTAAGGTAAGAACCCACATATCCGAAGCAACTAGTTTTGTAAAGGGCTCAATATAAAGGGGCTTAATATTCAATTCCTGTTCCTTTGCTATTATCTTATATAGCAGATCACCGTAGGCTAACTGTGGCAATGGATGACCATACATTTTGATTGAAAGAGCTGTTACAGGTATCAAATAACCAATAATAAGGACGATATATTGTGCACACTGTGTCCAGGTAATACTTTTCATACCACCCATAACAGTAGATGCCACAACAATAACGATACCTATAGCAATAGCTACATTCATTGTAAAGCCCATAAGCCTTGCCATAATAATACCTGCACCGGCGACCTGAGCAACACAATAACATGTACTAATAATAATAGCACAGACAACGGCAACTACTCTGGCTCCATGACTTTCGTATCTGTCACCAACAAAATCTACAGCAGTATATTTACCAAACTTTCTAAGATAGGGAGCTAAAACAAGCGTTAAAAGAACGTAACCACCTGTCCACCCCATAATATATGCCAAACCATCATATCCTAAGGCAGAGATAGCTCCTGCCATTGATATAAATGAAGCCGCACTCATCCAGTCAGCACCAATCGCCATTCCGTTCCATACAGGGTTTATTCTTCTACCTGCTACATAGAAATCATCTGATTTTTTCGTACGAGTAGTGTAAGCAATATACATAAATATAAGAAAGACGCCAAAAACAACAATATAACCTATCATTTGATTACTCATAAAAAACATCACCTCCTTTTTTTAAAGATTATTGTGTTTCTGAAAAACCATACTTCTTGTCTAGCTTATCCATTAATTTTGAATAAATAAAGATCTCAGCTATGAATACCAATATGGAACCCTGAGCACCTAAATAATAACCAAAGGGAAATCCTAAGAAACTAATCTCGTTTAGACTTTTCACCACCAAAATTCCACCAAGTGAGACCACAAACCAGATGATTAGGAAGATAACGATGTAACGAACATTTTCTCTGTGATAAGCATCTAACTTTGCCTTGTCTACTGCCATATCTCTCACCTCCCTTTTTTTGCCCCTACTAGGGCTTATTTTTTTAAAAGTCCTTCTTTTACAATTGTGTTCTTATAAACAAAAAAAGAATTCAAAAATAATATTTCATGTTACGTATAATTTAAAAAAATGTTTTATTATTGTCAATTAAAAAATGTTACAAAATCAAGTAAAAAAATAACTATAATAAAATCAAAAATTTATTTAACAAATTTTTTTGTTTAATTACTTTTTATGTACAACTAAGGAATTTATAAAATCATTTTTTATTTTATGTTATAAAAAAAATTTATATTTCCATCTAATTCCAAAAGATCTTAATTCTATGCCTTTTGTGGTTTACACTATGCCTTTTGTGGTTGACTTATTAGGAGTTTTAAATTATATTTTTAACCTACCTATTTGGCAGGAGGGTTTATGGAGGAGAGCAAAAAACAATATCAAGAGCTAAAAAAACTGCTCGAAGAGATGCGGGTTGAAATTTTAAAAGACATAAATGAAAGAAGACTTAGAGAACATACAAGCCATGACGAAGTGGGAGATGACTATGATAAAGCATCTCAAGAGAGAGAACGTGAAATGGATATTATCATTACGGCACAAGAAAAAAATAGGCTTCAGTCAATAGATGACGCTCTAAGAAGAATTGAAGAAGGTAGCTATGGTATATGTGAAGAATGTGGAGAGAAAATACCAAAACAAAGGCTAAAAGCTCTTCCCTTTGCAACGCTTTGTGTATCTTGCAAGAGTGCAAAGGAAAGCGAGGAAGGTGTTTTTACTCCCTTTGAAGAGATAGAAGAAGAGCCCTTTGAAGAGATTACTGAAGAAGTAACATCAGAAGAGGAAGAAGAATAGAAATTTTAGCCTAACATTCATAGCCTTCTATCACACTCTAAATGATACTAGAAAATGAAAACTGCTGCAGATAGTACAGTAGTATATTTCTTTTTCTGAACTATTGCCTCCTGTGCTATAGAGGACGATATAACTATCTTGTCAGATATTCTCCAAATCTGTCTTTTCTCATCCCAGCTTGCGTCTTCATCAAACTCAATACCTAAAGTCGTAGCAAGCATCATTGTCGCTAAATCTTCTGCGTAGTCGCCTGCCTCTCTCTCATTTTCACCGTAAGCATGATATTCGGAAAGATACCCATAATTATTTCTTTCTTTAGGAATAGCACAACCAACAGAAGCAACTATAAGTCTATGAGGTTCATTAGATGTTAGTTTACTCATAACGCAAAAAACAACCTGTCCAGGATTTAGTAATTTTAACCCCTCCTCTTTCTCTATTATCTCACAATGGGGTGGAAAAATACTTGATACAGTAACTAAATTATATTTCTCAATCCCTGCGTCCCTTAATGCAAGCTCAAAGGAGGCAAGCTCTTCTGTGTGATGTCCTACCCCTTTTGTAAAAAAAACCTTTTTAGGAACAAAATCAAGGGAATTGCTACTTACCTTAACATTTTTTTTTGATGATTTTTTCACCTTCTTTCTCCTTTTTAAATGTAATATATCCTATTAACTTATATATAAGCTTAGCTATTACAAACTCAGAATGCCCAGGGATATTTGGAGCAAGCTCCACAACGTCAAATCCTAAAATACTCTTTCTATTAGCAAGCATTTTAATGATCTCAAGTACCTGATACCAACCAAGTCCTCCCGGTTCAGGGGTTCCGGTAGAAGGTATTATCGATGGGTCAAATACATCAACATCAAAGGTTATATAAATATTATCAGTTTTTATTTTCTTCTCAATTTTTGAATAGTCCTTTAATTTATAAACATCTCGGGCAAAAAAGGTTGTAATTTTTCCAGGATTCTCTTTTATAAAAAGAAAATCTTCTTTTGTTAAACTTCTAATGCCAATCTGGACAATAGGGATGTCTAACTCAAGGATCCTCCTTGCCGTACAGGCGTGACTATGTTTAGAGCCTTGATACTCCTTTCTTAAATCTGAGTGGGCATCAAAATGAATTACAGTAAAATCTTTTAGTTTTTTTTTGAGAGATTTTATAGGAGCTAAGCTAATAGAGTGATCCCCGCCAAGCACAATAGGAAATTTCTTGTCATCTAATAATTTACTAATCACGTGACTAAGAACATCTACAGTCTTCTCTGGATGAATCTTAGTATCAAGGAAATTGAATGTATGAATGCCCAATTTATAGCTTTCTATCTCCAGTTCATCATCGAACCATTCTAACTGAATTGAAGAGTCGATTATGGCAAGGGGACCTTTTCTCGCTCCAGGGTTATAGGATGTAGTTGAATCGTAAGGCACAGGGACTACAGTAAAATATGACTTCTCATAATTAGAATAATCTTCACTAAGTCCTGCAAAATTGAGAGGATAAAAATATTTATTAAGCATAAAAACTTTTTCTCCATCTTTGTTTATACAGATAGGTCTGCCTATTTATGATTTTCTTGATTAAATATATTGGAGGGAATAAAAAAAATCTAACTTTGCTATCAATGTAGCCCCCTAAAGCATTCAATCCTACCTACCCTCCTTTTATAAAAAAAGCAATTTAAAATGTTACTACTTTCACTAAAAAAATCAAGAAAAAAATATCCTAAATAGTTATATCTTAAAAAAATATAGTCCCCCCTGTATTTTTTTTTTAATTTAAGTTATACTAAAGAATATGTTTACAGAAAAAGAAAAACTTGAATTTATCTTGAATCTTAACAACGAGCTGATGCAAGTTAGAGATATTGACATACTACTAGAAAAAATTCTTTTAACGGCAAGAAAATTTACTAATGCCGATGCTGGCTCCATATACATAAAAGAAGATAGCAAGCTTAGATTCAAATGTTCTCAGAACGATACTCTACAAAGTAAGTTGGAAAAAGGGAAAAAACTTATTTATTCAACCTTCAGCGTGCCAATCAATAATAAATCTATAGCTGGTTTCGTAGCCCTATCAGGTAATATACTTAATATTCCAAACGTTTATGAACTTTCTCCATTAGTTCCCTATTCTTTTGACAGGAAATATGATGACCTCGCTGGCTATAAAACACAATCAATGTTAACTATACCTCTACAAAATTATCGTAGAGAGGTAGTCGGGGTCCTTCAGCTAATAAATTCTAAGGACGAAAATGGGAATATTATTCCCTTCAATAAAGAAGATGAACCTTTTATAAAAAATTTTGCCAATAATGCTGCCATAGCTATTGAGCGTGCTGAGATGACAAGAACAATCATATTACGTATGATCAAGATGTCAGAGCTTAGAGACCCAAAGGAGACTGGCGGGCATGTAAACAGGGTTGCATCCTATGCTGTTGAGGTTTATGATGTCTGGGCAAACAAAAAGGGGATTGCACATGAAGAGATCGAAAAAAATAAGGATTTACTTAGAATCGCTGCTATGCTACATGATGTAGGAAAAGTTGCGATATCTGATGCCATCTTAAAAAAGCCTGCCCGATTAACCCCAGAAGAATATGAGATTATGAAGCAACACACCTATTTAGGGGCAAGGCTCTTTAATGATAAACATTCTGATTTTGACGAAGCAGCCTATGAAGTAGCTTTAAATCACCATGAAAAATGGGATGGAACGGGTTATCCTGGTCATGTAGACCCACAGACAGGTCAGCCATTACAAGGATTTGTAACACCCGAGGGCAGGGCTATCCCCAAAAAAGGTGAAGAGATACCTGTATTTGGAAGAATTGTCGCCCTCTGTGATGTCTATGATGCCCTTTCCTCTAAGAGAGCCTATAAAAATGCATGGAATGAAGAAGATGTTCTGGCAGAAATAAAAAAAGACTCTGGCAAGCATTTTGACCCTGAAATGGTTGATGCACTTTTTTTTAGCTTTGATGTTATTAAATCAATATCTGATAGATATCCCGACGAAAACTAATGTTTTTTCCATTCTTCTTGAAAGTACTTCTCATATAATACTTTATAATCTCTAGTGCCTTCTTGTGGAACTTTGGACATAGATTTTATTTTTTTTCTCACAATATTATCTATCTCCTCGTTTAATCTATAAAACTTTATATAGGCCTTTTTAATCTCTGATTTTATCTGAATTTTTGATAGGTTATTTATTAATCCTCTCTTTTGAAGCTCTGAATATATCCTTTCGGCTATACCATCAACTCTTTCATCGGAAAAAAGACTCATAATTTAAACCCCTTTTTCTTAGCAAGTTCATATTTTGCCCTTTTAAATAAAAGTTCGTAATCTAACTCATCGGTATGATAGGCTGCGGTATGCTTTCTTATAAGATTTTCTGCTTCTTTTTCTAACTCTTCTTCTTGTTTAAGATCTTTAACTATTATTGATTCAACGACCTCATAAACATTTTTTTCATCATTACTTTTTACAGCTTCAATGCCCTCAAGTCCTTCTAATATTAATCTAACAAGCTTCTTTATCTGATTTGGGTTTAATCTCATAGCCATTCCTCAAAATTACTACCTATTATACCAGCTTTTTTATATCTAAGCATTGACTTTTTGCATAGACATTCACAATTATCATCAGTATTAAGTAATCTAACAATAATATCAGGTAGTAAAGACAAAGCTTTATTAACATTCTCTTTTTTTTCGTCAGGTAGAGTCCCCTCAAATAGTTCTCCTTCTTTATAGGATATCTCATCACTCTCAGCATAGTTTGTGATATAACATATGCTGGCATAACACATCTCAAGCTCTCTAGCGAGAAAAGCCTCTGGCACTAATGTCATTCCCACCATCTGTCCACCAATCATTTTAAAAAATCTAATCTCAGCAGCCGTTTCTAATCTTGGTCCTTCAGTACAAATATATATGCCCTCTTTATGAAAAGGATAGTTTAACCCTTCTAAAATACAATTTAGAGACTCTCTAATACTTGGACAAAAGCAAGGATTAATCCTTATAAAACCAAGTCCTTTATTATCAAAAAATGTATAATCCCTTTTCTTTGTAAAATCAATGATATCGTGGGGTATAACTAGGTCACCAATCTCAAACTTTCTATCTATTGCCCCAGGTCCTGTCCAAGATAAAATCCTACTTATACCTAAAATTTTAGCGGCAAAAATATTTGCCCTATAGTTTACAAAGGGAGCTGTTATCTCATATCCATAAACTCCATGCCTAAATAGAAAGTAAAACTCCTTATTGTTATGTCTATATTTCCTTATTTTATGGGATTTACCAAAGGGCGTATTAATTTGAAACTCCTCAAGGCAATCTCCAAAACGGTCTTTTAAAAGATGTGCATTACTACCCCCGATAATTAACATTATCTTCTCCAGTTCATAAAAATTTTTGTATTTTAATAAAAAATACTATAATATGTTGAAGATAGCAACAAGTTATGATTAAAAAATTAAAATTAAGAACTACCTTAATATTTTTACAGTTACTTGCTTTTATTCCTTTTATTATAATCTTTATTCACGCGTCTATAAGAGAAGCCCAAAACTTACTGGAACAGAAAAGACATGATATTCTTAATGAAATAAGTTTTGTTGTCAAATCAGAAAACTCTGTTGGTACTATTTATTTCTTATTAAGAACCCTCTCAGCTGACCCTTCTATTAAGAAGTTTGATAAAAAAGAGATACAAGAACATTTTGAGTCAATACTACAGAGCACACCATTATTTCATAATATTGCTTTACTAGACAAGGATGGATACGGATTAATTAGTGGCAAGAAGATCGATAAACTGCCATCTGCCTCTGACAGGCTTTATTTTAAGAGGGTATTGAAGAACAAAGATTTTGTATGGGGCGAGTTTGCCATATCAAGGACAACAGGAAAACCTACCATACATTTTGCAATACCTGTCTTAGATAATTACAATAACATACTTTCTGTAATCGTTGCTGAACCAATAATGGAGCAGGTACTGCCTAAATATGATAAGTTAGAATATCCTACCTTAATATTAGATGCCAATGGAGTAATAGTAAAGAGCAAAGATAACCAACGGGTGGGTGAAAAATATGAGTTATATGAAAAAATCACTAAAGATGATAAAGATAAAGGTTTTTTAAAGTTAAGAGACCATTACTTATTTTTTTCAAAACTTAATATAAATAACGGACATCTTTTGACCTTAGTAATGGATGTGCCTTTATCTATTATGTCTGTATTAGCTGATTCAGGTTTTTTTTATGAAGTTTTTATAATTTTCTCAATTTTCCTATTCTTACTATATTTAACAAACAAGGTCTCTAACAACTTGATCATAAAACCTTTAAAAACTGTTCAAGAAGCCCTAAGATCATTCACAGGAGATACCCCTCTTCAAAAAATAGAGCAAGAGTTTCCGTCAGATTTTGAGATATTTAGAGATATATACAACACATTTATTGACAATATAAAAGAAAAAAAACAAAGAGTTAGAGCAAGAAAGAAATTTCTGGCTCAAAGTTTTTAATGATATACCAGATCCAATATTTTTGGTAGACAGTAACTACAAAATTAATATGGCCAACGAATCCTTTTTTAAAACCTTTAAAATATCTAAAGAAGAGATAAAAGATCTTCACTGTTATGAAATATGTCATAAAACCAAATCACCTATACATTTTTGTCCACATAAAGAGATCATGGAAAAAAATATCTGCTCGTCAATGGAAGCATTTTTTCCAGATTTAGGAAAGTGGTTTCTTATAACATTTACTAAATTAACATCACCACTATATTTTGATGGAACCCTTCATGTTTTCAAAGATATTACAGAGATAAAAAAGAAAGAAGAAGAAAAACTACATATACAACAACAACTTCTACATACTCAAAAATTAGAAAGTTTAGGTATCCTTGCTGGGGGGATAGCCCATGATTTTAATAACTTACTGATGGGAATACTTGGAAATGCCGAGCTTGCACTAATGAAAAAAGAAGAGCTCCCCTCTTCAGCTACTCAAAACATAGAAACAATAAAGAAAATTACTGAAAAGGCTGCTCACTTAACTAAACAGATGCTTGCCTATGCGGGAAAAGGAAAGTTTGTTTTAAAAGAGATTGATATAAATGCATTTATTAGAGAGATTCTTGATCTAATCAAAGTCTCCTTATCAAAAAAGGTAACTATTTCTCTTAATCTAAATGATAAAGAACCTCTTATAATTAGTGGTGATCCAGGACAGATTGAACAGGTAATACTAAATTTAGTAATAAATGCTAATGAAGCAATGGAAGATAAGGAAGGACTTATTACAATCACTACAGGCAAACAGTTTTGTGATAAAAAATATTTCGAAAATTCAATAGATGGAGATATAAGGTTATTAAAAGAAGGCGAATATGTTTATTTCGAAGTATCCGATAACGGTTGTGGTATGGATAGAGAAACAATGGATAGAATCTTTGAACCATTTTTTACTACAAAGTTTCAAGGAAGAGGTCTTGGGCTATCTGCAATATTGGGAATTGTAAGAGGACATAATGGTGCCATTAGAGTTTATAGCGAAAAGGATAGAGGCAGCTCTTTTAAGATTCTATTTCCAGCAATAAAGCAAGAACCAATCAAAATAAAAGAAAATTATAAGTATCATAACAAAAATTTTTCTTCTAAGACCTTTTTAATTATTGATGACGAAAAGATGATAACGACTGTAACCAAAAACATTGTTGAACAATTAGGTGGCAAGGCAATAACCTTTAATAGTGGTCATCAAGCAATCGAATTTTTTAAGACTCGCTCAAATGAAATCGACTATGTTTTGTTAGACCTTTCAATGCCAGAACTATCAGGTGATGAAGTCTTTAGGGAGCTTAAGAAAATAAAAGAAGACCTAAAGGTTATATTGATGAGTGGCTACAATGACCAAGAAATATCCCAGCGCCTTGTCGGACGTGGTTTTGTAGGGTTCTTACAGAAACCCTTCAATATTGATAAATTGATTGAAATTTTAAGCAAATTATAAAATCTCTTCAAATATTATTGATTTTGCCTTTATAAAATTTCCTTTAATAGAGCTAAATTTTTTCCAGATAAATCCTCACATTCTTCTGGCTCAGCATCTCCCTGTGAGAGCTTTACAGAGAATGATAGACAGGTTCTTTCTCCACATCTGCCACAATTTGTTTGAGGTAGATATTTTAAGATCGTTATAGCAGAAGGTGGTGCCCATTCCTTGTTAGAAATTTCGATATTATCACGATTATCTGAAATAAAATTCAAAAATTTTATTGCCTGGCTAACTATCTCCTTAGCCTCTTCATTTGAAGTAAATTTCCCTATTATTATCTGATTTGACTTGCAGGCAATATCATATTTTATATTTAACCTTTCTGGAAAGCCATAGAAGGGGAACCTAATCCAAGGTATTTTAGGAAGATATCTAGCCTTTTTTACATAACCATTAATGTATGGAAAAAGCTGACTAATGTCATCTTCAATCTCTACAACAGCTCTTAAAATCCCCGCCCCAGGTAAACAAACAATACTGTCTATTGATTTTATCTCGTACCTAATAATCATTTTTATTATCAACTAATATAAGGCTTAGAGCTCCATACAAAGCTGCTAAGTCCTCAAGCTGGGTTTTTAAAATCTTAACAGATTCAAAATGTATATTAAAGGTATGTTCTCTAAAGCCTTTTTTAATAGGCCCTTCCATAAAGTCAAAGGATTGAGACATCCCTCCTCCTATTACAATACATGATACATCGAGAATATTTACTAAGTTTGCCATCCCAACTCCCAGATGATAGGCTGCCTTCTCAAATACTTTTTGAGCCTTTTTATCTCCCTTCTTTGCAAGGCCATAAATCTCTGATGCCTCCAACTCAAGATTAGTAAGTTGACACATCTGTCTTTTAATTGCTCTACCTGATGAATAGGCCTCAAGACAACCTTTGTTACCACAACCACACTCGGCACCTCCGGGGTGTATAACCATATGCCCAATCTCTCCAGCCATTCCTTTTACACCTTTAAGGAGTTTGCCATCAAGAACAATCCCACCACCAATTCCTGTACCAAGTGTTATGCCAACATAGTTACGATATTCTTTTGCAACCCCCGCAAAGCCCTCTCCTAAGGCAAATAGGTTTGCATCATTTTCTAAATAGATAGGACAACCAATCTCTCTCTCAATAAGCTCTCGGATTTTAAAATTTTGCCATTCGGGAAAGTTTGGAGACTCAACAATTTCTCCATTATTATTTACTAAACCTGGCACACCTATTGATATAGCTACGAGATTTTTGAACTCTTCAAATCTAAATAACTCTGACTTTAGTGCTCCTAAAAAATTTTCGGGGGAATAAAAAGGCTTAGATGATGTCTTCCAAGATTTTATTAAGGTACCATTAAGATCAAAAACAGCGATCTTACAGTTTGTTCCGCCTAAATCGAGGCAAAAATAGACCTTTTCCATCTAAAAAAGTCTTTGCTTAAAGTCTTCAATGGTCTTTATTAGCCCATCCTCAAGTGATACCTTAGGCTCCCAATTAAGAAGCGTCTTTGCTCTTGTAATGTCTGGTTGTCTTACTTTTGGGTCGTCTTCGGGTAATGGTTTATAGATTATTTTACTTCTTGAACCTGTTAGCCTTATAACCTCTTTTGCAAGCTCATTAATAGACATCTCATAGGGGTTACCTAAATTAACAGGCAGGTTATAATCAGACATAAGCAGCCTATAAATTCCTTCTACAAGATCAGAGACATAACAGAAGCTCCTTGTTTGGTTGCCATCACCAAAAGCAGTAATATCCTCATTTCTCAAAGCCTGTGCTATAAAAGTTGGTATAGCTCTGCCGTCATTAATTCTCATTCTTGGTCCGTAGGTGTTGAAAATTCTAACAATTTTTGTGTTTACCTTGTGATACCTATGATAAGCCATCGTCATCGCCTCTGCAAACCTCTTGGCTTCATCATAAACACCTCTTGGACCTATGGGATTTACATTTCCCCAGTAATCTTCATTTTGAGGATGCACAAGGGGATCTCCATAGACCTCAGAGGTTGAAGCAAGAAGAAATACAGCCCTTTTTTCCTTAGCAAGCCCAAGAGTTTTGTGGGTACCAAGGGCACCAACTTTAAGTGTCTGAATAGGTAAATTTGCATAATCTATAGGGCTTGCAGGAGAGGCAAAATGAAGTATATAATCTACAGGTCCAGCTATATGGATATAATTAGTAACATCAAGGTTTATAAATAAAAAATCTGAATCACCAAAGAGATGTTCTATATTTTTTAAATCACCAGTAATTAAATTATCAAGGGCAATGACCCTATAACCTTTTTGAAGAAAATAATCAGAAAGATGGGAGCCTATAAAACCAGCTCCACCAGTAATAAGGACTGTTTTTTTATCCATCCTTTCTTCCTATCCCATAATATTTGAAACCTAACTGTTTCATCTTTTTTGGACTATACTGGTTTCTACCATCAAATATTACAGGGCTTTTTAGAAGAGATTTAATCTTATCAAAGTCTGGATTTCTGAACTCCTGCCACTCGGTTATTAAAATAAGAGCATCTGCTCCGTCTAAAGCCTCATAATCTGAACTTGCATAATATATTTTGTCACCAAATATTTTTTTTGCCTCTTCCATTGCCTTTGGATCATAGGCTCTAATCTTTGCACCTGCCTCAATAAGACCATTAATAACTACAATAGATGGCGCCTCTCTCATATCATCAGTATTTGGTTTGAAGGATAGACCCCAGATACCAAAGGTTTTGCCACTTAAATTTTCACCAAAATGTTTGAAAATTTTATCAAGCATGTACCTTTTTTGTCTCTCATTTACACTATAAGCTGCTTTGGGTATCATTAGGTCAAAACTGTTCTCTTCAGCCAAATGTATTAAAGCCCTAACATCTTTAGGAAAACAAGAGCCGCCAAAACCTACACCTGGAAACAAAAACTGATAACCAATCCTATAATCAGCGCCAACTCCTTTTCTTACCATCTCAACATCAGCATCAACCCTCTCGCAGAGAAGGGCTATCTCATTCATAAAAGATATCTTAACAGCTAAAAGTGCATTAGCTGCATACTTAGTCATCTCAGCGCTCTCGTTATCCATTAGAATAATAGGTTTCTCGTTTCTAACAAAAGGTGCGTATAACTCTTTCATAATATCAAAGACATAATCATTATCTGCTCCCACAACAACTCTATCAGGCTTCATAAAATCCTCAATGGCAACTCCTTCCTTCAAAAACTCAGGATTGGAACATATATGGAGCTTAAAAAAACTATCTTTTACTATTTCTTTGGCTTTCTTGGCTGTTCCAACAGGTACAGTGCTTTTTATAACTACTATTTTACTCTCATTAGCATATTTTTTTATTGTTTCAACACAGTTAAAGACATAGTTTAGGTTACAAGAACCATCATCATTAGATGGTGTCCCTACAGCAATAAATATTATTTGGGAGTTTTCGACGGCAGTTTTTGCCTCTGTGGTAAAGTTAAGCCTTTTATTCTTTAAATTTCTTTCAAGAAGCTCCTCAAGCCCCTTTTCATAAATAGTTGGTATGCAAGAACTTAAAAGCTTAATCTTCTCTTCATCAATATCAATACCAATTACATCGTTACCGCTCTCAGCCAAACAAACAGCAGTAACAAGACCTACATATCCCGTGCCGAAAACTGATATTTTCATTATACCTCCAAAAAAGAATGCCTAGGGCGGGACTCGAACCCGCACGGAGCTAAGCCCCAAGGGATTTTAAGTCCCTTGTGTCTGCCAATTCCACCACCCAGGCATTATGGTTGGAGGCACCGACCGGATTCGAACCGGTGATAGTGATTTTGCAGACCACTGCCTTACCACTTGGCGACGGTGCCAAAAAATAAAAAAGCGGGAAACGGGATTTGAACCCGCGACCCTCTGCATGGCAAGCAGATGCTCTACCACTGAGCTATTCCCGCATTGACATAGAGACTTTTGCTATGTGGATATTAACAATATCAAATTTTAATTGCCTTTGTCAAGAACTTTAGGAGGACATTTTTTAGATTTGCTAACTTCCTTCTTCTAACTTACAAGTAAACTAAAAACAAATAGAAAAAACTATTTTTTACTAAGGTAGTCTATGCCTTACAATTCTTCCTTCTACGAAATATATAACGGATCTGGCTATATCTTCCGCATGATCGGCAATTCTTTCTAAATACTTGGTTAAATATGAAATTCTTGTAGCCCTATTGATAGTTAATGGATCTTTTATCATATATAGAGTTAGTTCGTTTGTAATTTGTTCGGTAAGCTTATCTACCTTATCATCTTCTTTAATTACTTTATAAGCTAATTCAACATTCTTCTCGAAAAAAGCTCTTAAAGCATCCCTAACCATAAGCCTTACTGTCTCAAAAAGATTTGGTATGTCTATATAAGGCTTTAAAGGTGGTTCTTCATTTAATTCTAAAACTCTTTCTGCAATATTTACTGAAAGGTCACCTATTCTCTCAAGATGAGATGTAATCTTTAGAGCAGTAATAAGAAATCTTAGATCAGTTGCCACAGGCTGTCTCAAAGCTATTGTCTTTATGCAATCTTCTTCTATCTCCACATCTAATAAATTAATCTCTTTTTCAATCTCAAAAACCTTATTTGCCAAAAAGTCCTCTCTATCCATAAGGGATTTGAAGGCACTTAAGATTGCCCTTTCGGCATTTTCTTCCATTAATAATATTTGTTGTTTTATCTGTTCTATCTCTTGGTCCAGCTGATGATCCATTATCCAAATCTCCCTGTAACGTAGTCTTCTGTAAGTTTATTTGAGGGGTTTGTGAATATCTTATCGGTTGTATCAAACTCGACAAGCTCGCCCAACATCATAAAACCTGTATAATCTGATATTCTTGCTGCCTGTTGCATATTATGGGTAACTATAAGTATCGTTACATGTTCCTTTAGTTGTTCTATAAGCTCTTCAATCTTACCTGTAGCTATGGGGTCTAATGCAGAAGTTGGCTCATCAAATAAAAGTAACTCTGGGTTTGTGGCTAAAGCCCTTGCGATACATAATCTTTGTTGTTGACCACCTGAAAGCTCAAAGGCTAACTTGTTAAGCTTGTCTTTTACTTCGTCCCATAATGCTGCGCCTTTTAATGATTTCTCCACAACCTCATCAAGTATCTTTTTATTATTGACTCCCCTAACTCTAAGACCATAGGCAATATTCTCATAAATGGTTTTTGGAAAGGGATTGGGCTTTTGAAAGACCATACCTATTCTCATTCTAACTTCTATTGGATCTACCTCTGGTGAGACTATATTTACCCCTTCAGGATAGAGAAATATCTCTCCTTCATATCTATTGTTGGGATACAAATCATGCATCCTGTTAAAACATCTAAGAAAAGTAGTTTTGCCACAACCCGAAGGTCCGATTAGGGCTGTAACCTTTTTTTCAGCTATCTTGATGTTTAAACTTTTAAGTGCCTGTGTATCTCCATAATAAAAGTTTAGATTAAGTGCCTCTGTTTTGATTTTTTCGTTTACCATTTTATCCTCTTTCTAAATCTATATCTAATATATATAGCGATAGCGTTCATAACTAGTGTCATAAATAGCAAAACAATACCTGCTGCGGCTGCGTTTATATGAAACTCTTTTTGTGGACGAGATACCCAATTAAACATCTGTATGGGCATTACTGTAAAGGGATCAGAAAGCCATTTGAAAGATATATAGGGGAAGGTATCAGTAATTGGAGAAGTGGGTAAAAAAGCTATAAAAGTAAGGGCACCAACAGTTATAATTGGGGCTGTCTCACCGATTGCCCTCGAAAGACCAATTATTATACCAGTAAGTATACCACCAGCAGAGTATGGTAACACATGATGTCTAATTGTTTGCCACTTTGTAGCACCTAATGCATAAGAGGCTTCTCTTATTGAGTCAGGTATTGCTCTTATTGATTCTCTTGTTGCCATAATTATCATTGGTAATATTAATAAACCAAGAGTAAGACCACCTGTTAATATACTCTCTCCAAATTTTAAAATTTGAACGAATAATCCCAGGGCTAAAAGACCATAAATTATTGAAGGTACACCAGCAAGATTTGAGATATTTATCTCAATAAAGCTTGTAAACCAGTTCTTTTTTGAGTACTCTTCAAGATATATACCAGCAAGAACTCCTACTGGAATAGCAGATATGGCAGTAACAAGCATCACAAGAAAAGAACCCACCCAGGCAGACAAAATCCCTGCCTCTTTTGGAAAACGAGAAGGGAAGGAAGTAAAAAATTTATAAGTTATTCTGGGATATCCATCAATAAAAAGGTCTAAAAAAAGTACACATAAAAGGGCTAGTCCTAAAAAGGATGAGATAAGACCTACAATATAAAATATAAGTTCCCAAATCTTGTTTCTTTTAATAATCTCTTTTATACCAGTTTTCTCAAGTTCCATAAATAATCACCCTTTTATCCTTTACGGCCTGACATATTAATTTATTTAACCGATAAACTGCAGCCACCTTATATCTTATTATTCTTAACTTTTTAGTACTTCTCTCTTATCTTTCCTCTTAGAAAATATCCAAATAAGTTAAAGAACAAGGTCATAAAAAATAGCACTATACCAGCGGCAAAGATTGTTCTGTACTCAAGTGTCCCGTGTGGTACATCCCCTAAGCTTACCTGAACGATATAGGATGTAATTGTCTGAACTGGTTCAGTGGGGTCAAGAGTAAAGTTGGGCATCATCCCTGCGGCTATGGCAACAACCATAGTTTCTCCTATGGCTCTTGCAATTCCTATTATAAAAGCAGCTGCTATACCTGAAAAAGCAGATGGGATCAAAACCTTAAAAGATGTCTGAAATTTAGTGGCCCCAAGGGCATAGGAGCCCTCTCTAATCTGCATTGGCACTGCCTTTAGGGCATCTTCACTCACTGAGCTTACATAGGGCACAATCATTATCCCCATAATAATTCCAGGACTCAAAGCATTGAATGTGGATAAATCAGGCATAAAATTTTTGAGAATAGGTGTTAAGAATAGAAGCGCAAAGTACCCATAAACAACTGTGGGCACAGCAGCAAGTAGCTCAAGTATAGGTTTAACAGTCTCTCTAACTTTGTATGATGCATACTCACTTAAGAATATTGCCGTTATCAGTCCTATTGGAAGGGCAACCAAGAGGGCAATTATCGTGGTCATTAAGGTACCAACAACAAGAGGCAGTATCCCAAACTTAGGGTCAGCGAAAAGTGGTGTCCACTGAGTGCCAAAAAAAAACTCTTTCAATGGTACTTCTTTAAAAAAATCAAAGGATTCATAGAAAAGAATAGAAACAATTCCAAAGGTAGTTATAACCGATACAAGGGCACAAAGAAAACATAAGCCCTGTATTAACATTTCTTTAATTTTTGTCGATGTTTTTCTGTTTTTTTTCATTCGAGTTATCAAACCAAAAAATTGTTAAAATTTTATTAAAAAAATATTAAATATCGGTTTAAGAGTATTAGCTATATAGATAATAAAATAAAAAAAGGGGTTAGGCTTTTTAAGTCCAACCCCTTTTTAAGCTTTATTAATTATGCTTTAGTTCTTTTCTTCTCTTCTAAGCAGCTCTTCTATTTTTATTCCAACCTCTGCTTCACCACCAAACATCGTACCAGTTTTTCTCTTCACAAATCTCTCTTCGGCTAACTTATAGGCCCTATCAGGAAGAGGTATATACTTGGCCTGTCTAACAAGTCTATTAGCATTTTTTAGATAAAACTCAATAAACTCTCTAACCTCTGGTTTATCAGCAGATTTTTTGCTTATATAGACAAACAAAGGTCTTGATAAGGGTTGGTATTCACCATCCATAACGGTATTCATATTAGGAATAACCTCTTTTTTGGTTTTAGGATTTACTATGGGAACTATTTTTAACTTGTCTTTGTTTTCTTCATAGTAGGCAAGTCCAAAATAACCTAAAGCACCTCTATCTCCAGCTATACCCTGTACGAGTACATTATCATCCTCACTAGATGTATAATCACCCCTTGATGACTTAGCCTTACCAACTATTGCTTCTGTGAAATAATCGAAGGTACCAGAATCTACACCAGGACCATATAGCTTCAACGCTAAATCTGGCCAGTCAGGCCTTATTTGATTCCATTTAGTAACGACTCCTTGAGCTGCTGGCTCCCACATCTTTTTTAAATCTTCTACTGTTAAGCTTTTTATCCAGTTATTTCTTGGATTAACCATGACGGCCAAACCATCGTAGGCTATAGGAAGTTCAATATAATCAACACCTAGTTCTTTGCATGCATCGATCTCTTTTTTTGATATTGGTCTTGAAGCATTTGAAATGTCAGTCTCACCTCTACAGAATTTTTTAAAACCACCTCCAGTACCAGAAATGCCAACAGTTACATTTACTGAACCTTTTTTTAGCTTCTGAAACTCCTCTGCAATGGCTTCAGTAATGGGATAGACTGTACTTGAACCATCAATCTTAATAATCTTTTCTACGGCATGAACGTCTTTAATCACCAACATCATCATAAGAAAAATAAAGCTAACTAAAACTTTTTTAAACATACTTTAATACCTCCTTTTTTTTTTTATAGATTGAGTTTAGATAAATTTTGTTAAGTTTTTGTTAAATGCAAATTACTTTTTTATTAACTCTAAAACTATCTTACAAGGTTGACAACAGGTAATGTAAAGAATATTATGTTATGTATAGTTAAATATAATATAATAAAAAATAATTATGTTTAAGATACTCATAGTTGAAGACGAAGAAGACATAGCTCTGCTTATAAAACACAACCTACAAAAGGAAGGTTTTCTTGTTGAGTGTTTTTTTAATCCCGATGACTTTATTTTAAGTTATAAAAAAGAACCCTTCGACCTTCTTATATTAGATCTTATGTTACCAGGAATGAATGGTTTAGAGATATTACGATTAGTAAAAAGTGATCCAGAAAAATCTAAAATACCAATAATAATACTAACTGCAAGAGATATGGAGGGCGACAAAGTCTTAGGTTTTGAGTTAGGGGCTGATGATTATATTACAAAACCTTTTGGGATTAGGGAACTAATCGCAAGAGTTAAGGCTGTCTTAAGAAGAGTCCAATCAGTAGCTGATAATACAAAAACAATTATTTTTAAGGGGATATGTCTAGACTTAGATGCTTTCTCTCTATTTGTAGACGAAAGGAAAGTAGACGTTACTAAGACAGAGTTCTATATACTAAAAAACTTAATAGAGGGCAAAAACAAAGTTTTCAGCAGAGATGAGCTATTAGATAAACTTTGGGGCAACGAGAAATACGTTGTAGATAGAACTATAGATGTGCATATAAAAAGATTACGAGACAAACTTGGTTCTTACGGTAAATATCTAAAAACAGTTCGTGGCATCGGTTATACCTTCAACCCAGAAGAATGAACAACATCTACAAACATTTTTTTAGTGTTTTCATTCTCTTTTTTATAAGTTTTGTATTTTTTATCCTTTTGTCATCTATTTTCATAGAAAGAGTTTATATTAACTCGTCTCTTAAGAGCTTAAGGGACTTTACAAAAAAAACTATAGAACATCTTAAATCTCTTGAGAAGAGCGGAAATTATAGTTTTTTAAAAACCCTATCTGAAGTCAACGCCATTAGGATAACAGTAATTAGTAATTCTGGAGATATTTTGTTTGACTCCCATATAGATTCTATGAGAATGGAAAATCACTTAGATAGAGAAGAAGTACAAGAAAGCTTGAAAAGAGGTGAGGGTAGCAACATAAGATATAGCAATACTCTTAACTCAAAGATGTTATATTTTGCTAAAAAATTTGTAATTAACGAAAAAATATACATATTTCGGGTTTCTAAAGAGGTTTCAGATCTAAAACACTATATAAGACCCTATAAAAACAAGTTTTTAGTTTTTTTAAGCTTTCTATTCTTTCTTATTTTTATATCGGCATTTTTATACATAAGAAGCTATGCAAGGAAAATTGAATACTTACAATCAGCTCTTAGGGAAATAGAGTTGGGAAGTTTTGATGTGTCAATTAACTTTAACAAGAATGATATTTTTTACTCAATAGCCGAGTGTATTAAAAAACATGGACAATCTATAAAAGAGCTCACGGAAGATATAAAAAATCAAAAGGAGTTGCTCTCAAATATACTGGAAAATCTCCCCTTTCCTATACTTATTGCTGACAAAAATCAAGAAATACTTGTGGCAAATAAGTATTTTAGAGAGTTCTTCCCTAATGTCAATAAGTTAGATGAGTTAGTAAACTTGATAAGAGATGAAAATCTATATAAATATATCCGAAATATTGAGTATGGCGAATCAAACTTTAATATAGAGATTAGCTTCAAAGAACAATACTTCTCTATTTTTTGTAACAAAATTAATAACAAAAATAATGAGATAATCTTGCTATCTTTTATTGATATAACTGAAATTAAAAAAACTGAAAAAATGAAGACAGATTTTACCGCAAATGTCTCTCATGAACTAAAAACACCAATAACTGTATTAAAAGGGTATATCGAGACATTAGAAGATGAGATTGAAGAGAGCAAAAAACCCATTATACGTGTTCTGAAAAAACATATTGATAGAATCTCAAATCTGGTGAGTGATGTATTACTACTTTCCAGATTAGATGCAAAAGTACCATTGGAAGAGGAAACTTTTTCTATTAGAGAGCTTATGATAAACGCTATCGAGCCTTTTAATAGTGAGATTGCTTTAAAACAAATTAAACTACAAATGGAAATTGAGGAACAACTAACCTATTATGGAGATAGCTTCCTTATTCTACAAGCGCTAATCAATCTTATTTCAAATGCAATCAAATATACCCCAGAGGGAGGAAATATTGAAATAAAAGCGAGAAAAAAAGAGGAAAATATAATTATTGAAATTGCCGATACAGGTGTTGGAATACCAAAAGAATATCAGGAAAAAATTTTCCAGAGGTTTTTTGTTCTTAATAAATCTCGTTCAAGACAGCTTGGGGGAACTGGGTTAGGTCTATCAATAGTAAAACATATTATAGAGCTTCACAAAGGTAATATTACTGTGGAGAGCGAACCTGGTAAGGGAGCAAAATTTATAATTACCTTTTAATAGTCTTTTAAGAAAGCTTAAAAATCTGATAGAATAAATGCCAAAAATTTTGTAATCCCCAATTATGAAAAAAATCTTAGTCCTTAGATATAGATTTATTGGCGATACTATACTTACTGTCCCCTTTTTAAGAAATCTAAGATATGCAGAGCCTGAGGCATATATAGCTTGGGTTGTTGCACCAATCTCTTCCGACGTGATAAAAGGAATACCCTACGTTAATGAATTAATATATTGGGACCCAGAAACTATTCATGCCGACAGCACAGGTCAACACAAAACCCTTAAGTCAAAAATCGAGTTTATAAAAAGCCTAAGAGAGAAAAAGTTTGATAAGGTCTACGTCTTAAAAAGATCACTATCAAGTGCTATAATGGCATATCTAACAGGTGCCAAAGAAAGAGTTGGCTTTGACACGGAAGGAAGAGGTTTTTTATTAACGAAAAGGGTAAAATACAATCATAACATCCATGAGGTTCAAAACTTTTTAAATGTTTTAAGGGCTGAAGGAATACCTGTTATAGATAACTACTTAGAAGCATGGATTTCTGAGGATGAAAAAGGATATGCTGAGAAATTTTTCATAGAAAACAGTCTGACAGAAAAAACAGTAGCCATACACCCCTTTGCTGCAAACCCCTATAGGGCATGGCATATCAATAATTTTATTGAGGTATCAAACAAACTCGGAGAGAGAGGCTATAGAACAATTTATTTTGGCGGAAAAAGGGATAAAAACTATATAGGTTATATAAAAGAAAAATCTTTACATAATTCTACTTTTTTAATTGGGGAGACAACATTAAGACAGACAATGGCAATACTAAGTAAATGTAGAGCTTTAATTTGTAACGATAGTGGCATCATGCATTTAGCCTCAGCATTAAACATACCTTTAGTAGCTATTTTTGGACCCCAATGGCCCCTAAAATTTGGGCCCCATTCAGAAAAATCAAGAGTAATTTATAAAGCTTTTCCATGCTCGCCCTGCAAACAAAAATTTTTCAAAGAATGTAAACCAAGTGAAAGAATGACTCCCCTGTGCATAGAAGCAATTAGCACAGAAGAAGTATTTGAAGAAATATTAAAGGAGTTATAGCATTTCCAAAGCTAAAATATTAAGTAGAAACTAAATAAAGAGAAGAATATAATTGATGAGTTAGAAAAGAAATAGGGTCTCTTGAGCTATATGGTTACGGTTACAAATGTTATCAAATACTAGAAAAGCTTTTTATGAATAGAATGATTAAACTTTCAGACTGGTGTCTAAGCATCTTCCCGAGACTATGTAATAAAGAAAAAAGCGAATGGGGTGGACTAATTATTCAAAGTAATTTAGTCTCAAAAGGCATGATTAGTAAATTAAAGAGCCCAATCCTTTACTTTATAATAAGAATTGCTTATGATTACACAGTTTCAAGCCTTAAGTATTCTTATTTCTCAGATCAAACAAATCCCGAGATTAAAAGAAATTTTAATATCTTTAAGATAACAGTCAGACGTTTTTTTACTTTTATCTACAGTTATTTCTTGCCTTTAGGTTTTGGGGACGCTGTTCAGGGACATATATACTTTGTATATTTTTCTTTTTCTGGTTTTATGAAAAATAATAATGCGGATAAAGCTTTTAAAGATAAAAGAGAATAATTATGAATAACAATACTTTCAAAGATATAGAAAAAGAGCTTACTGACATAACAGAGTTTAATGATAGACAAAATATAATTTTTAAACAAGGGAGTTCTTTTTACCCTCTTATCTCTATTATTATTCCGTCTTATAATCAAGGAAGATATTTAGAGAGAACTTTGTTGTCTCTACTGAAACAGACATATACAAATATTGAAATTATCTTGATAGATGGTGGTTCAAAAGATGAAACTTTAGAGATAATAAAAAAGTACGAAAAATTTCTAAGCTATTGGGTCTCTGAAAAAGATAACGGTCAAGCAAATGCAATAAATAAAGGATTAAAGATTGCAAAAGGTACATACGTAACATGGCTTTGCTCCGATGATATCTTATTTAAAGACGCTCTATCTATTATGGCAAATGCCTTAGAGTCACATCCAGAATACGCCTTGGCATACGGTGGCGGCGTCTTTATAGACGAACAGGATAAAATTATCAAAAAATTTTCTTTTACTGATATGAACTTAGAAAAATTACTTTATCAAAAACATTCAACAATAGCACAACCATCAAGCCTAATTAGAATGGATTTTTTAAAAAAAGTGGGTTTTTTAGAGGAGAGTTTAAATTATTGTATGGATTACGACCTTTGGATTAGATTAATAAAGGAGGGACCATTTCTAAATTTAGGAGAGGTAATCCTATCAGGATATAGACTACACACTAACTCTAAAACAGTAGGAAGTTATACAAAAATGGCGTTAGAAAAGATAAAGGTGAACCGGAGATACACAAATGATTTGATAAATAAATTAATTTACAAACATTATTGGTATATAATTCAAAATTTTTTTAATAAAATATTTAGAAAGAAAAAATGAAAGAAAAGTCTCTAGATTTATCAGTAATTATTATTACGAAAAACGAAGAAAAGAACATAGAAAAAGCTATAAACTCAGCAAGATTGGCTAAAGAGATATTGGTTTTTGATTCTGAAAGTACTGATAGGACCAGAGAGATTGCTGAGAGTTTGGGTGCAAGAGTTTTAGTACATCCTTGGACAGGAAATTATTCAGAACAACGAAATATCGCTGCTTCAAAGGCAACTTATAGCTGGGTTATGTTCATAGATGCCGATGAAACAATATCAGAGGCTTTAGGAAAAGAAGTTTATGATTTTTTTGATAAAAATTTAACGGATGATTATGTAGCCTGTGAAGTTCCCATGATGGATTTTGTAATTGGAAAATTTATAAAACATGGAAAATGGTATCCTGGCTATAGAGTGAGACTCTATAGAAAAGATAGGGGAAAGTGGGAAGGTGTTTTACATGAACACGTTATTTACAATGGTGCTAAGTACACTTTTAAAAATCCAATATGCCATGATTCATATAAAAGTATTGAGATATTTATACAAAAAATGAATAAATATAGTTCCATAGACGCAGATTTTGAATATTCACAAAAAAACAAGTTCAGCTATTTCAAGCTTTTTTTTCAGCCTTTAGAGAGATTTTTTAGTAGATACATTATTCACAAAGGTTACAAAGATGGTTTTCATGGATTTATATGCGCTTTTATGATATTTTTAAACTACTTTTTTAGACATTTAAAGATTTGGGAGAAAAACTATAAAAATGAAAAATTATAAAATACCTGTCTATAAACCTTCTTTGTTCGGAAATGAAAAAAATATGTAAATGATTGTTTGGATTCTACATGGATATCTTCAAAAGGAAAATTTATAAACACTTTTGAGCAAGAATTTTCTAAATTCATTGGCTCAAGTTATGCAGCAACAGTTACTAATGGAACTGTTGCTCTTCACGTAGCACTGAGAAACTTAGGTATAAAAGAAAATGATGAGGTACTAGTACCTACCCTAACCTATATAGCTTCTGTCAATGCTATAGCCTATTGTAATGCCAAAGTGGTTTTTTTAGATTCAGATCCATTAACATGGCAATTAGCTACTAAAGAAATAGAAAGAAAGGTAACAGAAAAAACAAAAGCTATTGTAGTTGTTCATCTCTATGGCAATTCTTGTGATATGGACGAAATCATCGCACTTGCTAAAAAGTATAATTTATATGTGATTGAAGACTGTGCTGAAGCAATAGGTACCACTTACAAAGGTAAACATGTAGGAACTTTTGGGGATGTATCAACCTTTAGTTTTTTTGGAAATAAAACAATAACATGTGGTGAGGGAGGAATGGTTTGTACTCAACAGGAAGAACTATATAAAAATATATGTAAGTTAAAAGGACAAGGATTATCAGAAGGGAGAGAATACTGGCATGATGTTATCGGTTATAATTATCGAATGACAAATATTAGTGCTGCCATAGGATTAGCTCAACTCGAACGAATTGAAGAAATTTTAATTAAAAAACGTAAATTATCAGAAAAATATAAAGATCTATTATCAGGGTTACCTCTTGATTTTCAAGAGGTAAAAAAACACATTACTCCTTCCCACTGGATGTTTTCTATTCTTTTAAAAAATATTTCTTTAAGAGATCCTTTGAGAAAATATCTTTGTGAAAATGGGATAGAAACAAGGCCTTTATTTAATACTGTACATCTCATGCCAATGTACTTTAAAGGTGAAAGTTATCCTATAGCAGAGAACCTTTCACAAAGAGGGATAAACCTTCCAAGTTATCCAGACATTAGTGATGAAGAGATAGAGTATATTTGCAAAAATATAGAATTATTTTTTAAAAATAACTGAGTATTTATGAATGTAATTTTTGGAAGCGCCGGTTTTGCTAAAGAAGTAGATTTCTTACTTAATGATATATTTATTAAATCAGCTGAAGATCTAAGACCATCTTATTTTATTGCTGAAGAACCCAATCCATTAGTTGGCACTGAAATAAACTCAAAATTAGTTTTATCAGAGAGCGATTTTTTGCTAAATTTAAAAACAAAGAAGTAAACTGTGTCATAGCGGTGGGTAACCCAATTATTAGGAAGAAAATATATGAGAAAATTAAAACAAAATTAAATAAAGCTTTTTTTCTAAATATTATTCACCCCTCTGTAGTTTTTGATACAAGAAATAACAAAATTAAGATGGGGATAGGCAATATATTATGTGCTGGCTCAATCCTAACAACAGATATAATTATAAAAGACTTTGCTCTAATTAACCTAAATTGTACAATAGGACATGATGTTGAAATTGCGTCTTTTACAACTTTTTCTCCCGGTGTCCATATTTCTGGAAATGTTAAAGTTGGAGAAAATGTTTTTTTGGGAACCGGTGCAGTATTTTCCGAAAATGTATCTATTATTTATAACACAATAATAGAGCTGGAGCTGTTGTAGTAAAAAATATAAATGAGCCTGGCACTTATATTGGAATTCTTGCTAAGATGGTTGAGAATAGATGAAAATTGCAATCCATGGAAAAACTTTTTTGAGTTGGGGAGGGGGAGTTGACTTACTTGGTTATTTTATAAGCTCTCTCAAGAGGAATAATTTAGAAAAAAATAAAAATAATCAATTGTATATGTTGATCCCACAAAAAAGTTTCTTCAAACAACTAGAGTTTTATGTAAAAAGTTTATTTAAAAAGAAAAATGAACTATCAAAAAAAGAAGGATTAGGATACTTAAAAGATCTCGATAAAGAGCTTAAAGTTATTTACTATACCAACGACGATTGGAATGACCTTAAAAGAAAATTAAATAGTAATCAAGTTGATGTGATTTGTCCTACCGCTGATTCTTTAGGAAGAAATTTTCCTTTGCCTTGGATTGGCTATATTTTTGACCTTTAACACAAATATCTTCCTGACTTCTTCACTGAACGAGAAAAAAAATCAAGAGACAGTAACATCGAAGATATAATTAATAACTCTAACGCAGTGTTAGTGAATTCCAAATTTGTAAAAGAAGATTTAAAAAAATTTTATGGAGCAGATGAAAAAAAGATTTTTGTTTTACCTTTTTGCCCTTTTCCGAGAAAAGATTGGTTAAATTGCCAAATTGAGCCAAAAGTATATCTACCAGAAAAATTTTTTATTATATCCAATCAATTTTGGTACCACAAGTCTCATATCACTGCTTTTAAAGCATTAAAGATTTTAGAAGACAAGTATAGGATTAACAATATACATATTATCTGCACTGGCAAAACTATTGACTATCGCCAACCCAATTTTTTTAATAATTTAAATCAAGAAATAAAAAAAATGAATCTTCAGGATCGAATACACTTTTTAGGATTTATCGATAAAGATGAACAAATGGTCATTATGAAAAAATCTTTTTGTGTAATTCAACCAACTCTTTTTGAGGGAGGTCCTGGCGGTGGATCTGTGTATGATGCACTTTCAATAGGTATTCCAGCAATAGTATCTGATATACCTGTAAATAAAGAAATCAATGATGAATATGTAACTTTTTTCAAAGCAGGTGATCCTGAAGATTTAGCTGAAAAAATGTACTTGATGTTACAACTAGGTGGACACAAGATTAATAAAGATATTCTCACAAATAAATTATTAGAAAGAAAAAAAAGATTTGCTGAAAAGATTATAGAAGCTATTGAATTTGTTTATTAATTTTTATAAATGCTCGTTTAGTATAACAATATAGAGAAATAACCTTATATCAAATTAGTTCTATTTTATAAAATTTATCCTTAAATTTAGCATTTATTATTTATTAAAAAATTTAAATATTTTTTCAAACTCTCAGCTTATAGTTTACTGAATCAGCTATAAAAACAGAAAACTTTATTTACATGACTTAAAAATGTTATGATAGCTACTAAATTTTAATATAAAAATAAATACCATCCATGTACAAATAAAATGATATATAAAATATACGGAACTGAATCAACTTTCTATAACAAATTCAAAATATCTGAAAAATACTATATCTCATACTATCTTCATTATATTCACACAGAAGAGCCTTACTGGCTCGATAAGGCTTACAAACAATCAACAAATATTAAAAATACAGAAATTACAAATAAAAATATTGATTTTGGTTTGAAAACAGAACAACATGCTTTTCCAACCCACAAATTTTATGAACAGAGTTATTATGTTACAATCGTGGTAAACATATAAGTTTTTGTATCTTAAACACATTAAAATATATCTTAAGGAGATTTTCAGACCTAAAAAAGTTATGAAAAAATTGATTAGTAAAATATATTTACAATTAAATATCTTTAGTCTAATTCTTTTATGAAAGAAAGATGAAGGATTTTCTTCTTCTCAAACCTGGGGCAATAGGTGATCTGCTACATTTAACGCCTGTAATAAGGCAGTTAAAGAAAAGATATCCTAAGGCAGGAATTTCAATACTTGTCTCTTCTCAAGCAACTAAGAGCATTTTTGTAAACAATCCCTATGTTGATAAAATTTTTGTTTATGAAAAAAAGGGGTTGCATAAAAAATTTATTGATTTTTTAAATCTTTGTAGAGAGATTAAAAAAGAAGGTTATGACATTATTCTAAACTTTCAAAGAAGCAATTTGAGGCTCTGGTTTTTAATATTTTATCTTAATGCTAAAAAGGTGCTTGTTTATCAAAAGGATGAAAAAAAACATGCTGTAATTAATCACCTTGAGACACTAAGAGCTTTAAATATAGATCTCAATCTCGATGATATAGCTTTAGACCTTTTTTTAGATAATGAAAGTGAAGTTTTTGCTGAAAATTTTTTTAAATTAAACAATATGGTTGATAAAAAAGTAATTGCCCTAAACCCAGGGGCAAGTCATAGCGTAAACAGATGGCCTGCAACTCATTTTGCAAGCTTAATTAATCTTGTCGAAAATAATAGCACTTTAAAAGTTATTTTAATTGGTGGTAGAGAGGACCTAGACCTCGCAGAGGAGATAATAAAAATTTCAGAGAGTAAAGATGTAATTAATTTAGTAGGAAAAATAAACCTTTTAGAGCTTGGAAGTATCTTAAAAAGGTGTAAAATACTTGTAACCGGTGATACAGGTCCTATGCATATTGGGACAGCAGTTGGAGCAAAAGTAATAGCCCTTTTTGGTGCTGCAGACCCAAAAAGGACAGGACCAGTAGGAAATGGGCATATTGTTATTCAGGCAAAGGATGTAAAATGTGTGCCCTGTAGAAAAAGAAAATGTAAAAATAGCCATTATTTAGAATGTATGAAAAAAATTACTCCTGAAGACGTCTTTAATAAACTATTGGAGGCACTCTAAATGAAAAAATTTCTTACATTATTTTTTGTGTTTTTTTATATATCTCTGTCTCAGGCTGATATATATTTACCAATATCTTCTGATGTATATAATGGTTTGAGAAGGCTTGAGGCTTTAGGCTACATAAAATCTGGCCAGCTTACCACCCTTCCTCTATCAATTAATGAGGTTAAAAGGCTTCTTAAAGAAGCTGAAAAATTAGGTGGCAAAGATAAACTTGCCTTAAAGATAATAGAAAAAATAAAAAAAGAATTACCAAAAACCGATTTTGGAGCTACAGCAAGCATTGAATACAAATATACGGAGCAAAGTAGCATATTACAAAATAAAAATAATTTTGATTTAGATATAGAAAAGGGCTCTAATCTAATAGCACAGACTGATATCTTTGGAAATTTTACTAATTTTGGAGCTTATGTCTCACCATATTTCATAAGTAATGAAATATATGAGAAGGTAAGCTTAAATGAAATTTATGGATTGTTTACATATAAAAAATTAGAGGTATCTATTGGTAAGGAAAATCAGTGGTGGGGAGGTGGACAAAATGGTTCAATCCTTCTTTCTAATAACCCAGAAGGGCTAAATGTAATAAAAATCTCAAACAGTACTCCCTATGAGTTTATAGTCCCCTTTAGACTTACCTTCTTTTTAACTAAACTCGAAAATAATAGAACCGATGTAAAATCCCCCTACATGAACGGTCTTAGACTAACCCTAAAACCCTCTGAATATTTAGAGATAGGTCTTTCTAAAACAGCTATCTATGGTGGAAAAGGCAGAGATAACAGTCTATCAGCCTTTTTTGATAGTCTTATAGGAAATAAAGAAAAAAATACCACCTCAAACATAAATAATGAGCCCGGAGACCAAAGAGCAGGTTTTGATTTTAAAATCATATCTCCTAATAAGTTTCAGCCCTTTACCTTCTATTTAGAAGCAATTGGCGAAGATGTAAGCGAAGATTTTCCCTACCCATATAAATATGCCTTTATTTATAGCCTCTATTTACCCAAAGTATTGTCTTTTAATAATCTTGAGTTATTAGTCGAGCATGCTGACACAGTTTTTAGGCAAGATGTATGGTATAAGCATCATATATTTACACAGGGCTATACTTACAATGGAGATATAATAGGACATTACATAGGGGGAAACGCAAAAGACTGGTTTGTGATGATGAGATATAATTTTGATAAGAGCAATGTTGAGCTAAGTTACGAAAGATTAAAAAAAGTCTCCACAAGTAAGATATTTGAAGCCTATGGAGTAAAATTTATCCATAACATCTCAGATTTTTTAAGTCTCTTAATTGAAAGTGCATACTTCAAGGAAGATAAAGAAGGTTTTGTGGCGGGAACAGGGATTAAATATAAGTTTTGAAGAGCTAATTAAATTAAAAAGAGATAAGATACCTTTCAAGAGTCTTAAGATTGGGAACTTGTAATTTTTTCTGATATCTTAGATCTTCAATCTCCTGTAAGTTTCTCTCTCTAATAATCAAAACAAAGGGCTCTTTTTTAGCTATGATTTTTATTAGATTTTCTTTTTTTTCAACTCTTTCTATGCAAACAGAAAGATAATGATTTAAGTCTTCTGCAGACCTTTTGTAGGTATAGACTTTTTTACCCTTTACCATCTCCCTGGCGTATTCTAAAGAATTGTATATATCCTTCCTTCTTTCACCTATATAAAAGAATACAACCATTGTTATTAAAAAAAACTTCAATCCATTTAAAACTAAGCTAACAAATCTAGAAAATAGATTATTTGTCACAAGTAAAGTTATTGAAAAGACGAGTGAAACTAATAATAGGTGATTTATTGGATAATCAATCTTTTCAAATAGCCTTTTCGAGAAAATAACTAAAGAAAACTCGAGTATTATAAGTATTATTAAAATTACATTTGAAAAAACTTTTCCTTCCTTTAGTCTTTCATAAGATATAGCTATAAGCATTGATAAGGCAGGATAAATAATGATTATATAGTGATGAAGCTTGTTCTTAGAAAAAGAAAAAAATAGAAAGACAAAAACCACCCACCATAATAAAAATTTCTCAAAATCAGTCTTTTTTGGCGTCTTAACAAGATAGTAGATAAAATTTTTTAGATAGGGCAACCAAAAATATAAGGAGATAAGAAGAATTGGAATATAATAATAGTAAGGATAAATATGCATATCGGCAGAGCCAGAAAATCTTTTAATGTTATGGAGGATAAAAAACTCATTAATGAAATCCCATCGATGAATATATATAATAGGCCCATACCACACAAGAGACAGAATTATAAAAAATAATATTCCACGGGGACTTAAAAATGTCTTAAGTTTAGCTTTAAAACCTTTCTTAAAGAAAAAGAAGGGAAGATTGATACCCATTGGTATTATAAGAGCAAGAGGTCCCTTGGTTAAAAAGGCAAAACCTGCTGAAACATAGCCATAGTTAATCAAGCTTATCCTCTCTTCTTTTAGGCCATAATAAAAGAGAAAAGTAGTTAATGTGTTGAAAAATAAGAGAGGGTTTTCAGGAACTATTGCTTTTGAGTAAACAAAAATCTGCAGATTTGTGCAAAACAAAAGGAGGGCTACATAAGTAGCTGTTCCCTTAACTTCCTTTTTTGCCACCTTGTATAATATAAATAGCAATGCTAATGAGATTAATACAAAAGGCAATCTTGATGACCAGTCGGTAACACCAAATAATTTATAGCTAATGGCTAAAAGCCAATAGGTAAATATTGGTTTCTCAAGCCTATCCTCACAGTTGAAATAGGGGGTAATATAGTCTCCCGTCTCAAGCATTTTTAAGGCTGCAAAAGTATATTTTGGTTCATCCGGTGGATATAAAGGGGCTTTCCAAAAGAATAGAAAAAGAAATGCAAAATATATGATGAAGAAAAGAGTAATCTCTTCAACTTTATTTTTACCAATCACAGAAGAAATATTATAAAGTTAAATAATTTAATAGAAAAGTCTGATTTTTTGTTTTAGAATTTTAATGTTATGGATTTATCAGTAGTAATTCCCATTTACAACGAAGAAAAAAATATACAGATTCTCTATGAGAGGCTCTCAAACTCATTAACAAAACTGGAACTATCCTATGAAATAATATTTGTAGATGACGGAAGTACTGATAAAAGTTTTGATATTCTTAAAGATATTCAAAAAAAAGATGAGAATGTAGTTCTCATAAGTTTTAGGAGAAACTTTGGTCAGACAGCTGCCTTTTGTGCTGGTTTTAAAGAAGCAACGGGGAATTTTATAGTTACAATGGATGGTGATCTGCAAAATGATCCTGAAGACATTGGGAAACTTTTAAAAGTATTAGAGCAAGGCTATGATCTTGTCTCTGGGTGGAGAAAAAACAGAAAAGATAGTTTTATAAATCGCAAACTCCCTTCAATGATTGCAAACTGGCTTATATCTAAGGTCACAGGCGTTAATCTTCATGATTACGGTTGCAGTCTAAAAGCCTATAGGAGTGAGATTATTAAAAACCTTAAACTATATGGTGAAATGCACAGATTTATCCCTGCCTTAGCAAACCAAATAGGCGCAAAGATTACTGAAATTGAAGTATCTCATAACCCGAGATTATATGGTAAGTCGAAATATGGTATTTCCCGAACTTTTAAGGTTATTATCGATCTTATAATGATAAAGTTTTTTCAATCCTTTTATACAAAGCCTTTAAGAGCCTTTGGCTCTATTGGTTTAATCTTCTCCTTGATAGGTTTTTTTTTAGCCTTAAGACTAACTTTTGAGAAGTTTTATTACAGTCAAAACATTGGAGGAAGACCGCTTTTATTACTATCAGTCCTTCTTATAATATTAGGTATTCAGTTTATTGCTGTGGGGTTATTAGGAGAGTTTCTTGTAAGGATATATTTTGAATCTCAAGGTAAACCAATCTACTATATAAAAGAGATTTTGTCGTCACGTCCTAATGGAGATAGAATTGAAAATAAACAACCTTATTAAAACCTTTCTTAAGATTACTATAAGTTTTATTTTTATCTACGCTGTTTTAAGGAAGCTTGACTTGAGTGAGCTTTTAATCGAGTTTAAAAATATTAGGCTATCCTTTTTTATTTTAGCCCTTTTGTTATACCTCTCAACAATGTTTTTCTCTACAAAAAGATGGTCCTATTTTGTAAAGGCAGATAAAAACTTTTTCCAACTTTTTGAGTTATATATGGTCGGAGCCTTTTTTAATATCTTTCTTCCAGGAACTGTAGGGGGTGATGTAGTAAAGGCATACTACCTTTATAAAGGAACTCAAAAAAGGGGGGACTCACTGGTATCAGTTTTTATGGAAAGGTATATGGGTATGTTAGCCCTAATTTCTATAGCCTCTGTCGCTACGCTCATTGGTTTTCAGCATGTTAAGGACACCTTTGCGCTTAAGTTTTTTATTATTATAGTCACAATCTTTATAGCAGGAACAATATTCGTCTCCTTCTTCCCCTATGAAATTTTTTACAAAAAATTAAAGGATGTACGGGCTTCTATAAAATATTTTATCTTCCAGAAAGATATCTTTTTAAAGACCCTTTTTCTATCTCTTACAATTCAAGGCATTGGGATTTTTGTGGTGTTTCTGTTATCAAAGTCTATAAATATCGATATCGCAATTAGTTATCATTTTATCTTTATACCTATAATAACTGTAATATCTATGATACCCATATCTTTCTCAGGCGTAGGATTAAGAGAGTACTCTTTTCTCCACTTCTATAGCATAGCAGGGTTAACAGAAGAAAAAGCTGTTACTCTCTCACTTCTTTGGTTTATTATTATGATTATAACCGGTCTTATAGGTTTTCTCTTTTATATCAAGATAGGAACAAAAAAAATTGAAAAATGAGAATTATCGATGAAAGGCTATATAACAGGGTTTTCTCACGGCAATTAGAAGGTCTTAGTCAAGAAGAAGGCGAAGTATTTTTATCCTTAGCAAGCACATCGCCTCTTGCCTTTTGGATAATTAACAGATTACCACTAAATATTATAAAAAAGGTCATCTCAGATTACTCTTTTAACATTGACAATATAAACAAAGAAATAAATTTTCTGTCTTCAGAAGAAAGAGAAGATATCTTCTCTAAAGAGATTAGAATATTAAAATACACAGAGCTTCTTAAGCTAATCGCGAGAGACTATCTTGATAAACAAGATATCGAAAAAACACTTCTTGAACAATCACTTATTGCAAAATCGATAATTAACGGGGTCTACGAGTTTACAAAAAAGATATTTTGCCAAGGTTCTTTAAAGCCTTTAACAATAATTGCTATGGGAAAGCTTGGTTCAATGGAGCTTAATTTTAGCTCTGATATTGATCTTGTTTATATTTATAACGATGAAAATATTGAAAATACTGATAAGTATAATAAGTGGGCTGTAAAAATTAACCAACTCCTATCTCAAAAAACAGATCTTGGTTTCTTGTATAGGGTTGACAACGATTTAAGACCAGGCGGTAAGTACTCCCCTCTTGCTATGTCTTTGCCAGCCTTCCTTAACTACTACTATCTCTATGGAGAAACATGGCAGAGGTTGGCTCTTCTAAGAATGAGCTTTATCTGTGGAGATTTTAGCATTTATAATTCTTTAAAATCTGATCTGGAAGGCTATATTTATAGAAGATATTTAGACTTCTCAATGGTTAAAGACTTGATGGAGCTAAAGAATAAAATTGACTTTGAAAGCACCAGAAAGGACAGGGAAGGCATAAACATAAAGTTAGGTCGTGGTGGAATTAGAGAGGCAGAGTTTTTTGTCTACACTTTTCAAATAATAAATGGTGGGAAGAATAAGCTTATCAGAGAGGGCAATATCTCAAAGGCTATTGATCTCCTCGTTGATCAAAAGTTTATGGAAGAAGAAGAAGGCATAGAGTTAAAAGACTCCTATCTATTTTTAAGAAAGGTTGAGAATTATATCCAGATGGATGAAGAGTCTCAAAAATATACCCTACCAGTCGGTGATGCCTTTGAGAGGCTAATTAAGTTGATGGAGATGGATAGGGAAAACTTTTTTTCAAGATTAAATAAAGTTAGAGAAAAAATAAATAAGCTTTTTAAATCAATTTTTCATGAAGAAGGTAAGGAAGAAAACACTGAAAAGATTTACATAGAAAGTGATGGTTTTGACAAGAACTATCTTAAAAACTTTATTGTTGAACATGGTATAGGGCTCTCAGAGGAAATTTTGTCATTGATAAATAACTTAGAACAAAGGCAAGCTAAGATACCTGTAAAATATAGAAAATATTTCAAGAAATTTCTGATTTTGCTTATAAAAAGTCTTTCCAACAAGGTTATACATAAAAAACATCTGCTTCTAATAGAAGAGTTTATCGATAGACTTACAAAAAACCCTATCTACCTACCACTTCTCGTGGAAAATAAAAATACCATAGATTATATTGCCAATGTCTTTTTTTTAGGAAACTATCTTGCTAGAATTTTGATCAACTATCCTGAGACTCTCGAGTTTTTAATTACAGAAGACACAATAGATAGAAAAAGCTTTACTTCCTATTATAACTACCTAAATGAACTACTTTCCTCAGCTCCTGATTTTGAGATGAAGATGCGTCTTTTAAGGCAATTTAAAAATAGCGAGTGGTTAAAAATTGGTGTAATGGAGAGTTATGGTCTTATAGATACCTATGATATAGAATGTTTCCTCACAAACTTAGCTGAAGCCTCTCTTCTTGTAGTCTTTAATCTTTGTAAAACTATTATTACAGAAAAGTTAGGAGAGATGAAGGAAGAGGTAGCTTTGGTTGGGATGGGAAAATTAGGAAGTTATGAAATGACCTATTTTTCTGACATTGACCTAATCTTTATATACGAGAGTGATGATATCAATATGAGTTATTATAACTCAAGGCTTCTTCAAAGAATTATATCTGCCTTAACAATGGTGACAAGAGAAGGAGAGCTCTATAAAGTGGATATGAGACTAAGACCAACAGGAAGTCAGGGACCTCTTGTTACAACCTTTCAGAATTTTAAAGAATATCACAAAACATCTTGGACATTTGAGAAACAGGCACTAACTAAGGCCCGAGTCCTTGGTGAAGAAAATTCTTTTCATCAAAAAGTTTCAAAAGAAATTCAGGAAATACTTTATGGGACATACTACGATATGGATACTCTGAGGAAAGAGATTAAATCAATGAAGAAAAAGATTGATGAAGAGCTGGGCTCAAAAGAGAAAGAAAGAAATGTCATTAACATTAAAACAGGCGCAGGTGGGCTTATGGATATTGAGTTTATTATACAATATTTCAAACTCGCTTATGGTAAAGATGTTATTGCCTTAAGAAGTCTAAAGCCAAAAGAAATCTTTAATGCTTTAAAAGACATAGGAATTTTATCTATAGATAAGATTGATTGTCTTGAGAGGACTTATAACTTTTTTAAACTCATAGAAAGAAACTTACGTATTATCTCAGGTTTTTCTAGAAACTCTTTTCTAAAAGATGAAGATCTCCTATCAGAAATAATTACCAATCTCAATATTTGTATGAAAAGAGAGGACTTTTTTGATTATTTATTAGAAACCAAAAGGGAAGTAAGAAAAATTTTCAACGAAATCTTTGAGCATAATTAATTTAAGGGATGAGGCTAAACTTAAGCATTTAGCACACATCCCTCTTTCCCCCACAAGGTACACAAAATTTATGCTCTCTCTGCTGTTGGCTCGCTTTGAATTGTTGGCTTTTCTTCTGCCTGAGGTACAAAGATTAGCGGTCTCTCTGGTGCCTTTGTTGCAAAGGTAAGAACTGATGCAAAGACTAAAAGGGCGGAAGATATCAAATAGGCAGTTCCGTAGCTTCCTGTTGCATCAGCAATCTTACCTGCTAATATTGGGCCAAAGACACCACCAACTCCCCAAGCAGTAAATACAATGCCATAATTAAAACCTAAATTTTTGGCTCCCCAATAATCCGATGTTACAGAAGGAAATAGTGATAGGCAAGCACCATAACAAAAACCAACTACAGCTGACCCAAGTATAAACTGTCCTATAGTTGAAAAAGTAGAGAAGAAAAACATAGCTACAGCCTGAATAAGACATACTATAAAAAGAGTTTTAATTCTTCCGATATAATCAGAGACAACACCAGCAACAAGCCTTCCTGAAGCATTAAATATTGCTAAAAGAGCTACAAAGAGAAAACCAATTTTAATTGTGTTGTTAGACTGTAATGATACTATTTTTGCCAAATGGCCTATTATCATAAGTCCTGCAGTAGAGGCACAGGCATACTCAATCCATAAAAGGTAAAAGGTTGGTGTTCTCAACATATCTCTGTAAGTATAATCAAAAGTTGCAGAGTTTTTATTATTTTTTGCGGTACTCTTTGCTATCTCTTTAGGATTATTTATTAGCTGACAAAGTAGGACGCTAAAAACAAGAAATGAAATTCCAAGAATCTTAAAAGAGTTATTAATGCCATAAGTGCTAAGCAAATATTTACTTAATGGGGCAATGTAAACAGGTGCTAATCCAAAACCACTTACTACTATACCTGTAATTAGTCCTTTCTTCTCAGGGGGAAACCATTTAACAGATGCTGGTGTAGCTGCTGCATAACCTAATCCAAAGCCTGTTCCAGCCATTAATCCAAAACCAATTATAGCTGGAATGATATTATCTGGTGAGGAAAATCCCGTGATAAACAAACCAAAGCCAGTAAAGATAGCACCTAAAGTAGCTACTAACCTTGGACCTAATTTATCCTGCAGTCTTCCAGCAGGAACCATCATCAGGGCAAAGCAGGCAATAGCGACAGTGTAAGGTATAGCAGAGTCTGTTTTACTCCAGCCAAAACCACCTTTATCCACTGCCTCAGAAAACTGCTTTCCAAAGACACTCCAAGCATACAAAACACCCAAGGCTAAATTAAGTCCCATTCCTGCAAAAACTACTAACCACCCCTTGTTTTTCATAGTCCCTCCTAAAAAAATTTTATTAAATTTTGAACTTTTGATTTGAAATCAATATAAGTGCTATTACTTGAGTCGCCCGTCAACTCTAAATATTTAGAGCAACTATCAAAATTCTGAAGACATCTGTTAAGAATATGGCCTGCCTCTTTTTCTGTAACGTAACCACAACCTTTCTCGCATAGCCTATCGGAGATACCGAAAAAAGGACAGATAATCTCTTCTCTTGTGCATCCCATCTTAACGATCTTTTTTACTATCTCCATAAATCCTCCTAAAAAATAATGCCTTTATTATGGCAATAGCTGTGCCACCCTGATAAGTACTCAAATTTAATTTATTTTCAGTTAGTTATTAGAAAAGAGGTTTTTTTTTATTAATGTTTGTTGCAATTCTGCAAGAGAATAGATTTACAAGAATCTTATATAACAAATTAAGAATTGTTCAGAAAGTATGATATAAGCTCAAGTAGATTTTAAAGATATGACTGTGAACTTTTTGTTTGCAAAAATGCGAGTTTGATTAAAGATCTTTTTTAAGTTTATATTTTTTTATCTTTCTATAAATAGTTGCTACATTAATGCCAGCAATCTCACTTGCCTTCTCAGCATCCCAGTTTGTCTTTTTAAGGAGATTAAGAAAATAATCTTTTTCAAAACTTTGTAAAGACATTGCATAATGGCCATCGCTTTTTGTCTCTAAATAATCTACCTGCCCCTCAAACTCAACAAACTGGCTTAAAACATCTTTGTCAATAATATGGTTATTTCCAGAGAGTGCAAGACTTGCCTCAATAATATTTTTTAGCTCTCTAATATTTCCTGGCCAATCATAGTTCTGTAACATCGCCATAGCTGAAGGGGTAACAACTGAAAAAGAGGTGCCGTACAACTTGTTATAGTTATTTATAAAATAAGTAACCAAAAAGGGGATGTCTTCTCTCCTTTCCCTAAGAGGTGGCATATTTATAGTTATACCATTTAGGCGGTAATAGAGGTCTTCTCTAAATCTACCTTCCTTAATGCTATCTTTTAAGTTTACATTTGTAGCTGAGATAATCCTAACATCTATCTTAATATTTTTTGTATCACCTACTCTTCTTATCTCTTTTTCCTGCAAGACTCTCAAAAGTTGTTTCTGACTTTCTAAATTGAGATTACCAACCTCGTCAAGAAAAATAGTACCACCATCGGCCTCAGCAAAAACCCCTTTTTTGTCTTCTAAAGCTCCAGTAAAGGCACCTTTTTTGTGACCAAAAAGCTCACTCTCCACAAGATTTTGAGGGATAGCACCACAATTAACCGCTACAAAGGGCTTGCCTTTTCTATTAGAGTTATAATGTATTGCCTTAGCAATAAGCTCCTTTCCGGTACCAGATTCACCAGTAATTAAGACTGGTATATCTGTAAAAGCAACTCTCTTTACCTTCTCTATAACATCCATTATTTTTTTTGATGTACCTACGATATTATTAAAATTAAACTTTCCAGATAGTTCCTCCTTAAGCTTTAAGTTTTCTTTTAGGATCAAACTATTTTTTAAGGCGTTCTTAACTCTCAATACCAACTCAGGAGATTCGAAGGGTTTTAAGATTATATCGTCAGCCCCTAATCTAAGGGCCTGTATTGAGATATCAATAGTTGCATGGGCGGTGATTAGGATTACGGGTATAGTGGAGTTTTGCTGTTTAACTTTCTCAAGTACCTCAATACCATCCATCTCAGGCATCTTAATATCGGTAATTACAAGGGAGACATTATCTTCCTTCAAATATCTTAAACCCTCAAGAGGGTTTGTAAAAGACAAAACATTATATCCTTCATCCTGAAGTATCGCCTTCATTAACCTCAGGAGTCCTTCATCATTATCAATCAAAAGTATCTTGCTCATATCAATGTTCTAAAGGCAGGCTTATGTAAATCTTTGTGCCTTCTCCTACTTTGCTTTCTATCCTTATATTACCTAAGTGTTGTTTAATAATCTGCCTTACAATTGCTAAACCTAAGCCTGTACCTTTATCTTTAGTAGAAAAGAAGGGTTCAAAAATTTTCTTTAAATTCTCTTCTGATATCCCTTCTCCATTGTCTTCTAATATGATATTTATAAACCCTTCCATCCCTTTTTCCGTCTTAACCAAAATCTTTCCTTGGGTATCTTTTTTTATTGCGCTAGCACTATTTAAAATTAAATTTAGTGCTACCTGTCTAATCTGATCTGGATCAACTAAAATTTGTGGAAGAGTGTAATCAAAAACCTTTTCTATCTCTATATTTCCAAACTCTGGATTATTAGATATAAAACCAACAATCTCTTCTAAAAGCTCATTAATATTAATGCTTTGGAAGGAGGGCTTGGGAATTTTTGCAAAATTTAGAAAGTTTTCCACAATCTTTTTACATCTCTGACATTCTTTCTTCATCTCCAGTAAGTATTCATAAATCTTATCTTCCCTATTTAATTTCCCTTCTATAAAAGTTAAATAACCAAGAATAACACCAAGAGGGTTGTTTACTTCATGGGCAACAGAAGAGGCAAGTACTCCTAAAGATACTAGTTTAGACTGTTCGTTTATGGTCCTTTCAAGCTCTTTTTGCTTTGAAAGGATATCCATCATCCTATTAATATTATCTGCTAGCTCAGCAAGTTCATCACCACTGTCTATGTAAACCTTTTCATCGAGCTTATTCTTTTTTACATTTCTAACGGCATCAATAATTTTATAGATTGGCTTAGTGAGCTTTTCTGATACATAAATACTTAATGAAACTCCGAGTATTACAAAAACAAGGAGAGTTAAAATCATATTAGTAAGGATATACTTCTTTATGTTTTCTGCCTCACTATAAAACTCATTTTCATAGGAACCAACTGCTATAATCCATTCTTTTGGTTCATAATAGATATATCTTACAATTTTATATCTTGCATCTTTCTCGCCAGGGTTTTTCCAAGGATATCTAATCCAACCATCTTTATTATTTATCATCTCCTTTATAAAAAAATTACCATCAGAATCTGTAGCATCTAAAATATTATCACCCTCTCTAGCAGGATGAACAATTAGATTTCCTTTCATATCTATAATGTATATATACCCTGTATCTCCAACCTTCTTGCTTCTTATTATGCTTTTCATGTCAATAAAGGCCTTTTCCTTCAAATCTTTAGAGATATCTTCCCCTAAATAGGCATTAAGTAGATCTGCTGTAAAATAGGCTATATGGTTTAAATCATCTTTACTAACCTTAGTGATGCTTCTATAGGCCTTGTCTGTGGCTATATAGCCTATAAAAAGACTTAAAACGATTATAGGTATTATTGTTAAAGGCAAGACTATACTTAAAATTTTATATCTAATCTTTAACTCTCTGAACAGCCTCAAAGTCTCCCCCCAAATAATTGTTTATTATAAACATCTGTCTAAAAAAAGTGAAAGAAATTTGTATAAAAAAAAGTCTATGCTAAAATTTATATTATTTTTTTTTTTAGGAGGACCAATGAAGATATTTGTTACTGGAGGAACAGGCTTTGTTGGTAGAAGATTGTGCCAAGCTCTAATTAATGAAGGACATAAGTTATATATCTTGACCCGTTCAAAAACAGGAAAATCTGATTCAAACGAAGTAACTTATTTGGAAGGTAATCCTTCCATAGCTGGAGACTGGCAAAATTACATAAATGACTGCGATGCTATTGTTAATCTTGTGGGAGAGACAATTGGTCAGAGATGGAATGAAGAGGTAAAAAAAAGGATAAGAGAAAGTAGAGTTACGGCAACAAAAAATATCGTCTCTGCCATACCAGAAAATTCAAACATCACACTAATAAGCACCTCTGCTGTGGGTTATTATGGTTTTCATGAAGATGAAGAAATAGACGAGACCTTTCCTCCGGGTACAGACTTTCTTGCTAATATAGCAAAAGATTGGGAGGCAGAGGCTTTAAAGGCCAAAACAAAAAATGCAAGGGTAGTTATAACAAGATTTGGTATCGTTTTAGGTGAAAATGGCGGCATGTTAGAAAAACTTATCCCAATCTTTAAAAGTTTTTTAGGTGGACCAATCGGGACCGGTAATCAGTGGTTTTCTTGGATCTATATAGACGACCTTGTGAAGGCCTATCTGTTTTTATTAAACTCTAAAGATTTAGAAGGACCTTTTAATATCACCTCTCCCAATCCTGTGAGAAATAAAGATTTCACAAAGGCATTAGCAAAGGCATTAAATGTATTTGCCATATTTCCAATTCCTCCCTTCGCTATAAAACTGGCAATGGGTGATTTTGCTGAATACTCTATAAAAGGGCAAAGAGTAATTCCTAAGAGGCTTTTAGATCTTGGTTTTAAGTTCAATTACGCTGACATATATAGCGCATTGATAAAAAGTATAAGCGGCAGTAAATGAAATTTTATGGAGATCAAGGTAGATAAAATTATAAAAAGCAAGCGCAAGACCATTGCTCTACAGATAAACAAAGAGGGACATTTGATAGTTAGAACTCCTCTTTACGCCACAAAAGAAGAAGTAATAAACTTCATAAAAAGAAATACCTTATGGATATTAAAAAATAAAGAAAAAATTGAGGCAAAGAAAAGGTTAATAAAAAAAATAAGTTTTACAAGTGGTGAGAAGTTACCCTTCTTAGGTAAATATTATAATTTAGAGGTACTTCAAGACCAAGATTTTTTAATTTTTTCAAAGAACAACTTTTATTTAGGTCAATCAAATTGTCTAAAGGCAAAGGAACTCTTTATAAAATGGTACAAAAATCAGGCATATAGTATTATAAAGGAACGTCTTGATTTTTATTGCAATTCTACAGGACTTACCTATAGCTCCTTTAAAATAAATTCGGCTAAAAAGAGATGGGGATCTTGCTCTTTCAAGAACAATCTAAACTTCTCCTGGCGTCTCATTCTAACTCCCATAAAATGTGTAGACTACGTTGTTGTACACGAGCTAGTCCATACAATAATAAAAGACCATAGCAAAAACTTCTGGAAAAGATTAGAAGCAGTTCTTCCTGATTACAAAAGGGAAAGAAAATTTTTAAAAGAGATAGGACCTTTTATAACGGAGATTTTCTAAATATTTAATTTCTTAATATAATGCGTCTTTCTTCGGTAATTGGTGAAGGGACAGCCTCTCTAACCAATTTCTTAACGGCACTGAACTTTTCTGGACAAACAGAGAAACAATTTCCACATTTAATGCATGTTTCTTGATTAATAATATGAATCTTATTTTTACCTCCATCTATAGCATCAACAGGGCACCTTTGAGCACAAAGGGTGCAGGCAACACATCTTTCAGGGTCTATCCAGTAAGAAGGGATATCCTGAAATAGAGATTTAATCTCTTCTAAAGTAAAAAGATTATTCCATTCCTCGGGGTTACTAACCTTTGTTAGAAACTTTTCTCTTTTTGCTATCTTTATGTAAGGAACAAGTGTTAAAAGGTGACTGAACCTTTCCCTTAACTCTTTATCTCCAATCCTTACTTCCTCCGACAAAGGACCTAAGTTTCTAATTTTTTCAGTAAAGATATTGACTCTCTCCGCAAAATGCTGAGCATCGCTTGATGTCATAAAGTCTATATGAATCCTTTCTGGTGACAGGCCAAAGTACTCCAAAACCCTTTTAAATAAGATAGTCATATTTAGGGCGTAATAGTTGCCATGTGTTATATAACTACATTCATTCAACCTACAGCCTGCTATGAACACACCGTCTGCCTCATTTAAGAAAGCTCGGGCGATGAAGGCCAGATCAATACGCCCCGTACACATAACTCTTAAAAGTCTAATCTCACTAGTATATTGTAGTCTGGAAACTCCAGCTAAATCAGCAGCTCCATACCCTCACCAGTAGCAAACAAAGCCTACAATATTTGGTGTAAAACTAATACTCACACTCTCCTCCTAATCTTTCTATCCTCAAAAATATAATCAGCTTTTAAGCTTATTACCCCACCTTCCTTGCTTTACTATAGTCCTTCTCTTCAAAAAGGCTATCCAACTCGTTAATAATCTGCTCATCAGTAAAATGCTTAAGCTGTATTGCCATAGTGGGACAAATAGCATTACACAACCCGTCACCTTTGCACAATACAGGGTTTACTCTAGCCTTCATCCCCTTTGAGGTCTTGTAAAGTTCAACAGCTCCATAGGCACATACCTCAATGCAGGCACCACAGCCGATACACTTTTTCTCCTCTACTTCACATATCGAGCCTGAAGCAGATATTGTATCACTAGAAAGCAATGTTACAGCTCTGCTTGCTGATGCTAATGCTTGACTTACTGACTCATTTATAAATTTCGGATAATGGGCAAGCCCACAAAGATAGACACCGTCTGTTCCAAAATCTACAGGCCTAAGCTTTACATGGGCTTCTTTGAAGAAACCATCAATACCAATTGAAACTTTAAAAAAACTAGCAATATCAACAGCATCTTCTCGAGGCATGATAGCTGATGCAAGACCTAAAATATCTGCCTTAAGCTCTAACATTTTTTGCAGAACTGGATCAAAAAGGGAAACTTTGATAACATCTTTTCCTCCCTCTTTTGCTTTTCTTACTTGTGGAGTATTGCCTGTTTCTGGTTCAAATCTTATAAATCTAATACCCATCTCACTGGCAAGTCTGTAGTAATCTTCTTTAAAGCCATAGGTCCTTATATCTCTAAAAAGTATATAAATATCAGCCTTTGGATTATGTTTCTTAAAATCAATAGCATTTTTAATAGAGTGGGTACAACATATCCTTGAACAATAATTTCTCTCTACATTTCTACATCCTACACATTGAATTATAACAAGACTTTCGCTATTTAAGACCATATCGTCTTTTTCTATAATTAACTTCTCGAGCTCTCTATTAGTAAAAACCTTATCATCTAATCCATATAGATACTCTTGAGGTTTATACTCTTTTGCGCCAGTAGCTATAATTGTTGCACCATGTTTAATCTCGTTAATCTTTCCTTTTTCATCTCTCACCTTTGTGAGAAAATTGCCTACATAGCCTGTTGCCTCAATAATCTGAGACCCCAAAAAGATATGAACTAATGGGTTACCATAAACTTCTGAAACCAGATTTTTTAAATATTTTCTTATATCATATCCTTCAATAGTTTTATAAATATATCTTGCGTTACCACCTAACTCTTTTTCTTTCTCTACCAAGTATACATTAAAACCTTGCTTAGCTAATGAGAGAGCTGCATTCATACCTGATATCCCACCTCCAACGATAAGAGTTCTCTTATCTACTGGAAGTGTAATCTCTGTTAAAGACTGTAACTTAATAGACCTTGCTACGGATTTTCTCACCAAGTCTTTAGCCTTTTTTGTTGCAGCATCTTTATCCTTTGAATGTACCCAAGAGCAATGCTCTCTTATATTTGCCATATCAACATAATACTGGTTTAGTCCTGCCTCTCGTAAAGAATCTCTAAAAGTAGGCTCGTGAGTTCTTGGAGTACAAGCAGCAACTACTATTCTATTTAAATTGTGTTCTTTTATGGCATCAGTAATCTGTTTTGCCGAGTCAGTAGAACATGAAAAAAGCTGCTTCTGAACATAACAAACATAGGGAAGAGTCTTTGCATACTCAGCAACTTCATTAATGTTAACCACCCTACCAATATTAGCACCACAGGCACAAACAAAAACACCTACCCTTGGCCCTTCCTTTGTTACATCCTTCTCTATTGGATATACCCTCTTTGTTGATAGTTTTCCCCTCTGTTTAACCAAAAACTCTCCTGCCTTAGCTGAAGAAGCGCTTGCTGTAAATACAGAAGAAGGTATATCCATAGGTTCAATAAAGGAGCCACTAACAAACACCCCTTTCTTGCTTGTCTCTATAGGAATTAGACTATCATTTTTAATAAAACTATAATTATTAATCTCAATGCCAAACTTTTTAGCCAAATCAGTAGCATTATTAGGTGGATTTAGCCCAACCGACAAGATAACCATCTCAAAATCTTCTTCAATTACTCCCTTATCTGGCGTAGAGTACCTAATAAATAAATTGCCAGTATTTTTATCCTCCCTTGAGATACTAACATAACTTCTTACAAACCTTACGCCTGAAAGATTAATTGCCCGCTGATAAAACCTTTCAAAATCTTTGCCGTATGCCCTAATATCATTATGAAATACACAACACTCGGCATCAGCAATGTGATCCTTTGTTAAAATTACCTGCTTTTGTGTGTATGTACAACATACTGAGGAGCAGTAGGGTTTGGCTGGTTCTTTCAGAGAACGAGAGCCAATACACTGAATCCAAGCAATCTTTTTTGGGTGTTTTAAATCAGAAGTTCTTTTTATCTCTCCTTCGTAAGGGCCTGTGGAGCTTAAAATTCTTTCATAATCCATGCTTGTTATTACATTCTTGTATTTACCATAACCATACTCATAAAGAAGTTTTGCTGGAAAAGGGGTAAAACCATTTGCAAGTATGATAGCTCCAACCTTAATCTCTTTCTTCTCTTCTTTTTGTGTAAAATCAATTGCTCTATTTTCACAGACATTTTCACAGATACCGCACTTTTTTTCTTTAAGATATAAACATTCTTTACTAATGTAAGCGATTAGAGGTATGGCCTGAGCAAAGTGTATATGTATGGCTTTATTTTTTGATATCTCTTGGTTAAAAGCATCAGGAATCTTCACTGGGCAATACTCTTGACAGACTCCACAACCAGTACATCTCTCATGAACTACAAATCTTGGTTTTTTTACGAGCCTAACTGTAAAATCTCCTGCTACACCCTCAATGGCTTCAACCTCAGTATAAGTAAAAACCTTAATATTTGGATGCCGACCGACCTCGACCAGCTTAGGAGATAGTATTCAGATAGAACATTCATTGGTAGGGAATGTTTTATCAAGTTGGGCCATGTGACCACCAATGGAAGGTTCGCTCTCAACCAAGTATACCTTAAAACCCCCATTGGCAAGATCAAGAGCTCCCTGAAGCCCCGAGATACCTCCACCAACAATAAGGACATCCCCAAAATCTTTCTTCCCTAAAAGTGTCTTTAAGTAGCTCACATTTGAGCCAATCATTAATCCTCCCTGTTAAGATTTCACTATTTCCTCTCCAAAGCAAGCTATATGCCAATAGGCCTAAAATAAATAGCCTTTGGAATAGCTGCTAAATCGATTAATTTACTTCTTTCTTTAAACTTGTTTATCGATAAATACTAACCAAAATGGTAAAAAATTACCAAGTATAATTTAGAGACTTTCATCAATACAAACATCAGAGACCAGCTCAAAATAATTTATTGACTTTTAAGAAGAAATAAATATAGAATATTTAAGTAAACTGACGCGGGGTGGAGCAGCTTGGTAGCTCGTCGGGCTCATAACCCGAAGGCCAGAGGTTCAAATCCTCTCCCCGCTACCAAATCAAATCATCTTTTTATTCAATCTTATATATGCTAATCTTATTGCCTTTGTTGGCTATTAATAAATATTTATCATCATAAGAAAATTTTATATCGTTTATTTCTTTAACATTTATACCAATCTCACCTACTAATCTTTCTGTAGCTATATTATAAATTTTTATGGAAGATTCTCCTGTTATGTAGGAAAATTTTTTTCCTGAGGGAGATGAGATAACACTCTTCTTTTTCTCATAGAAATTTGATAAAACACTGAAGTGCCTGTGGAAGCTAAAGGTACCCTCTATCTTTCCCTCTTCTAAAATAGAATAAAGCAATCCATCGTTAAAAAAACAGGCACATTCAACAAACTTGTCGTCTTTTATTGTTTTAACTAAACTTAAATCAGGCTTGTTGTATATTGAAAGTACTTTATGTCCTATTAAAAAAGAAAGCTCATTTCCATTTTCATTATCATCCATTAACTTTATAGTTCCACCACTGATATTTATCCTCTCTTTTGGTAGATAAGTATCACTTAAGGTTTGGAAAATTGAAATAATTGGATAAACTTTTTTTTCTATAAAAAATACATCACCATTTTTATATATAATTATCAGTGAACCGTCTTTTAGGGTTTGTAAGGATGAGATATTGCCCTTGGGTAAGTTAAGTCTGCCTAAAGAGTCTTTTTTTACAATATTAAAAATGAATAAATCACCTACATTGTCAGCCACTATCAATGTATTATCTTTATCAACCGCAAAGGCTGAAACTCCCTCAACACTTAAGGGTACATTCCAGTATAATACAACTTTTTCCTGAGCTTTCTTTTCCTTAGAGGTGTCTTTTTTATCAATATTAGAAATATTTTTTAGTTCATCTTCTTGAACCTTTAGGAGTGATTTTTCGTTTACCCTATCTTTTTCTATCGAGAAGATTCTTATCTCATCGTTTACAAAATATATAAGCTCTTTTTTTTCTTTTAAAATCCAGAGATTACCACCTTGAAAATTTGCAAGATCTCTTGAGGTACCATCTTTTAAATTATATAGTTTTAAGCCGATATTAGGCTGTGCTAACAGATAAGATGGAGCGAACAAAATTAACAGAAGGATATAAAAAAACTTCCCCATTGTGAATATTATATTAATTTTTTTTTAAGTTGAAAGCAAAAAATGCAATTTACAAGTTAAAATGTTACACATAATTAACGATTGCAAAAGAGTTATTAATAAATATTAATCATTTTTACATGAGAATATCAATAGAATAGGCTTTTTTATACACTTCATTTAATTTTTTGTTAAAATTAGGTATGGACAAAAAACAGAGGGCCTCTATTTTTGCCATAATTTCTGTTTTAATATTAGCATTGGTAAAGTTTTTTTCAGGCTGGTATACAAACTCAATCGCTATTCTTTCTTCCGCCCTTGACAATCTACAGGATATATTCATCAGTACCTTAAATTTTTTCGCTATCAGAAAAGCCTGTATGCCACCAGACAAAAATCATAGGTATGGTCATGGGAAGGTAGAAGATCTCTCAGCCTTTTTTGAATCATTAATAATCTTAATGACAGGAATCTATGTTATATATAAAGCTATTATTAGATTTTATAATGATGAACCACTTAGATCCCCTGAATTAGCAATCTTTGTTATGATAATTTCTTTTTTTTGGAGCCTTATAGTTGCCCATTATCTAAAAAAAGTTGGTGAAAAAACTAACTCCCCTGCATTAAAAGCTGACTCCCTTCACTATCTTAGTGACGTCTATTCCAACGGTGGCGTTATTTTGTCTATAATTTTTTCTTTCTATTTTGGCTATAAAATTTTAGACCCTATAACAGGGATTGTAATCGGATTAATAATTATTTTTTCTTCTTTTTCTATATTTAAAGATGGTATTTTGGCTCTCACAGATACTAAAGTAACCGATGAGATACACGAAAAGATTGAGAAAATAATAAGTACTATGCCCTACCCCTATGCGGGCTATCACAAACTAAGGACAAGAACATCTGGAAGCAGAAAATATATTGACTTTCATCTCCTTGTCTGCAGAAAATCTTCTCTTGAAAATGCCCATAGCCTTTCAGAAAAAATAGAAAAAGAGATAGACTTAGAGTTATCAAATACCGACGTAACTACTCATTTAGAGCCCTGTCCCTTTATCTGTGATTTAACAGAAGAAACTTGTAGAGCAAAAAAGATGGGAATTGTGAAATGGTAAACTATCAAGATATGATGCTAATCGCTATAAAAGAGGCTGAAAAAGCTGCTTTAAAAGGAGAAGTTCCTATAGGAGCAGTAGCAATTTTTAAAAATTTTATCTTTAAAGCAAGCAATAAAGTTATTGAAAAGAATGACCCTACTGCCCATGCAGAGATAGAGCTAATAAAAAAAATTTCTAAAAAAATTGGTAATTATAGACTTGTGGGAGCTAAGGTTTTCGTAACAATAGAGCCCTGTCCAATGTGTATAGGGGCTTTGATACACGCAAGAGTTGATGAGGTTTACTTTGGCGCAAAAAGCGATAAATGGGGATATTATACAAAACATAAAATTGAACTATCCTCCTTTAATCATAAAATATCTATTCAAGGTGGCATATTTGAAGAAAGGTGTGGTAAAATCTTAAGTAATTTTTTCAAAAGTATAAGAAACAAAAAAAATATTTTCTTTATCTAATCGGAGGGGTACCGAAGTGGTCATAACGGGCCCGACTCGAAATCGGGTTGTCCCTAAAGGACACGTGGGTTCGAATCCCACCCTCTCCGCCAATCAGAAAATCTTGTTACTGGCTTGCTCTCTGCGAGGGCTCGCCAGCCGATTTTATGCGCAAATTGAGTTTTTTGTTTTTCAAAATATAGTTGGAGCCGACATTTTTTCCCGACTTCAGACTAAAAATTTAATAAGTTACTTATATTATATAGAAGTTTATCTTGACCAGGGCACTACATTTTTAGCATTTTTCAATAATGTATGGCGTTAATAATCAGGGTACTTTCATCAGGTTATATATCTTCTTGGCATTTTGCGATATTCTTGATGCCAACCCATAGCGTATTTTCTTTTGTGTGTAATAAACAATGCTGGTCTGAACATTTATAAGCAACTGCCTTATCTTTTCTGGGCTCAGTTTTTTGTATTGCAGTTTTACTCTGTATTCTAAATGTTTTAATATGGTATATGCCAAAAATGATATGGCCAAATGCGCTTTAACATGGCTGGGCTTCCAATGAAATACTGGTCTTACTTTTAAGTCATGCTTGGTTATTTTGAAAGCGTTCTCTACTTCCCAAAGGTTGTTGTACTGTTCCAGTATCTCCTTTTCTCCTATCTCCGCATTTGTTATTACCTCCTGTAAGCCATCCCATCTATCATCTTGCTTCAGCTTTTCTATATAAAGACCAATTTTACTTTCCCCTTCTATCTTTATGTATCTTCTATATTCATAATTGCAGATATAATCCTTAGGGTTTTCTTTTTATTGATTGACTTCATATTTTTTGTTAATGTAGTAGTGGAAGTAAAATGATCGTTTACCTTTATACAACTAAAACTTTATTAGTATGACAATTGGAAAAGTTATAAGTGAAAACATAAAAAATTAAGAGCCAAACTTGGCTTGACTCAAGACGATTTAGCCAAGAAAGCAGATATTAAATATACAACGCTTATCAAGGTCGAAAGTGGAGCAGTTAACAGGCCAAGTGTCCAAACTATGGCGAAAATCGCAAAGGCACTTGGCGTGAGCATTGAGGAGTTAATTAAATAATTTTATGCAAATATAATGGTCATAAAACAAAATAAAAATGATGTGGGAATCAAAAATGTAAAACCATATTTTGAATATGACAATATCACCATTTACAAAGATGATATTTTAAAAATTTCAGCTATTCCAAATAATTCGATAGACTTAATAGTTACATCTCCTCCGTATAATATTGATATTCATTATATTCCCATGTTGATAATTTAACTTACAATGATTATTTAGAATTTGCAAAAAATGGATTAAAAAATGTTTTGAATTAGCAAAAGATGACGGCCGTTTTTGTCTTAATATTCCGTTGGACAAAAACAAAGGTGGACAGCAATCTGTTTGTGCTGATATAACTAAAATTGCAAAAGATATTGGATGGAAATATCACTCTACAATAATTTGGAATGAGGGTAATATTTCTAGAAGAACCGCTTGGGGTTCTTTTATGTCTGCTTCTGCGCCTTATGTTATTGCGCCTGTAGAAGTAATATTAATCCTTTATAAAAAGAATTGGAAAAAAGTTAGTGGTAGTAAGCAGAACGACATAACAAAGCAAGAATTTATGGAATGGACAAAGGGGATATGGAATTTTAATGGTGAAAGTAAAAAAAGAGTCGGGCATCCTGCCCCCTTTCCTATAGAATTGCCTCGCCGCTGTATAAAACTTTTTTCTTATATAGGTGATACTGTATTAGACCCATTTTTGGGAAGTGGCACAACGCTCATTGCGGCTTATCTAAATAAAAGAAAAGGTATAGGCATTGATATAGATAAGGAATATTGTGATTTAGCAATTAAACGTTTGAAACTAGAAGCACAAATTCACCAAAATAATTTTAATTTCTGAAATAGAAACATGGGCAATAATAATAAAAAGTCTATTGGGGATTTAATAAAAGAATATTTTAAAAAACATCCTAATCAAGATATTCAACATGGTCCTGTTGTTGATTGGGTTGAAGATAAATACTTTAAGTTGTACGGGAGGAAGCCTCGCGACACATGGAGGAATATTAGAAAACTTCACGAGGAAGGCTTTTTGATTAAAGTTAAAAAGGGTATCTATCGTTATGATCCTAAAGCTGTAAGACAGAAACAGATTGACGATTTTACTCCAGAGCAAAAAAAGCAAATTTTGAGAAGGGATGGTTATAAATTTGTGATTTGTGGACGTGGTTACAAGGAAGGTGTCGAGTTACACGTAGACCATATTAAACCCAAATATTTAGGCGGTAAATCTACTATTGAAAACGGGCAGACATTATGTGCTCAACATAACTTTATTAAAAAAACTTTAAAACAAACAGAGACGGGAAAGAAAATGTTTATTCGTCTTTATGAGTTAGCTAAAAGTGAAGGTAATGAAGAATTGAAAAAGTTTTGTTCTGATGTTTTAGAAACTTACGAAAAATACAATATCAATGGTCATATAGTTTGGAAAAGATAAAAAAGAATTTGCCGCCAACGAAAAACTTAAAATCGTCCTTTTCGCTTCCGCTTCAGGGCGAAGCGGGCGGAAAGGGGGTTCGGGGGAATTTTGCCCGCCGAGCCCGTTAATAAAATCGGTTCGGATTTTTTCAAATACACACACCAAATTTGAATTGAAGTACCCCTTCACATTGAAATTGGAAAAAGGCAATTGATTAAAATAGAATTTTATTTATATTTTCTTGCAGTTTTTGCAGATGCCGTAAATCTGCAAGTCATGTCTTTTGATTGTAAAATCAAATTTTTGAGATATCTGTTCCTGTATTCTTTCTAATTCAGGGTCATAAAACTCTATTATCTTACCACATTTTTCACAGATAAGGTGATCATGATGTGAAGTATTCTCAGAAGGCTCATATCTTGCATGTCCATCTCCAAAACTTTTACCCTCTGCATAACCCGATTCTGTAAGTACTTTAAGTGTTCTATAAACTGTAGCAAAACCTATATTTTTGTGAGTTTTAGAGACTTTTTTATATAGCTCAACAGCACTTATATGCGAGTTTATTTTTAAAAACTCATTAATTATTATCTCCCTCTGCTTGGTGAATCTCAAACCCTTATCTTTAAAAATTTTCTTTAAATCATTGATAATCTTTGCCATTTAAGAAATTATACAATAAAAAGTTTTATAATGCTATTTCTTGTATTTTTCTAACCTTCTATAGAGTGCCCATAGAGATATCCCAAGAAGCTCCGAAGCCTCTTTTTTATTGCCTTTAGCTTTTTCAATGGCCTTTTCTATGATCTCCTTTTCTACATTTTCTATAAAGTTATCAAGATTAAAGTTTGTAAAATCTATATCTCCATAAGAAGAGGTCTCTAATTTTTTTTGGTCATTGGTTTTTAAAATATCTAAAGGAAGACTCCCTACCCCTAAAAGATCTCCTGATTCAAAGACACAGGCCCTTTCTATGATGTTTTGAAGCTCCCTTACATTTCCTGGATAGTCATAGGACTCTAAAAAAGCGATGGCATCTTTAGTTATGCCTTTTATGGATTTATTATTATTTTGAGAACACTTTTTAAGGAAATGCATAGAGAGAGGGACTATGTCTTCCTTTCTCTCCTTTAATGGAGGAATCTTTAGCCTCACCACATTTAAACGGTAATATAAATCCTCTCTAAAGCTACCGTTTTTTACCGACTCTTCTATATCTCTATTAGTTGCAGATATAACCCTTATATCAACAGGAATCGGTGTTTTTCCACCTAATCTCAAGACGACCCTATCTTCAAGAAAACGCAGTAGCTTTACCTGAAGTTGCAACGGTAGTTCTGCAATCTCATCTAAAAAAATAGTGCCTCCATTGGCTAATTCAAAAAAACCAATTTTTGATGTGACCGCACCAGTAAAAGCCCCTTTCTCATATCCAAAGAGCTCACTCTCAATGAGATTTTCTGGTATTGCTCCACAATTAATAGGAAAAAAGGGGGAAGATCTTCTATCACTCTCATTGTGAATTAATCTTGCAAAAAGCTCTTTACCCGTACCGCTCTCTCCTGTAATAAGAACAGTTGAGTTGGTTCTTGCTATAGAGAGGGCCTTCAAATAAAGGTCTTCCATTATCTTACTTGAAAAAATTATTGGCAGTTGTTTATTATCAACTAAAGATCTTAGTTTTATAAGCTCTTTCTCTAAGTTTTTCCTCTCAATAGCATTTTTTATAATTATTTTTAACTCATCGTTATTGAAAGGTTTTGTTATGTAATCGTAAGCACCTCTTTTTAGTGCTTCTATTGCGTAATCAACTCTTGTGTTGGCAGTTATCATAATTACTGGTACTTCTTTCTTTATTTCCTTTAATTTTTCCAAAAAGGCGATCCCATCGATTTGGGGCATTACAATGTCGCTAATTATAACATCTACCTCTTCTATGTTTATTTTTAACCATTCCAGGGCACTGGTAGCCTTATCGAAAGCCACAATTTCATAGTTTTCCTTCCTTAAAATAATCTCAAGCATCTCCCTTAAACTTCTATCATCATCAACAATTACGACTTTCCCCTTCATTTATCTAACCTTATTATAAATTTTGCACCTTTTTCTGAGTTTGATATAAATATCTGACCCTTATGATCTTCTATTATTTTATAAACGATAGACAATCCTAAACCAGTACCATTCTTCTTCGTGGAAAAAAATGGGTCAAATACCTTATCTAAATATTCTATATCTATACCCCCACCATCATCTTCGAACTCTATTAACACCTTTTCTTTCTCTTCTCTTGCTCTAACATAAATATTTCCACAACCCCTTTCTCTAATCGCATCAATAGAGTTTAGAAAGAGATTCAAGAAAACTTGCCTCATCTGATTAGGGTCACCCATAAAAACAATCTCATCACCTTCATAAATAAATCTTACCTTATCTTTATCCTCTACAGAAAAAATCACCTCAAACCAAACCTCCTCAAGGAGGTTCTTAAGATAAATATTGCTCCTTTCCACTGTAGCAAAACGAGAATAATATAAAAAATCATTAATAACTTTGTTTAGTCTGTCAAGCTCTCTTGAGGATATGTCTAAAATTTTACTAATATCACCTTCTTCTTGTAAGCTCTCCTTTATAAAATTTACCCCCCCCTTTAATGAAGCTAGAGGATTCTTAATCTCATGGGCTATAACAGTTGAGAGCTTACCTAAAAAAGCAAACTTATCTTTAATTCTTATTTGTTCCTCTAAAATCTTCTTTTCCGTAATGTCAGAAAGATTGATTAAAACTCCCAACATCTCACCTGTATGTTCGTACAATGGTACGAGAGAGGCTGAAATGAAAAAATTGTTATTATTAATGTTTAGTCTTTTCTCTTCTCTTTTAAGCCCCCTATTTTTTAAAATATCCTCTATCTCTGCTTGAAAAATTAGACTAATATCGTTTTCCTTTAAGGCTAATTTGTGTAGGATTTTTTTTGCGATCTCATTAATGGAATATACAGATTTCTCTTTTGTGACTATTATTAGTCCACTATCTATAGCTTGAATTATAGCACTCTTTAGGCGTTCCGTATCGAGATATCTATCTTCACTTTTTTTCAGCTTTTCTTTGAATTTTCTTGTTTCAGAGTTAAGATATGCAATTAAAAGACCTAATACTAGGAACCCCAGAGAAAAAACAGAGTAGTAGTAGAAAAAATCTTCTTTACTATAGATATGGCGAGGTATATCTTTGTAAGGAAAAAATCTGTTATATTGGAGGAGAAAACTTAATCCTAAAAAAAACAGGTTAAGAAAGGTAGAAAGATAGCAACCATTTTTTCCAAAAAACATGCCTCCTTCAACCACAGGAATGACATAAAAAAATATAAAGGGGCTATCTATACCTCCTGTTTTTGCCACTATAAAACTAATAATTAAGTAGTCAATTAAGAGCTGAATTAGGCCTAACCAGAAAACCCTTTTTAAAAAAATCAAAATTGTTCCGTATATGAGAGATATGGCGAATACAAATATGAGTATCTTGAAAAAATCTTTAACATCACCAATTGACTCTATCTTCGATTGCCAGTAAATTATTAAAAATAAAGAGAAAAGCCCTATAAGGGCTCTGAATAAAGATACCCATCTAATTCTATCAACGGGGATTTCATAGGATGAAAACATAAGTAAGGAGCTATTATCCTCCTGCGGCACCAGCAAGTTTGAATATTGGTAAGTACATGGCTACAATTAAACCACCCAGTACACTACCTAACCCAACCATTAACATTGGTTCAAGGAGAGCTGTTAAAGAGTCTACTGCTGCATCAACCTCTTCCTCATAAAAATCGGCTATCTTATTTAACATTGTATCCATAGCACCAGTTGCCTCACCTACAGCAATCATCTGTATAACCATAGGAGGAAAAACGCCACTCTCACCTATTGGTTCAGCAATGGTTTTTCCTTGAGATATAGACACCTTCGCATTAATGATTGCATCTTCAACAATCTTGTTACCTGCTGTTTTTGCAACTATGTCCATAGCATCGAGAATCTGCACACCACTTTGTATCATTGTCCCGAGGGTCCTTGTAAATCTTGCTACACTACTTTTTCTTATGATATCGGAAAAGACAGGAACTTTAAGCAATAGAGCATCTATCTTTCGCCGCCCTTTGGGAGTACTATAGTATTTTTTTATTGCAGAAGATATAACAAAAAAACCAATTACAATAAAAATGCCATATCTTTTTAGCCCCTCACTTAAGTTTATAACAAACTGTGTAGGTGCTGGAAGCTCACCACCAAAATCGGCGAACATTTTTTGGAAAACAGGAATTACCCATATAAGTATAACTGCTACTACTATAACTGCTATACCAATAACGGCTATGGGATATGTAAGAGCACCTTTAACCCTCTTTTTTAGTTTTTCGGCCTTTTCCATGTAAGTGGCTAATCTATTTAATATTGTATCGAGCATACCACCCATCTCACCAGCAGCCACAAGTCCTACATAAAGGTCATCAAAAACTCGTGGGTGTTTTTTCAAGGCTTCAGCAAGGGTTGTGCCCTGTTCAATATCATTTTTTACAGCTAAAAGGACTTCTTTAAAATCTTTAATTGGCTGTTGGGAAGCTAAAATATCAAGACTCTGAACTAAAGGAAGTCCTGCATCAATCATTGTAGAGAATTGTCTAGTAAATATAACTACATCTTTTATAGGTACTTTAATTTTTTTAGATTTCTCTTTTGATTCTTCAACTTTTATTGGAGTTATTAGTTGTTGGGCTAACTGTTTATAGACCTCATCTATATTTTTTGCTTCTATTTTTCCTTTTATAAGTCTTCCAGCTTTATTTTTCCCCTGCCAGACATACGTGGCCATTAAAAAATTTTACCTCCTTATAGGCTGCTGTGGTCTCATCTGTCCTGAAAGCAACTGCTTAAGTTCCTCTGGGTCAGGGCTAAAAATCATTGCGTCTTCTAAGCTTATTAACCTTCTCTGTAAAAGTCCTGCAAGAGCCTGGTTCATTGTTTGCATTCCTGATTTTATCTGCCCCATCTGCATCTGAGAATAGATTTGATGTAACTTATCTTCTCTTATCAAGTTTCTTATGGCTGGGTTAGGAACAAGTATCTCCATAGCCATGACTCTACCCTTCCCACCTACTTTTGGAAGAAGTTGTTGACAGAGTACCCCCTCCAATACAAAAGATAACTGAGCTCTAACTTGTGGCTGTTGGTGTGGAGGAAAAACATCTATAATCCTACTTATTGTCTGAACGGCACTGTTAGTATGCAAAGTAGCTAAACAGAGATGACCTGTTTCAGCTATTGTAAGAGCTGCTTCTATTGTTTCTTTATCTCTTAGCTCTCCTACTAAAACTACATCAGGATCCTGTCTTAATATATGTTTTAGTGCCATTTGAAAAGTTTTACTATCAGCACCAATCTCTCTTTGATTTACAATACAATTTTTATGGGGATGTAAAAACTCTATGGGATCCTCAATAGTAATTATATGTTCTTTTCTTTCCCTGTTAATTTTATCTATTATGGTTGCAAGAGTTGTTGATTTTCCCGAACCTGTAGCCCCAGTTACTAAGATCAAACCTTTAGTTTTATCTGCCAGCTCTGCCACAACAGGAGGTAATCCAAGCTCCTCAAAGCTCATTATCCTATAGGGGATAGTTCTAAAAACACCTGCGATAGAACCTCTTTGATAAAAGAGATTTCCTCTAAATCTTGAGAGTCCTTTAATGCCAAAGGAGAAATCAAGCTCACTGTCTTCTTCAAATTTGTGCTTTTGATTCTCCGTTAAGATGCTATAGCATAAAGTCTTTGTATCAACTGGTGTTAACACTGGAAACTCTTCTAAAGGGTTTAGTTCACCATCAACTCTTATCTGAGGCTTACTACCAATAGTAATATGCAGGTCTGACCCACCTTTAGATACAAGGATGTTAAGTAGGTTTTGCATATTTAGATTATTTTTTCCATTTTCATCGGTCATAATATTAATCCTTTACAGAACATCTTACTACTTCTTCTATCGTAGTGATTCCTGCTTTTAACTTCTCTATACCACTTTGCCTTAAAGTTACCATACCAAGCCTCATGGCAGCTCTTTTAAGCTCACTAGCAGGGGCACCGGCCAATATAAGCTCTTTTAGTTCATCGTATAACATCATAACCTCATAAAGAGCTATCCTTCCTTTATAACCTGTTCCGCCACATTTTTCACAACCTTTGCCTTTATAACAGATAAAATCTTTAGCTTCTTCTGGAGCAATACCAATATCAACAAGAGCTTTAACAGGGACATTAATTGGCTCTTTACATTCTTGACATATCTTCCTTGCCAATCTCTGAGCTAATACAAGGTTTGTAGCTGACGAAACCAAGAAGGGCTCAACACCCATATTAAGCAACCTTGCTATTGTACTGGGGGCATCGTTTGTATGTAATGTTGATAATACCAGATGTCCTGTAAGAGCAGCCTTTATGGCTATCTCAGCTGTCTCGAAATCTCTTATCTCTCCAACCATTATTATGTCAGGGTCTTGTCTTAAAAAAGCCCTCAAGACATTGGCAAAATTAAGCCCTATTGCCTCATTCATCTGCACCTGATTTATTCCTACTAGATTGTATTCAACTGGGTCTTCAGCTGTTGATATATTTTCTGTAATCTTATTTAACTCTGACAAAGCCGAATACAGAGTAGTAGTTTTTCCCGAACCAGTAGGACCAGTAACAAGTACCATTCCATAGGGTCTATGGATAGCATCTTTAAAAAGCGTGAGTTGGTCTTCACTAAAGCCCAATTTTGTCATATCAAGCTGAAGATTAGTCTTGTCTAGAAGCCTTAAACAGACCTTCTCGCCAAAAAGGGTAGGTAGGGTATTTACTCGGAAGTCCATCTCCTTACCACGGCCTAACTTAAGCTTAATACGTCCATCCTGAGGCAATCTTCTTTCAGCAATATCAAGATTTGACAATATTTTTAATCTTGAAACAATGGCATTCTTTAATTTTAGAGGAGGTTTCATTATCTCCTGTAATACACCATCAATTCTAAAGCGAACACGGAAGATCTTTTCATAGGGTTCAACATGAATATCACTGGCCCTTCTTTTTATGGCTTCATTAAGAATAGCATTCACTAATTTAACCACAGGAGCATCTTCCGTAGCCTTTTGCAGCTCAGAGATATTTACATCTTCTTCTTCTTGAACAACCTCAATGTCTTCAACATCTTCTATAAGCTGAATTGTGTCTTCTAAAGAAATATCTTCAAGCTCTGAACCTGCGTCCGCTTTTGTTTCCTCTTCTTTGCTGGAAGGTCTTTTAAACTCTCTTTCTATCGCCTCTCTAATAGCTGCCTCAGAAGATACCACCACTTCAACGTTGTAGCCTGTTAAAAATTTTACATCATCTATAGCAAAGATATTGGAAGGATCAGCAATTGCAACTATTAGTGTGGAGCCTGCTCTATTAATGGGTATTAAAGTATATTTATCACACACATCATAGGAAACCAACTTAGCAACCTTATTATCTATCTCAAACTCCCTAAGGTTAACAGCAGGAACACCATACTGTTTGCTAAGAAAGTTTACAAGCTCATACTCCTTAATAAAACCCAAATTTACCATAGTTGAGCCTAATCGGCCACCATGGATCTTTTGCTCTTCTATGGCTTTTTTAAGCTGGTCTGGTGTAATTATTCTTTCTTTAAGTAGTAGCTCGCCTATTTTTTCCATAAAGTTTAATGAATTAATAATATTTCATTTATTACAAACTGTCAAGTTTAAGAACCTTCTTGTATTTATAGATAAATCATTCTGCTTTATCTTCTTTTATATATATCAAAAATCTCTGACAAAAAGGACACTGATATATCTTATCTCCCCTTATAACCATATTATATAATTGAGGTGGCACATTCATAAAACAACCCTCACAGGTCTCATTATTTACCTTAGCTAATGCTATACCTCTACTATTTTTTCTAATAAAATCATACTTGTTTAACATATCTATATGGATTTTAGTTGTAGCAGTCTCTCTTTCATCTAAAAGCAAAGATCTTTTATCGTTTAGTTCCTTTTCTTCATTTTCTAGTGTTTTTAGGATGTTTGATATGCCTTCTTCCTCTTTTTTGAGTTTTTCCTTTAGATCCACTATTATCTTTTCAACAGTCTCTATCTCCTCCATTTTTTTAATTACATCGTCTTCTCTAAGCTTATTGGATTTTTTGGCAAGCTCAATCTTCTTCTTTACCTCAAGATAATCTTTATGATTTTTTATATAGTTTAACCTTGCCTCGACATTTTTTATTTTCTGATTTTCTTGTTCGATTTCTTTTTCTTTAGTCTCCTTTTCTCTTAACAACCGTTCTCTTTCTTCTATTTTACTGTCAAGTTCCCCTTTAATCTCAATAATTTTGCTATTAGCCTTTTCCTTCTTTAAAGGATACTCTGAGATTCTCTTTTCTAAAGACATTATCTCAATATCAAGACACTGTAACTTCCATAAAAGTTGCAACTCTTCTAACAATTTGTCCTCCTTTAAACTAAATGTATTTATAAATATCTGTTAACTCTTTGTAAATAAAGAACTCCACTTCTCTAAATTCCTTTGAAAGCATCTCCTTCAAGGAAATTAATATGGGTTCTTCTGATGCTCTATGCCCTACATCAATTATTGATATCTTATCGCTATTCTCTAAAAGGTCATGATATTTAATATCTCCCGAAATGAATAAATCAGCAGACTTTTCAACAGCTTCTTTAATAAAAGAGCTACCAGAACCACCAAGGAGGGCTACCTTTTTTATCTTTTTTTTCAAATCTCCCGAATAGCGTATCTTGCTTAATCCTAAGGCATCCTTTATATCTTCTATCACCTGAGATAGTTTAATAGGAGATGAAAACTCACCTATTGATCCATATCCAATATTTAAGGGATTAATTGCTTCTTCAAAAACATCGAAGGCTATCTCGTCATAGGGGTGACACTCCCTAAGCTTATTAATAACCCAATCAATCTTGTCTTTTCGTATTAAAACCTCAATTTTACCTTCTTTATAAGGAGCTATGGAACTGATATAGGGTCGCCCTTTGGGGCTTTTAGGTGAAAATCTCCCCTCTCCAAAAGTCTCAAAGGCACAGTCTTTATAATAAAGATACTCGCCAATGCCTTCAGAAAAGAGCTCATCTAAAATTTTCTTTTCCAAACCTGTTGGCACATTGAAAAAAATTTTATAAAAAAACTTTTCTTTAAGAGGAGATAATATCTTGAGATTTCTAAGATTTAAGATTTTACCTAAGGCAAAACTTACCCCATCAGGAACTACATCTAAAGGAGTGTGACTGGAAATTACAGAGATATTAGATTCAAGAAGCATTTTTAAAACTTTATTTGACAGATCGATTCTCTTTAGGGGCTTAAAGAAGAGGGGGTGGTGTGATATTATTAACTGAGCTCCAATCTTTTTTGCTTCAATAACAGAGCTTAATGTTACATCAAGAGACAGGACTACTTTTTCAACTTTATTGTTTAGATTTCCTATCTGAAGACCTGAGCTATCCCAGCTTTCTTGAAAAGCAAATGGTGCATAACCATTTAAAAGATCAAATATTTTCTTTATAGTCATCTTTGATATGGTTAAAAAAAATGCCCTTTAAAGGGCATTTTAAAAAAAGTCTGTTATTAGCTGAAGGTTTGTTATTAAGGCAGTTAGGACAGAAATTAATATCTATAAAATTTTCCATTTTTGCAAGATTTAATGGGCTCACCTGGATTCGAACCAGGGACCGACCGGTTATGAGCCGGTGGCTCTACCAAGCTGAGCTATGAGCCCATAAACAATTATTATAATCTCAAATATAACATATAAGTCAAGAAATTTTGTGTAGTTAGTTAATATTATAAGCACCGCAGATATTTCTTTGTTAATGCTCTTAGTAATTAAATAATATTTGCATTTTTAATGTTATGATGTAAAAATAATCTTGATATGAGAAGGTTGCTCTTATTTTTTATATTAATTTTTACCATAAGTGCCTGTAAGGATATTAGTTATCAAGACATTAAAAATTTTTTTCTTGGGAAGAAAAATCAAACTTTTTTAGAAGATACAGGCAGGCAACCTATAACTCCTTCCCCACAGATATTGAACCTACAAGAAGCCTTTGAAAAGGTTGCTGAGGTATCTCTTCCAGCTGTTGTAAATATCTCAACAGACCAAAAGGTCAAGGTAAAACCCTTTTTTTCGCCCTTTGAAGACAACCCTTTGTTTAGGGATTTTTTTAATGATTTTTTTGGTGATCTTATGCCACGGGAGAGAGAGTATAGGTCAACCAGTTTAGGTTCTGGCTTTATTATCTCTAAGGACGGATACGTTGTTACAAATGATCATGTAGTTAGAAATGCCGATGAGATTACTGTTAAGCTTAATGATAAAAGAGTTTTTAAAGCAAAAATAGTTGGTAGAGATCCAAAAACAGATATCGCTGTAATTAAGATCAATGGCGAAGGGTTACCAACCTTAAAATTAGGAAATAGCGACAAATTAAAGATAGGACAATGGGCTATAGCAGTAGGAAACCCCTTTGGATTAAATGGTACCCTAACAATGGGAGTCATAAGTGCAACGGGCAGAAGCAATTTAGGAATAGAAACATACGAAGATTTTATTCAAACAGATGCATCTATTAACCCAGGAAACTCTGGGGGGCCACTCCTAAATATCTATGGTGAGGTTATAGGGATAAACACCGCTATAATCGCTACGGGGCAAGGGATTGGTTTTGCTATTCCTATCAATATGGCTAAAAATATTATAGACCAGATAATAAATAAAGGTAAGATTGAGAGAAGTTGGTTAGGAGTTGGCATACAGAAGCTCACACCAGAGTTAGCTGAGTCTATGAATATTAAAACAAAAACTGGCGTCTTGATAAATAGAGTTTATGAAAACTCTCCGGCAGAAAAGGCAGGCCTAAAAGAGGGAGACGTTATTATTGAATGTAATGGGAAAAAGTTGGAAGATCCTTCAGATTTACAAAAAATTGTCATCTCTGTTCCTGTTGGTTCCTCTTTGGAGCTAAAGATCTTAAGAGATGGAAAAGAAAAGACAATAAATATTAAAACAGAGAAGATGCCTGAGGAAGAAAAGATCGAGAAGGCCGAGACGGAGAGAAATATTTTAGGCATAAAGGTTAGAGATATGTTGCCTTCTGAGAAAAAAAATGCCTTCTATAAATCAGGTGTAGTTGTCACCGATGTAGAACCTCATTCTCCTGCAGATGCAGCAGGTATTCAAGAGGGAGATATTATCTTTACAATTAACCAAAAGTCAGTAAAAACAGCAAAAGATTTTAACCAGATTGTTAAGACCCTTAGAAAAGGAACGGTAATTAACATATTCCTACAAAGGGCAAATCAAACCTTTTACTTAGCAATAAGGGTTTAAGGGGGCAGAATGGCACAAATACAGACTACCGAGCAAGCATATAGACTGGCAAAGGCAATTCTGTCAGATGTGTTATTATATAATCAAGAGAAGGTAAAAAAGGGAATTGAGGAAGACAACCTCTTTGATGTTTTAAGCACAGAGATTGAAGAAGGTAGAAAACTTTTTGAGAGCAGAATTCCTGCTGAGATACCAAAGGAGATTTATGATAAGGCAATAGTCGATGTAATCTTCAAATCTGCTGGTAGATACAGTTCTAAAATATGGTAATTAATATCGAGGTCTCTAACTCATCACCAAGGGCGGACCTTTATATCTGTGAAAGATTAAACTTGTCAAGAAGTAAAATACAAGATTATATAAAAAGAGGAAAGATCCTTCTAAACGGAAAAACATTCAAACCCTCAACACCATTAAAAGACGGTGACTTAATAAATGGTGAGATCGAGGAAGATGTAGAAAGTAGTGATATTCTTCCTCTCGCCTATCCTTTAAAAATTCTTTATGAAGATGAAAATATTATCGTAATTGACAAAGAAAAAGGTATGGTGGTACACCCCGCTAAGGGGCATAAGAATGACACATTAGTTAATGCCTTGTTATTCCATTGTAAAGATCTAAAAGGCATTGGTGGAGATATAAGACCAGGTATAGTCCATAGACTTGATAAGGACACATCAGGTATTATGGTAGTTGCAAAAGATGAGGAAAGCTATTATGAGCTTCAACGGCAGTTTAAAGAAAGACTTGTTGAGAAGAGATATTTAGCCTTGATATATGGGTTACCTAAAAAACCCGAAGACACAATAGTTACAGGGATAGGAAGAAGCGAGAAAGATAGAAAAAAATTTGCTGTAAAAGAGAATGGTAAAGAATCTATCAGCCACTACAAAGTAATTAATTCTAATGGTCAGATAAGTCTTGTTGAGATTACTATTAAAACAGGTAGAACTCATCAGATAAGGGTACACATGAGTTATTTAGGAAATCCTATAGTTGGTGACACTGTCTATGGAAAAAAAAACTTTGCCTCTTCCATTAAAGAAAAAGCCCTAATCTCTTATTTAGAAAGGATCGAGGGACAGGCTCTCGTTGCCTATGAACTAACCTTTTTTCATCCTAAAAGGAAAGAAAAGATGTCCTTTAAGTCTTCAATCCCAGAAAGCATAAAGAAGCTAATTGATTATTTGGATAAAAAATGCAGTTTATAAAGAAACCAGACTATTCTTACATCACTAATGAAAGGTTTCTTGAAAACCTAAGGGTCTTCTTTTTAAACAAGCAGCTTGGCGTTCCACCTCATATGATCGAAAAAGATCATCCTCAACCACCTAATTTTAGCATTATAAATAGAATATCAGCCCATTTTCCTGTTGACGCAAAACATATAGTTTTTATGAATCAGGTTCACAGTGATAAGGTAGTGCTAAAGATGGATAAAAAACCTTCCTTCCCTACCGCAGATGCAACAATAACTAAAATAAAAGGACTTTCTTTAGCTATAAAGACTGCTGATTGCCTACCAATCTTTTTATATGACCATAACAAACATGTAATTTCTGCCATTCATTCAGGATGGAGGGGTACTGCACTTAAAATTGTAAAAAAGACCTTAAAGAAAATGCATCAAGAGTTTGGCTGCAACATAGAAGATATATATGCATTCATAGGTCCAGCAATAAATGGTGGTTGCTATGAGGTTGGTAATGATGTATATCAACATTTCGGTTTTTTGGGAAAAAGAAAGGCCGACTATTTTAATAAAACAAAAAACAATAAATTTTATATGGATTTAAAGGGCATAAATGCCTATATTCTTGAGAGCGAGGGGGTACCTCCTGAAAATATAGAAGTTAGTGATATATGCACTCATTGCGATTCCTCTGATTTTTACTCTTACCGTAGGGATGGTACACAAGCAGGTAGAAATATAAGCTTAATTTTATTGCTGATTTAATCAAAAAATCTTATCTCTGGTTCTTTCTCAATAAGTAAGTTCTTCTTTAAAAGCCTAAAAAATAGTTTTAAACTTTCTATATGTTTATCTGTAAACTCAAAAGATAGATGATCCCAATAATCAAGAATATCTTGGATAGAGAAGCCCATTTTTTCCGAGAATTTATCTGCGATAAACCCTTTATTGTTCAAATAAAAGTCGTAAGAATTTTTTAAAATCTTTGAGAAATCAATTATCTCTCTGTGTTTTTGCGTTTTATTAGAAACTTGCCAAAGAGCAAAGGTAAAGGGAAGATTTGTATAAAGATACCATATACTTGCCAAGTCATATTTAAAAGTCTCTCTATGATTGAGGTTTTTTAAGGCATAATCTCCAATATAAAGGACACCATCGGCCCTTAAAAGTATTTCTTCCATGTTTTCTTTTTGTGGGTCAAAAATAATATAATCAGCCTCAATTGGGATAAACTCCCTTAATATGAGTCTTAGTAACATTAGAGATGTCTGTGAGTGAGAGGTAATAAAAAATACGCCCTTTTTTGTCTCACTGAGCTCCTTCTTTGTAATAAGCACTATGCTTTTTACCTTTTCTTTTGAAGATATAGAAAAATTGGGTATTATCTTATGTCCCTTAATAATCTCAAAAGATGAGGATGGTGATACATCTAATTTGCCTTCCTCAAGCAACTGGTTAAGATAGGTTGGATGTCCCTCTATAATCTCTCCATCGAAAGGAACCATACCTAAAAGAATGGCTCCATGGAGTGGTAAACAGTTTAGATAGTTTATATGTCCTAACTTAACCATAATGAGATAATTGGTAAAATCAGTATTGCTGGCAACATATTAAAGGTTTTTATCTTTTTTATATTTAAAAGATTAAATCCAATAGAAAGAACTATTATGCCACCAACACCATCAAGATTTGCCATAAAAGAAGTAGGTAAGCCTTTTAAGTAGCTTGAAAACATCGTAAGCATTCCTTGAATAAAAAAAACTGTAAATGCTGAAAAGATTACAGATAAGCCATATTTTGCTGTTAATATTATAGAGGCAAAGCCATCCATAACAGATTTTATCTTTATAATTGTACCATCATTATATAAACCATCTTTTATTGAACCAATTATAGTCATAGAACCAACACAAAAAAGAGTTGAAGCTACCAAAAATCCCTCTATCTTCCCTTCTTTATTAAAGGATTTTCTAATCTTATCTAAGGCAAGAAAAACCCTATCCTCAAGATTTATAAGTGAGCCAATGAACGTGCCAAGCACAAGAGATAACACAATAATTATTAAATCTTGGCCTAAAAGGGTCATTTTGATACCTAAAAATATAGTAATGAGCCCTAAAACATTAAAGACCTCATCTTTAACCTTTTCTCCTATTTTTTTTCCAAAATAGTAGCCTATAAATGAACCTGCCATAACAGTAATGGTGTTATAGATATAACCTTTCATAGCTTTGATATTTTATCATTTTTTACTTTTCATAAAAGGAAAAAACTGATAGATATATTTTAATGTCTTAGAAATGGAGAATGAACTATGAAACTAACAAAACTTACTGTAATTTTTTTTATATTTTTATTTGTTAATAATCTTTACGGAAATGAATGGAAGCCCATTTCTGGTGAGATGGCTATTGGATTTGAAGGAATCAAGTTCAGTTATTCCAAGGAAACTAAACCTCTTTTTGCTTTGGAGTTAGGTAGTAGGAATATATACTATGGCTATTCTTTAATGCTTGGTTCGGCAAATATTGAGAATAAAATTTATGAGATTAATAATACCCCTTATAGTGAAAGTATTGATTATATGCCCTTTGAGTTTAATATAAAAGGCTACTATCCTTTGAGAGAGATGGAGATAGGGTTAGGCGGTGGGGTCAGCATGAACTACTTAAGTTACAGACTACAAAATGAGTCTTCCAAGGTGGAAGTAGTTTCTAAAGACAATCTACTTTTAGGTGGGCAGCTAAAGGCTGAGATAAAGTTTCTTTTCCCCTCTTCATCTGGGATAGATGCCTTTGTAGCTCTAGAGTATGTATATCAGTTTGTTGAAAAAACAAACACCTTTTTAGGTTCATTAGATTTAACAAATCAGAGATTTGGTGTTAAGTTAGGGGGTAGATTTTAAAATTATATTTTTTTATTGACGTTAAAGAAATATTATGTTAATGTTTTCACAAATCTAGTTTGGTAGGTTGATAATGCTAAACTCTTTAGACTTGTTATTTATTTCACTTACTTTTTTAGTCTTCATAATTGGCTTTTTTATCAAAGCTAAAAGATGGAAAAGAGGCCAAGAATCAGATAGATTTAAAAATTTTTATGAGAGTTTTTTCTCAGCACTAGAAAGGATCTTTTCTCATGGAGACCTTTTAAGAGAAAAAAAGATGGGCTTTTTTCATCTCTTCTTGTTTTATCTTTTCATAGTTGCTTTAATCTTAATCTTAATTTTTCATCTTCCTATTAAAACACCTTCCGTTATTGCCAATATCCAGTCTATTGTTCTTGATCTCTGCGCACTAATTGCCTTGATTGGTATTATTTACTTCTATTACAGAAGGATTTCCGAGAAGAATAGAGGTTTTGATAATAAGAGAGAAGATTTTATTCTGCTTGTCTGGCTTTTATTAATATTTGTAACAGGTTTTCTTATGGAAGCGGTAAGATTAAAGGTCTTCAAAGAAAAGGCTGTTTTTGCGCCAGCAGGGCTTTTTTTCTCAATATTTATCCCTTCTGACCAAGATTTCTATCCTGCATTGTCCCAGATATTTTGGAGACTGCATTTTTTTCTTGTACTTTCTTTTATTGCCTTTATACCCTATAGTAAGGCTATTCATATATTTCTAATACCTTTAAGCTATATATTCAAGAACCCTCTTCCTAAAGGCGCTTACAAACTTTATGACCTTGATAACTCAGAAGAGTTTGGTGCAAATAAGGTATCAGAACTAAACTGGAAAGACCTAATGGATCTTGATACCTGTGTTCGCTGTGGGCGCTGTCAGGAAAACTGCCCCGCTCATCTTACAGAAAAACCTCTTTCACCCAAAAAGGTTATTCAAGATTTAAAAACAGTACTATATAGGTCAGATAAAGATTTACAGTCGCCCCTTGTTAATGAAGATATTACAGAGGAAGTTATCTTTTCCTGTACGACCTGTAGAGCCTGCGTAGAGAATTGTCCCGCTGGTATTGAACATTTAGATAAGATGATGGAGATTAAGAGATACCTTGTGCTAATGGAAGGATCAATTAGCCCAGAGGCTCAGCTTTTGTTTAAGAATTTAGAGAGAAATGGTAACCCTTGGGGTATGCCAGCTTCAACCAGGGGAGAATGGGCTAAGGAGCTTGACGTAAAATTTCTTGTTGAGATAGATGATCCTAAATCAATTGATTTTCTATTTTGGCCTGGCTGCGCTGGAGCCTTTGATGATAGGTACAGCAAAGTGGTTAAGAAACTTATAGATATTTTCAATAAAGCTAATTTAAAGTTTGCTTTGCTTGGTGAAGAGGAGACCTGTTGCGGAGATCCAGCTCGCAAGCTGGGTAATGAATATCTATATGATATGTTGGCAAGACAAAACATAGAAACTATGAATAATTACAGTATTAAAAGGATAGTCACCTCATGCCCCCACTGCCTTAACACTCTTAAGCAAGATTATAGTCAACTTGGTGGCAATTATGAAGTAATCTCTCATTCTGAGTTTTTGCTTAATCTTGTCAAAGACGGTAGATTAAATATTACAAAAAATATAGAGGGAAAGTTTGTATATCATGACTCCTGCTATTTAGCAAGATATAACGATATATATAACGAGCCCAGAGAGATCATAAAAAAATCAGGACTTAAAATCACAGAATTTGAAAGAAGAGGAATAAAGGGTTTTTGTTGTGGAGGTGGTGGTGGAAATATGTTTTTAGAAGAGCACTCCCCTCGCATGAACGATACAAGAGTTAAGCAGATTCTTGATAGTTCTGAAGGTAAAGATTTAACTGGTATAGCAACAGCCTGTCCCTTTTGTTTAACAATGATGATAGACGGTACAAAAACATACAATAGAGAAGATATTGCTGTTAAAGATATAGCAGAAATTATTTATGAGGCACTTTGATGATTAGGTTAAAAATCTTTTTTAAGTTTCTATTTATTCTCTTTTATCTACTCATTTTCGCAGGCTACGATGAAGCTTATGGTATTCAGTATCGAGAGAAGGATAAGAAATGTATGGAAGAATGCCATTCAAAGGATTTTTATTATAACCCCTATGGATATTTTGGGAACTTGAGGTCTCTTAAGTTAGATTATGAAACCTTCATTAAATCAAAACACGGCACCTTTAACTGTATAGACTGTCATTATGATGTAGAGGCAGGGGAGAAGACTCATTTTGTTAAAATGCCATCAATAAAATGTCAACATTGCCACATAGAAAAGGAGAAACAAACTGATTATATAAGAAAACTTTTAGCCTCAAAGGGCCTTGAGATTGATTCAAAGAAGTTAGTCTATAATGATTATATCGAAAGCTTACACGGTAAGGCATATTATTCCAATAAAAAGAACGCCCCTTACTGTTCTGGTTGCCACGACCCACATAATGCAAATCTAAAAAGCGAAACATCAACTATTTCAATGGAAAACCTTCCAAAGACCTGTGGTAGATGTCATCCCAATGAATCCTTTTCTGGAGATACTTTCCTTAAAAAGATTGCTCTTACAAGAGTAAATGGTCATAAAAAGGGAGACTCCTCCATAGACTACTCTGTTAAAAACTGTGTTGGCTGCCATGAGGGTGATGCTGGACATAGCAAAAAGATTTCTGAACCAAGTTGTAAATCCTGCCATAAGAAGAGTGGAACCTTTTTATTTTCAGATTTCCATGGGAATAATTTGTCAATAACTGTTTTTCTGCTAAATTTTGGTTTTATTTTTGGTGCGATAATTTTTATTGGAGCAGGCATAGGATATTTAGCTGGTAAACAAAAGGAGTTAAAGAAAGAAGATGAAAGCCACTAAAAGATATGGAATGGTTATTGATCTAAGAAAATGCATAGGCTGCCATAGCTGCGAGCTCTCTTGCAAACTTGAAAATAAAGTTCCTATCTCTATTTGGAGAATCTGGGTAAAGGAAGGTATAAAGGGCAACTACCCCAATGTTACAAAGGTTTATTTACCCTTACTCTGTAATAACTGTGATAATCCTACCTGTGTAACAGTATGTCCTGTAAAAGCCTCTATTAAGAGAGAAGATGGCATAGTTATAGTAGAACCCCACAGATGCATCGGATGCGGTTACTGTCTCGCTGCCTGCCCCTATGCTATGAGACACATTAATCCATTACTGGGTATAGTTCAGAAGTGCGACTTCTGTCTTCATAGAGTTACGGAAGGAGAGAGACCAGCCTGTGTCATCTCCTGTCCAAATAATGTTATGATCTTTGGAGATTTGAATGATAAAAATAGTGAGATAACTAAATTTATCACAAATAACAGTGTTACTGTTTTGAAAGAAGATACAGGTAATATCCCCTATGTTTTCTATGTCAATCTTGATGGTGCCTTAGCTGATAAAAAGGGGATGCCATAAGTTATGTTTTATTTGTGTTTGATTTGATCGGGTTAAGGGGTAACAGGAGGAACTCTAGATGGATGTAACTCTATTGTATAATGTGCCAATGCAGGAAACATTTGGTTTATATATTACCATTTATTTTTACTTAACTGGCTTAAGTGCTGGGTCCTTTATTCTATCTTCGCTAAGATACGTTTTTGGATTTGAAAAGTTTAAACCCCTTGCTAAACCAGGTGTTGTTCTTGCTGCCCTCTTACTAATTATGGCTCCTCTTGCTTTACTTCTGCACTCTGGTCACCCAATGAAGGCTTGGCATCTTTTCGTATTCATAAATCCTACATCACCTTTATCTTGGGGCTCCTTCTTATTAACAATTTACCCTATAGTATGTATCATTTATGGCTATTATATGTTTAAAGAGAATAATAAGATGGCAAAAATTTTAGGTATTATTGGAATCCCTTCAGCTATTGCTGTTCATGGTTACACTGGTTTTGTTCTTGCAGTAGCAAAAGCAAGGGTTGTATGGGCAACACCAATTATGCCTCTATTATTTCTTGTCTCAGCCATGATATCAGGTATAGCTTTAATGATGATTGTTTGCGCCATACAGGGTTATTTTTTTACTAAAGAGAAAAAGATTAGCTCAGAACTACTTTTTACTCTTGGAAATATGCTTATATGGATAATTATCTTCGACCTTTTCTTGGTTTTATCAGATATGGTCACTCACTACATGGGACATAAAGAAGGAATACACGCCACTATTCATATGACTACTGGTTTTTTTGGCTTTACCTTCTTAATCTTAGAAGTCTTAATAGGAAAGATAATACCTATGATAATCTTTGCTATACCTAAATTTAGAAAAAACTGGATATATGTTTTAACTGCAGTTGTTATTATGATAGGTATCTTTATCATGAGATATAATGTAGTAGTCGGTGGCGAACATATTCCTTTAGTATAGAGGACACTATGGATATTAAAAGAAGGGAATTTTTAAAACTTACAGGGCTAATAGGGATAGGTAGTGTAGTCCCCTTTAATACAGAGGAAAGCAATCCTTACAATTTGTGGAAGCCCTTCCCACCTTCTCGACTTGAGAGAGCTGAGTCTATCTGCCCACTCTGTGATAGTTACTGCAAGTTAGAAATATTAAAAAAGAGGGAAAATATTTTTTCTATCATTAATAAAGATAAAAAGGGATTGTGTCCCAAGATATTTGCTTATCATAACATTATTTATAACGAAGGTCGTATAAAAACTCCTCTAATAAGAAAAGGCGATAAGGGAAAGGTAATTTTTAACCCCCTTGATTATGATAGAGCCTTAGAGATACTAAAAGAAAGATTTAATAAAGATAGATTTCATACAATAGCCTATGCAAAGGGTGAAGGTGACAGATATTATCTCTCAAGTATGTCCAAAAAGATTAGTTTTTATAAAGAGAGCTCACTAAAAACATTCATTGGCGCTGATAAGGTCTATTTTGATATAGAGAATGCCGATTTAGTATTAAATTTTGGTGGAGATATTGTTAATTATGGTAATTTTATCGAGGTATCAAACTATCTAATAGAAAGTGGTAGAAAGGTTATTTCTTTTTCTCCCATGGTTACAAGAGGAACAGCCTTAGGTGAAAGATGGATACCAACCAATATTTCTGAAATCCCTTATCTAATATCTCTTATCACTAATGCCTTAAGTAAAAGTCCAAACATTAATTACGAAGAAGTTTACAAAAGATTAAATATTAATCAATCTGACTTTTCAGAGCTTATAACAAAAATTAAAAGCTCCAAGAGAGTTTGTCTAACCTTTGATAGCTATCTTACAGATACAGTCGAAGGGATGAGAGCACTAATATCCATTATAAATTTAGCAAAAAATCTTAATTCTCTAAATAAAGAAGGTGGCACCTTTTTTTATAACAATCCAATTACTTCAAGACCTTTTAATATCTTAACAGAAGATATACACACTTTATTTATTTATGGGATAGACCCTATTCTCACTGACTACTATTATGGATTGGTAGAAAGGTTAAAAAGCATACCATTTATAATTTATATGGGTAGTCATCATTCAGAGATATCAAAATATGCAGACCTTATATTACCAATTAACTTCTTTACAGAAAAGGAAGAGCTTTATATCAAGAGAGATAAAAAAGGTTTTTATGCAATGATTACTACTCCTTCTATTGAGGGCGGTGTGGAATCAGTTGAGCTTAGGAAAAAAGATAATATTGAGCTTATATTTCAGAAAATTCTTAATTTCAAAGCTCCCTTTGGCATAAAAGATGTTTCTGAAATTGCAATAACTCTTGACAGCAAGTTACCAACAAGAAAAGCATATATTAACTCCTCTTTAAAATCCATAAAGATATCAATGGTATCTCCTCAAATAGATAATAAGGAAATAATAGAAAACAAAGAGGAGTTGTCTTTTTATCTTTACGAAGACAATATCTTAAGTTTTTCCACAAGAGGTAGTAAATGGGCTGAAGAAACTTCAAACTTTAATAGAGTATTTATTAATAAAAACCTTGCTGAAAAATATAAAATAAAGCATGGAGATTTGATAGAGATAAAAACAGAGACCAAAGATTTAAAGGTTAAATGCTTTGTAATGGAAGGAATAGCAAATAATACTATAGCCCTTAGGAGATTTAAGGTTCCAGCAGATATTAATCACTATACAAATAGGAAAATTAATTTTAAAAGTAAGGATAAGGAGATTAAATATATCTGGTGGAATAATGAAGATATTAGTTTAAATGATATTTCTAAGACCCAAAATTACGGGCAACCTTTATATAGTTGTAAAATAATCTCCATCAAAAAGGCTTAATGGAGCTCGAAATGAATAATAGTTATAAGTATGCTATAGTACTCGTGTCAATTATAATAGTGGTTAGCATATCTATACTTCTAAAAACGACCACATCTTCTAATTTTTATTGCGGACTGTGTCATTTCAAAGAGAAGAATCTTGTAAGAACCTCCTTTGCCCATAACCTAAAAAACTCTACCTGTGCAGGCTGTCATGATGAATCAGCTTTTAGCATATCAAAACATTTCAATAGCAGTCCTGAATTTGTCAATAAAAGATGCGAAAGTTGTCACGAGAAGATTAGATTTGAAAAGGAAGTAAAGGGCAAAAAAATTATAAAGATGAACCATTATGCCCACATGGACGGTAAAAAGACAAACATGAAATGTCTTGAATGCCATTCAAATGTTGCCCATGACATTAGTAACTACTCAACCAATAGACCTTCTATGGTTGGCTGCTTTACTGGTGAGTGCCACGCAAAAGAAAAAGATCTGAAGAAATGCGACTACTGTCATTATGTAAAATTAGTTTACCCAGAAAAATAGATTAATAGTAAATTCTTTTAAAACCTAATTTTTTTGCCATCTCAAGGACGTTAGAAAGCTCTTTCTTAGTTATTCTTCTATCAAGGGGTGGGAATGTGGCCGCTCTAAAGCATGGATAATACTGATCCATTATATTTATGTAAGTTTCTAGGGAAATCTCCTCTGCAATAAATTTTAATAGTTCATCTGATCCAGATATATTTTCTGGCAATACAAGATGCCTAATAAGAACTCCTCTTAAAGCAATGCCATCATTAATTACTAAGTCACCTACTTGCCTATGCATCTCCTTTATTGCTATCTTTGACACATCTACATAATTTTTTATACCTGATAGCTCCTCTGCTATTTTATTATCAAAATACTTAAAATCAGGCATATAAATATCTACAACTCCATCTAAAATTTTAAGAGTACTGAGAGATTCGTAGCCACCACTGTTATAAACTAATGGAATAGAAAGACCTTTTTTAGAGGCAATATATACTGCCTCAATTATAAAGGGTATCTGATGGGTAGGAGTAACAAGGTTTATATTATGGCAGCCCTGTTTTTGAAGATTAAGCATAATATCTGAAAGACTCAATATATCTATCTCTTTTCCCTCTCCTAACTGACTAATGCTATAATTTTGGCAATAAATACATCTTAGATTACAGTAAGTAAAAAATATTGTACCTGAACCCCTATAACCTGTTATAGGCGGCTCTTCGCCAAAATGGGCGCCATAGCTTGATATGTAAGGTCTATTTCCTACTCTACAAAACCCCCTTTCCTTATTAATCCTGTTAACTTTACAATTGTTTGGACAGAGTGTGCAGGAGGTTAAAAGGTCGTATAATTTATCAATTTTATCTTTAAACTCATTTAAGCTTAAGGACAAATATCTTGCTAACATATTATAAATATAACTCCTTTGGAAGTCTTTGTGGCTTTAATTTTTCGTTTAAACAGGCTATAGTCACAAAGGCTTCACAGATAATATCTTCACCCCTTTTTATCTGATTCTTTATCAACATGGTAACCTTTTTTAACTCTGCAATTTCAGTATGAACTTCCAATATATCACCTAAATAAGCGGGTTTTTTATAACTAATCTCAATATGAGAGACCACGAACAAAACCCCATTTTTGTGTAGCTCTGAAACATTTATACCCCTCTCAGCAAGAAACTCTGTTCGCCCTCGCTCTAAATACTTAAGATAATTTGCATGATATACAATCCCACCAGCATCAGTATCTTCATAGTAAATCTTAACTTTTATCATAGCCATAAATTTAACCTCCAACTTTAATAAAGTTTTTCCTTAGCATATTATTTTATTGTATAATTTGGAATAGATAATGAAAAGTCTATTGTGTTAAGGACAAAAGATGGAAAACTACAAATATTACTCAGATAATTGTTTTGTTTGCGGAAAAAACAATATTGATGGTTTACATCTTAAAATAGAAAAATTAGATAGTAAAGCTCTTATCAAAGGGAAGATAGATAAAAAATTTCAGAGTTTCAAAGAGATAGTTCATGGTGGGATAATAAGCTTAATAATTGATGAGGTTTTATGGTATGCCTTTTATTTTAATGGAATTGTAACAGTAACAAGAAAGCTTGAGATAACATTTAAAAGACCTCTAAAAACAGATGCAGAGTTTACCTGTATGGGGTGGATAAATAGGAAATTAGAGGAAAAACTTTTTGAGGGATTAGCAAATATTGAAGATGAGGGTGGACTTATTGCTTCTGCTAAGGGAACCTTTTATGTAAAGGAAGATTTAAAAGATCAGATCGTAATTTTCTTTGATAAAACCTGATTTCTCAAAAATATCTATAAGATCCTTAATAATCTGAGCAGTAACACCAAATACCCGAAAAGACTCGAAAGTGTAAATATAATTGGTCCTTACATCTCCATCTTTTGAATGGATCAGCTCTTTATGTCTTATAAGAAAATCTTTTAAAGGAATTAGATATATATCATCAATCTCATCTTTGTTGAAAGAATAGGGACAGAAATAGGGTATTTTAGCGAGGAAGGTGGATATATGAAAGTGTGTAATGCTAACATAATCATCAAGCTGACCAAAGATTAAGACCTCATCTTTAGGAATACCAATCTCTTCTTTTAGCTCCCTTAGAGCTGTATCAAGTTTTGTCTTATCTTCATTATCACATCTACCCCCAGGAAATGAGACCTCACCTTTATGATGACTCAAATTAAGAGACCTTTTCGTTAAAAGAACTGAGATTTTATCATTAAAAATAAGAGGTACTATTACAGAAGCAGGTTTATAGTGAGATTCGGCTATAACTCTTCTCTCTCTTTTATTCAGAAAGCCTATAAGTACTTCTATTCTCATAGAATTATTTATCTTTTTCAGGATATCTTTCTAAAGAACAGGAGGTGAACTCTTTGTGTTCCTTGGTTAGCTCTATCAATCTTTTTTCTATATCTCTTAACTGTTCAGTGAGGCACTTAATAACTTGTGCTTCTGGATCTGGCAACTTCTCATCAATTTTAACCTTTGTCTCTCCTCTGTAGGTAATTCTTCCTGGAACCCCAACAACAGTTGAGTCATCAGGCACATCTTTAACAACCACTGACCCTGCACCTATAAGACAATTATTTCCTATTACAATTGGCCCTAATATTTTTGCTCCTGCTCCTATCACTACATTGTTACCTATGGTAGGATGTCTTTTGCCTTTTCTCCAGGAGGTACCACCCAATGTAACGCCATGATAGATAGTTACATCATCACCAATCTCTGCGGTCTCACCTATAACAACTCCCATACCATGATCTATAAAGAATCTTCTTCCTATTTTCGCACCTGGATGTATCTCTATACCTGTAAGAAACCTTGCAATATGAGATACAAACCTTGCCAAAAAGAAAAACTTCTTATTCCATAGATAATGAGAGAGCCTATGAAAAATGAGAGCATGAAATCCAGGGTAGCACAATATAACCTCTATAAATGTTCTAGCCGCAGGGTCTCTCTCAAAAACACAGGAGATATCTTCTTTAAATTTATCTATCAATTTTTTCATAGTTATTTTGTTGCCGTTGGAAAATATATCTCTACTGTAGTTCCTTCATTCTTTTTGCTCTTGTATAATACTTTGGAGTTATGTAAAAGAGTTACTTTCTTTAAAATACTTAATCCCACGGTAATTATATCTCTTCTTTTTGCTAAAAAAACATTTTTTGTATTAAAATACTCATTAATTTGTTGTAAGGTCTTATCTGCTATACCCTGCCCGCTGTCCTTCACTCTTAGAACAGCATAACCATCTTCTTGACTTAAAGAAATAGTTATAACTCCACCCTCAGGTGTGTATTTGATTGAGTTTCTCATAATATGCATTATCATCTGAATTAATATAAGATGCTCTCCTTTAATTATTATTGGTATTTCCGTTAGATCAAGGATTAATCTCAATCTCTTTTCTTCTAGCTCTTTTTCTACTCTTGTAGTGACAGTCTTCACTATCTGGTTTAGTTCTACATCCTTGAATAAAAAGGCATCTCTATCTAAATCTAACTTAGTAAGAAGTATCAAGTCATCAATGGTATTGTAAATCTTTTCAGCGCAGGTTAGCATAATATTGAGACTTTGTTCTTGAAGAGGTGTAAGCTCTCCCAACTCTCTATTCTTCATTAACTTTAAATACCCAAATAGTGGTGTTAAGGGGGTCTTAAAGTCATGAGATATGCTCTGAAGGAAACTGCTTTTTATCGCCTCCGATCTCTCAAGCTCTTTATATGCCTCTTCTAATTCAAGGGTTTTCTCTTGTACCTTCTTTTCTAAATTATTTTTTATCTCTTCTAACTCAGCAGTAACCATCTCAAGCTGCTGGTTGGTTGATTGAAGCTCTTCATTCATGCTCTCCATTTCGTCAATCTGCCTTTTTAGTTGAAGATCTGTATTTTTAATCTTTTCAAAATTTTCAATAAGTGTTTTAGAAATATTTTTTAAATCATCATTGCTAAAGGAGTTTATATCTATACCAAAAAAGTCTTTGTTGTTTTCTATGTTTTTTACTAACTTCTTTAGTAACAAGGTATCTCTCAGTATTTTTTTATAGAGGATAAAAAGAAGAGAAAGTATAGATACTAATGATAAAAAACCTATAAAAACTTCTGTATTCTTATGTTTATTAAATCTTTTCGTAAGATTTTTTTGTAGAGTGTTTTCCATAGCATTAAAAGAGTTTTTTAAAATATATATCTTGTTCATCAAAAGCCTTTTTAAGTCATAGAGATTTTTTTTAGATTCCTTGTCAACATTCAACTTATATAGAGCCTCTTTAAAAGCAGAGACTGAAGTAAATAGCTCGTCCTTTTCATTTAAGACCTTCTTAATAAATGTGTCTGAAGTGGAATGACACCCAACACAACCATATTTAGCAAGATTATGTTCTAGTGAAGTAGAAAGTTTATCAAGTTTGCTCAAGAAAAGAGGTTGTATCTTATCTAAAGCACCTTTGTCATGTCCCTGCCTTTCTAAATCATAGAAAAACCGGTCAATATCCTCATTTACCTCCCATAACTGTTCTCTAATAAGGAGTATATTGTTGTGTACGTATAACATCTCTTTTAAAGAACTATCCTTCCAAATATTATAAGAGAACGTAAAAAAAACCAATAGGAGATAGACTATACTTAAAATGATAAAAGATTTTCTCACGTTTTTATTTTAACATTTTTTATATTATTAAAATAGGAATTTTGTTTTACTTTTTAATATTTTTTTGATAAATTTCAAGATATGTCTTTTGATAATGAGGTCTTTTCAAATATAAAGGAAAGAAGGACAGTTAGGAACTTTTCAGATGAAGATATTTCAATATCTATCCTTGAAAAACTTATAGAAGCAGGTAGTTATGCTCCATCAGGGCATAATAATCAACCATGGAGATTTATAATAGCTAAAAATAGAGAGTTTAAGGATCAACTTGCCCAATATACAATCTACGGCGATATCATAAAAAAGGCAAATAGTCTTATACTCGTCTTTATGGATAAAGAACATTCCTATCATAGAGAGAAAGATTTGATGGCTATTGGTGCTGCAATACAAAATATACTTCTTTACGCCTACTCTATCGGTATAGGAACCACCTGGCTAGGAGAGATTCTTAAAAATGCAGAAACAATAAGAGAGTTGTGTCAGTTGTCTAATAGATATGAGCTCTGTTGTGTAATTGCCTTGGGCTGGATAAAAAATAAAAACAAAAGAGTTCAAAGAGAACCTATATCAAAGCTGATACTTAAGGTTATATAAATAATCATAGGGGGATTTATGAAGGCAGTCATTATGGCTGGAGGTTTTGGAACAAGGTTAAGACCATTAACCCAAAATATACCTAAGCCAATGGTGCCACTCGTAAATAAGCCCATGATGGAACATATAATGAACTTGTTAAAGAAACATAACATAAAAGATCTAATAGTACTTCTTTTCTTTCAAGGCGAGGTTATTGAAAATTATTTTAAAGATGGAAAAGATTTTGGTCTTAATATTAAATACATTCTTCCAAAAGAAGATTATGGTACAGCAGGAGCTGTTAAGCTTGCTGAGAAATATATAGACGATACCTTTCTTGTAATATCCGGTGATGTCTTAACAGACTTTAACCTTAATGAAGCTATAAATTTCCACAAAAAAAATAGGGCCGATGCATCTATTCTTCTCACAAGAGTCGAGAACCCATTACCCTTCGGTATAGTAATTACTGAAAAAAGCGGCAAGATAAAGAAGTTTTTAGAAAAACCGAGTTGGGGAGAAGTTTTTAGCGATACTATTAACACAGGTATTTATATACTTGAGAAAAATGTCTTTGATTTTATACCACAAAATAAAGAGTTTGATTTTAGCAAAGACCTCTTTCCTTTAATGATGACAAAGAAGAAAAATCTATTTGGTGTCCTTATGGAGGGTTATTGGAAAGATGTGGGAAACCTAACGGAATATAGATTAGCTCATTTAGATATCCTTGATAAAAAAGTTACTATAGATATTCCTTATAAAAGGGTAAATAAAAAACTTTATTTAGGACAAAGAAGTACCTTAGACTACACTGTCTCAATAGAAGGATTAGCGATTATAGGTAATAACTGTAAGATCGAGAAAAATGTTGTTATAAGAAACTCTATTATTGGTAACAATACGGTTGTTGAAGAAGGCGCAAAAATTTTTGACTCTGTAATATGGGACAATGTATATATAGGAAGATTATCAGAACTAAAGGAAAGCGTAATAGGTTTTAACACGGTCATAAAAGAAGGCGCTCATCTATCGGAAGAAGTGTTTGTAGCAGATAGTTGCACCATAGGTAGATTTAGCTTACTAAAACCTGGTGTTAAGGTTTGGCCCATGAAAACAGTGGAAGATGGCGCAATACTTGCCAGTAGTTTAATCTGGGGGGAGAGTTGGTCAAAATCAATATTTGGTCCCTATGGTGTATGTGGTTTAGCCAATTTCGAGATAACCCCTGAGTTTGCAGCAAAATTAGGTGCCGCTTACGGTGCAACCTTTAAAAAAGGCGATACCATCGCTACATCAAGAGATCACCATCCTGCCTCAAGAATGATAAACAGAGCCTTCATGACTGGTGTTCTCTCTACAGGAGTTAATGTACATGATTATGGAGTTATTCCTGTAGCTGTAGCAAGATTTCTTACCAAAAACTTTGGAGAGGTTGGTGGAGTCTACACAAGAAAATCTCCCTTCGACCCCGATATTATTGATATGAAGTTTTATGAAGAGAGGGGAATTGATATCGGTACCAGTAAAGAAAAGGCTATTGAACGCTTTTTCTTAGGTGAAGATTTTAGAAGAGTCGGAATAGAAGATACAGGGAGGATATCGTTTCCTAATGATTTTATTGAAAGTTATAGAAAAGGATTTTTAAGTAAGATCAATGTCTCAAATATTAGTAAAAGAAAATTTAAGATTGTCATAGACTTCTCCCATGGAAGTGCGTCAAACATCTTCCCTTCAATCCTTGCTAAACTTAATTGCGAGTTAATTGCCCTTAATGCAAACTTAGAAAGCACAAAACTTACAAAAACTAAACCAGAATTTGAAAACTCTTTAAACCAGCTAAGCAATATAGTTAGATCAATCGAAGCAGATTTAGGTGTCTTTCTTGATGCTGGCGGAGAAAAAATATATCTGATTGATGAAAAAGGAGAGATCTATAATGGTGTTATAAACCTTTTAACTATACTATCCATGCTTTTTCAATGTGAGTCAAACTTAAAAAGGATAGCTGTCCCTGTTAACGCATCAATGGTAGTAGAAGATTTAGCAAAAAAATATGCTGTTGAAACAGTTAGAACAAAAACATCCAGTCGTGCTATAATGGAATCATCTCTTATGAAAGATGTATTCTTCGTTGGGGAAAATTATGGTGGTTATGTCTTCTCAGATTTCTTGCCAGCCTTTGACGGGATGTATTCAATTATTAAGGTGCTTGAATATTTATCTTATTTAGATACTACCCTATATGAGATAAAAAAGACAATCCCCTATACCTATATGATTAGTGATACCGTACCCTGTTCTTGGGAAAAGAAGGGGTTTGTTATGAGGTATCTTGTTGAGAAAACTAATAAAATGAATGTTGAGTTAATAGATGGTATTAAAGTAATAAAAGATGGTGGATGGTACCTTGCTATCCCTTCACCAGATAAAGCCTATTTCAATATATATGCAGAAGCTTTTGACAAAAAAAAGGCTGAGGAGCTTATAAAAGAAATAAGAGAACTTGTCAACGAAGGCTTGGAGGCTTAATATGAATCAGATAAAGTTTGGTACCTCTGGGTGGAGAGGCATTATTGGAGAAGAGTTTACTCTTGAAAGGGTTAGAGTAGTTATTCAGGCAATAGCCGATTATCTCACAAGGGAAGGTTTAAGAGAGAAAGGCCTTATTGTTGGACATGATAGTAGATTCATGGGAGAATGGTACTCAAAAGAGGCAGTTAAAATATTATCGGCTAATGGAATAAAGTCTTACATTACCTCAAGAGAGACACCAACCCCTGTTATATCCTATGAGATATTGAGGAGAAAAGCAGCAGGTGCAATAAATTTTACTGCCAGCCACAACCCGCCTGAATACAACGGTATAAAGTTTTCACCTCAGTGGGGTGGACCAGCATTACCAGAGACTACAAAGTGGATAGAATCAAGGGCTAACGAGCTTTTAGGTCAAGTAACCTTTAAAGAAAGTCTATCCTATGAAAAGATTGTTAAAGAAAAGATAGTTGAGGTTATTGACCCATCTCAGAACTATATAGATAAATTGAAAGAAAAGATTGACTTTAAAGCTATAGCTGCTTCTCAAATCAAGATAATTATAGATCCAATGTATGGTACTGCAAGAGGTTACATAGACAGAGTATTAGAAGAAGAAGGTCTAAAATGTAAGGTAATACATGATTTTAGAGACCCCTACTTCGGTGGTTCAGCCCCAGACCCCATGGAAAACAATTTAAAAGAGATGATTAGTTGGTTAAAAGAAGAAAAAAAGCTACTTTTAGGTGTTGCTACCGATGGTGATGGAGACAGGTTCGGCATAGTTGATAGAGGGGGTATCTTTATAATACCTAACTTAATTCTTGCTATCATTTATTATTATCTACTTAAAAATAAAGGAATCTTAGGTGGAGTAGGACGTTCTTACGCAACCACACATTTACTTGATAGAATTGCAAGAAAGTTTAATCAGCCTGTTTATGAGACACCTGTAGGTTTTAAGTACATTGGTGAGTTGATAGCCAACGGTAAAATTGTTCTTGGCGGAGAGGAAAGTGCTGGTCTTTCAATATACGGACATGTGCCAGAAAAAGACGGCATTTTAGCAGCCTTACTCGTAGTAGAGATTGTATCTAAAAGAGGGCTCTCTGTCATAGATCTTGTTAAGGAGGTTTTTCAAGAGGTGGGGCCTCTTTATTCTGACAGAAAAAATTTCCTCATAACCCCAGAAATCAAGGAAAGATTCAAAGAAAAGCTTCTAAATATACCACGTTCATTTGGTGGACTTAAGGTGATAGATAAAAAAGAGATAGACGGGGTTAAAATTTATTTAGAAAAAGACTGCTGGCTACTTTTTAGAGAATCTGGTACAGAGCCTGTTATAAGAATATATGCAGAAGCAGAAAGTAAAGATACTCTAAATGTTTTGCTGGAAAGCGCAAAAAAATTTATATTTGGAGATGAATAATAATGATATTTAAGCGTTTTGTCACAGGTCCCCTTGAGGTTAATTGCTATTTAATAGCCGATGAAGAGACAAAAGAAGGTTGTATAATAGACCCCGGTGATAACGGTGAGGAGCTTTATCGTTATATCGTATCATCGGGAATAAATTTGAGATATATAATAAACACCCATTGTCATTTTGACCATGTAGGTGGCAATAAGATTCTTAAAGAAAAGACAGGCGCAAAATTTGCAATTCACGAAGCAGAGAAACCATTGCTCGAAAGAGCTGATGTAGGTGCTAAGCTATGGGGATTCGATATAGATACATCTCCCTCTCCAGATCTATATTTAAAAGATGGTGATATTTTAAAAATTGGCAACATAGAAATCTTAGTAATACACACACCAGGCCACTCTCCTGGCAGCATATGTTTAAAAATTGAAGATATAATTATAACTGGTGATACTCTCTTTGCTGGTGGCATAGGAAGAACTGATTTTCCTGGCGGTAGCTATGAAGATATAATTAAATCTATCAAAGAAAAAATATTCGTCTATCCAAATGATACAAAAATATATCCTGGACATGGTCCAGCAAGCACTATAGAAAACGAAAAAATTTATAATCCATTTTTTTAGGGGGTGATTTAAATGAGAAAGTTTATCTGCCTCACTATTTTATTAGTAACAATAGTTTTTGCAAATTCCCTCTTTGCACAGCAACAAGCCCAAACTAAAGAACCTGTTAAAAAGGAGGTTAAAGAGGAAGAAACCTTTCTTCCCCATAGGGATATTCAAGATATACCAGTCCCCTACTCTATGAAATTAGACAAAGATAACACCTTTATCTTTGAGACAAAAGGCATAAAAGTAGGAGTAATATCTTATAGAGGCAGGGTAGATGGTTATTCCCTTGCAGAGTCCCTTAAAAATAGCCTCATAGAAGAAAAATGGACCTTGCAAAATGTATTAAATTATAAAAACACCTCAAGCTTGAGCTTTGTAAAGGACCAAAGAAATCTCATAATTTTTATAGAAGAAGGGCTTTTTAGCACTCGTCTCGAGCTAAGGGTAGGGTTAATGAATCAATAACTAAAATGGGGGGGGCAGAGATAGTTGGCTTACATACAAACATCTCAACCCCCTCTTTTTAACCTTAAGTTTCGAAAACTACTTTTCCATTGCTATATTTCACAACAATTTTTTCACCTTCCTTTATAGAATTTTTAAGGATCTCTTTGGCAAGACTGTTTTGAACCTCCCTTTGTATTAGTCTCTTTAAAGGTCTTGCACCAAAGGCTGGATCAAAGCCTTCCATAGCAAGAAAGTTCTTAATACTTTCATCAAATATTATTTCTATATCCTTACTCTTGAGGGTTTTCTGGATATTTTTAAGCTGAATATCCACAATCTTCTTGATGTGTTCTCTCTCAAGCCTATGAAATATGATAATCTCATCTAATCTATTTAAAAACTCTGGCTTAAAATACTCTTTTAGTAAGTTACTAACCTTATCTGTTATTTCTTCAAAACTCAAAGTTTCATCAAGAATATAGGGACTTCCAATATTTGATGTCATTATGATTATACTATTCTTAAAATCTACAGTTCTGCCTTTACTATCTGTTAATCTACCATCATCAAGAACCTGAAGCAGTATATTAAAAACATCAGGGTGGGCCTTCTCTATCTCATCAAGTAGGATTACTGAGTAGGGTTTTCTTCTCACCGCTTCGGTTAGATATCCTCCCTCTTCGTAACCCACATAGCCTGGAGGAGCACCAATCAGTTTAGCAACAGAATGTTTCTCCATAAATTCTGACATATCAAGCCTTATTATAGCCTTCTCCGTATCAAAGAGAAATTCTGCTAATGCCTTAGCAAGCTCTGTCTTTCCTACACCTGTAGGTCCTAAAAATAAAAAGGAACCAATAGGTCTATTAGGATCTTGCAATCCTGCCCTATTTCTTCTTACAGCATCTGATATAGCAATGATTGCATCTCTTTGCCCAACTACTCTATCAGAGAGTCTATCCTCCATATTTATTAATTTTTCCTTCTCTCCTTCTAAAAGCTTTGCAACAGGAATACCTGTCCATCTTGAGAGTACATGGGCGATGTCTTCTTCATCTACCTCTTCTTTTAGCATCTTTCTATTATTTTGAATATCTTTTAGCTCTTCATTTTTTTCTTTAAGCATATTTTCCAGATTTATTAGCTTGCCATACTTTATCTCAGAAGCCTTTGTGAGATCTCCTTTCCTTAAAGCATCTTGTTCTTCAATCTTTAGTTTTTCTATCTCCTCTTTTATAGATCTAATCTCTGTGATCTTTTCCTTCTCCCTATTCCATATTAGTTTTAGGGAGCTAAGCTTTTCGTTTAGTTCGGCAATCTCCTTTTCTATATCTATTAATTTTTGCAGGGAACCTTCGTCCTTCTCTTTTATTAAAGCTTGTCTTTCTATCTCAAGCTGAATTAGCTTTCTTTGCACCTCATCTATCTCTGTAGGCACACTATCTATCTCAATTCTTAATCTTGATGCCGCCTCATCTATTAAATCTATTGCTTTATCTGGTAAGAACCTATCTGAGATGTATCTATTAGAGAGATATGCAGCAGCAACTATTGCTGAGTCTTTAATTCTAACACCATGGTGTATCTCATATTTCTCTTTAAGTCCTCTTAATATTGCTATAGTATCTTCTAAAGTAGGCTCATTAACATAGACAGGCTGAAACCTTCTTTCGAGGGCTGCATCCTTCTCTATATATTTTCTATATTCATCAACGGTAGTAGCACCTATGCAATGAAGTTCTCCACGAGCTAAGGGAGGTTTTATCATATTCCCAGCATCCATAGCCCCCTCGGCTGCGCCTGCCCCTACTATTGTATGTAGCTCATCTATAAAAAGGATGATCTTACCTTCTGATTCAATAACCTCTTTTAAAACCGCCTTTAGTCTGTCCTCAAACTCTCCTCTATATTTTGTACCTGCGATTAAAGAACCCATATCAAGGGCAACTATCTTTTTATTTTTCAACATCTCAGGAACATCGCCAGATATAATTCTTTGAGCTAATCCCTCCACAATAGCTGTCTTTCCAACTCCTGGGTCACCTATTAAAACAGGGTTATTCTTTGTTCTTCTTGAAAGAACCTGTATAACTCTTCTAATCTCTTCATCTCTACCTATAACAGGGTCTAACTTCCCCTTTTTTGCCAGCTCAGTTAGATCCTTCCCATACTTCTCAAGGGCCTGATATTTATCTTCAGGATTTTGATCTGTAACTCTTTGATGTCCCCTAATGCTTTGCAATATAGATAGCACTGCCTGTTTGGTTATCCCAAAGGATTTTAAAAATTTTGAGATCTCTTTATCTGAAGATATAGCCCCCAACAAAAGATGTTCCGTACTAATGTAATCATCCTTAAGGGCCTCCTTTTCCTTCCAAGCATTATCAAAAACCTTTTCCATATCAGGTGAAAAGATGACTTTTGCTCCTTGAACCTTAGGAAATCTTTTAATCCTCTCTTCAAGTTGAGATAAGATTTGCTCTCTTTTAACTCCTATCTTCTCAACAATTTTTGATGGAACTGAGTCTGTTTCAGTAAAGAGCACATAAAACAGGTGTTCTGGCTCAATGGCCTGATTATCGTATTTTTGGGCGAGAGAATAGGCTCCTTGAACTGCTGCCTGAGACTTGGTAGTAAATTTCTCAAAATCTATCATATTTTCCTCCTATGTAATCTAAAGTTAATTTAATCATCAAGTTTTGCAAAAGCAAGATTAAATGACTAATTAATTAGAATGGAGAGATTAGTTACCCTTAAGCATAGAAAAATCTTAAAGGCAAGATTGTCCTTATTAGCTTTAACTCTTCTTAGTTGGGCTCAAAATATTATTTAACAATATATTTTATAACCACAAATCCAAGCACAAGAAGTATAAAGAAAAGTACTGTAAGTAGATTGAGATATTTTGCAAGAAAGGGTTTTACCCTCTCGCCAAAAAAGTAAATAGATAGACCAACAAGAAAAAACCTCATTGCCCTACCTACGGCAGAGGCAATAATAAAGTTTATTAAATTTAAGCTAACTGCACCTGCTGTTATTGTTATAAGCTTATAGGGGATTGGTGTAAAGGCGGCGGTAAAAACGATCCAAACATCCTTCTCATAATACATCTTTTTTACTGTTTCGAACTGTTCTTGAAGTTTATAAAAATTTATTATAGGCATACCTATATAATCCATAAGATAAACACCAATAAAATATCCTAAGACACCACCCAATACGGATGCAACTGTTGACAAAAAGGCGTAAAATATTGACTTTTTGGGATTTATAAAAGACAAGGCCATCTGAAGTAAATCAGGCGGAATTGGGAAAAAAGAAGATTCTGTGAAGGAGTTTAAAAACAGTATGGCACTTCCATGTTTTCTTTCTGCATAATGGACAATCTTTTCCTTTAGTTTATTAAACATTAGCATCTCCTTCTAAGTCTTATGGTACAATTTATTGCAATTAATTTTAAGAATTATAAATTGAACTTTTTAATAAATTTCCAATAACTTCTTTACTTGCAAAGGATAATAACCTTTCTTTGCCTCTTTTTGCCACTGAAAGGGCGTATTCATAATTATCTCTTATAAACAAGATCTTCCTTGCAAGCTCCTCGGGATTTTCTGGTTCTACCATAAAAAGGTCCTCTTCACTAAAAAACTCTAAAAGTGCAGGTGACCTCTCTGTAATCACAACTGCTCCTACAGCCAATGCATCATAAACCTTATTTGGAACTACCCTAACTGCCTTACCATCCTTCTTAAATATACCCAGCACTATATGAGACTCGGCTATTACATTAGAAAGTCTATCTCTATTAAGCCATTCAATAAAATCTATATTATTTATCCCCTTATTTATTACAATCTTTCTAATTTTCTCATAATCTTGTCCTGTACCTACCATTAAAAAATTTATATCCCTATCTTTTAAGATATCAGCAGCCATTACTATAGTCTCAACGCTATGAAGAGGAATATACTTACCAACATAAAGTACGGTAAAAAGAGCTTTTTTCTCTCCACTTAGCTCTCTATAAAACTCCTCTGAAGCACCAACAGGAACAATAACAAACTTATCTTTAGGTATATTAAAGAGAGTAGATAAATAATCTCTATGGGTCTTTGTGTCTATATAGATAATATCAGAAAGAGAAAAGGCCTTTTTATCAATGTAAAATATAACCTTTGAGATAAAAGAACCTTCATTAAAAAGCCTTCTATCGAGGACAAAGGTATCATAAAGAGATACTAAAGGGTTGAAGTATATTTTTAACCCTTTAATTTTTAATAGGGGGAAAAAAAATATTACGTCTAAATGAGATGGATAGCCAATTATGATTGCATCGACCTCTTTGAGAGTTAAAAGCTTAAATAATAACTTTACATAGGCAAAAAAAAATCTAATGATAAGATGGAGAAGAATATATATCTTTCCATATCTTTTTGCATCTCTTTCCTTAACCTCTTCATTTATTTCAATAACATCCACACCAACAGATCTTAAGGACTCTATAAAAATTACATTTCTTGAATAATCTTTTTCATAGGTACCAAAATAACAAACTCTCAAATCATCTACCCTCTAAAATATTTTTTACATACTCACCAATTGCTAAAGAGGAGGTAAGTCCTGGAGATTCTATACCTATGAGATTTATTAAACCTTCTAATCCCTTATCAGACTCTTCTTTTATTATAAAGTCCCTTATGCCTTCACCGGCAAGCTTAGGTCTTATACCTGCCATATCAGGATATAAAAATTCTTTCTCTAAGCCACTTATTAATTTTGATGCGCTCTCAAAAAAATGCTCTCTGTTACTTTCGTCTACCTTATAATCTATCTCATCAACAAAATAGGCAGAAGGACCAAACTTCATTCTACCTGCAAGGTCTAAAGTAACATGGACTCCTAAGCCCTTTAGATCTGTATGTGGAAGGGGATAGATAAGCCTATTTACAAGAGATGGCTTGGCATAGTAAAAATAATCACCCTTACAATACTTAATCCTATAATCTTCTTTGTCAATAGCTATACCAATTTTTTCTGCCACTTTATCTGCATAAAGGCCTGCAGAGTTAATAACAAGATTTGACAAAATTCTCTCTCCTTCTTTTATCTCTATTAGATAGCTATTTTTTTCTCTCTCTAAACTGATAAGTTCTTTAGAGAAGGCAAAGAAAACGCCTTTTTCTTTAGCAAGCAGGTAAAGCCTTTTCATAAAACTGTGACTATCTATTATCCCTGTCTCTTTTGAATGTATCGCTATATACCCTTTTACATTAGGTTCTAATCTCTTAATATCTCTTTGATCGATCAGCTCAAGTCCTTCAACATCATTTTTAAGCCCTCTGTGATAGAGTTCAATTAAATGATTCTCTTCCTCTTCTTTTCCTACTATTAGCTTTCCTAATTTTTTATAGGGGATAGAGTATTTATCACAGAACTCATAGAGAAGTCTTCTACCTTTAACACAAAGTCTCGCCTTTAGAGAACCATGTGGGTAGTAAATGCCCCCATGAATGACCTCACTATTTCTACTACTCGTCTCTCTTCCAAAGGAGGGCTCTTTGTCAATAACTAAGATATCATTAAAGTAATGAGATAAACTATAGGCTATTGCAAGCCCAACTACTCCAGCACCAACAATAGTGATTTTAAATGGAACCATACTAAATATGTTTCATTCCGTAAAGAAAATTCTGCGATCTTTCATCGGATAGCCATTCTTTGAGAGAAAATGCCTTTCTATCCTTTTCTGACATCAAAGCTCCTTTCTCTTTGATATTCTGAAAAGTTTTTATAATCTCTGTTGCAGTAAAGGACCAATCAATATCATCTGAAAGAGGTGATATAGCCGCCTCAGTATCTGGCGACCACCAGCCAGTACAAAAATATTCGATCATGGTCTCCTCTGTGAATATATTACCATGGGCAAAGCCCGGCGGTATCCAGATCCATTCAGAGTAATCTCTTTCTGTAGAAGCAGGCATATCATAGGCTACAATCTTTCCAAGGGTTGGCGAGTTTTTTCTAATGTCGAGGGCTAAATCAATCATTCTACCTTTTATGGTTCTAACAAGTTTTCCCATATAGGGGTTCCATTGGAGATGAAGCCCCCTAATCACATTTTCCTTTGAAAAGCTTTCATTGGCTTGATAAAACTTATATCCTTTAAGAAAATCAAGCTCCTCAATATCTTGGACTCTAAAGATCTCTGAAAAATATCCTCGATGATCTTTAAATCTCGCAAACCTTATAACCTTAATATCCTCTATCTTTAGACTAAAAACATCAATTATTTTCATAATTTATCACCTTTTTAATGGAATACTCCTTTTCCTTAACATAAAAGCTTGTAAGGAGTTCTCCAATAAGCCCTATAGATATAAACTGGATACCTACAATCATATTAAGTATCCCCAGTAAAAGTAGGGGTAATCTACCAAGTATACCACCATGTTTAAACCTCAAATAGGCAATATAAAGATTTATAAAGAAGCCTATGGCTAAAAGAAGGATCCCAAAGAGGCCAAAAAAATGCATGGGTTTTTTACCAAATTTGCCTAAAAAGACAATGGTCATTAGATCAAAAATCCCTGCTACGAACCTTTTTGCACCAAACTTACTCTTACCAAATTTTCTCTCACTATGCCTAACCTTTTCTTCACAGACCTTAAAACCTTTCATATAAGCTAAGTGGGGCATATATCTATGGAGCTCCCCATATAGAGCGACCTCTTCTACTACTTCCCTCCTCATCACCTTTAGCCCACTATTCATATCATGGATTTTTAATCCTGTTAATAAAGATGTAACTGAATTAATAACCTTAGAAGGTAGCCTTTTATTTATAGGGTCTAATCGGGGATACTTCCAACCAATGACAAAATCGTAACCTTCTTTTAATTTTTCAATAAGTTTAGGTACTTCCTCAGGTTGATCTTGCAAATCCGCATCCATTGTAACAATGATATCCCCTTTAGCCTTACTAAAACCAGCTGCTAAGGCAGGTGATTTTCCAAAGTTTCTTCTAAAAGAGATAACCTTAATACGCCTATCCTTCTCTGCAAACTCTTCTAGTATTGAGAGACTTTTGTCAGTACTTCCATCATCTACAAAGATGAACTCCACTTCTTCCTTATCAAAAACATTAGAGAGTCTTTCATAAAGGGGTCTCAAACTTTCTTCTTCATTTAAAAGGGGGATTATTATCGATATCATAGATTTTTAAAATATCATAATTGAATATTTTTTTAAATGTAAAACATCTACTCGTCTTTTGACTGGTCCTCGATCTTCTTTTGTAAAAGGGCAAACTCTCTTACTATCTTTGTAATATTACTTTCTATTTTTTCAATCTTTTCATAGATTCTAAAGAGTGCATAAAAAATTACAATAATTGAAATATAAATAAAAAAATCTGCCCCACGGGTAATATTAAAAAATTTTGCTATCCTATTGGTCTCTTCTGGAAAAATAACTGCTAAAAGAACTGATAGCCAGAAAACAAATATAATAAAAAATCTTCTTAGTTTTATAGCTCCTTTTTTTAAAGAAAATATATTCCAAATTAAGATAATAATTATAATTGTGCCAAAAAAAATCTGATATTTAAGCAAAAAACTTCCTCCTAATCATTTTCAAAAAAATATTTATGGCATTGAGATTTTTTTGACCCTTTTTAAGTGAGTATTCTGTATATATTATCCTTACAGGTACTTCCTTAAGCTTAAATCCAAAGGCTACTATCTTTTCAATAAGTTCTGAGGCATAGGCAAACCTATCTTCCGTTAAGACAATTTTTTTAAAAACCTCACTCTTAAAAGCTCTCATACCATTATGCACATCTGTAAGTTTTATACCATATAAAAAGTTTGTAAAGGAAATACCACCTTTCAAGATTATTTTCCTAAAGAAAGGTATATTCTCTACACATCCTAAAAAACGAGAGCCAAAAACAATATCTGCTTCATTTTTAAACAATGGGAAAAGCAGTTTATCTATATCATCGGGGTTGTGTTGATCATCGGCATCAAAATGAACAATATAATCATACCCTTTTTTCAAAATATAATCTGTTCCTGTCTGTAGACTAGCTCCCTTGCCTCTATTTATAATATGTCTTAGAATAAAAATATCAAAACTTTTTGCAATCTCATAGGTACCATCTGTTGAACCATCGTCAACAAAAATTATATTTTTATAGCCTCTATTAATAAGCCCTTCTAATACCTTCCCGACCACTTTTTCCTCATTAAAGGCTGTCATCAAAATTGAAACCTTATCTTTATCAATCAAGGTTAACCCCTGTAGGCTTTGCCTTTACTAAATTATATTCAAAGCTCTTGCCATCTAAGACAGCAGATTCTGAGACATAAAGAGGTATCTTTTTACTATCAATATTGATGACAGAATGTTCTGTAAAAGTCATGCCCTGAACACCTGTACTATAGGGTATTGTAAAAAATACATAACCTTCATTATCTCCCTTCTCTGTTTGTGTAAAAATTATTCTTTGAAAGGGAGTTCTAATTTTTATATTTACTGACACTTCTTTATCTCTACCCACATGGATCTTTAATTTTGCTCCCTTAACATATTCAAAAATTTTTACTCTTTTTCTACCATCCACTGGATTTATAAAATCAGCTATGAGCCTAAAGTTGCCTAAATAATTTTTGCCAAACTTTCCATCTAACAAAAATAGAGCACCAAAGACTCTTTGAGGAGGGTCAATATAGGGATATCTTATAAACTCAAAGGAGGAAAACTCATAGGTAACTCCAGGGATAACAATATATCTAACATTATATTTATCTAATAAACTACTAAAAACATTTAAATCATTGGTTATAGAAATCTTTACACTATCTATAAAGCCCTCTTGATTACTCACAAGTAATGCATTATTAGCAAAAACTGGTCTCTGAGCTATATGAACAAGATAATAACCTTGATACCATGGCGCATATACTGTGTATTTTGGCAATGTTTTATAGTCAAAAACACTAGGTGATGGGAGAGGAGTATTATTTCTCATCCAGATGTAGGCATTTCTTAATTCTGTATTTATAATGTTGTCAAAAAGCCTCTTAGTCAGAGAAACCCCTTCTATAAAAGTAGCCAAGATTGGGATTATAAAGATAATGCCTATAATACCCTTTTTAAAACTATATGTCTTGTCCCAGAAGTAAAAAAAGGAGAGTGCTATTAATGGGCCATATATATACCCAAACCTTCTCTGATTATAAGAAAGTAAGGCAAAGGCAACTATAAAAAATAATGTATAGGAAAAACTAAATCTTCTATCTTTAACAAGAAAGAGTATCAAAAAAGGAGGAAAAAGGAGATAAAAAAAGTAGCCAAGTCCTCTGAAAAACTCCTTGTTAATGCTACCTGTCCAGAACTTTAAATCCAGGATAGACTTCATCTCAAGAATTGAGATAAAACCCTTCTCTTTCTTAGCAATAAAAAGAAAGCCCTTTAAAAGCTCTTCTTTAAGAAGATAAAAGATTGCAAAGAGAAGAATAAAGGATAAGATAGCACGAAAAAATTTTTTATTTATCGAGAAATAAAAAGATAAAATTGCGAAAGATACTAGAAACACAGCAAAGGCAGAAAAAAAAGAGTAACGTCCGTAGCTAACAAACTCAGTATAAGGTGGAAGGATTAAGTTAAAAGATAAGATTATCAAAGCAATAATTAAAATTTGAAATCCAAAACTTGATAGTAACTGCCAATCTCTCTTTACTATTGAGTAAGTAACTACAAATATTACCATCAACCCTAAATACAAGATTGCTCCCTGCCAAACTAAAAACAAAGCCGCAGTAAAAAGTATAAAAAGATTTTTACTTACCTTGGCTAACCTATTCTCAATATAGTCCCCTAAAAAATATATAGCTGTTAAAGTAAGAAATACTTCTATGGCATGATGGTCTCCATCAAAGGCATTAGTATACCAATAATGAGTGGGAACCATTGTTGAGACTAAGGCACAGGCTATAGCTATAAATCTTCTCTCAAAGATCTTTTTTGCAAAAAGATAAATTGGTATAGCAACCATAGCACCTGTAAAAGCAGATACCAGTGATGTTGTTAGTTCTACGGTATGTTCCGTAGGATTACCTAAACCAAATATATATGATAAAAAAGCAAGAAAGACTGAGTAGAAGGGTGGGCTTGGAAACTCTGATAATTTTGGATAACTCAAGTAAATGTCAGCCATCGGTATATGAGGGAAGTTATACAGTATCGTTAATACCCTTCTAACATAATAACAGTTGTCAGGTTGATAAAAGAGTATGGGGCTTTCTTTAAGTCTATCAAGAAAGGGGATAAGCCTCACCAAAAAACCAAAAAGAACAATAAAAAGAAGAGATAGCCTTTCAATTAATAGATACTTTCTCAATTCTAATCTCCTCTGTCTTTATTTTCTTGAAGGGTGCTTTTAATAGTCCATATAAGGTCCCGATGCCATATATAGTATGTAGCAAAAAGCTTGTTATAGGTAATGCTAAGAGCCTTAAATCCTTTTCTTTTAGCGACTTAATTATGCTATCAACAGATAGAATGAAAAGATAAAAATAGAAGGGATAAAATAATATTCCTCCCTTAATGAGGGCTACAAGTTGATAAAAAACAAACATTAGTGGTATAAAATTAAAGAAGCTAAAGCTTTTTGGATAATAAACTGTCTGTTCGCCTCTGCCTCGCCCATAATTAAAAACCTGCTTTATAAAAGCTCTTATGGTCTGCCGAGGCGTTCTTATGATATAGGCAGAGGGGTCATAGATTATTTTCTTTCCACTTACTCTTACCTTTTCCATGAGCTCATTTTCTTCATTAGGATATAGCCTCTCATTAAGTCCGCCAAATAACAAAAAATCTTCCCTTCTCATAACCATATTGCAAAGAATTATCTCTTTTTCATTTGTCTCCCTCACCTCTCCTAACCTTAGATATCTACTTCTCGATGAACCAGTACAAAAGATGGATTCAAAGGTTTTTCCAAAAATAAAAGGAAAAAAGGGAAGTTTGTCTGGTTTAATATTAGGGCCTCCAGATATAGTAACATTTGGGTTGTTAATAAGGTGGGATACTAACTTCTTTAAAGTATCTCTTTGTGGTAAGGAATCATTATCTAAGAAATAGATTAGCTCACCCTTTGCAATGTCAACTACTCTATTTCTTTGCATAGATGGGTTTCTTCCATATACAAGATATACCTCCAGTAGCTCCTTTGGGTAATCAATATTTTTTATAGCATCAAGAACAATTGGTGTTAGACCAGGCTTGACAGGTACAACTATAGTTACACTCGGCATTGATGTAGCCATATGACAAATATTCTATCATAAAAAATATTTAATCCTAAATGATAAAGATTAAAAAATAACTGTCCTACTATTGCCATCTCTAACATCTTCCTCAGTCAAAGAAATATTAATAACTTTATTATTGTCTCCAATGTTATAAATATCTGTCTTTACTACACCATCATTATTAGTAGAGTAAGGCACTATAAATGTTATGTCTCCTCTTTCATCTGCTTTTTTTGTTTGGAAATACTTGAAGGCACCATTATCAAGAGTAACTTTTATAGAGATTGTTATTTCTTTATATGGTTTTGTCTTAACATTTATCTTAGCACCCTTTACATATTCAAAGACCTTTGTCTGTTTCTTTGTTTTTATATTAAACTCATTATAGACTATACGAAAATTTTCAAGATAGCTGTCCTGATAAAAACCATCTCTATAACCAATTATATTATAAATCCTTCTTATAGGTAGAACATATTCCTTCTGTAACAAATTAAAGTACATACTACCAAGATATTTAGTATGGCTCTCATAGTAGAGATATTTAATCTTATGTCTCTCAATTAGATTTAAAAACTCCTCTAAGTTATCTGTAGCCATAATAATGAAATGATCAAGAAATGCCCTTCTATTAGATAATGTTAGACTCCCATTTACAATTGTTGGTCTTTTTGCATAGTACACCAGCTTATAACTATCATCCCATATACAATGAACCGCATAGCTCGGTGGTGCACCTACCTCTATGATAGGATTGGGAGTATTGTTTTTAAGCCATAATAATGGTTTTATATTTTTAATCTCATAACTACCGACAATCAGGTAGATAATAAAAAATATATGTAATATAGAAATCATTAAATAGAGGCCTATTAAAAATTTTCTATTTTTTATCAAGTAGACTGTAGAAATAACAGCAAATACCATAAAGATATAATTAAATCTTGCCCTTACTAAAGCAATAAAAGCAAAGAAAATTATTATTTGAAATAACGAGATCAAATATATATTGTTCTTTTCCTTCAGCCAATCCTTAAATATAAAGAAGAGACCTATAATAGCAAGGAGAATATGTAAGATTAACAATCCATTCTCTAAAACGTTTTTAAAAATTTTATAGTCTGTTCTTGCTAAAAAATTAAAAAAAGTTTCCATCTCAAGTGACATGGAAAACCATTTCTCTTTTCCAGAGAAAAACTCGCTCCCACTTATTACAATTTTTATTACCAAACTTAACATGAAGATACTAAACAGTAATGATAAAAACAACTTTCCTTTTTCTTTCCTGTCAAAAAAATATAGATTCAATAAAAAATTAAAGAAAAACATAAGGAAAATAGAAAATGAGTATGAGTATCTACCATATTTTAAAGAAAATTCTACTGGCGGCAATAAAGCTAAAAAGACATGATATAAAATTAAAACCCACAGAAAAACCTTGATATGCTGCTCACCTATTTTAAATTTTACAGCTCTTAATACTATTACAATTATTGAAAATAATACTATATATAATATCGATCCTTGCCAGACCAGAAATAGGCTCAAAAATACTATAACATTTATTAAAATAGTTCCTACTCTCTCTTTTTGGTAAATTTCAATAAAAAAGTATAATGAAAGGGCACCTAAAAATGTCTCTAAGGAATGATGGTCACCTGCAAGCGAGAAGCTATACCAGTAGTGTGGAACCATCATAACAGAGAGTAATGCAACGATTAAAGCAAGTTTAGTTTCAAAAATTTTTCTTGATATAAGATATATAGGTAAGGCAATCATCCCTCCAAAGAAGGCTGTTATGATAGAAGTTATAAGCTCAATATTACTATTACTAATTTTTCCAATGGTTATCAGATAGCTAATTAAGGTTAGAAAAAGGGGATAAAAAGGCGGGCTTGGGAGATCAATCTTCTCTGGAAATGTAAGAAAGTAATCGTAAACTGGTACTTTTGGTAGGCTATCAAATATATGAACAATTCTTCTAAGATAATAATAGTGGTCTGTTTGCAAAAACTCTATCTGACCTGATACTAATGTATTCATAAATGGGATTGTTCTAATTAGAAACCCAAATAATATTATTAAAGAGAGATAGGACCAAGTCTTTTTCTCGCTCACTTTAATCTACTCCAAAGACTTGAGTAATAGTTAAAGGCTTTACTATCTTTATTTTTATACTGCTTCATATTATTATACGCTATATCAACAATTTCTCTATCGGCAGAGTCAAAAAAGCTTTCTCTTAAAAATGTGTAATCAAGAGACCCGCCGTAGCCATACTCGAAGAAAGGACCATTTATATCTAATTTTAGTGTTGAAGGCACTTCCTCATTATTTAGATTGGATAGAAATACCCTTTTATTATTAAAGTCCCTTTGAAAAAGCACAACCGCTTTTACTATTGATTTTTTTTTGTCAAACTCACCCTCAAAGCCTCTCGTATAGGTTGTGCCAACCTTTATACTTTCTTTAAAATTCCATTTCTTCCCTAACATGGAGAGTGGGATTATTGTTATGTCCTCTCTAAATTTAGCAATTTTTTGTTTAAAGAAAAGAGGAAAATCCTCTTCTCCACCTTGGACTATCAATACAGAGTTTCTTGGAAGCATAGACATCTTACTTTTAGTATAGTTATAACACTTAAAACTAAATTTTAATGCTCCAAAATCAATTATATAACTTTTTAGATTAATAATTGCACCAAAGGTAATTGCTAAGAGAACAATTATTTGGCCTAGTTTTTTTATATATTTCATTGAATCAGCAACTATTGAGGCTAAGATAAAATAGGATGGAATAAAGAAGGGGCTATAAACGAGACACATCTTTTTAACATCTATATCATCATAACCAAGTAAAAAAATTACAATTACAGAATAACAAAAAACTATAAATATTTTTTTAATAATAACATCTCTTTCCTTAATAAACAGAAATATTATTGCAAAAATTGCTATCAATGAGTTTGTAAGGCCAATCTCATTTATAGGATTTAAGCAGGAAATCTGTGATAAAAAATGTTCTATTGGTCTTAATAGTCCCTTGTTTTCAAAGTCCCATCTAAAAAAACTAGTTAGAAAGAACCAGACATTTTTTGGATTACCCCAGTTCCAAAGGGGCTCCTTTGCTGCTCTAATAGGAAGATATAGATAAACTGATAGTCCAAGTAAGACAAAAGATATTGCTATAGAAAAGTCTTTTAGAGAGTATTTTTTTCTATTCCTATATATTTTAAGAAAAAGGTAGGGCACTAAAAGCAAAATAGTGTGATGGTTTCCTAAGGCCAAACCTAATAGAAAAAAGATTAGATAGAAATTTTTCTTCTTTTCTATATTTTCGATAAGAAAAAAAATAATAGCAAAAAATAATAAATTTAGCCCATAGACCTCACCTATGATCGAATTTTCAAAAAAACTTTCCGTGGATAATAAAAATAAAGAAAATGCAGTTTTTTGTAGAGTAGTACCTTTATAGAATCTCCAAATTGTATAAATAACTAAGCTTGATATAATGGCAGTGAAAAGGCACAGCTTAAAATATATATTGCCAAGGGGGATTATATTAAAAGACCTTGAGAGATTAATAAATAAAGGATATGAAGGGGGATGGGAGATACCTAAGGAATAAAATGTAATAGCAAACTCAGTGCCATCCGAAAAGTTTATAAGAGGTGGTAGATAAATGAGAAATAAGACAAAAGCGATAATAAAGATAAACATTGCAAAATTCTAACATAACTTAATCTTTGAATAATAGGGATAATTGTTTATTCTGTTTGTAATACTTCAAAATCTTTTGGTTAAGGTGATATTAAACTTTTTCTCGTCCCTATTGGCATCAATTCTTTTATTAATTTCCTGGTAAAAGGCAGCTATTGAAAGCAATGGAAAGTTAACACTTGCATTAAGTGTGTATATCATATTTTCTGCATAGTCATTTTGTAGATCATCTTTAAAAAACTCTTTCTTTACATTACCACCTAAAATTAAATATCTGTGTGGATAGAGACTTAAACTTCCCTCATAACTAATAAGTGTCTTTGGAATATCTGGTGTTACTGTACCTTGATATTCCTCAGCTACAAGTCCTGATGTATTTTTATATCTATTTAATTTGGCCTGCGCACTTAAATCAAAAAGCTTTTTAGCCCTCATCTTTCCGTAATAATAGCTATAGGTAATTAACTCAGATAGAGATGTTTTGTAGGTTTCCAAGTTGTTTTTTAAATACTCTGTTCTGCTCGAGGAATAGGATGTTATGGACTTTAAATTATATGTTGGCGTGTAGTTTACACTTAAGCCTGAAGTATAGGACCTTTCATCATTGTTATTTAAGGTATTTAACTCATAATAACTTGCCTGCCCCGTGATGGTAAGCATCCTTTCTATGGCACTATAAGAAGCAGTTGCCTGATAGGTATTTTTTGTTTCACTACCAACATTATAGAATACAACATCATTAGTTAAAGAGCCTGTCATAGATAAACTTGCTGTGGGATTATAGGAAACACCAAGAGATAATGTATTTCTTATACTTCGATTTTTAGGCTCTAATTTTACATCGACAACCTTTTTCTGAGAAATATAGTCATTTGAGCTAACAGGAATTGCACCCCTGTCATAATAGGATAGGCTTTCAGATAAGGTAAGACCAACCTTGTCTATCCCCGAGTAGAAAAGACTGTAGTTTGCACTGTGTACTTGAAAAAGATCTTCATTCTGCTCTAATGTCTTATTAACTGTCAGTTCATAAAAGGCACTCTGATTATACTTTTTATCCATAAGAGGCTGTTCTCTAAAGGTAACTCTATAGTTAAAAGTTAGGTAGTCCTTTGAGTTTTGTATATCGTCAAAGTATGTTACAAGATCGTGTCTTGAACTTACATTCCAGTTGCCTAATTTAAAGCTGGTGTAATAATTGTTGGTTATTCTGTTTATATTGAAATTTTCACCAAACCTAACATTATGCTTGTCATAGTCATATGTGAGAGCACCACTAAAGGTATTAAGTGATTTTGTAGTCCCATAAAAATAGTAAGGCAGCCTTAGCTCCAAATGTTCAGCGTTTACCTTATCATAGTATGTTATACGGGAAGGCAGATTTGAGTACCAACTATTTCTAAAGGTCTTAAATAAAAAGTTACCCTCGTATCTTTCTGTGTTTGTCTTATTATTAATCTCGTTTTTTTCGTAAGTAAAATAACTTGCCGCAGATATCCAGTTGCTAACAAGAGTCCACATAATACTTCCATCATATCTTCTCTGACCAAACTCAATTAATAATCTATCGTTCTCGTTATCATTCGTATAATTAGAGTTTATCCAAAATCTTAAAAAACCCAGGTTAAAAGAATATCTATCAAGCTTACCCCTTTGGGTGCTAGTGCTATCTGTGATATAACTATCCCATTCAAATAGATAGGCAAAAGGCACAAGTGAGCCAATCCTATTTCTTATGAGCCCTCTACCATTGCCGTTACCAAATCCATTGCCATTACCACCATTGCCGTTAAAAAAACCACCATTGCCATTGCCACCTAATAATCCACCATTACCATTGCCGCCCCAAAACATACCATTACCATTACCATTGCCGCCCCAAAACATACCATTACCATTACCATTGCCGCCCCACATCAATCCATTGCCATTGCCATTACCACCATTACCTCTATATCTAGCATCATAAAGATAATAATATTTTGGCATAACATATTTAAATGCAACTTTGTGGTGGGTAAAGCGATAATTTGTTTTACCAAAATTGCTATCGAAATCTGATATGTCTGTTCTTTCAGTCAAGACCTCAAAATAAAGAGGCATCTTTGCTGGTGTAATTATTAAATTTAAGAACCATCTGTTATTAAAATTTTCGACACTTTGCTCATTGCCGTTTGTTGTTTTGTCAAGCACATTATAACCTAAACTAAAATTAGCATTAAAACTACCCAAGGCCCCTTTTTCTAAGAGGTATCTTTTGCCCCAGTCAAGATTATATCTCTGCAAGAAATAGCTCTCATTGATTTCTTGATTTGTATTGTAATCATTTATAGTTTTGTCTTCATAGGTATATGATAAAGAAGCCCTTATGCCTTCTCTTGCAGAGGTTAAAGAAGGGATTGTAATTGTTAGTATCAAAATAAATAACACATATTTTGTCTTTTTCATAAAAAAAGGGGGGTTACCCCCCCTAATTAATAGTTACTAAAAAAATTATTTTGCATGACAGGCTAAGCAAAGCAAGCTTGATGCATTGGACCTTCTTAAGAGAACAGGAATTACAGTGCCACCAGTACCGACCTTACCATGAACATCATGACAGGAACCGCATGTAAACATGCCGCCTGGAAATATATCAGCTTGAGGATCTCCTAAGTTTGCAGCAATCTGAGCCATTGAATAAATCTCTGGATATTTGGTGTAGTTGAAGGTCTGCATGTTAAAACCGACTGGGTGATCATCCTTCAAGTTTAAACCAATAGCAGCATTGTAAGTCATATTTACGTGGTTAAAGGTAGGAGCAGCGTTGTTAAGCAAGTTTGAATTGTTGAGCAAGGGTGTAGCACTCCAAGTGTTTGCATTCTGATGACAAGAAAAACAGAGTTTTGAGGTCTCATCCAATGAAGCATCGGCTTTAAATGTAACGGTACTATACATTATGAAAGTGCCTGGAGTATAGTTCCTGTTCCAGAGAGGCCATGCTGGCGCGGCGTGTGGTGTATGGCAGAATATACAGACTTCGCTGTAGTTAGTGGACTTATAAACGCTTGCAGCCTGTTTGGCTAGATTATGCTTTGTGTTTCTAACATCTGCTGCTGCATATGCCATAGCAACCATCACTGCTAATGCTACTACTACTAAAAATGCTTTTTTCATCTTACTTCACCTCCTTTTTTTGTTATTGAGTATTATGTTAAACAAACTTAATTTTTCTGTCAAGTATTTTAATGTAAAATTTTTTTTTATTAATTAACTTGCAATTTCTATACCATTATGCTTTACTTTATAAATTATATATAGATAAAAATAAACTCCGCTAAAAAACCCAACTTGAAAAAATTTTGCCCATTTTTCATCATTCTTCAAATATAACAAAGTCATTTAACGTCTATTTTAACAACAATATAATAGAATAAAATAATATCCAAAAACTTTAACTAATTAACAGGGTTTTTCTTTTTATATTCTTCGTTCATATACTGGAAGATATAAAATCTTCTATTCATTTGATCAACCACATAAATTCTATCATTTTTATCAATATAAAGTCCCATAGGAAGATTCATAGCACCTAAACCCCTAGTACCAGGAGCACCAACTAATCCTAAGAGATTACCTTCTCTGTCAAATACCTGCACTGCCTTTAATGGGTCTATCACATATATATTACCGTCGGAATCTACACCAACACCTTTAACCTGAGCAAATCCACCAGGTTTGTCTCCTCTTTTTCCAAACATTGTGATAAATTTTCCATCTTTATCAAATATCTGTATCCTTGCGTTAAGTCCATCGGCGACTATAACATCGTCATTTTTATCAATACAGATCCCCCAAGGTCTATTAAACTCGCCCTCCTGATCACCAGGACTACCAAATTCAAAAAGTTTTTTTCTACTCTCTGTATCAAAAACAACTACCTTAAAACCTTTAGTGTCAACAACATAAATTCTCTTTAGCTTCTCATTAATAGCAATACCGTTTGGAGATTCAAGATCTCCATCGCCAATTGTGTATAGGGGTCTTCTATTTTTTTGAAATACTTTAATATTGCCAGCCCTTGCATCAGCTATGTAAAATCTTGTGCTATCAAAGGCTACACCAGAAGATAGCTGAAACGAGACTTCTTCAGAAATCGGAGTAACTTTATTATTGTTTAAGTCCCATATATAACCACCCCAAGGCACCATATCTGTTACGATGACAACACCTTCACCATCGGAACCAATGCCTAAAGGTTTTCGCAACCTAATCTCTACATCAGTCTCACCAGTAAGTTTTTTCAAAAAACTCTCCTTTTGGGGAAGATCTCTACTTGAGCTGTATAGAGCTATAAACTCGATCTTGGGTTCGTTAGGAGGGGGAGGCCAGAAATACCTCTGTTTTATGACTTCCTGCTGTTGTGGAGCACAGGAAGTTAAAATTAACATAAATAAAATAATACACATCTTTTTCATGTCAAAACTCCTTATTTTTTATGACAAATTCCACATATCTCCATTCTACTCTTTTTACCCTGTGGGAAAAACATATTCCCTTCCTGTCCGTGTGGATTATGACAGCTTGAACAGGAAAGCTCTTTTCCAGGTCTTGAAGGATCTTTCTTATTTTCTAACGGGTGTTTTGGCAAGACATGGGTCTTTCCCTTTTGCTTAAACTCCACATGACAGATCTTACAAACTTCATTTACTGAGTACAAAAGCTGATGAGAATAGTCTGAGGAGTGGACATTGTGACAAAGGTCACAGGTGCCAGCAGCATAAGGTCCGTGGAGGTTCTTAAAACTTTCTTTTTTCATATTACTGTGACAGTCAAAACATATTTCTTCAATATCATCTTTAACTTTATATTTATAGCCATTGTTCTCAGAAAAACTGTGGCAAACATCACAGTCACCTGAACCAGCTGGTCCATGGACATATTTTTTTGATATTATACCTTTATGACATTCCAAACAATTTTCTCTATCAAATTTGTGACAATCTAAACATTTTTCTTCTCTAATTGTATTATGAAAGGCATATTTTTTTTTGTTTTTAGGTAATTCATCATATTTACCTATCTTGTTTACTTTAATTCTTTTTTCCTCAATAATAACATTATCTTTGTAAGCTCTAATGCCGATAAGGTTTTCTCCCTGCTCCAACTCAAGATCGATTATAAAAAAATCTTTAAACTGACTTATATACTCAGGATCTTTTATAGAAATCATCGGCGACTTTAAATCATTAACAGAAACAACAATATGTGTTGCTAAGGGATTTTCTACTCTTCCTATAACATAAAAAAATGATGAAGTTACATAACTGCCGTCATCTGGCGTAATTATCGTAATTGCTTCAGCTTTTTTAAATAACATTAATATTATTAAAAATATCCAAAATTTTTTTTTCATAACTACTTATTATTTACAGGTTTTAGTCTATCGTAGTAATAAGGCTTGTGACAACCTACTATACAACCTCCACCTGTAAGAGTCTTTGAAAACTTAACAGGGATGTTCCATATACCAAATCCCTTAAACTCCGGTATGATAAGCTTGGCTTGAACGCTCATATGGGGATCGTGGCAGAAACGGCAGTTTCTTCCTTTCTCCTTATTTACATGAATAAAGTGAAGATTAATATCACCATTTCTAAAATCTGTGGCCGTTAAGGTTTTTCTGTTTTTGGCTAAATCGGGGCTGTGACAGTCGTAACAAAGCTCAAAAAGCCTTGGATTATAGGATATATAATTAGCCTCAGGAAATCTCTTAAGAAGTAGCTTTTTTACAGAACCACCGTGTACCGCATGGCAAGAACCACAATCGCCATTCTCTACGGGGGCATGAACAGATTTTGCCATCTTAATATTGCCTATATTGTGACAGTTATTGCAGAGTATAGCAGGCTCATCATTTAAGACTTTTTTAAAGTCAGCGGCATGAACATTATGACAGCTTTCACACTCTCTATTTTTTACCGGTGGGTGGGCTATTAGAGATTTATCAATGGTCTTCATAAAGTCGCCATGACAGATATTACAAAGTCTCTCTTTTTTCTCTACTAATAGCTTTTGATTTTTTCCACTATGGGGTTTATGGCATAGGTTGCATTCTGAGACAACAGGTTTATGAATATACTTCTTTACAAAAGTTGATTTATCATGACATTCAAAGCAGATTGTAGGCATAGGTTTTAGGAGTATGTTTTTACTATCTGAGTTATGGGCAGCATGACAAGACTGACAGTCTTTACTCCCCACAGGAGAATGAACTACTTTATCCTCTACCATAGTCCCATGGCAGTCTATACATACATTTTCTGTTTTTAGCAATTTAGCAAACTTGCTGCTGTGGGAGTTGTGACAATTATTACAGTCCTCTGATACAGGTTTATGAACAACTTTTTTGCCAACGTAGTTTTTTTCGCTATGACAGATAAAACATAGCTTATTGCCTTTATCAAGTAACAAATTTTTATGATCCTGTGAATGGGGATCATGACATCCTGTACAATCACCATCTTTTATTGGCTGATGAACAAACTTTTCAGTATCCTTTTTATCATGACAGCTGTAGCAAAGATTAATGCCTTTTTCTTTTAATAATTTTTTATTAACCCCATCATGAGGATTATGACAGGACAGACAACTATCAGAAAGAGGTGCATGAACAATTTTTTTTACAAAAGGACTTTTATCATGACATTCGTAACAAAGCTCATTTAAAGGCTTAATCAAGAGTTTTTCATTAGGAGATGCGTGAGGATTGTGGCAGGAGTCGCAATCTCCATCTTTAACAGGCAGATGTTTCTCTTTTTGAGTCCCTACTGCTTTATGACATGCCTTGCAAAGCTCTTTTTTATCTTTTGCTAACTTAAAGGGGTGATCATTTCCTATATGACATTTCTCACAGTTTCTACCCCTCACTGGTGCATGAACCTTCTTTTCTTTCAAAAAACCATCATGACAACCCTTTTCTACACAATTCATCTGTGAGTGAAGTATGTCAATAAAGAAAAGGGATGAAAAAAATATAACTATGAAAAATATGCTAAACCTTTTAAGAAAAAAATTTGTTTTCTCTTTAGCTTGCATAACTATGTAAACCAGACAACAATAGATTTACACCCAAATAAGTTATTATAACCGATATAAATCCTACTATTGATAACCATGCGGCCTTCTTTCCACGCCAACCACGAGTAAACCTAGCATGCAGAAAGGCTGCATAGACAAACCAAGTTATTAAAGACCAAGTCTCTTTTGGATCCCAGCTCCAATAGCTACCCCATGCATAGTTTGCCCAGGCTGCACCTGTTATAATTCCTAAAGTAAGCATAGGAAAACCTACCGCTATTGCCTTATAGTTTATATCATCAAGAATTGGAGTAGATGGAAACAAAGAAAGAATTGGGCCAAAAGGCATCTTTTTCTCTTCTTTTCTGAACTTAATCACATACATAATACTTACTCCTGCAGCCACAGCAAAGGCAGCATAGGCAATAAAACAGGTTATTACATGATAAATGAGCCAGTTGCTCTGCAAAGCTGGGACAAGAGGTTGAATCTCCTGTGATACATTAGGCGAAAAGGAAGCAAAGGCCATAGATGCAGAGACAAAGGGTAAGACAAAGGCTCCTATAAATCTGTTCTTATAGTAAAACTCAAAGGCTAAATAAATACCAGCTGTACACCAACTAAAAAATACGAGGGATTCATATAAATTAGTCAAAGGAGGTCTGCCAATCCCTAACTGATATGATTCAACCCACCTAAGGACTAAGCCACCTGTACCTACAAAAAAACCTGCTAAAGTTGCAATAGTAGCCAAAAGACCAATTGTATGGTTCTTTGAAACAAGGTAAACAATGTATAAAAACATTGCCAAAAAATAGATAAAGGTAGTTATTGATAATAGTTTACCGCTTATAAAAAGGGAGCCTTCCATTTCTCCTCCTAAACTTTTAAATCTTTTAATTCTTCAAGAATCTTTGCAAACTCTTCCTCAAATAGTCTTGACCTTGGGGAGTGACCAGCCACTGTTATAGAAGTTCTGTCACCTTCAAAAGAAACTCGTGCCCAAACTCGCTTTCTATTAATGAAAAAGCTTACATACAAACCAACCATCATTAATATACATCCTATCCACACTACCCATACTCCAGGGTCTTTGGTTACTTGTAAACCTGTGTAATGAGACTCTGTATATTCGCCAAACTTAAAGAAATATTTTCCCTCAGGATACATATCCCTATCAGGTAAGTTTTTGTAAACAGGAAAATTAACAGGCATCTTGCCTTCTTCTGCAAGTTGAAGTATTATAGCAGGACCTACGTTATCAAGATTGGGATAGTAATCTATTATCTTAACATAATCAGAGCTACCTGGGATATTTGTAAATTTATCTGAAAGATTCAATTCATAGGTTTTTGAAGCACCAACCTTTGTAAAGGCTATAACCTTACCAACCCTATCTATAACTCCATAGCTTGATTGATAGAAGGTAAGCCCTTTGTGAGTGATAGGCTTGTTTACAATAAGAAAATCCTTCTTGATTACCTTCCCATTTTCAATTATAGATACATCTGACCTATACTCTTTTACCATCCCCATAGGATAATAGGATAAAGAGAAGTCATCGCATCTTATTATAAAGTCTAAAGGTTGGGGTTGGCTTTTGCCCCTTATAAAGACATAGTTAACTGCTTCACCTTCTGGAATTTGTACAAAACCTCTGAAACCCCATATAGCACCTATCATACCTCCAATTAAGATGATTACTATGCTTAAGTGTGTTATATAAACCCCTAATCGGGAGTATCTGCCTTTCTCCATATAAAAAAACGTCTTTCCTTCAACCTGTTCTTCTTCAATCTTTCCATATTTATTTTTTAAATAATCTCTTACCGTTTTAACCCAACTTTCTGGTGCTCCCTTCTTTTTTAAGGTGTCGCAAAGAGTTAAACCTTTTTCAAGGTTTTCGTCGAGGATTTTATTGGGATTTTTTATCTGATTTATAACAGGCGGAAGCCTTTTTATGGAACATATTATAAGGTTTAAAGTGAATAGGGCTAACAAAAAAATAAACCACCAGGAGTGGTACATATCATAAAGCTCAAAAGTTGCTATTACCTTAGCCCAAACCTCCCCATAGGCATGAACATATTTATCATAGCTTTCGTTTTGAGGAATTACTGTACCGAATATTGATGTTATTGATAAGATTATTAGTAAAATTACTGCCAACTTAACAGAGGCAAGAAAATCAAATATATCAAACTTTTTTTTCGTCATTAATTTCAACTCCTTTGATGTGAAGAGGGAAGGCCAGCAATGCCTCCCCTATGTTTTAAGATTAACTATTTTTTGTGACAATCTTTACAGCCAGCTGGTCCTTTCTTCATCTCTTTGTGACATTTCATACAATTGTTATGGAAAGCATCCTTAGATTTTACCTTAGAATCTTTTGTATGACAGCCTGCACAATCTCTCTCTTTTCCAGGCTCATCTTTGTGATGACAGATCTTACAGTCCTTCAACAAATCGGCATGAGCTTTGTGAGTGAAGGAAACCTTACCCATTGTTCCACCTTTAAACTCATAGGTGTCTTTAACCTGTGCAGAAACAAGGCTTGAAAAAAGAACCATAACTGAAACAACTAAAATTGCGCCAAATATCTTCTTCATCTTTATTCACCTCCTTTCACTGTTTCCTGATAAACAAATTTATAATACTTTTATCAAATTTTTTTGTCAAATAATTTAAAAATATTTTATAAAAGTTTACTATACATTAAAGCGAAAGCTCATTATATCTCCATCTTTAACTATATAATCCTTACCTTCAAGTCTTAATAGCCCTAGCTCTTTTATCTTCTTAAAATCTCGGTGTTTGATAAAATCATCAAAGGAAACAACCTCTGCTCTAATAAAACCTCTTTCTATATCAGAATGAATCTTCCCCCCTGCCTCTTTAGCGGTTGCTCCTTGCTTTATTGTCCAAGCCCTTACCTCATCTTCTCCAACGGTAAAATATGAGATCAGTCCTAACAATGCATAAGAAAGAACCACCAGTCTATGGGATGCTGGTTTTAAAATACCTAACTCTTTTAGAAAACTCTCTCTTTCTTCTTCTGGGAGTTCTGATATCTCCTTTTCTATCTTAGCAGAAAGACATAGAGATTTAGATTTCTTATCTTTTATTGCTTCTTCAAAATCTTTTTTATTAGGCTCTTCAGCCTCATCCAAGTTTATTACATGTATTAAAGGCTTTCCAGAGATAAATTTGTAAGGTGTAAGTAGCTTCTTTTCATCATTAGTAAAGTCTAATATCCTAATTGGTAAATCGTTATTTAAGTGACTTAATATCTTTTTAAAAAGGACTAGCTCTTCTTCCTTTTCTTTAAGCCCTCTTTTGAGATTCTGTTCCATCCTCTCTATTCTCTTTTCTACTAAAAGCATATCTGATAGTAACAGCTCATTCTCGAAATTTTTCATATCTCTTTCTATATTAATATCTCCAAAAGGATGGGTAGTAAAATTATCTCTAAAGGCTCTAACTACATTAACTATCAGATCTGAATCTTTCAAGTTATCAAGAATCTTTTGGTTTCTTTTTGAATCATTGGGGCTTAAACCGGGCAAATCTATGTAACCAATAATTGCATAGGTGGTTTTTTTCGGATTAAATATTTTTGAAAGCGCAGATATCCTTTCATCACATACAACAGCTATCCCTTCATTTACCTCATTTTCAGGTGTCTGTCCATAGGATATGTTAATGTTTAAGCCTGCTAAAGCACAAAAAAGAGTAGTCTTACCTGTCTTTTCATAACCACAGATACCAACTTTCAAAAGACCTCCTACTTTTTTTAGATTTTTATTAATTATAATATATAGTTAAAAGAGAAAGTTAGCAAAAATTAGTTTTTTAACAGCAAATCTGAATTTTGCAAATTATGAATAATAATTTTGATTTTATATTAATTTGGTGTAATATACTAATTATTTTATGAGATTATTAAAAATCCTGGTTTTTTTGTTAGTGCTATATAACAACGTTTTTGCTTTAGTTCAGGTAGTTCAAAGTAAGAAAAATCCTGAAAAGGAACCCCACTTTACATCTCCCTTGATTTACAAAACTGGTGAAGAGTATGAGATCACAAAGATTGATATAACCAATATACCAAATATAAACTCTCTAAAAATTGCTGTAAAAGGTGTTAAGATTGGTGATAGCAAAGAGAATATAATTAAAAAACTGGGCCATCCTGATGAGATAAATGAGATGGGAATATACTTTTATAAAGACAAGAAGGAACCCCTTTTTGCTATAGTCTTTGATAGTGAAGATATAGTAAGAAGGATTGTGCTATTTCCTGGTTTAGCAAAATTTGCTATTGGCAATACAAAAAAGCTCCTATCCCCCCAACTTGCCACCGACGATGAACTAAGATATTTTCTTTTAGGTATTGAAGATGAGAAGATCAAATCACCAACAGGGAGAGTAACTTTTCTTTATTTAAAAGAAGGTTTTGAGATTACCTATATAAAAATTGGTTCTGATATGGAAGATTATATGTTCTTTCTTAAATATCCTGCAAAAATTAGAACAGAAACTAAATGAAAAAAACATTTATTATTATTTTATTTCTGTGCCTATTTGTTAGAAACTCTTACGGTATAGAAATATTTAGTATTAGACCTTACGAAATTTATCCAGGAACAGAACTAATTATTTTAGGTAAAGATTTTTCTCCCAACTTAAATATCTCTATCGGCAATAGAGAGCTAAAAATAAAATCTATAAACAATAATAGAATAAGTCTTACCATCCCCAATGATATAGAGCCAGGTATTTATCCAATCAGGATTAAGGAGGATAAAAGGGATATATTCTATCCATTTATGTTATCTATTAGAAAGATTGATTTTAGCGTAAAAAAATTTAACCCCGAAAGTATTGACAGATGCTTTAATGGCAATATTCATATAAAAATTGATGGAGAAAATCTTAATCTTGTAAAAAAGGTATCCTCACCAGAAATAGGTACTTTAGATTTTAATGCCAGCAAAAATAATATTAGTTTCACGGTCTCCAACGATAAATTAAACTTTTTTACAAGTTCCTTAAACATTTATTTATATGACGAAACAGAAAAGATTAGAGAGATAATACCTATAAGGGTTAATAGTAAGCCAGTAATCGAGTCTATAAGTGTTTTAGAGAGAGATGTTACAAGTCTTACCTTGAAAATTTTAGGTAAAAACTTTATTTCTCCTATTAAGCTATTTGCAAATGGTATCCCAATAATTGAAAGAGATAGTGAAACAAGAAGGTTTCACGTTAGTAGAGGCTCCCCCCAACTTGAAAGGTTTGAAGTAATTAACTGTAGCGAGATATTATATAAAATACACCCCACCACATGGGATACACAAAATCTTCTAATTTACTTAGAAAACACAAGAGGTGAAAAAAGCAACTCCTACAGCATAACTATCCCTTAGTTACTTATGATATACCCCATAGGAAAAGGTATTATTAAATGAGAAAGACTAACATACTTAGAGCTGTTGGGGTCTTAAGCTCAACAACCTTATTAAGCAGGATAACTGGATATTTAAGAGATGCTGTAATAGCAAGCTTCATAGGTACATCTTTTTATGCCGATGCCTTTTTTGTTGCCTTTAGGATCCCTAATATGTTTAGGAGGCTTCTAGGGGAAGGGGCATTAACACCTGCCATTGTTCCAGTAGTGTCTGATTTAAAAGATAAGGATAAGAGCATAAAAGAACAAGAGATTAAAAGCATTATCTCCGCAGGATTTTTTGTTCTATTATTTATAACAGTATTAGGGATTGTTTTAAGCCCTCTCTTTGTAAAAGTCATAGCCTACGGATTTACAAAAAAGAATGAGCTCTATGAAATCACCGTATATCTCAATAGATTAATGTTCCCCTATCTTTTTTTTGTATGTATGGTTGCTATTTTCATGGGTATCTTAAACGCCCACAACCATTTTTTCGCTCCTTCTTTTTCTCCCGTTTTGCTTAATATCTCCATGGCCCTTGGGCTTTTGTTGTTCTCTAAATTTTTTTCTCTTCCTGTTTTAGCGCTTGCCTATGGTGTATTAATCGGTGGATTTTTACAAATATTATTACAGTTACCCTACTTAAGAAAGCTTGATATAAGGCCATCTATTGGACTTAATCTTTATACAGAATCAACAAAAACTATTGCGTTGATGTTAATACCATCTTTTTTTGGTCTCGCCATAACTCAGATTAATGTGTTAGTAGATACCTTGGTAGCTTCTTTTCTAAAAGAAGGAACGGTCTCCTACCTATATTATGCAGATAGAATCCTTGAGATACCAATAGGCGTGATAGTAGTATCCTTTGCTACAGCGATCCTACCAATGATAGCTGAAACAGCAAAAAAATCGGAAAATGATCTTTTAAGGAGACAGTTTAACAAGGTTTTTACTCTCTGTTTAATCTTTGTATTACCAATAATGATTTTGTTTATCTCCTTTGGGAAACCTCTTTTGTCAACTCTATTTCAGAGAAGGGCCTTTGATAATATCTCTTTACAGGAGACTTATTACGCCCTCCTTGGATACTCCTTGGGATTACCTTTTTTTAGCTTTAATAGAGTAATAACACCACTTTTTTATGCCTATAAAAAGGTTAAAGACCCTGTAAGAGCAGGTTTTTTTGCTATGATTACCAATATAAGCTTTGATATCATACTTATGCCTTGGGGGCAGTTCGGGCTTGCCCTTGCCACTTCTTTGTCGGCAGTAGTTAATTCTTATATGTTAAGTTTTTATTTTAAAAAAAACCATTTCCCCTTGGAAGTTATGGGGCACAGTGGTACCTACATTAAGATATTGTCTTCATCTATCCTTGCTGGTATCCCCTTCTTTTATTTGCAACAGTTTTTTCCTTATAATGGTTCCTTCTATCTAAAACTCTTTTACTTAACCATAGGTGTATCCTTTTTTTTCATGACATATCTAATTTTTGTTATAATTTTTAAAGTCGAAGGGATAAAGGAGGCTTTGTGGAAGATAAAAGAGAAACTATTGAGATAATTGATACGCCCTTCTTTTTTTCTTTAGAAGTTATCTCTAACAAACAAGGTTTAAAGGCAATAAATTTTGTAGATAAACAAAAATTAGAGTTTTCTTTTGATAAGTTAACCCCCTATTCAAAATTATTGATAAGATATTTTGATGGTAATAAAGTAAGTTTTGACTTTCCTCTTTTATTGGAAGGCTTAACAAATTTTACATTAAAAGTTTATGAAAAAGTAAAGGAAATTGGATATGGTGAGACAAGAACCTATAAGGATATAGCAACTTCATTAGGAGATTATAAACTTAGCCGTGCTGTTGGTAATGCCCTAAGAATAAATCCTTTGCCAATAGTTATACCCTGTCATAGAGTTATAGGTTCCGATGGCAGCTTAAGAGGTTTTATGGGGAAAGAAGGAATGGAAATAAAAAAAAGCTTACTCAATCTTGAAAATGTTATATTTTGATTTTAAAAAATTTTTCTGAATTATAATATATAGCCTATGAATACGAAAAAAAGCGTTTTGATAGCCGATGATAGCCCTGCGATAAGAAGAAGACTCAGTGAGTTGTTATCGGAAAGAAGTTTTAATGTAATTGAGGCTAAAGATGGAGTCGAGGCTATTAAAAAGGCCTTTAAGTTTCAACCTTACTTTATAGTTTTAGATGTAAATATGCCATTAATTAGTGGATACCAGGCATGTCGTTTTCTTAAGTTTAGAAAAGAAAGCAAAGATATACCAGTGATGATACTTACAGCCCTTGATAAACCCATAGATCAGCTAAGAGGTTATGAAACAGGAGCTGACTTTTATAGAAGCAAGACACTTAGTTTTGAAAAAATTGTTGACGAGATTGAAATTGAGATATCAAAAGTTGATTTACCTCTAAGAAAAAGTATAGAGATTACCGAAACAGATATACTTACATCTATAAATGATTACCTTGACGAAAAACTTTTTCAACTTACCCTTATAAATGAGATTACAAGTCTTTCTTACAAAGTTGAGGAGATAGATAATATTATAAAAGAGTGCAGTCATTTTTTATCAAACCTAATGGACTTTTTTTGCGTATCTTTTACATTAATGGATGAGGATGGGCTAAATGTTTACATCTTTAGCCATTATGAGTACGGAACATACATAGAGGATTTAAAAAATTACATTGAAGAAACTTTTCCTAAAGAACTTGTGAAGGCGATAAACTATAAGATACATTGCGGTGGAAAAGAGATAAGCAATGATATTTATGATAATAAGGAGATATCTTTCATTGATAGTACTTTTGATAAGAATAAAGGTTTTTCCTCCCATGTTATATCTGGAGGAGTATTTTTCTGTTACAATAAAAAAAATGAAAAGGAGTTAGAAAAGATAGGATTTTTGATTAACCATATCTTACTTGTAATTAATAACTGTTTACTTTATCAAAGAGTCATTGATTTATCAACTATTGACGAACTTACAAAGTTATTTAATAGAAGAAAGATAATGGAAATACTGAAAATAGAGCTTGAAAAGAGTCAAAGATACCATTTTGATCTTTCCATAATTATGGCAGATATAGACTACTTTAAGAAAATAAATGATAAATATGGTCATAATATAGGAGATGCTGTCTTGAAAAAAGTATCATCAATTTTAAAAAACTCTGTTAGAAAAGTCGATGCTGTTGGTCGCTTTGGTGGTGAAGAGTTTTTAATAATATCACCTCAAACCTCCCCAGAAAATGCAAAAATATTAGCAGAAAGGATAAAAAAAATACTTAATAACTTAAAAATAGAAAAGGTAGAGGAACAAATAACTTTAAGTTTCGGGATAACATCCTATAGAGGTAATCAGAATATCGACGATTTTATTAACGAAGCAGATATGGCTCTCTATGAGTCAAAAAACAAAGGGAGAAACAGGATAACGGTCTTTGGAGGAACAGAATGAGGCTATTAATAATAGGTGGAGTTGCAGCCGGCGCTTCTGCTGCTGTTAAGGCAAGGCGAACAAGAGAAGATGTTGAAATTACTATATATGAGAAGAATGAATATATTTCCTATGCAAATTGTGGTATGCCCTATTATATCGGTGAAGTAATAAAAGATAGAGATGAGTTACATGTTGTAACACCTTCCTATCTTAAAAGAAGGTTTAATGTAGATGTAAAGACCAAGAACGAGGTTATAAAAATTCTACCAGAAGAAAAAAAACTTGTCGTTAAAGATTTAGTTACTTCAAATATCTACGAAGACTACTACGACAAACTAATAATTGCAACAGGAGCTCAACCAATCTTTCCTTCAACTTTCAAAGATAGAAATGTCTTTAGCCTGTACTCCTTAGAGGATATGGATCTGATTAAAGATTTTATCGCTACGGAAAAACCAAAAAGAGCGCTTGTATTAGGCGGAGGTTTTATCGGAATTGAGATGGCAGAGAACTTTAAAAATTTAGGGATGGATGTAACGATCTGTGAGAAGGCTGAACAGATATTACTCCCTTTTGATAAAGAAATGGCAAGAATTGTTGAGGAATATTTAGAAAAATCTAAGATTACCCTAATAAAGGGTAGTGGTGTTGATAAAATAGATGATGGGATTGCATATTTTGACAATGGTAGCCACATAAAATTTGATATAGCCCTTGTATCCTTAGGAGTTAGACCAAATAGTACTTTGGCAAAAGATGCTGGTCTTGAGTTAGGCATAAGAGATGCAATTAAGGTTAATGAGTATATGGAGACCTCAAATAAAGATATTTATGCTGCTGGAGACGCTGTAGAAAACTTCTATAGCTTTGATGGAACTAAAGTTTGGATACCCTTAGCTGGCTCTGCAAACAAGCAGGGGAGAATTGCTGGATATAATGCAGTTACAAGGGGCGAGAAAAAGCAGTATAAAGGAATTTTAGGAACAGCAATCGCAAAATTTAAAGATCTAACCTTTGCTACCACTGGATATAATGAAAAAACGTTAAAAGAAAAGGGTTTTGACTATCTTTGTTATTACCTTGTCTCCCAGAATCATGCCTCCTACTACCCTGATGCAAAGGAAATGTATATTAAAGTTTTAGGAGATAGAAATGGTAAGTTATTAGGAGCTCAGGTAGTAGGTTTCAATGGTGTTGATAAACGTATAGATTTATTTGCAACAGCTATTTACAGTGGATTAACCTTTGAGGATTTGGAATCCCTTGATTTGGCTTATGCACCTCCTTTTTCTTCAGCAAAGGACCCAGTAATTGTCGCTGGGATGATTGGTAATAATATTGTAAAAGGAGAGGTTTCTTCAGTTAATTCTATAACCCCTAACTCAATAATTCTTGATGTTAGAACAAAAAAAGAAAACTACTTTGGAGCTATTGAAAACAGTATTAATATACCTATAGATGAGATAAGAGAACGTATTAGTGAGTTGGAGGCATACAAAAACAAGAAGATAATTATCCATTGTGCCACAGGCTATAGAAGTTACATAGTAACTAAGTTCTTAAAAAATCTTGGTTTCGAAAATGTCTCAAACCTTTCTGGTGGATACTACTTTTATAAGAAAAAATCTTAAGATTATGTCAGAAAAAACCATTAAAGAGTATATATTAGATAGTGGGCTTCAATTGAAACTTATCGACAAAAGCTATAGGTATTTTGGAGAGTATTTTTTTATCGAGATACATATTTATTCTGAGATACCATCAAGATTATTAGACAAAAGCCTATTACCCCCTGATCTTTTACCTTTGATACCAGAAAAACTTATTTTCACAAAGATTTTATCAAAAAAGGCTGTTCATGAGAGTAAGTTAGCCAGCGAAAAAAGATTGCTTATTGAAAATTTTGAGGAAAACGGTCTGGCTTATCTAAAGAGCAAAAACTTTATTAATAAATTTTATCTAAAAGAGTTGTTAAAAATTAAAAGAAAAAGAGAGATAGAGGATCTAAGAAACAAACTCAGCGAAGGAGAAAACCCCTCCACCTTCTAATAATTTCAAAAATCTCACAGTGTTTACAATATCCCTATCGAAGGCATCAAGCAAAATAAAATCTATTTTATAACTCCATAATATTGATATGAATATATTCTGAAAATAGGACTTTTTTAATCCTCCAGCCGATTTGGTAGTAAGATTAGAAATACCAACTATATATTTTACACCTTGAAAGAGATTTCTGGCCTCTTTTAAAAACTCTAAGTTTGCCCTGTTGCTGTCTAACCCTCCATCCCATCCCAAAGGAGCTATAATAGGGTCTATTATTATTTGTTCACTTTTAACTCCTTCATTTTTTGCGCTATTAATCATCTCCTCTGCCATCAAAATTTTCTCTTCCATGGTTCTTGGGATAAAACCATCGGCCATAAGTAACCCCACTATAGATAGGTCATATTTTTTTGCTAAGGGTAGAATATTTTTTAGCTTTTTTTCTTCCATAGAGAAACCATTTATTATGGGTTTATTCTTTGAAAAGCCTATTGCTAACTCTATAAGCTCTGAATCTGTAGAGTCTATAAGTATGTTTAAGTTTGAGAGCTCTTCGATACTTTTAATAAAAAACTTTACAATCTTTTCTTTATCTTTTTTTATAGGCCCTGGGTTAAAATCAAGGTATTTTATTCCCCTTTTTTCAATCTCCGAAAGGAAATTGACTAAAGCATTTTTGTTTAAATTAAAAAGTTCTTTTGCCTGTTTATCAAAGGGTTGTAAATTTTCAGCAACAGCATTAAACATAGTTAAAATATATGAGGGATAACTTCTTCTAAAGTCTCTACGGCAATGAATTTAACATCTTTTTTAAGATATTTAGGTAACTCCAGTAGGTCCTTCTCGTTCATTTTTGGAATTATTACCTTCTTTATGCCAGACCTCCTTGCAGCCAGTGCCTTTTCCTTTATCCCTCCTATGGGAAGAACTCTACCTGTAAGAGTTATCTCGCCTGTCATAGCAACATCATTTCTAACAGGCTTATCGGTTAGTAAAGACAATAGAGAAACAGCAATAGTTATACCGGCCGAAGGGCCATCTTTAGGTATAGCTCCCTGTGGAACGTGTATATGAATATCAAATTTTGAGAAGACACTCTCATCTATATTAAACTTCTCTGCATTACTTCTAATATAACTTAAGGCAGCCTGTGCAGACTCTTTCATAACTTCACCTAAGTAGCCTGTCAGAATCAAGCCTTTCTTGCCTTTCATCTTAGTTGATTCAACAAAAATAATATCCCCCCCTGTCTCTGTCCAGGCAAGCCCGATAGCAACTCCGCAAACTTTATTATAAAAACTTTTTTCATAATAAAATTTAGGTGGACCCAAATACTTAGTAAGAGAAAAATCTGTAATCTGAAACTCCCTTTTATCACTCTGCGTAATCTCTCTGGCTATCTTCCTATAGATCTGTTCTATTGCCCTTGATAAGTTTCTTAGTCCTGACTCACGAGTATACTCTCTAATAATCTTCTTAATTGCGTTTGTTGTAAAACCAATCTTATAATTTTCCAAACCATTTTGAGATTTTAAGCGGGGTATAAGATGTAACTCAGCAATCTTTAGTTTTTCCTCCTCTGTATAACCAGGTATAGATATTACTTCCATTCTATCTCTTAAAGGGGCTGGTATTGGATCTAATAAATTTGCAGTGGTAATAAAAAGCACATTACTTAAATCAAAGGGCACGTCCAAATAATGATCCAAAAAGGTATTGTTTTGTTCAGGGTCAAGAACTTCTAATAGAGCAGAGGCTGGATCCCCTCTAAAATCAGTCCCTATCTTATCTACCTCATCAAGAATAAATACTGGATTATTCGTACCAGCCCTTTTTATCTCTTGGATAATTCTACCTGGCATAGAACCTACATAGGTTCTTCTATGACCTCTAATCTCTGCCTCATCCTTTATACCACCTAAGGACATCCTTATGAATTTTCTTCCCAAAGCCCTTGCTATGGATTTACCAAGAGAGGTCTTGCCAACTCCAGGTGGGCCAACAAGGCAAAGTATAGATCCCTTAAGATCTCCTTTGAGTTTTTTTACAGCTAAAAACTCAAGTATTCTTTCCTTAACCTTTTCCAGATCGTAATGGTCCTCATCAAGTATCTTTTGGGCATTATTTATATCCAGATTATCAACAGTTGACTTACTCCATGGCATTGATATTAGATAATCAAGATAGGTTCTAACAACCGTGAACTCAGAAGAGGCTGGGTTCATTTTTTCAAGCCTTGATAGCTCTTTGAGAGATATCTCCTCAACTTTTTTGGGCATCTTTGCCTCTGAGATAGCCTTTCTTAGTTGGGCTATCTCTTGAGCTAATGAATCGTCATCTCCTAACTCTTTCTGGATAATCTTCATCTGTTGTCTTAATAAATAATCTCTCTGGGTTTTTCCCATCTCCTTTGCTACTTCTGCCTGTAACTTACCTCTTAACTGTAGAAACTCCACTTCAGTGCTTAGTATTAAAAAGACCTTTTTAAGTCTTTCCGATGACTCAAGGGCATTTAAAACCTCCAGTAGCTGTTGAAAATTTAATCCTAACGAGAGGGCTATGAAGTCTGCTAACTTTCCTGCATCATTTATCTTTTCCGCTGTAGGAAAAATCTCTATAGGAAAGGTCTTGCCTAACGACTGGCTTATCTTAAGTAATGATATAACGCTCTGAAGAAGGGTCTCATTTACAATATTTCTTTCATATACCTCTTCGATTTCTTCAAAAAGACCTGTTGGGAAAGGATGATGAGAGATTATCTTTTTTGGTTTGACTCTAAAGTGCCCCTCCATGAGCACTTTAATACCACCTTCTGGTAAGTGAACAAGCTGATTGATTTTGCAGGCACAGCCAATCTGATTTAGATCTTCTACCTGAAAATACTCAGGCCTATAGCTCTCAAGAGGTGGTATAATTACCACTGCCTTGTGAGATATAAAGGCTCTTTCAATTGCCTTTATTGACTGTTCATCAATAAAAAAAAGAGATTGCATTGCCATTGGCAACACAATGTACTCTCTGTTTATAATTATAGGGATTTCTTCGGGAAGAGTAATCTTCTCAAGCAATGTATCAAATCTAACAAGCATAATATTTAAAATAGCAAAGAAGGGTCTCTTTTGCAAATGATATTTATTGGATTAATTTGACTTTTTTTTTATGAAAGTATATAAAATTAATATGAAGAAATTAAAGTTCCTCATGATATTCCACATCCATCAGCCTGTCGGAAATTTTGACTATGTCTTTGAAAAGGCATACAACTTAGCTTACAAACCTTTCTTAGATGTCTTTAAAAAGTACAACCTAAAAATGACTTTACATATCTCAGGCCCCCTCTTTCTTTGGCTAAAGAATAACCAACCTTCTTATATTGAAGAAGTATCAAGGCTTGTTAATAAGGGGTTAATAGAGATTATAAGTAGCGGTTTTTCAGAACCAGTTTTGGCTGTAATACCCAAAAGAGATGCAATAGAACAGCTTCTTTTTTATAACAATCTCCTTGAGAAAACCTTTAACCAGCCTGTTTATGGTTCATGGCTGACTGAAAGGGTTTGGGAGCCCCACCTTCCAGAAATTTTTAATCTTGCAAATATAAAATATATAATAGTAGATGATTATCACTTCTTAAGATCCGGATTTTCTCTAAAAGATCTCGATGGATATTATATAAGTGAGTTTGAAAACAAAAAGGTTGCTATCTATCCTGGTAGTGAGAAGTTAAGGTACTATATACCCTTCCAAACAGTTGAAGAGAATAGTTTTTACTTTAAAGAAGTTTATGAAAGGGGTATTGGTACACTTATCTTTGCCGATGATGGAGAGAAATTTGGTATATGGCCTGAGACTCATAAATGGGTTTATGGAGAGAAGTGGTTATATAAATTTTTTGATTTTTTGGCTAACTCCCCCTATATTGAAACAGTAACATTAAAAGAACATTATGAAAATAATCCACCCAAAGGCATTTGTTACTTACCTACTACCTCTTATCCAGAGTTAGGCGAGTGGGCATTGCCTCCATTAGCCTCTTTTAACTACAAAAAGTATTATGATCTTTTTAAAAGCCAATCTTACTACGAAGAGATAAAGCCTTTTTTTCAGGGTGGTCAGTGGAGAAATTTTCTTTCAAAATATAAAGAAAGTCAGATAATCCACAAAAAGATGATATTTATCTCAGAAGAGATGGCCAACCTAAAGGCAGAGGAGAAGTTAGACCTATTTCTATCTCAATGTAATGATGCTTACTGGCATGGCGTCTTTGGTGGTCTATATCTACCTCATTTAAGAAGAGAGATAAACTCCTACTTAATTAGATCTGAAAAAAAGGTTTTCCCTGATAATATTATAAAAAAGTATGATTTTGATTGTGATTGTAATGATGAGATTTACTTAAAAAGAGATAGCCTCTCGGCAATAATCGACCCCAATGATGGAGGGGCTTTGATATCAATAAATTTTCTACCAAAGGACATAAACATTTCTGACACCTTAACTCGAAGAGAAGAAGCCTATCACCTAAGACTATTGGAAGCAAACAACAATATAGAGGGTACAAAGACAATCCACGACATCTTCAAGACAAAAGAGGAAGGTCTCCACAATGAGCTTTTTTACGATAAATATTATAGAGCAAGCGGAAGGGTTCATCTTTTTAAAGATATAGATCTCAAAACATTTTCAGAAATGAATTTTACCCCTCACATCTCGGCAATTGATAGATATGAAGTCTTAAATATGCTCAATGGTGAAAATCAGGAACTTCTCCTATCACAAAAAGACCTAACTAAAAGATATATTTTCTTTAATAGAACTATTGAGACCGAGATTACGCTAACAAATCCTTATGATTACAAAATATTAGGATTAGAGTTTAATATAAATCTCTTTGCACCAGATGCTCAGGATAGGTATTTTTTAGTCAATGAAGAAAAGAGATACAACTTGAGTTTATATGGTAACTTTAAAAATATTAATGATTTAAAAATAATAGATGAATGGCTTGGAATCAAGATTACTTTTAACTCAGATTTTTTAAAAAATATCTTTGTTTATCCTATATACACAGTCTCTCTATCTGAGGATGGCGTTGAAAAAACCTATCAAGGCAGTTGTATATTGTTTTATAATGATATTTCTAATCCAATGAAAGTGAAACTGTCAGCTACTCTGGAGGAGTTTTAATGAAATTTTTTCTCTTTTTACTGTTTTTTATGTTTTTTATGTTTAATCAAAGTTATGGAGAATATTTTAATCAACCCCTTTATACTGATAAGGGACTTGGCAATATATTAATAAAACAAGAAAATGAGATCACGGATATTTTGAGGGGTAATGATGTTGGACTAAATATTGTATTAAATTATATGAAAACCTTGATATTTACAGAGGGTTATGTATCAATAGAACAAGAAAAGCTCTATCAAACAACCATATCTTCCCTTTCTGAAAAGGACAGATATAATATTGACAATATCTTAAAGTCTATTTTAAGGGAAAACAAGAGGGAGATCAAAATTATAGACATTAGGGCACTGGATTATTTCTTACCTATAGATATCTCCCACAATGGTGAAAAATGAGAATGGAGTTTTCTGCTGGAGGTGTCGTAGTTAAGAAAGATGGCGGAGTTTATAAGATACTACTTTGCCTACAGAAAAAGCTCTTGGGGCAGGAGGTTTATTGTCTACCCAAGGGTCATATAGAGAATGGCGAGACAGCAGAAAAGGCAGCTATCAGAGAAGTTTTTGAAGAGACAGGGATAAATGTAATTAATCCTGTTTTCCTTGATAAAATAGAGTATTTTTTTATACAAAATAGAGAAAAGATAAAAAAGACTGTTTTTTTTTACCTTATGTTCTATAAATCAGGCAGCTTCTTACCTAACCAAGAGACTATCGATATAGTATGGTTTACAAAAGATGAGGCCCTATCACAAAACCCATACCACACAGAAAGAAGTATTATAGAACTTGCCTTTCAAAATTTAGAAAGTTATCAGAAAGAAGCGGAGATAGATAAGTACTTTCAAGATACTCAACAACCTTAAAATCCTTTCTGTTCTCAAACAACTCTTTACAGAGCATATTGTTTAAGTGGTGTCCTGATTTATGAGCAACAATTTTTCCAATCACAGGGTAACCTAAAAGAGCTATATCACCTAAAAGGTCAAGCACCTTGTGTCTTACAAACTCATCTTTATATCTAAGTCCTTCATGATTGATTATTCCTTCCTCACCAATAACTATGGCATTTTCTAAAGAACCTCCTAAAGCAAGTCCTTTTGATTTTAAATACTGCACATCTTTAAAAAAACCAAAGGTTCTTGCCCTTGCAATATCTCTCTCGAAATTATTTGGTGAGAAAGAAAAGGATATGCTCTGTTTACCTATAGCTGGATGTGGAAAATCTACGGTAAAATCTATCTGAAGATTATTAAAAGGCTCTATTTTTATAAACTTATCTTCATCTCTAAACTCAATCTCCTTTGTAACCATTATAAACTTTTTATACCTTCTTTGTTCTCTAAAGCCTATTTTCTTTAATATATATATAAAAGGTGCACAACTACCATCCATTATAGGTACTTCACCGCCTTCTACTTCCACTATAACATTATCAATATCAAGCCCCCTTAGAGCAGCAATCAAATGTTCAACTGTCTTAACATAGACATTCTTTGTGCCTATAGTAGTAGCAAGGGTGGTATCGATAACTTTATCAAAGAGAGCTGGTATCTCTGAAGGAATTGAGCTATCTTTATTAACAAAAAGATAGCCTGTATTTTCCTCAGCAGGTCTAAGGGTTACTTTTGCCCTTTTTCCGCTATGAAGACCTACTCCTGCTATACCTACTATTCCTGCTAATGTCTTTTGGTTATATCTAATCATTTTCTAAAAAATATGTTCATTATTATTGTCAAGATTAAACTTATAATTATCATTGTTACGACAGGGAAATAGAAAGTAAAATTATCTCGTTTTATGTATATGTCACCAGGTAACTTACCTAACCCTGGTATTTTCCCAAAAAAATATACAAGACCACCAACTATTACGAGCAATAGACCTATTATTATCAGAAACTTACCTAAATTGCTCAGATTATCCATAAAAATTAAAGTATCCTTCCTTCAAACCTTTCTTTATAAGAGAATAGACAACCACAATATTTTTGCCTGTATAACTTCTGTTTTTTACTTTCTTCTATCCCCCAACTCCATCCCTCTCTAAAATCCTCATAATAAAACTCTAAACCATAAATATCAGCTATTTTATAACAAATTTCTTTTATTTGTTCATGTTTCTGTCTCTTACTATATAAAAGGGTTGTAGAAAATGTTTTTATACCTAACTCTCTTGCCTTCTGTGCTGTTTTTTCAATTCTAAGATAATAGCAATTATAACATCTATCTTTCTCTCTTGTGTATATATCAAAAAAATTTTCTATATCGTAGCTACCCACAATTAAGCTTGTATCTTTAGTTAAAACAAAACTTTCTAAAGACCTCTTTCTTAGACCATACTCATCAAGAGGATGAATATTGGGGTTGAAAAAGAACCCTCTTATTATGTAACCTTTATCACTTAAAGCTTTAAAGGGATACAAAAAGCAGGGAGCACAACATATATGCAAAAAAATCTCTTTCATAGTTATTCTATCTCTTTAACTTTTATGCTAAAGATACCGCTCATATCTTTAAGCATAGAGCCTATAGCATTATGAAGAGCTCCAACAAATATTATCTCCGGTGTAGCGTATCTTGATGTAGGTAAAAAATTACTTCTGCCCTCACCCTGCCAAACTACTTTTCTCTCATTAACTGAGTATAACTTGCCTCTAACCCTTGCCTTACCAACATAGATAAAATCTTCTGGCAGTCTACCTATATTAAAAAAATTTATAAAAGCTTTTTTGGGTAGAGCCTTTCTTTCTTCTTTGACTATCTTGGCTTCCAAAATATCACCTGCAAAGATATAATCTATATCTTTGCTTTTTTGAAATTTATCAATCTCTTGCTGATTTGTTAGGTCGGGAAGTTCAAAGGGAGCTATTATCGTTACAGAAGAAAATGTGTTATTCTGAAGAAGAAGTTCCTCTGCAAGCTTTGTAGAGAAATCTCGCAAAGATCTTTTTTTGGGGAGAAAGCTTTCTCCCAACTTATCAAAGTCAGACCTACTATCAGAAAAATATAGCAATCCTAAAGAAGCCTTTTTTGGAGGCAGAAAAAATTTGAAGGTCTTGATATTCCTATCATATACAACCTTTTCTTTAACTGTTCCGCCACATCCCCCCAAAAAAAACGGAAAAACACAAAGGGAAAAAAGAAAATTAATCCACAGTAATTTCTTTGACTTCACCATCTTTTCCAAGATCTTTTTTTGAAACCCCTTTAATTATAACCTCAACCCCTCCTGCATTTCCTAATTTTAATTTCATACCTTTCTTATAAGGAAAATCTCTTTTATCTCCAGCTAAAAGTAGTCCCTGAAAAATTTTATTATTATCGTATACTAATTCTACCCAAGAATCTTTAGTAACTTTTAATGTAATTAAGTCTTCCTTTGAAATATTACTCGATTCATTTAATATTTTCTTCTTTTCTTCATGTAGAGACATCTCTTTAGCAGTTGTCAATATATTAAAATTACTAGCTTTTCTTTTTTCTATCTCTATATTTTTCTGATAATTTATATAAGATACCCTTACCCAAGAAAAAATTATTAATAAAGCTACAAAAGTTAGAAAAACTAATCTAAAAACCTTTTTTTTACTCTCTTCTTTTAAAAGAGTATCATCTATTTTAAAACTTTTATCTTCTTTTTCTTTAAGAACTTCTCTTGATAATATGTCTACTAGTTCTTTCCCATCTAACCCTAAGTAATTACCATAATTTTTAAGAAATCCCTTAAAAAAAACTAAGGCAGGCACTTTGTCTGTATCTCCTTCCTCAAGGGCGGATATATAGGTAGGATTTATCTTTAAGTCTTTTGCAACCTCAAAAATAGAAAGACCTTTCTCTTCTCTCTTACTCTTCAAAAGATTCCCTATCTTATCTATATACAGATTATTCATTTGTTTTCTTCCAATATCTTTCTTGAGGCTTTTGCAAGCTCACTTCTTGGATCTATGTCTATAACTTTTTGAAGATATTTTCTCCCCTTCTCCTTCTGGCCCGTCCTAATGAGGAAGCTTCCCATAGCAAAATTAACTTCTAAATGATTTTCAAAGGCTGATAGAAACTTATTTAATAAATCTTCTGCCTCTTTGTATCTTTCTTGCTGTTCATAAACTCTCGCTAAGTTAATATAGGCAGGACTAAAGCTTGGATTTATCGAGATAGCCTCTCTATAATTTTTTTCGGCCATGATTGGTTCTTTTAATTTTTCGTGGGCGAAAGCCATATTGTTATAGGCTAGCTCAGGTGTTGTATAAAATATGTTTTTCACGGCCTTTTCAAAATATCTAATTGCTTCTTTATAATTACCCTCATCTAAAAACAAAACTCCCAAGTTATTATAGGCCTCAGAATAATGTCTATCTATTGATATTGCTCTTTCAAAGGCATCTTTGGCTTCTTTAATGAGCTTCCTCTCCTTATAGGCAAGCCCTAAGGCATTCCAAACAAACTTATCATCATTATTAAGGTCTTTCGCTCTAACAAACTCTTGAAGAGCCCTTACATAATCGCCCTCTTGAAAATATAGAATACCCATCTCATAATGAATCTTAGATTGCTTGATAGCTTTTTGATTAGGTGCACAAGACACAAAAAATAAAAGTAATAGTATGTATATTCCTAAATAAATTCTCATAAAAATTTTTTACCTATTTGACAAAACTAAAATATAATGTTTTATTATTCTCTATAGAGTATATATTAATATAGAATAAAGAACTTTTAATAGTCAACTCAAATAGATTTAGTTAATTAGAAGAGGGAGTGTGTATTATGGCAAAAGCAAAAAAAACGATTCTTGTAGTGGATGATGAAAACGACATTAGAGCCCTTTACAAAGAGCTTTTATCGAAAAGATATAAGATACTCTCTGCAAAGGATGGAGATGAAGGGCTAAGAATGATTTTTAGTAAAAAACCAGACTTGGTAATTCTTGATATAAAAATGCCTAAGATGAATGGTCTTGAGGTTTTAAGAAAAACAAAGAGCTTTTTCCCAACCTTGCCTGTTGTGTTATGCACAGCCTTCTCATCCTATAAAACTGTTTACGCTTCTTCATTGGCAGATGCCTTTGTTGTAAAATCTGCTGATTTGTCAGAGCTATTGGAGACAGTAAATACATTACTCAACAACAATTAGGGGTAATGAGATAAGTACTTCTGTACCTACATTGACTTTAGAGTTAATCTTGATTGTACCACCCATATCCTCTATGAACTTTTTTGTTATAGCAAGCCCTATTCCAGTCCCATCCTTTTTGGTGGAAAAGAATATATCAAAGACCTTATCTTGAATCTCTTCAGGTATACCATAACCCTCATCCCTTATAGATATATAAGCTTGCTCATTTCCTCTATAAGTGTTTATATAAATTTTACCGCCTGATGGCATCGCTTGGATAGCATTAAGGATAATATTCAACAAAGACTGATGAAGCTTTTCTTCATCTGCCTTAACTCTTAAATCTTCCAGATTAAGTATCGGCTCAATCTTTTTAAAAATCTTCTGAAAAGAAAAATCTCTAATAATATTTTCTATAAAATTTTTTAGATTAATATCCTTAATCCTGCTCTCTTTGGGTTTAGAGAAATCAAGCATACTCCTTAAGATATTTTTTATCCTCTTTGACTCACGCAGTATGGCCTCTAAATCTTCTTTATAGGGACTATTTTTTTCTATTTCTGCTATAAGATATTCACAATGTCCAATTATTATTCCCAAAGGATTGTCTATCTCATGAGACATACCGGCCGAGATCTTACCAAGGGCAGCAAATTTCTCGTAATTAATTATCTGCTTTTGTAGATATAGAGCTTCCTCTATGGCTTTATTAAGCCTTTCATTTTTAAGTATAAGTTCCTCTTGATTTTTCTTCAGCTCCTCTATCATAGTACTTAAGGCAGAAGAAAGCTCTCCAATCTCATCTTCAAAATCAGGAAGCTTCTGATTTAGATCACCCTCTTTAATTAATCTTGCCTTTGATATTAATATATTTAAAGGGACGATAATCTTTTTTACGTAAAAATAGGAGAGTAAAAAGGCAAAAAATAAATAAAAAAAACCGATTATCAATATTAAAATATTAATATTCCTTATCTGATACTCTATTTCCTTCGAAAATAGTATATATTTTATGTAGAAACGAGTCTTACCTAAGGTTTCGAATGGCACGACTATATCTAGATAGCTTTTTCCACTAATTTTTATCTCTTTAAAGTAAAGATCCTTAAATTGCTGGTACTCTTCAACATTAAAATTATTTAAATCAATCATTCCTAACTTTATAATAGCTCTCCCTTTTTCATCAAATATAGCAACCCCTCTTATCTCTTCTTTATCTTTTATTACCTCCTCAATTAGGGCAACACTCTCATCTATTGTCCCCTTACCAATGCCTCTTGATAGTTCCCTAAATATGATGGGGTTCAATAATTTTAGTTTATTAGCCGATTCTTTCAAAACATAGTCTCTCCAAAATCTTTTTTCAAAAAAAGATAGGGTAAGAACAAGGCTAAAAGTAATTACTATGAATAAAAATAACTGATAGATAAAGAGTTTTTTTAAAAGACCTGATGATTTAATTTTTATCATAGAAACTATAAATTAATCTCAATAAGATTATCTCTTTTTGTAACCATAATATTTACTTCTCTCAAGAAGGGGTAAAAGACAAGGGATAGGCATAAAAATATTGATCCCAACCACAAAAGAGGCTGAAAAATATCTCTTGATATTTGAAAACCAACATAGTCAAAGCCAAACTGATCCTTACCTGTTTCTATTAAATAAACTCTATAACTATCGTAGACAAGTGGATCGTTTATACTGATCCTTTTTTTTACAACCTTATCATTAATCTTAAATGATAAATCACAATAATACTGTTTAATTACAGGATCCATATAGGCCCTTAGCTTAACCTTTATACCATGGATTGGACTTTCATTTTTATAAACATCAAGACCATTATTCACCCTAAAAAGCACCTCAGGAATAGTTGGGTCTGCTTTATCTATCTTAATTGCCATACCAGAGAAATTTATTATCTCCTTTTCTTTAGTTACAAACTCCTTACTCTCTCCAGTTTTAATGTTTTCAACTAATACTTTTATGTCCATGGGGTAGTAATCTATAAACAAACTTTCTGGTTTTAAAATAAAAGGAACTAATACATCATCTTTCTTGTCCCAATCAAAAACAACATTTACCTCACTACCTACATGCACATTAACTGTACCTAAGAAAGATGTAAGATTTGACATACCTCCTGATAATAAAATGATTATTAACGAAATATGGATAGTTAATATTGATATTTGTCTCAACCTTCCTTTTCTGGCAATAAATCCTTCTTCTATCTCTTCTATATTATAACCCTTCCTTTGAATTGTGTTTTTTATGTCCTCTATATTCCCTCTTATATAAAATTTTTTATTTCCCGGAACTCCTTTTTTATACTTAACTTTTATCTGTCTATAAACTCTAAAAATGGTGCAGTAGGCCGTATTTATTCCAAAAATAAAAAGCAGGGCTATAAAATAAGGAGTTTTATAAAGATTAAAATCAAAGGGGCCTTTAGCTGGAAATATTGTCCCGTATATACTAGCAATAGAGATAAGAAGCATTAGAAAGATAGAAAATTTTACCGACTTAAACGTTTTATCTATAAAGGTAAATATCTTTTTCATATTATCTTTAAGAGTTCCTTCTTTAAATATTGTCCTGTATGTGACTTTTCATTTTTCATAATATCCTCAACAGTACCTTCTGCTATAATATAACCACCACCATCGCCCCCTTCCGGACCTAAATCTATAATCCAATCAGCACATTTGATAACATCTAAGTTGTGTTCTATTACAATTACCGTATTACCTAAACTAACAAGTCTATGAAGTATATTAAGTAATTTTTTAACGTCGTCAAAATGAAGCCCTGTTGTTGGCTCATCAAATATGTAGAGGGTTTTACCAGTATTTTTTCTTACTAACTCTTTAGCAAGCTTAATTCGCTGTGCTTCGCCTCCTGATAGTGTAGTTGCAGGCTGCCCCAGTCTTATATATCCTAAACCTACTTCTTCCATTACATCAAGCATCTTAACAATCTGAGGGTGATTCTCAAAAAACCTTAAAGCAGAAGAGACTGTCATGTTAAGAACTTCATAGATATTTTTATCTTTATATCTAATCTCAAGGGTTTCCCTGTTAAACCTCATTCCGCTACAGTGATCACACAAAACATATATATCTGGCATAAAATGCATCTCTACCTTAACATATCCCTCCCCCTTACAAACCTCGCAACGTCCACCAGATACGTTAAAGGAAAATCTACCTACTCCATAACCCCTCATCTTTGACTGTGGAAGCATAGCAAAAACTTCTCTAATGTAAGAATATACTCCCACATAAGTGGCAGGATTGCTTCTTGGTGTCCTACCTATTGGTGATTGGTCTACATCTATTACCTTATCTATGTACTCTAAGCCAGTAATCCTATTATGAATACCAGGTCTTTCTCTTGCCGACATAAGTTTTCTTGCCACAGCTTTATATAATGTGTCTATGACAAGGCTACTTTTTCCAGAACCTGAAACCCCTGTAACAGCCACAAAAGATTCTAAGGGAAACTCAACTTCTATATTCTTTAGATTGTTCTCTCTTGCGCCATATATTTTAATGACCTTATTTTTTTTAAAAGCTTTTTTTTCTTTCTCCACTGATATTGTAAGTAAACCAGATAAATACTTACCAGTCAAAGACTCATCACTGCCATATATTTGTTCAGGCGTTCCTTCAAATATAACATTGCCTCCCTTTTCTCCAGCATAGGGTCCCAGATCTATTATCCAATCCGCAGACTCTATCATCTCCTTATCATGCTCAACTACAATTACTGTGTTTCCTACATCTCTCAAGTTTTTTAAGGTATTGATAAGCTTTATATTATCTCTCGGATGTAGACCTATAGTTGGTTCATCTAGTACGTAAAGGACTCCCATAAGCTTTGAGCCAATTTGTGTAGCAAGATTAATTCTTTGGGACTCACCTCCTGAGAGGCTTTGGGCGCTTCTTTCCAGAGTAAGATAAGATAGCCCAACTTCTATCAAAAAATTTAATCTCTCTCTAATTTCTTTCAATATCTTTGCCGATATTACCTCTTCTTTCCCTTTAAATCTAAGCTCTGTGAAGAATTTATAACATTCACCTATATTCATCTCAGTAATTTCTGATATATTTTTGTTGCCAACTTTTATATAAAGGCTTTCTCTTTTAAGCCTTTTACCATTACAGACTGGGCATTGGCCATAGGAGATGTACCTTTCGTAAAGTTCTTTCTCGCTACTGTAATAGGTCTTCTCATACTTTTCTTCTAACCAAGGGATGACACCTGTAAAGTGGGGCACCTTTTTCTCTAATTGAAAATTGGAAAAGCCAGCCTTACCATACAAAATAAAATCTTTCATCTCCTTTGAAAAAGTTTTAAAAGGGCTATTGCCATTACAATTAAAAAAATCACAAATTATCAACAAATTAGAAAGAAATAGTACATTGCCATTGGAGCTTGTCCAAGGGATTATTGCACCCTCTCTAAAAGAACGTTCTTCGTTTACTATAAGCTTTGGGTCAAAAAACTTCTTTATACCCAAACCATCACAGTTATGACAAGCACCATAGGGGTTATTGAAAGAAAACATCCTTGGAGTAATTTCTGAAAAGGTAAAGCCACATTCATTACAGGCAAAGTTTTGATTAAAGCTAAATCTTTCTCCATCAACTATCTGTATCTCGAGAAGCCCTCCTGATATTTTTGTTGCCATCTCTACTGAATCAGCTAATCTTGAACGAATATCGTCCTTAATCACAACTCTGTCAATTATTAAGTTAATATTATGTTTTACATTTTTATTAAGCTCAAAGTCTGAGTTTAAATCAATAATCTCGCCATCAATTCTTGCCCTACTAAAACCCTTTTTTTTGTAAAGTTCTAACTCCTTTTTATACTCACCTTTCCTACCTCTCACAATAGGAGACTCTATAATCACCTTTGTGCCTTTTGGGAATGAAAGGATCTCATCAACCATATCTGTTATTGTCATAGCAGAGATAGGAATGTTGCAGGTTGGACAAATGGGCTTGCCAACTCTAGCAAATAGCACTCTTAAATAATCATAAATCTCAGTAACGGTACCTACAGTAGACCTTGGATTTTTACTTATGGCTTTTTGTTCTATAGCTATTGCAGGGGATAACCCTTCAATAAAATCAACATCAGGCTTCTCCATTAACTCCAAAAACTGTCTTGCATAGGGAGAAAGAGACTCTACATATCTTCTCTGTCCTTCTGCATAAATTGTATCAAAGGCAAGAGAGGATTTCCCCGAGCCAGAAACACCTGTAATAACTATTAGTTTATCTCTCGGAATTTTTAGATCTATATTTTTCAGATTATGTTGTCTCGCGCCTTTAACTATTATAAATCTTTCCTGCATCAAAATCCCTAATAAACACTAAATTTTTAGTCTATCTAACTCTTCTATAATCTCATCCACATGTCCTGCTGCTTTAACCTTATGCCAAATTTTTAATATCTTTTTATCAGGAGATATGATGAAGGTAGAACGGATAATACCTTCCACTAACTTACCGTATAAATTTTTTTTGCCAAGAGCTTTATAAAGCCTTATTACATTTTTCTTAGGATCAGATAATAACAAAAAATTTAGGCCATACTTATCTTTGAAAGAAACATGAGATTTGATACTATCGGAAGAGACACCTACTATTTTTACCCTACCAGTAAGCCTGTTCATATTATCTCTAAAGTCGCAGGCCTCTTTAGTACAACCTGGAGTATTGTCTTTGGGATAGAAGTAAAGAATTAGATGTTTTCCATCTTTCAATAAATCATCAAGGGTATATTCGGACACAATGTTTTCAGGTGTGACTCCTTCAAGTTTAAAATCTGGTGCTAAATCTCCTTCCTTTAACATACTCATCCTCCTTAATTTAGCTTTGCTCTTTCTCCCAGCAAGGCTGTGCCAACCCTTATCATCGTAGCCCCTTCCTCTATGGCTATCTCAAAATCATGGGACATCCCCATTGATAGTACCGATAAAGGTTTTTTATAGCAGCTCCTAAGATTAATATAATCTCTTAACTCCCTAATCTCTTTAAAATAGCCTCTAAGACTATCTAAATCTTCAAGATAGGGTGGCATAGCCATTAACCCCTCTAAGTTAATATTTTCATATTTATTTAAGGCTTTTATAAAATCTTCTACCTTACTAACTGGCACCCCACCTTTTGTTTCTTCACCTTGATTAACCTGAACAAGCACCTTTTGAATAATTCCTAAATTTGCTGCCCGCTTATCTATCTCTTCAGCAAGAGGTAGGTTGTCTATGGAATGAATAAGAAAAACTTTTCCAACTAAATATTTAACCTTGTTTCTTTGTAGCCCGCCTATAAAATGCCACCTCATTGGTAACTGTAAATCCATTTTTTTAAGCATCTCTTGGACATAGTTTTCTCCCACATCTCTAATATTAATCTCAAACAAATCCTTGATGATACTTGGGGGATGGGTTTTTGTTACGGCAATTAGGGTAACATTATCCTCCCTTTTTGCATTCTTCATTGCTCTATCAATTTTTTCTTTTATAATCTTTAATCTCTCCTGTAGCTCCATCTAATATGCCTATGTAATATATTTATTTATAATATATAACCTTTAGTTTTAACAGATCTGTAACAACCTCGACTAAGGGCAAACCAATTACATTTGTAGGGGAGCCCTCTATCTTTTCTATAAAGAAACTACCTAACCCTTGAAAGGCATAGGCACCTGCTTTATCTAATACATTCTCAGCATTAATATAGTTTTTTATCTCCTTTTGTTTTAATGGTTTAAACTTAACGTAAGTTCTTACTGTCCTTAATATCTTTTTATCTCTATGGGGCATATAAATACAATAGGAGGTAAAGACAGAGTGCCATTTCCCTTCCAATAAACTTAGAATTTTAATCGCATCATCTATAGAATTGGGCTTTCCGATAACCTTTTTTTTTAAGGCAACGATTGTATCGGCTGATATTACTACTCCTTCTTCTATAGGATAAATTTTTAAGGTCTCAAAAAGCTTTTTTTCTGCAAGCCTTTGGGAGTAATATCTTGGTGATCTGAATTCAAAATTATCCTCTTCTCCCACAGGAGGGACCACCTTAAAGTCAACACCTATGCTTGTTAAAAGTTGTTGCCTACGAGGCGATGTAGAGAAGAGATAGATAGGTAGTTCACCATTTTTATATATCATAGAATCTTTTTGATTCCCGCAACAATATGAGAAAGATCTTGTTCAGCATTTATATTTAATAATCTAAAGGAGGGTAACTCCTCTGGCATTCTATAGTGCTTAAGCTGCATCTCTAATATCCCTAAATGGGCGTCAGATACATCCTTATTCTCTTCCATTCTTTTTACAATCCTTTCCTTGAGAATCTCTTCACTGGCGAAAAAATTAACAAAGAGCGGATTTAATCCCTCTTTTAGGAGTAACTTCAATGTTTTTAACCTCTCCTCAGAGTTGTTAAAAGTGGCATCAAGAATAACCTTCTTGCCTTCATTTGCCTTTTTTAAGGCCCTGTTTATGAGCTCACTATAAGTTTTAATAGTAAGCTCTTTTGAATAAATACCACTTCCATAAGAGGTATAATAATGTTCACCTTCTTTAAGGCCTGCAATCTCCTTTCTTATCTCATCGGATCTAAAAATTATAAACTCGTCTTTGAGATTACTTGCCACTGTGCTTTTACCAGAACCTGAAACTCCCATAAAGATAAGGGGGTTAAAATCATGTGATTTATTTTCAATATAGAAACGAGCTAAGGCGAAATAATCCTTAGCTTTTTTTATTACTTTCTCTTTAACTTCAATATCATTTATAGTATCAGAGATAAACCCTTCAATCTTTCCCCTAACGTAGGCACGATAGACTTTATAAAAATTTAGGAGCTTTTCATCATAGGAAGAGTGGTAGTAATAAAAATAGAGCTTATTAAGCTCCCTTGAGAGGTCATACCTACCCTTATACTCTAGATCCATTAGGAGAAAGGCCAAATCTTCGATAATATCAGATATCCTAAATCTATTATTAAACTCTATACAATCAAAGATAACAATATCATTATCAAAACAGATATGTTGAGAGTGCAAGTCACCATGTACCTCTCTTACAAAGCCCTTATCTTTCCTCTCTTTGAATAGTTCCTTGTTCTCCTTAAGGAAAGTCTCAGTGTATTCTTTTATAATTTGAAAAGTTTCTTCATCTATGGTTTTCCCAATATACCGCGTTGTCTGATTAAAATTCTCCTGAGTATTAAAAGTTACCGCCTTTAGTCCGCCAAAATACTTCCCCTTGTAAACTGGAACAGTTTTATGAAAGTTATAAATTTTTTTTGCTAACCTTTCTATCTGATTAATCAAGATACCTCTTTGTATCAGATTATAAAGGATATTATCTTCATCAATTCTTCTCATATAAACGGCATATTCATATACCTTAGAACCTTTCTTCTTATAAAAATAGAAGTCTTTCCCGTCGAAATAGATCTTTTTTACACCCAAATAAATACTTTTTGCTAATCTCTTGTTTAGTTCTACCTCTCTATTGCAGTAGTAGTGCCTTCTTTTTAGAGTTGTAAAATTTAGAAAACCAAAATCTACAGGTTTTTTTATTTTATAAACATACCTATCTCCCACAAAAACCTGAGATATATGGGTCTCAAAGTACTTAATTTCTCTCGGCTTTTCTGGATAGTTATTAGGGTCTAATAAAAAATCTTTAAGAGATTTCACTTGCTAATCCTAATTATCCTTTTTTCTGTTACTATAATATCCATCCTTTTGTCGTAATACCCCATTGGTACTTTTTCTAAAACCTGAAGGTCAAAGGCTAAGGCAATTTTAGGCACATTTTCCCTTAATTCTGGTATTATCCTATCGTAAAAACCTCCACCATAGCCCACTCTTCCACCTTTTATATCAAAGGTACTACCTGGTATAACAGCAACATCTATATCCTTTACATTAGCCCTTATTGCTTTATTAATGTCAGGCTCTAATATACCATAGGTGCCACTTTTTAGCTCCAATGTTTTATTTATATAACAAAGGATAAGCCTTTTTTTCTCTAAATCTGTATAAGGCACAACTATCTTTTTACCTTCCTCAATAAGTCTATTAATTATGGGAATAGTTCTTACTTCTGACCTAAAACTTACAAAGATAAAAAAAGTTCTTCCTTCCCTAACCTCTGGAAGGGAGAAAAACTCTTTCATAATTAATTTGCTGTTACTTTCTATTTCTTCCTCAGTTAACTTATCTCTAAGAGAAAGTATTTTTTTTCTAATCTCTTTTTTTTCTGCCCGAATATCCATTTACTATAAATAAATACTTTAATTTACAATAACTTCCTTAGTTTTCAAGCCTTCCTGATCTGCTAAGTAATGAACAGTTTCGTTATTATTTTTGTAAATACCAGTTGATACATTAGTTGTTAAGTTCCAGCTTATTTCTAAAGTATCCATAAGCCTATCGCCCCTATAATGTCTTATTTTATAGACTATCTCATCACTATTAACCTTTTTAGCCTTTACATAGAACATATCATCTTTGTAGGCATAGAAAAACTCTTTTTCCTTTTCTGCCACAGGATTGCTTCCTGTCCAAAACTCGATAGTATTAAAAAGTACAAAATCTAAAAACGCAGCAATACCATAGACAGGAATAATTATAAATGCCCAAGTCACAGCACTTCTTAAAAACTTGTCTCCAACCTTTGCATTAATATCATAAACCTTCCTTGTAAGATTAAATTTACCAAAACAGCCATAAACACTAAAAAGACAGATTACCAAAAAAAGTGATATAATCTTTCTCATAGCCCCTCCTTTTATTTGATATTAAAATTATAGCACAGAGATTTAAAATAGGATTAAAAAATGTAAGAAAAGGAGTTTTTATGAAAAAACTTAGACCTTCCAATAGTGCAGTAACAATTGCACAGGTTATGAACCCACAGGATGCCAACCCAGCTGGCAATGTACACGGAGGAGTAATAATGAAGCTTATAGATACTGCTGCTGGAGTTGTCGCTACAAGACACTCTCGCTGCAATGTTGTTACTGCCTCTATAGACAGGATTGACTTCCACCATCCAGTTTATGTGGGAGACCTTGTCTTCTTTAAGGCTTGTATAAATTATGTTGGTAGAACATCAATGGAGATAGGGGTCCGTGTTGAGGCTGAAAACTCAAAAACGGGTGAGATAAGACATACTGCTTCAGCCTATTTAACCTTTGTTGCCTTAGATGATAATGGTAAGCCCAAAGAGGTTCCTGAGCTTATACTTGAGAGTCCTGACGAAATAAGAAGATTTGAAGAGGCAAAAAAAAGAAAAGAAGCAAGAGTGAAAGAGAGAAAAATCTAAATAGTTTATATTTAAAGAGCAATTAATGAACAACAATATTATTTAACTTATTAGTAAAAACTAATTCATTTTTAAATTTGTCAATATATCTTATAACATAGGATTTAGAGTACCGTTTTGGAGTTTATAAATTTTGTCGGCGATCCTTTTTACTTGAGACATATAATGTGAGACGATAATAATGGTTTGCTTTACTTTCAAGGAAATTAAAAGTTCCTCAATCACAGAGGCATTTTTTTCGTCAAGAGAAGAAGTTGGCTCATCAAGAAGAATTACCTCAGGATTTATTACAAGAGCCCTAGCAATACATAGCCTTTGTTGTTGGCCTATTGAAAGTTTGAGCGCACTATCATGGAGGCGATCCTTAACCTCATCCCAAAGTTTGACTACTCTCAGTGCATTCTCAACTGTTTGAGAAATCGTATCTTTGTTTTTTATCCCAGTAATTTTAAGGGGAAAAGCAACATTGTTTGAAATACTCATAGGGAGAGGATTCGGTACTTGAAAAACCATAGCTATTTTCTTTCTAACCTCTGTCACAGGTGTATCCTTATGATTAACATCAACAACCTTACCATTTAGCTTAACCTTTATTGAACCTTCACACTGGGCGTAAGGTATATTCTCCCACATACGGTTTAAGGTCATAAGAAAGGTTGATTTGCCTGCACCTGAAGGACCAACAATGGCAGTGACTTTATTTTCCAAGAAAGATGTTGAGACAGATTCAAATACTACCTGGTCTTTGTACTTAAATTTCAGCTTTTCTAAAATTATTTTTTCTTTTTGTACCATATTTACCTTATTAAAGAAAGCTTGCTAATTGATTTACCCATAATAGTAGAAATTATGAATAAAAATATACAAATAATTAACAATATGAGTGAAGCACTATATCCATTCATAAGCTCTGCATTATTTCTGTACTCAGAGGATATATAAAATATAAAAAATGGTAAAGCCTCGTAGTTATCGAATATTGATCTGGGAACGCCAGCATTTGCAACGGCACCAGTTAACATTATAACTGCCACATCGGAGGCACATCTTCCTACAGATAGAAGCACTCCACTTAATATGCCAGGAAGTGATTTTGGAAGAAGAACATAAAGGATATTTTGTATTTTAGTAGCTCCAAGAGACAAAGCTGCAATCCTTGTGGATAATGGGATCCCTTCTAATGCTAACTCTGTAGAACGGACTATATAAGGCAGTACAAGAACTGCAAGAGAGAGACTTGATATAATCAACCCAGTATAGATGCGAGTGTGAAGATATTTATTTATGAATATAATAAGCGAGATACCGAATAGGCCAATAACTATAGAAGGAATTGCAGAAAGAGTATCTAAAAAAATATTTACTACTCGCTTAGTATGGTAATCTGCATATTCTGCAAGATAAATACCTGCTCCTATGCCAACAGGAATTGCAAAACAAATAGTTAATAAAACAAGAAATGTAGTTCCGACTATTGCAGGGAAAAGCCCATCTAAAACTTGCTTCTTAATCAGTAGTGCATCAAATGCGCCAACATCACCAAAAATAAGGTTTAAAGAAAGTTGTTCTGATCCTTTTATCGTAAGATAGCCAATAATAATATTTATTAATATGAAATATAGGATAGTCCATAACCATATAAAAAAATAAATTGTTTGTTCCACAAGCTTATTCATATACGTTATTTACACTTATAGATTTTCTCAATCTTATATTAACAATACAAACAATTAGTGTAACAAAGGTGTACAATACCAATCCAGAGAGAAATATCGATTTAAATTGAAGACTATCAACATCAGCACTTTTTACAAGGGCAATATGAGCAGTAAGAGATCTTACTGAGTCTAATAAAGATGAAGGTACATGAGCGGCATTTCCTGAGAGCATTAGTGCAATCAATGTATCTCCTATTGCTCTCCCCATCCCTAAAAGCAACCCCGCTATAATCCCATCTTTAGCGCATGGTATTACTATATAAAGAAGCTTTTGCACTTGACTACAACCCAATGAATCAAGTGCAAGAATGTAAGATTTTTTTACCGATTTAAATGTATCAACAAAGATTAGTATCATAGTAGGTGAAATAAGCAAAGCCAAAACCAAAGACGTTGATAGAATGCTCATCCCAGAGCCCTTATTAAATAAATTTCTGATGAAAGGTACTAAAGTAAAAATAGCAATAAATCCATATATAACAGGTGGAATACCAACAGATATAAGAACAATCTTTTTAATAATATTTGTAATTCTTGTATATTTGATTATAGTCATAAAAGCAGCACAACTAATGCTTAAAGGAAAAGCAAAAAAAATAGCCAAAGTTGAAATTATTAATGAGCCCACTATCATAGGACCAATCCCATAGTTGCCTTTAGCTGGATTCCAATCCATAATAAAAAAACTTAAGATCCCTTCCTTTATAAGTGGAAGGCTTAAAATCAACATAAAAATAAAGATTAAAAGTGTAATACCTATGCTTAATAAAGCAGATAACTTAAAAAACTTCTCTGTTATACTTTCAAGAATGTTTCTCACTCTACTGGTATAAATCCTTTGCTTTGTATAATCTTTTTAGCCTCAGGGGAGTATAAAAAATTTATCAAGGAGTTGACCAGAGGAGAGGCCTCTCCTTTTGTCACACTATAGAGACCTCGAAAAATTTTGTACTTTCCTGATAAGATATTTGAGATATCAGGGTAGACGCCTTCAAAATTTACAGCTTTAACTGTATTATCAATATATCCAACAGATATATAACCAATCCCATATGGGTCATTTGCGATTGCTGTTTTCATTGCTCCATTTGAAGCTACAATATTTGCTTTTGTTGATATCTCTCCTTTATCAAGTGCTTCAGCCCAGAATACCTCTCTTGTTCCGCTGTCTTCATGTCTTGAATAAATGTTTATGCCCTTATCAATCCAACCTAACTCTTTCCAATTAGTAATTTTTCCAGAGAAGATGTCTTTAACTTGAGATTTTGTAAGATTATTAACTTTATTACTTGGATTTACAATAATACCAATCCCATCAATAGCCCATTTGTAAACCTTAAGCCCATATTTTGATACCTCTTCAGCACTAGGAGCACGACCTGAATTGCCAATATCTATTAAGTTTTCTCCAACCTGCTTTATTCCAAGACCTGATCCACCACCAGCAATGCTTATTTGTATATTTGGGTGAGATTTCATAATAAGTTTAGAAATCTCCTCCCAAACAGGAATATGTGCAGTACCACCTGCAATTCGTACGACACCTTTCATTCCCTTAAATGCATCTATATCAATAGCATAAATGCTATTTTCAGTATATATTAGAAAAAACATCGCACTTGCAAGAGTTAATAGAAATCTTTTCATAAAAACCCCCTTTGTCTTTTTTTTTTAATCATATGACTCTATCAAAATTGAGATGGATATCATAAAAAGTACTAATCACTCATGCATTAAAAATTATCATCACTTAAACTTTATTTCAAAAGTTCAGTGATTATTGATAAAACAGTATTTGCAGTATCTGATAGTTCTTCTGTCTTTTTAGTGATAACATAGAAATCCCTTTTCATTTTGAGAATAGGAATATCAATTACAGCAACTTTACCCAACATAATGGCTTCTTTAGCTGCAAGCTCTGAAACTACAGATATACCAGCTCTGTTTTCTACAGCTTGAATTACTCCTTCTGTATCGCTGATTTCCGCCACAATATTAAAATCATCAAGAGACAGTCCAGCATCCTTAAATGCTTTTTCATAGGCAGCCCTTGTACCTGAGCCAAACTCCCTGTTTATGAAATTCTGCCCTTTAATGTCAACAATACATATATTATCTTTTTTTGTTAGTGGATGATCTGGCGGTGCTATTAAAACAAGTTTATCATCTTTGACTAAAGTTATATATTGAATCTCTTCGTCATTGAATTTTGTTCCGATTATACCTAACTCAATTTCCTTATTTTTTATTTTTTCATATACCTTCAAACTGTCTGAAATATCAACCTTAATCTCTATTTCTGGTAATCTTTTAATTAAATCTGAAAGAAGCTTTGTTATTATGAACTCACCCGGAATTGTGCTTGCTCCTAATATAAAAGTTTTTTTCATACTACCTCCTAGCTTAGTTGTAAGCAAAGTATCTAATACATATACCTGTATGACAAAAAAGTTTTAATGCCCCTATTTCTTTTATACATTTTCAGATTTAACTCAATAAAAACCAGCTAAATTTCCTTAAAACTTATTTTATAACCAATGTTAAAGCCAAAGAGGTCTTCATTCAGAGGCTTTCCATCAGCTTCTGCGTAAGGATACATAAAATAGTTGAGTTTATCACCACTTTGTGTAGGATTTAGTATAATATCCCTGCCAGTTTGATAGGCTATCCTGTTTTCTTCAACTGCTCCAAAAAAATATTCGACAAGGTCTTTAACCTCTTTAGGATCACTTATCTTTTTCTCAAGCATTGCTTTCCTTACATCTGAAGGGTCAACTGGTACCCATCCGTAACCAGGCACATAAAACTCTGCCCAGCAGTGCTGTGCTTTTGTCATATCACCTTCTTTGCCATTGGGGATACGAATACCAAAAATTTCCCTAGCTGGCACACCTGCACTCCTTGCTAAGGCTACAAAAACTGAATGTATATCTGCGCATTTTCCGCCCATAGATACAAGAAGTCTTTCTACATCCCCAATACCGCAGCCTTTAATATTTATATCGCGATGCATATTATTAACAATCCATTCATAGATAGCTCTTGCCTTTGAAACATTTGTTTTTTTGCCTTTAGTAATCTTATCTGCAAGCTCCTTAACCTTGCCAGTTGTAGGCCCTAAACTTGTGTCATCTAAGAATTGTTTAAACTCCTCTTTAGAGAAAGACACCTCTTTCTTAGGAAAGTTTCTTTTTACAACCTCTTTTCTCCTTACCTTAAAAGAGTAAGAAAGTATACGTTCTTTCATTGGTTCCTTCCATTCAGCGTAAAGAGCTACATTTCCATTTTTTGCCTCTCTATAAACACCACTACTTGAGAAGTTGCCATCAACTTTAATATCCTCAATATCCTGATACTCATCAGACACTGGATAAGGTATCCACAATCTTACATTTTTTGCTTCTGTCGGTGCATTCAGATAAAACTTAGTAGTAACAATAGCCCTTCTTTCTTTAGCTAAAGATGTACTAGGTAAAGAAATCGACAAAAAAACTGTAAACAATAGAAATAAGACTTTAGATAAGTTCATACAAGCCCCCTTATTTTATTGTTCATATTTTAATTATTTTAATAAATGAAACTCCAATAGTTTTTATAGATAGAAATCTAATATTTTAATAGACAAAAACTATAAATTGCATTGAAAAATATAACAAAATTATCAAATAAAATCTCTTCTATGCAAAGAAAACAATAGAAAAGTCAAAGTTTTATGTTAATAAGACTTATAATATTAATTGTGTAAGAAACAATTATGATTTGATACATAACAAACCTCTTGTCTATAACATGATAGTGGTTATATAGAGAAGACAGTTGATATAAATAGCTAAAATTTTTGAGTACTGAGAGATTAGCTGATACAATAAAGAAGCAAACCCCATATTAAGACTCAGACTTTTTAAAATCAATAACGAATGGGATGCCTACTTTAGGAAAGTAGAAAAGAGCTTATCCAGTTTACAGTATGATTTCCATCACGGGAAAAAAGAGGCTTACCTTTAGCAAAATTATCTTGAAAAAAACTGAATCTCTATCTAAAATAATAAGACTTAGGTGGGAGATCGTCTAACGGCAGGACAGCGGACTCTGACTCCGCGAATCTAGGTTCGAATCCTAGTCTCCCAGTTTCAAGGTCCTATCGTCTAGCGGCCCAGGACGCTGCCCTCTCACGGCAGAAACGGGGGTTCGAGTCCCCCTAGGATCACCATTTTCACTCCCTAAATTTGTTTGTTATTGGCATTCTCCTATCTTTTCCAAAGGCCCTCTCGGTTATCTTAACTCCAGGTGGAGATTGTCTTCTCTTGTACTCGCTAAGGTCTATCATTCTTATAGTTTTTTCAGCTATCTCCTTGCTAATACCCATCTTTATTATCTCTTCTTTACTCTTATCTTCTTCAACGTATGCAGTAATGATTGTGTCTAATATTTCATAGGGTGGTAGTGAATCTTGATCTTTTTGGTTTTCTCTTAGCTCGGCAGTTGGAGCTTTAATAAATACCCTTTCTGGGATTATCTCTTTTTTGTTTGACTCGTTGTAGTACCTTGCCAATTTATATACTAAAGTTTTAGGCACATCTTTTAGTAAGGCAAAACCACCTGCCATATCACCATAAAGGGTTGCATAACCACAACTCATCTCACTCTTGTTTCCTGTTGTTATTACAAGCCAGCCAAATTTGTTAGACAGAGCCATGAGTATGTTACCTCTTATCCGAGCCTGAATGTTTTCTTCTGCGGAATTAAAGGGTAATCCATCAAAGAAGGGTTTTAACTCTTTTAAATAAACATTATAGATATCTGTAATAGGTATCTCAAACATCTTGATACCCAAATTTTCTGCTAATTCTTTCGCATCCTCATAACTTTCTTTTGATGTAAACATGGAAGGCATAAATACACCAATCACATTATCTTTTCCTAAGGCAGAGACTGCGATAGAGGCAACAAGTGAAGAGTCAATGCCACCACTTAAACCAACAACTCCTTTAGAAAAATTATTCTTGTAAAAATAATCTTTAAGAGCTGTTTTTAATGCCAAAAAGACCTCTTCTTCAACAGTATGAACAGAACTAATAGTGACCATAGTTTTTTCTAAATTACTGTGAAAATCTACTTTTAACTCACTAATGATGGGCTTAAAAGGTGTCTCCATTAGCTCTCTTTTTTTCCAACGTGGCTCTCTTAACCTTTTTTCTTTTATGGCTAATATATCTATGTCACTTACTAATAAATCTTCATCAAAAAGATTTGCCCTTCCTATCGTATTACCCTCCACATCTATTACAAAGCTAAAGCCATCAAAAACCACTTCATCTTGTCCGCCAACTAAGTTGCAGTAGACAATAGAAGAGATATAATCTTTCGCTCTTATAGCTAACATTTTTTCTCTCTCTACCCATTTTCTTATATGATAAGGTGAGGCATTTATGTTAATTATCAGTTCTGCACCAGCCAATGCTAATGTAAAGGATGGACCCTCCGGATACCAAATGTCCTCACATATAGTAACACCAAAGGAGAACTCATTGGTCTTGAAAATTATAGGGTTCTTACCTTTTGTAAAATGTCTTTCTTCATCAAAAACACCATAGTTTGGTAGAAAAATCTTGTTGTATATGCCTTCTATCTTGCCGTTATAAATTATGGCTGCTGAGTTAAATATGTCTCTTTCGTAGTGAACAAAACCAACAATTGCAATTATATCTTTTGTCTCTTGGGCAATCTTTATTATGTACTCCTCGTTCTGGTTTAGAAAAGATTTTTTAAAGACAAGGTCCTCAGGAGGATAACCAGAAAGCGCTAATTCAGGGAATATGGCAATGTGACAGCTCTTTTCTTTAGCTCTATTCATATATTTAATTATCTTTTCAAAATTCCCCTTAATATCTCCTACGATGGAGTTAATCTGACAAACACCTACTCTAAGGGTATCCATATTTTTCTCCTTTTGCCCTATACCTTTTATGAATAGATACTATTCATGATACTGCATTAAATAACCATTTTCTTTTAGAAATTTATACCTTTTTCTGCTTTCGATTATCGCTTCTTTAGAAGGTTCTACAAACTCATAGACTTTCTCAAAGGTGCTTGCAAAATTCAGATCACATTTATCATAGGAGATTAATATCTTTGTTAAGATGGGATTTTGCTCAGTATATACTATTGCTATCTTTTCTAAAGCATCTTCTTCTATATATTTGAAAATCTTGTGAGGGATAAAAGACTCTTGTTTAAAAACCCAGAGAAATCTATCTATATCATTTGCTATATCTTCAGTTGAGCAGTATATAACTACCCTTTCTCCTTCATGATAAAATCTTTCTACAAGCTCAAAGAGTAGCTTTTTTTTGTCTTTTTCTTTCACATTTATAAATATTGCGCTTTTCATATATCAAAGACTATCTTGTTTAGGCTTTTAAAGCCTTTGATAAATCTATTTTTAGCCTTTTTAAAAAATAATTCAATCAAATCTTTTTCCACCGGCTCTTTTGTTAGAAAACCACTGTCTCTATCAAAGTAATAAAAGAACTTTTCTTCTAAAAAATGTTTGAAAATCTGTCTTTCCATTCCATCTAAAAGATCTAAGACGTCAGAAAGTTTCTTAATGTATGGATTCTTGTCAATATAAGCTTTTACAAGGTTTATAAACCTTACTAATAGCAGGAGTGTATATATATTCCTTCTATTAAAATTTTCATCAATCTCAATCATATAGCTCGATCTAAAAGCTCTAATGTCAAACCTATCTATCTCTTTATAGTCATTAAAGATCTTACTGCCTGGAGCCAAATAAAAGATGCTTGGAGCTGGCAGACAACGATGCTCCATTAAAAAAAGCATAGTATTTATTACATCCTCTACTCTTTGTTTTGGTAGACCAATTATAAAGTGTATCTCTGTGTTAAAGTCAGAGTTTTCTAAAAAGGCCAATAATTTTGTAAAGTTGGCTTTAAATCTGTTATGACTGCTTAAGATTTCTTTAGATATATCAACAAGAGAGATATTAAGTCTTCTAAAACCTGCTAAATACATCTTCTTTAAGAGCTCCTCATCAAGATTTTCTGCATAAATACCGTTCATAGCCGTAAGTAGTAAGTTCTTTCTATAAAAAATATTCAAAACGTCCTCAAAATGATCTCTATCTAAGGTTAACATATCATCTTCAAAATCTATAATTTCTACACCCAAGCTTAAGCAATTTTCTAAATCCGACTTTATAGTCTCAATATTAATCTTTCTAAAAGGGGCCTCTGGCTTACCACAAAAACTACATCTTTTGGGACATCCCCTTGTTGTAATCATAAAAGCATAATTTTTTTTGCCAATTTTATACCTTTTGCTATCAAGCAAGTCTCTATAAGGTACTAAATCGATTGTCTCTTCAACATTAACAGAAGAAATCACCACATTATCTCCCTCCCTATAGGACAAACCTCTAATACCTTTTATGCTACTTCCCTCTTTAATGGACTTGACTAAATTATATAAGGGAGTCTCTCCCTCTCCTCTTATCACAAAATCAATCTCTTTGTAACTTAGTGTATCATGGGTATATATTGTTGGATGATTGCCACCAACTACTATTAGGATATCTTTGTTAGCTTTTTTTATCTCCCTAACTGCATCTAATAGGTCGTAGAAATAGGTCGAAAAAAGTGAAGATATACAAATTATATCAGGTTTTATTTCTTTAATCTTTTGCTTAATTTTTGTCTTGTCTATGCCGAAATAATAGAAGCTCTTAAAAAAGGAGAATGGCGAAATTTTATTGTCTTTATAAAATTCATTTAAATCTTCAAAGAATGGCTCCCTTATTATCTTAGGCTTAAAACCTGTCCTTAAATCAAGCAAAGTTACATCTACAATATCTTTTATCTTGGCACCTAAATATAAAAGTCCTAAAGGGTATGTTCTTATCTTTGTGTCATAAAAATCACTGATAGGTGGTTGAATTAGGAGTACCTTCAAGGGTTTATCCAAACAAAAGAAACTAACTAAAATATCTTGGAAGAGGCTGGGCAACAAATTTCTCTTTAAAAACATCAATAAAATATCTATCAGTCATAGAGGCGATATAATCGACTGCAACCTGATAGGGGCTATTTTCTTCTAAATATTCGGCCTTCATCTCCGCTATAAAATCTCTAAATACAGGGGCATCTTTATTTTTTCTTTCTATATCCTTAACAGTCTCATAAAAGAAAAACTCCATCATCTTCCTTATCTTATCATGCTCAATCTTAATCTTACTATTTTTATAAACCTTCTCTCTATTAAAGTTTTTTAGCTCCAAAAGGCCCTTTGCCACTTCTTTGGACATAGTTATATAAGGTTTGTTTAGGCTATTTTCTATTACATCTATTACTAAATTAAAGACAATTTTCCCAGCCGTATCTCCAAGGGACTTTGTCACCCTATCAGGTATATCCTTCCTGTCTATAAGCTTTAAGGTAATGGCATCTTCAAGATCTCTGCCAACATAACTTATGGTATCACAAATCTTAACAAGACATCCCTCAAGGCTTGAAGGTGAGTAATTTGAAATACCTTTTTCAATTTTTAAAGTTGTCTCTTCTAATTTTTTTACACCAATTTCTTTATCAGGCTCTGTTTTTATATAATCTTCCTCGCCGTTATGACACAAGATTCCATCAAGTGAATAAAAGGTAAGGTTTAACCCCTTGCCCCCCTTCTCTAAATACTCAAGGACCCTCAAACTATGGACATTGTGGTAAAACTTCTTGCCTAAATATTTTTCCGATAGATGAGACAGCATCTCCTCACCATCATGTCCAAAAGGGGGATGGCCTATATCGTGGCCTAATGATATGGCTTCTATTAAATCCACATTTAATCCTAAAATTGTACCTATAGTCCTTGAGATCTTTGATAAAAACTGTACATGAAGTGCCCTATGGGTTATATGGTCGTTTGGCACCAGAGAAAAGACCTGTGTTTTATCTATGTACCTTGCATAGGCTTTTGAATACAGAATTCTATCAGCATCTATAGCAAATGGTAGACGGTGGTCTGTCTTTTCTGTTGCATCTTCTCTTAATCTAAAGGCACTCTCTGATAAAACAGCATAAACACCTAACTGTTTTTTTTCCTTCTCAAGGGCTATTTTTTTAATATCTTGAAAAAAATTTTCCTTTTTCATTGATGATTCTCTTTTATCGTTTTGAGTACTTCTAAGGCCTTTGAGATGTTATCTTTCGAAGTGGCATAGGATAGTCTTACATATCCCTCAGCATTTTTCCCAAAATCAATTCCTGGGGTAACAGCTAAGCCATAATTATTTAACAACATAAAAGAGATATCTAAAGACTTCATCTTTAAAAATCTCATATCCACCAGCACATAAAAGGCACCTCTTGGATTACCCCAATACTCATATCCAAGATTGCTGAGCCCCTCTAATAAAAATTTTCTGCGGTCATCAAATATTCCCTTTGCCTTACCTATAATCTCTTTATGATGTTTCAAGGCACTAATGCCTGCCCATTGGACAAAGGAAGGGGCACATATTATAAAATTTTGATGTAAACTTCTTACTGTTCTAATTAAATTTTTAGGAACAATGGCATAGCCAAGCCGAAAGCCTGTCATTGAGAAGGCTTTAGAGAAACCATTTATTACAAATACATCATCTCTATATGATAATATTGTCTCTTCCTCTCCTTCATACGTCAGTCCATGATAGATCTCATCGGAAATTATTTTTAAAGGTAGGTTAGCTAAATAACGTAGATCCTTACTTGTCAAAACTTCTCCTGTAGGATTGGATGGCGAGTTTATTATCAAACCTATGACATCTTTATCAATCAAGTTTTTAATCTCTCTATACTCAGTTTTGTCACTTTTTAGATTAAAGTCTGATATTTTTCCTTCTAAAAACTTTATGTAATTGGGATAACAGGCATAAGAAGGGTTAGGGAGTATAAACTTTTTACCCCTCTCAAGTATCAAACTAAATAGTAGTAGCATTAATGGAGATGTGCCGCTTGATACAACAATCTGCTCTGGCGAGATGGATACACCGTATTTATCATAATAAAACTGAGAAATAGCTTCTCTCAGCTCAAGAATACCCAAACTATGAGTATAACTTGATTTACCCTCCTTAATCGCTTTTACTAATGACTCTTCAATGGCAGGATGAGGGGGGATATCTGGTTCCCCCACACACATATAAAGGATATTTCTTCCCTCTCTCTGAAGCGCCTGAGCCTTCTCAAGCACTTCCATTGCTAAAAAGGGGCTGATATTTCTACATCTTTTGGGCAGATCTTTCTGCATTAAGCCGTCTTGTAGGTTTTTTCTTTTTCTCCTCTTCTTTCTCAAGGGCAATTTTTAAGATCTCGTCGGCATTTTTAACTAATATAAAATTCATCTGCTTTTTCACATATTCTGGCAGATCTTCAATATCTTTGTTATTTTCATAGGGCAGAATAACTGTTTTTATATTATTTGCCAAAGCTGCAAGGGTCTTCTCTCTTATTCCACCAACTGGTAAGACTCTACCTCTTAAGGTTATCTCTCCTGTCATAGCAATATCTGTTCTTACTGGTATCTTGGCAAGGGCAGAAATCATCGCTGTTAGCATTGTAACACCTGCAGAAGGGCCATCTTTAGGAATAGCACCCTCTGGTATATGTATATGTATATCGTTTTTTGAGTAAAAATCTTCATCAATATTAAACTCTGACGCCTTAAGTCTCGTATAGGTAAAGGCCGCCTGAGCTGACTCCTTCATTACTTCACCCAACTGACCTGTGATAATTAAACTTCCCTTACCCTTTACTGCGGAAACCTCAACATATAATATATCTCCGCCATACGGTGTCCAGGCAAGACCTGTAGCTATACCTACCTGCCCTTTTTCTCTGCCAACCTCAGGTAAAAATATTGGTGCTCTAAGATACTTACTAATATCATTAGCATCCACAACAACCTTTTTCTTATCGCCTTCAGCCTTTTTTCTCGCTACCTTTCTGCAAATATTGGCGATCTGTCTTTCTAAGTTTCTTAGTCCAGACTCTTTAGTGTATTGACTAATAATCACCCGAATAGCCTCATCGGTAAAACTTATATCTCTCTCTTTCAGACCATTTTCTTTTATCTGTCTTGGAATTAAATATTTTTTTGCTATGGCAATCTTTTCCTCCTCTGTATAACCAGAAAGAGATATCACCTCCATCCTATCCCTCAAGGCAGGTGGAATTGTATCGAGCTGGTTGGCTGTTGTAATAAACATTACATTAGAAAGGTCAAAGGGCACATTTAAGTAGTGGTCCTGAAAGCTATTGTTCTGTTCTGGATCTAATACCTCAAGTAGAGCAGATGAAGGATCGCCCCTAAAATCAGTGCCAACCTTATCTATCTCGTCTAACATAAAAACAGGGTTTTTCGTGCCAGACTGCCTCAAACCCTGAATAATTTTTCCAGGCAAAGCTCCTATGTAGGTCCTTCTATGCCCTCTAATCTCAGCTTCGTCTCTTAAACCTCCCAAAGACATTCTTATAAACTTCCTATTTAAAGCACGGGCGATTGACTTGCCAAGGGATGTTTTTCCTACTCCTGGTGGTCCAACAAAACATAGAATAGGGCCTTTAAGCTTTTCATTAAGCTTCCTAACGGCAAGAAACTCAAGTATCCTTTCCTTTATCCTCTCAAGGTCATAATGGTCTTCATCAAGGATCTTAGCTGATTTTTTTATATCAATACTATCTTTTGTTGCCTTAGCCCAGGGAAGCTCTACCATCCAATCAAGATAAGTTCTTATAACACCTGCCTCCGCAGAGTCAGGATGCATCATCTCAAGCCTCTTTAAATTTTTTATGGCCTCTTTTTCCACTTCCTTGGGCATTTTAGCTTTCATAATCTTTGTTCTGTACTCTTCTATCTCTTGAAGCCTATCATCTGTCTCGCCTAACTCTTGCTGTATTGCCCTTAACTGCTCTCTCAAAAAATACTCTTTCTGACTTTTCGATATCTCTTCTTTAGCCTGATTCTGTATCTTTGCCTGTACCTCAAGAAGCTGTATCTCTCTTGTTAAGAGCTCATTTACCTTTTTTATACGGGCTATGGGATCATACAATTCTAATATTTTTTGATTATCCTCTAACTTAAAACCTACATTAGAGGCAATTAAATCCGACAATTTACCTATATCATCTACATTTTCTATTATCACCATTACATCTGGCGATATGGGTTTTCCTAAGGATATTATCTTCTCAACCTGTTCTTTTACAGTTCTAATAAGGGCTTCTGTCTCTAAACTTGATGATATTTGGGTCTCTTCAATCTTTTTGATTTTAACTCTATAGCATGGTTTTCTTTCTAAATACTCAACTATCTGGGCACGCGAAAGCCCCTGTACAAGTATCTTTATTCTTCCATCTGGAAGTTTAAGCATTCTCATTATTAAAGAGGCTGTACCGATACTATTTATCCTATCTGGATCTGGATCCTCCTCTGAGGCATCTTTTTGGGCTGAAAGCATTATAATTCTGTCCTTACTCAAAGCCTCTTCTACAGCCTTAATGGATATTTCCCTTCCAACAAAAAGAGGTATTATCATATAGGGAAATATCACTATATCTCTTACCGGTAATAGTGGTAACTCCTCTGGTATTGTTTGGCCTTTATCTAAATTTTTTTCATCCATTGTCTCTTCCACTGTTCCTCCTATTCAATAGGAATTTTAAGCTTCTTCTGTCTTTTTTCTATTAGCTTAGGTAATATAATCACTAATAAGCCATTGTCAAGTTTTGCTTTGATCTCCTTTGTATTAAAGGGCTTTGGTATATGATAACGCCTTTTAAATCTTCCATAAGATCTACCCATACAGTAATATTTAATTAAGGAGCCTTTGCCTTCCTGTTCCCTCTTCTTTATCCCACAAACCGATATAGTACTCTCAATTACTTCTACTTCTATATCGTCCTTTGAAAGACCTGGCAAATCTATATAGATTACAAAGGCATCATCCATTTCTACTATATCCGTTTTTGGAAGGAAAGAACAACCAACTTCAATCTCTGTGGGATCAATTGTGAATACATCGTCAATAATAAAATCTGTATAAAGGTTAACTTTCTTTTTTATTTTATCTGTCATATTAACATTTTATAAATTTCTTAATTTTATCCCCAATATCTTTTCTTTTCAAAGCGAACATAATATTGGCATGTAAGTAACCAAACTTATCTCCTGCATCGTATCTCGTACCTTCAAAGACATATCCTAAAATCTTTTTCTTTTTTGCATAATCTCTTAGAGCATCTGTTAACTGTATCTCTCCGTTCTTTCCTGGTTTAACCTTCTTAATATAAGAAAATATTTCTGCAGGTAATATATATCTCCCAATTATTGCTAAGTTTGATGGCGCATCTTCTTCTTTTGGTTTTTCCACCATATCGCTTAGCTCATAGACCCGCTCTTCAATCTCTCTACCTTTAATTATACCATACTTGCTTACCATTGTTTTGTCAACTTCCATAAGGGCTATTACAGGTGCCTTGTATTTTTTGGCAATTTTTACCATCTGTTTTAGAACAGGTACTTTTGCATCTATAATGTCATCTGAAAGGACAACACCAAAATACTCATTAGATGCCACAAGATGTTCTGCACAGGAGATAGCATGCCCCAACCCCAATGGTTTTTTCTGTCTAATATAGGCAACATCAGCTTCTTTTTGAAGTTTAGTAATCTCTTCTAATGTATGATTGTCATGCCTTTGTGAAAGGGTATGCTCAAGCTCAAAGGAATAATCAAAATAGTCTTCAATTGCGTTTTTACCTCTTCCTGTTATGATAATAACATCCTTAAATCCAGCGGATAAAGCCTCTTCTACGCCATATTGAATTAAAGGTTTGTCAACAATAGGTAACATCTCTTTAGGAATACACTTTGTAACGGGAAGAAACCTTGTACCAAGCCCTGCTGCAGGAAAAATTACCTTTCTCAAAAGCATATAACCCCTCCAGTGCTAACAATTATAAGGAATTTTAACATAAAATTAAACCTCTGAACAGTGTTTGTTATTTCTGATAAAAGAGGTAGAAGGTTTAGATTAACCTGAAAGGGCTATCAACCTCCACTAAACCCAAACCTTCTTATAAAAGGAACAGAACCAAAAAAATTTATTGGGCAATTCTTACAACAACTGTAAACTCTGAAAAATCCTTTATCTTATAATTAGGATTTTGTGCAATACTATTGGCAAGATATAGGGTATTCTCAGGATACTCAACTATATACTCTCCCATCTTGATTTCTTGAACTGATTTAACCCATGCCAAGTTCTGTAAGTTTTCTTTTATACCTAATGTCTCACCTAAGCTTTTTATATTCTCAAAATTTACTCTTACCCTTTTGGTAGAGCCTTCTAAATATTTATTTAAAACCGATATAATTTCTGGTGTTGCCTTTTTTGATAGATCAGAAAGGGCTTGATTGCTTGCGTCCTTTGGGGAGAAGGCCTTTCCTTTAGCCTCTAAAGAGCCAGCCTTTATTATCTTCTTGTCTTGTGCAGTGATTATCCTGTAATTTAGCCTTGCAGTAACCTGATTAAAGGGCATCTTAACTCCATATCCAACATCTTCGCCTTTTGCAGAGGAAACATTCATATCTATTTTGCCAAGTATTAAGAGATTTGATAGGGACTTAAGCATTAGGGACCTTGCAAAAATAGTATCATTGCTTCTAATGGCTCTATCCACATCTACCGCTGTGCCAGGGTCAAGGTTAGCAATATCCATTACAGTAAAATTTTGTTCAGTGATCTTTTCAATCAAACTTTCTGTAAAGGTATTAGCCTCCTCAACATTGCCATCGGGGAAAAAGGCTGGTACAAGTATAGCAACCGAGCTCACTCTTAATACATTTGATATTGCTCTCTCTGCCTGTTCCCTAACAACTTTTGCGGATATCCTAACTCTATAAAAATCTCCATCTCTCCCCTCTTGTAAAACTTTGTAGCTCTCCACATAACCGCTAACTGACTTCTGTATCATCTCATCAACGAGGGCAAAGTTTTGAACTACGCTTTGAGCCTTTACCTTAACTCCGAGCACAGACTCAGCTGCAGCCCACTTTGCCCTAAGTATTGCTTCGTTTCTTGCTTGAGATACATCATTATTGATAACTGGTGCTTCCCCTAGGGCTTCAACAAACTGTTGTGCGTAGGAAAGGTTTGTCAAAAAAATATAAAAGAAAAACACCAGAAAAAAAAACTTTTTCATGGTAAGCTCCAATTTTTAAAAACTTATTTAAGCAAAAACACTACATTTGCAGACTGTAAAAAGCTCGTCTTCTGATTAGCAGCAAATATCTTTGCTGCGTCATCACCAGAAACCTCTGCATCGGTCGTTTTTACAACCCCCTTTGCCTTAACTATCAGTGGGTTTTTAAGATTTCTTTCTGCTAAGATTGCCCTTGCCTTACCAAGGTCGTTAGTATAATCTCCACAACCTTTTTTAATAAGTATTTCCTGTGCAATCTTTGCTGGTTCATAAACAGCCTCTCCCTTATCATTAACAATTCTATTAATCAAAGCAGGTTTAAAGGCATAGTCTGTTACATCAATTATTAAGCTATCAAAAGGTTCAATCGGAGGTACCGCTGTTGGTGCATACTGTGGGATCGCTGGGATTGTAGGGAGCAAAGATGGTAAAAGCTGTCCTGCCATACCTGCTGAGCCATATAAATCCACCTTAAGATAAACTATACCAAGCTCACTCATAGGGTCATATTGTTCAGATATAATCATTGCTCCTTTTACAATAGATTCAACCTTTGTTTTTATAATGTCAGATGATACTGCTGCATCTTTTAACAGTGTTTCACCATAGACATTGACCCCCTGTAAAAACTCAGCTAAGTTTCTATAGGCAACTACCTGTGCTGCCCTTATCGCCATAATTCTCTTTTGAGCTGGCGAGAGAGGTCTATCTGCAGGTGCTGCCCCTTCACCTTTTACTACAAAATTACCATTTATAAAAGCCTGAGAAGGTGAGGCTGTTACCATAGGCATAGCGGGTTGCATAGGTTGACCGTAGGGCTGTCCATATTGTGGTTGTCCATAAGGTTGCTGTTGGGGATATGGCATTGGCTGAGGCTGACCATAAGGTTGTTGGGGATAAGGTTGTCCATAAGGCTGTTGGGGATAGGGCTGACCATAGTACTGGGCATATGAATAAGTGACTATTGCAAATAAAAAAATAAAGGTAATTAATAATTTTTTCATAAGGCTCTCCTCCTAATAGATATTTACTCTCTGTTTCAGCATCCTAATAGCAAGAAGCGCCTCTGCTCCATCTATTGGGTCGTTTGGTCTAAACTCTCCAGAAAGCTCTGGCTCCATAAGCCCTCTCGTTACGGCATTCATTACAGAGTTAAACCACGGAGCACTTCTTGATACATCAGGATAAGGTGATTTATCGGCTCCAAAATAGGCAGTATATAGCTTTTCATCGCCAGTTAGTTTAACAAGAACATCCTCTAATATAAAAGCGAGGTCTCTTCTTAAAACCGGCTCGTCTATCTTAAATAGATATGCCTTTGTTGTTTGATCAAAAATAGGTTCTAAACCTCTTACATTAAACTTCATAAGGGTTAATACCTCGTCTTTATACACATGATTTAATACATCAGCAGGTGTAAACTCTGCTTTCATAGCATCTAACTGTGATCTTACTGGAATCCTACCAGCAAGAATCTTATCTAACTTCATCTCTGATATTAAAAGTGCTGCAAGAGCGCCTCTTGTTATTTTATCTTCCATCGCAAGCTTCTTGCCCATCTCCCCAAGGCTCATACCTGCTACTGCTCTGGCAATCTTATCAACTCTTTTAAAACCTCTATCTGCTGGTTCATGCCATTTACCTTCCCTTTTTGACTCTAATACTTTAGTATACATATCTCTTGCCTTATTAAACTCTCTTGCAGCAAGATATGCCTCTCCCATAAAGTAATGTATAGCCTCTTTCCCTTGATAATAATCCAACTTTCTCTCATCTACATCAATCCTCACCCCGTCTTTATAGAAATCCTCTACTTTATCAAGCCAATCTTTCCCTTTTATTATTGTATACACCCTCATAGCAGCTAAATTATACTCAAACTTATCCTCTTTTGAACTTGTTTTGTCTTCTGCTTTCTTCAAATTAGACAGCGCCCTTTCAATTTGAACAGAAGCAAACTTAGGATCCTTTTCTGCAGCCGCTTTAAAGGCATACACAGTAGCCAATCCACCGTAGGGGTTTGATATCTTATCAAACTCGCAATAAAGAGCTCTGTTAAATTTTTCTTCGGCCACATCAATTTTTTTTGCCTCCAGAGCTTTCATTCCCTGTAGATAATGAGTTTTTGCATTGTCCTCTATGCCAACACATCTTTTCTCAACCTTTGCGCATGCAAAAACAAGAACTGCCATTATAAAAATAGAGATATATTTGTACATAGTTCCTCCTTTTTTACTATCTTAAAAACTCTGTACCCTCTTTCATTTTTTGAAATGCTCCCTTTTCAACCGCCTTTTCCACAAGCATACCTAATTTCAAATTAGCCTTGGTTTTTTCATCACTTACTGCCCAAGCGCTATTTTCTGTAACCTGATCTGTAACTATTAGTTCTGCCACCTTATATTTCGTGAGCTTCTTCTCGTTTGTAACAGGATCTTCTATTACCTCAAAATTATAGGCATAAAACTTATCTCCCTGCTTAACAGCTTGTGAATGTCCCACATTAAGAAGAGCTGCCTTTTTACCGCCTCTTAACTGTTGAATATAAGCTCTTAATGGAAACATCTTAACTAGCTCATACTGACTTTTCATGATCGCCTCTTTTAAAGCTGCTTGAGAAAGCCCCAAGAAAAACTCTGGTCTTTTCTCTGCCTTACTTCCGTCTGCTGTCTGAACAGCAGTAAAAGATTTAGAAAACTCAACCTTGCCTGTTTCAACACTGATTACTTTAATTGTAGTATCTATATCTATTCTCCATCTTGGGGTTGCTTTATGATCTGATTTAGTGTATGCAGAAAGAAGAGCAGTCCCTATAGCACCACCTGTTGAAATTCCATACTCCATTTTTACATTATTTACACTTCCTGTTACAATATGTGTGAGCCCCGCCAGCTTCCCTAACTTAACCATTGTGTTTTCATCTATCATGCCAGAGGCTTGAAGCTTTTGTTCATCAAAAATCTTATTAAGAGAGTCTCTTGAGTACACCCTGACACCCCCTAAGCTTACCAATACTTCCTCAGAAACCTGAGCTGCAACACCTCCAATCTTAGGTACAACCTCTGTCTGGGTAACAGCAAACTCTCCCTCTGTCTTTGATTTGCCAGCCTCTACATAACCAACTCCAACAGCGCCTGGTGTTGCAACAATACCCGCTGCTCCACCTCTTACATAACTACTGGTTTTTTCAAAGCTCCCAAAGGTTGAGTATGATGGTCCAATACCTGTTCTATTCTCAAACTCTATAACACCAACATTCCAATCCTTGCCAAGATATACATCTTTAGGTAATTTTTCTACCTTCTCCCTGTCTTCTGGCATTACTTGAAGAGAATTTACATCAAGAGTTGGTGCACAACTAACAAGTATTAACAAAAGAAAAAATAAAGAAAAATACCTCTTCATAAAAAATTCCTCCTTTTTGTTTCTTTCTTAAATAGAACACATCTTTAACTTATTGTCAATGATTCAAAAAAAATTTTTTAAAATTTGAAAAAATGTTTTTAATATTAAAGCTCAATAGTTTCAAAAAAAATGGTGGGCTTACTGTTTTATCAATCTCGCTTATTTTCTGCAGCTTAATTTCTATGAAATTTATTAGCTCTTCTTTGCTTTCATCTTGAATTTTTGACAATCCTAACTCAAGACTTATTCTTCTTGGTATGGTAAGGATACTCCCAATAGGAAACTCCCTCAAATCGTCATACCCCTCTGCACCAATCAGCTTCATTGTAAGTTTGTTTTTCTCATTAACTGCTATTAGAATAAAATAAATTCTTAGATAATCACTTAAGATATTTTTATTACCTCTAATAAAGCTTTGATACTGGCTATTCCCAATTTTTAATAAATAATCTCCTAAATAGTTGATATCTGTTGCATCTAAGTCTTCAGTGGTTTTTAATAGGCCCTCTATCACATAAATACCATAAGCAAGTCCTGCTGTAGCAATAAGAAAGCTATTGCCCTTAAAGACCTTTCTGTTTTCACCAAAAATTACGGTATTATCTGCCTTTACAATATTGCTATCGGCAAATATTAAGCCAAAATCACTACGTGTCAATGCTACTATCTGAGACATTTAGAAATTCTCGACTTTGCTTAGAGGTACTATTTCAACCTTTTTTGATATCTCTGGTAACTTCTCATTCAAAACTTTTATAGTCTCTCTGTGAGGATGGCCAATTGCAATAGCAAAACCATTTTTCAAGGCAATCTCAACAGCCTTATCTATTTGTTCTGCTATCTTAATCTCATCCAGCTCGTGATCTAAAAAAACGTCTCTTTTAAAACTTTTTATGCCCATCTCTTTAGCAACATCATAGGCTTTACTATCAGGTGATGTTCTACTGTCTAAGAAAAATAGTCCCCTTTTCTTGACTTCTTTAAGAAAAACAACTATTTTTTCAGCATCTTCAGTAAACTTTGAGCCCATATGATTGTTTACGCCTTTAACATAGGATAAGGAATTTATGAAAAGCTCTGTTTTTGCTATTATCTCTTTATCAGACATTGTAACTTTGATAAGGTTATCCTGGTTGCCATATTTACTAATATCTTTAGGCTCCATGGGGATATGCAACATTATATCTTTATTCTCTTTTTTTGCTAACTCCTCAAAATAGCTTGAATAGGGCAGATTTGGTAGAATCGAGTATGTCAGCCCTTTAATCTTAAAAAGCTCTTCCCCAAGTTCCTTTGAATTACCAATATCATCAATAATTATTGACAAAACAGGTCTTTTTACTTCTTTTTCTCTAGTAATAAGCAATTTAACAGAGAAAGATTCATCACCCCTTCTAAATAAGAGAAGGTCCTTTGAACTTATAGCTATAATATTGTTTTCTTTTGCTAAGCCTTTATTGTTTATAAGGTTTAAGATTTCTTTGTTGTGAGTTTCAATAGCAATACTATCTCCATCTTTTATAATTGTTAACTCTTTCTCTCTCTCAAGCTCTTTAAGGAGCTTTTCTACCAAGAGGTCTAAACTTTTATCTTTTGCTACCTGACCTATGATTGGAATATCATAAGAAGACCTTTTAGCTGTATGACTAAGGAAAAAGAAAGCCCCTGCACCTAAAAGGGCAAGGGCTATAATTAGAAACAATATTTTCTTCATTACTATTTTCTATTTTTAAATATATCCCAACTTTTAAAAAGTTCTACCGCCTTTTTAACAAGCTCATCTTCTTCTGGTGATTTAGGAGCCTTAAAACTATGGGGATCTCTCTTCTTTTCTTGATCCTTATCGTCTTTCGTGCTCTCTTTTGTATCAACTTCATCTACTCCTGCAAGGTGTTTAGGTAAATCCTTTTCTTTTACCATATGCACAGTGCCATCTTTATACTCAATATCAGGGGTAATACCTTTCGCCTGTATCAGCTTTCCACTGGGAGTATAATATCTGGCTGTGGTAAGTCTTAATGACGAACCGTCTTCTAAGGGATAAAGAGTTTGGACAGAGGCCTTTCCAAAGGTTTGTGAACCCATAATCACGGCAATCTTATGATCCTGTAAAGCACCTGCTACTATCTCTGATGCACTGGCGCTTCCACCGTTAACAAGACAAATAATTGGATAGTTGCCAACAGCCTTTTCTTTGTTTGTAGCTGTAAACTTAGCTCCCTTTCCAGCTCTATCCTTAGTATATACAATAATGCCATCCTTCACAAACTCATCGGCAAGCTTTACTGCTTGATCGAGTAATCCACCGGGATTATTTCTTAAATCAAGGATTAGCCCCTTTATCTCAGCCTTACTTTTTAAATCCTCAAGGGCTTTTCTAAAGTCGTTAGTTGTCTGCTCTTGAAACTGAGTAACTCTTACATAGGCAAACTTGCCTTCCAACAATTGATATTTAACTGTTCTTATTTTTATGATATCTCTCACAAGAGTAATCTCTTTAGGCTCTTTAAAGCCCTCTCTCATAATATGAATAGTTACAGATGTTTTAGGCTCGCCTCTAAGCAGTTTTACAGCATCTTGCACCGTCATACCTTTGGTAAGCTTACCGTTAATCTTTATAATCTGGTCATTAGCAAGTACTCCAGCTTTATAGGCTGGTGTATCATCAATAGGCGCAACAACAGTAAGAATGCCATCTTTTACGGTTATCTCGATGCCTATACCTCCAAACTGCCCTTTTGTCTCTACCTCCATCTCTTTTGTTGCTTCAGGCTCCATAAAACTAGAATGGGCATCTAAGTTTTCTAACATGCCTTTTATTGCATTGTAAATAAGCTTTTTAGAGGTTGCGTCTTCTGCTTCCACGTAATTAGACTTAACTATTTGAAATGCCTGTGAAAAAATCTTAAAAAACTTTAAATCTTCCTCTGGAAATATATTGGTAGCTCTATTAAATGCATAGACGCCATAACCAATTGATGTTGAGATTACTAAAAAAATTACAAAAATCTTAATACTTTTCTTCACCTAAAGACCTCCTCAAGGGCTAATAATTAAATTATACACCTTTGATTAAAAAATTAAAGATGGAAAAAATCTTTTTATAAAGAGGGGACTTTAATAAGATGCAGGTGTGGACAATAAGCAAAATTTGCTTGTCCACACCAGTAGATTAGTATTATTTCTTTTTATCATTTTTTGTTGGCTGAGGTGCTGGTTGAGCTGGCTGTGGTTGTTGGGCTTGAGGTGGATTATAGGCATTTTGGCTCTCAAGAGTTAAGTTCTTTTTTGTAGCTGTCTCAACGATACTTCCAGAGATAATATATTTTGCCTTTTTATCCATATAAAAAATTACATGTTGCTTATCAAGTTTTAATACTATCTCAAAAATGCCCGGAAATTCCTTTACTTCTTTAATATCTGCTATCTCAAAATCAACTGGTAATATTTGTTTTATTGACTTTGTTACCTCCTCTTTAGATGGTTTGCCTCCACAAGAAAATAGAAAAACAGAAACAAATAAAATAATCAGTAACTTTGTCTTCATTTATCCTCCAAAATCATTTATACCTGTGATTCATCATTCGTGAACCGAGGCATAGGGGTGGATTACCTCGGTTCACTGCTTACTATTTACGAGCACGCTTTCTTATTATTACAAAAGTTATCAAAAATAGCAATATCCCAGTCTTATCCATATACTTAATACCATAAACAACAGGTGTAAGGATAATTCTTACTACAAATCTAAGGGACTCGTGCTCTCTAATAAAATCAGCTATAGGTGGCGATGTCCTGTAGTAAAATGATACAAAAGCCCTACCCATAGAGTTGGTAAGTAAGTATCTATCTCTAAAATCCCTTAAAACCATTACATTTGGATCAAGATAGCTTCCATAGGCAGCCGTTGCAATAAAGCAGGATGATTTAGATGGTTGAACAGTAACAGTTGTACCACCAGTGGTGCCACCTGTACCTCCAGTGGTGCCACCTGTACCTCCAGTGGTGCCACCCGTACCTCCAGTGCCACCTGTTCCGCCTGTTCCTGTTTCACTTGCTGTTGCCACTGCATACCCTTGTAATGAAATTATCTTGGAGCCATCAACTGTCGCATTAGTATTTATGGAAAATAATCCTGCATTATTGCCTATTACTGTAGGTTTATAAACAATACGAAGCGTATATGTCCCATTGGGTCCAAGGATGAAATTTGCAGGTGGTGCATTTAGAATTGAGAATGTATTATCTGTTGGAGATACAATATTGGAAATTGTGAGATTAGAGGTTCCTGTATTTGTTATTGTAACAGTTTTTTCCGCAGAGGTCTGATTTACCACAACCTTGTCAAAATCTAGGCTTGTTGGACTTACGGAGAAAGTAATAACAGTTGTTCCTCCACCTGTTCCAGTTGTTGCACTTACATATACTGCCTGCAAAAGAATGTCCTGAGAACCGGAAGAAGAGTTAATGGTAAAACTTCCAATACTACTACCATAGGTGGCAGGTGCTACAAGTGCCGGTGCTGTATAATAAAGATTTAGCGTATATGAACCATTAACAGGAATTGAAAGGGCAGCTACAGGTTTATTAACTATTACAAATCTCGTATCTGTGGGATCAGTAATAGAGTTAATTGTTAAAGATGTATTGCCTGTATTAGTTATTTTTATGGACTGGAAGGAAGTAGTAGTATTTTCTGTGACAGTTCCAAAATCAATACTTTTTTTATCCACTGTCAGTGTACCTGCTGCCCCTGTGCCTGTTAGATTTATAACCTTGGTGCCTCCATTTGTTACTATATCAATAGAGCCACTGTAACCCTTTCCAATCTGCGGTGTAAATCTTAATGTCAGTGTCGCACTGCCACCAGGTGCTACAGAACTTGAAGATAAACTCACAAAGCTAAATCCATCAGGGAAAGCCGTTGGCTGTGTTATCGTTAATGTATCATCTCCATCATTATAAATCGTTAGGGTCCTTGTATTGTTTGTGCCTATTGCTATACTACCAAAATCTATTGCATCTTTATCTGTTTTTAGTACAGGAGCTATAAATTTGCCACTCAAGGTTAGCTCACGAGAAACTGATGGATATGTTGTGGTTATTTTTATCTCTCCTGTTATGTTAGTTCTCTCGTTAGAGGTTATACTTAATGTCACGGTATATTTACTACCACTATTTAGTGTCACTGGCTTAAAGTCTGAAAAATCAAATTTAACCATACTATTGGTCGATTCAATCTTGTTTATCTCATAAGGAACTAAACCATTGTTGACTATGTCAAAGGTATAAGTACCATAGGTATTAACATTTACATTACCAAAATCTACTGTGGTTATTGTTGTCCCGCTCGTATTTCTTACACTTATACTTGGTGTTGATGCCACTCCACGAAGAGATATAGTCTGATTAGGTGTTACAGGATCATCTGTATTTATCACAAAGTTTCTTGTAAATGTAGCTGCTGATGTCGGATGAAAGCTTACTATTATATCCCGTGTAGCATTTGGTGCTAACTGTATTGAGGTCGTCCCAAATACATTTAAGGCAAAGGGACTGCCTGACAGACTATTTGCTGTATCTATACCGGTAATTGTAAGAACACTATTGCCAGTATTTTTTATGGTAATATTACCAACCCATGTAATACCTACTCCTACCTGTCCAAAATCAACACTCGTTAAACTATACTCAGCTCTACCGCCCGACCCTTGACCGGTAAGGGTTGTTTTCTTTTCACCTGCGCTTGTGTCAACCATTAGAGTTCCTTGGTAGTCTCCCCTTGCGCTTGGAGTAAATGTTACCGTTATTGTCTCTGTGCTGTTTGCTGCAACAGTAAAAGGCAGCACATGCGCACCGAGGTTAACGCCGAAGGCGTCTTGGGCGTTCCCAACTTCGCTTCCAGTATATTGAACCGTATCAACCAAAATTTTGTTTATGGTAAGCGGCAGATCTCCAATGTTACGCAGCGTTACTGCTTTTGTAAGCGTGCTGCCGGCAAGAGTTGAGCCAAACTCAGTCTTATCCCACAACTCAAAAATAGCGCCTTTTATTCCCTTGCCCTGAACCGATATATTGGTTGCGGGTGATGCCAATAAGTTTGTGTATATAGTGATGTTTCCGGAGTAATTGCCTGCGGTTATCGGCGCAAACGTAACAGCAAGGTCAAGCTCCTGCCCCGGCACAAGCGCCCCAGTGTATGCTGGTTGGACACTAAAACCTGACGGCAGGCTGATGTTTGTAATGTTATAGCTAACCGTGCTGGTGTTTTTTATCTTTAGGGGTAGCGTTGCGTTACTGCCCAGTATGACCGAATTAAAGTCCAGCGATGCAGGGGCAACCGTAAGCACAGGGGTGCGGGCAACGCCCCTTACCTGGACTGTCTGCGGGGAGTTTATGGCGTCTGCGCTGTTAATCGTAAAGCTGCCGCTAAATGTGCCCTCTGCGGTTGGGGCAAAGCTAATAATTATAGGAAAAGTGCTCCCAGGAAGGAGTTTAATACTGCCTCCGGCCGCATAGGCAAGAGAGAAAGGCGCCGCAATTCCTAACTGATTTATTGTGTCTATCGTAAACGGCTGGTTTCCACTGTTTTTGATTATAAGCGCCATTGATGAAGTTGTATTTACCGGGATAGTCCCAAAATCTGCCTGCACAGGGATTATGTCTATCTTCCCGCCGACTGCGCCAATGCCTTTTTCTAATCCAAGGCCTGTCAAGTTAACGATGAGTGGATTGTTAGAGTCATGGGCAAAATACAATCTAACCGTAGTGTTAAACGTGCCAACTGTAGAAGGAGTAAAATAGAAGTAGATTGGGAGAACTTCACCCGGTTTAATAACCTTATTGGGCCAGAAAGTGATTGCTGAAGAATCGGGGTCGTCGTCTATCGCAAGCGGGCCTCCTTCATTATAATCGGCTCGCAGTAGCATTACGTTATTAAGTCCGGTATTTGTAATCGTATAAACAGTGGTAGATTTGCTGCCTATCTCTACTTGCCCAAGGTTGACAACACTTGGAGCAGATACAGAATACGCATTCCCCGTTGAAGAGCCCTGGATATTTACCGTCTGGGCGCCATTGGTTGCATTTGAAGTTATCACAAAACTGGATATATGATTGCCTGCTGTTGCAGAGTTGTAAGTAACAATTATTTCGCGGGATGCCCCAGGCAGAAGCTGCAGCGGATTAGCGATGGTTGCCGGAGAGCCTATGTAGCTGATGCTGAAAGGAGCGGCAGGCGTACTAATATCTGTAATACTTAATGTCTGGTTCCCGATATTAGAAATCGTAATGCTTTTTGATGTTTGGGCTCCTGTTGATGTTACCCCAAAATCAAGCTGGGGAGGTGTTAATAGTATTGTACTGCCAGATACAACGCCGGTCTCTGTTGCGGTGCCTGACAATGCAACCGATGCCGGTTGTGTGGGGGCGTGCTCATAAAGAATATTGAGCCCCGAGTTATAAGTCCCTGCCTGAGAGGGCGCAAACCTTACTTGCAATATGATAGATGATCCCGCGGCAAGAATAAAAGGCGTATTAGGAAGATTAATAACGCTAAAGGGCGCTGTGGGGGTATCAAAGCTAAGAACCTTTACGTCTATCTGTCCTGTATTTAATAGCAAAACAGTCTGGGTTCTTGTAGCTCCGGCTGCTATGGAGCCAAAATTGATGCTGCTGGTTGAGTTTTCGGCCGGCGTTATCGTGGGCGCGGCAGAGATGCCCTGAAGCTGAACGACTGAACTTCCTCCTGCCCCAGCGTTTACAGTAACCGATTGGGAGAAACTGCCAGTTGCGCCATCAGGGTTAAACCGAATAGTCAAGGTGTACGTACTGCCCGGCAGCAGCGATATCGGAAAAGAAGGCGCAAAGACGTAAGAAAATGGCGCTGCAAGGGCAGGCGCAATTCCTGTTACTGTCATTATAGAGTTGCCTGTGTTTTTGATGGTTAACGGCAAAGTTTTGTTGGCGGCATTGGATATGGTGCCAAAATCAAGCGAAGATGGGTCGGGAATTATTGTTAGTCTTGGCGCTGCCCCCTGCCCTACAAGACTTATTGTTTGAGAGCCCACATCGCTTGTAATTGTAAGAGAGCCGGTATATGCCGCAATATCATTTGGGCTAAAACGCAGTGTTACAGTCTTGCTGTTGCCGGGCGCAATGGGCGCTGTGGCAGATGCAAAGAGGCTAAATGCGGAGCCTGTCAGCGAATACGAAAGCTGCGTAATGTCAGAATTGCCTGTGTTTGTAATAGTGATATCAAGGTCTTTTGGCGCTCCACCTGCTGCAGGGGTCAAGACTGTTCCAAAGTCTAATGCAGTGGTGCTGACCGCCATCTGAGGCGCAACGCCCTTGCCGCTTACGTTTAATGTGCGTATAAGCCCTGGCGCATCGGTTTGAACGCTTATCTGTCCTGTAAACGTGCCTGGCTGCGTTGGGGAGAACGTAACAGCCACCGCTCGTGTTTGCCCTTGATTGTATAAGCCTATCCCGCCCGTGCCTATTGAATACGGTGCGCTTACACCGCTTATGTTTGTAACGCTGTAAGCCTGTGTTCCGTTGTTTGTTATATAAAAAGAAATCGCTCTGGACTGCCCCACTCTTACGGAGCTGAAATTTAGAAAGGTCGGATTTATGTCAAGGGATGGCGTAACAGAACTGCCCTGAAGATTGACCGTGGCGTTTCCGCCGTCGGAGAAGATGCCAAATGAGGCTGTAAAGTTGCCGCCAGCCGTTGGGGCAAACTTAACCGTCAAGGTTATCTCCGCGCTTGGCAGAAGCTCAAGATAATCTGCGTCGGAAGCGGCAAGCTGCGCCGGTAGGGACTCATGCGAAAATGCGGCGTTGCTTGGCGCAGATACGTAATCAATCTTGAGCGAGGCATCACCTACGTTTCTAATCTTGAAAGAAAGGGTAGCAAACTGCCCTGTAGTTACTGTACCAAAATCAAGCAGCGGCGGCGATAGAGGCGTGTTATTAAGCTTCAACAAAAACAGCGCTGGGTTGCCGAGGCTGAAGCGCTGTCCGTATACATCTGAAGCGGTGGAAGTAAAATTGCGCGCATCCTTCCAGACGGCAAGAAACTGATTTGTGTGGTGGTTGTAGGCAATGGTTGGCGCCAACTGGCTTCCGGAAGCAGTTGAGATGGGGTAGTTATTCCCGCGCCTTGAGCCTTCAAGGTCAACGTACTGCCCAAACACATCAAGGTTTTCAGAAGATATCGTCCCGTTTCGCCCGTCCTGCCAGATTACAAAGTAGCGCTGATTGACGGAGTCATAGGCAACAAAGGGCTTTGTCTGCCTTGTGTCTTTAACATTACTGTCCTGAACTCCGTCGTTGTCTGTGTCTTGATAGCTTACAAGAAGGTTTTGATTGTAAAGCCCGCCGCCGGAAAGCACAAGCTGGCCATAAACCTTGACATTTCCCGCAGCATTATTTTCATCCACCCTCATATCTTCCCACGCAACTAAATATCTCTTAGAAGCGGGGTCAAAACCGACGGACGGATAATGTGCCGCAACTGGCGATCTATCAATCTGTTTTGATTGGATGACAGAGAGCCCTATCTCTTTTTCATGCAGACCGTATATGTGATTAAACCCATCGTCATACGAAGTTTGGGCAAAAGTTGACGTAACTGGCTCCCAGAAATCACAGGCAAGATTATTGTTAACATCTGAGCACACGATATTGAGACTCCCTTTTTGCCTTATGCCTTCCCATACAAAAAATGCCTCGGGGGATGTGGAATCAGAGGCAAGATTAATGTTGTCGCTGCCGGTAAAGTACTCGTAAGTATAGTCTTCGGTTGTGGACGCGGCAGCAGAGGCTATCAGTCTATTAAAGCCGGTCTGTCCGTTTCTTATCGTATCGGCGCCCGAAGTTCCTATTGAATTTGTAAGTTCTGCTAATGTATGGGCATCTAAATTAAGGTATGCAGAAAAGGTCGTTTCGCCAAAAAGCCAGTCAACAGGTGTGTGGCCAAATGCAAGCACAGAGGTTAGATTTTGCATGTCTCGCGACTCGTTCCATGCCAGCTTAAACTGGTCTTTTACGTTGTCATAAATAACCTTGGGCAGTTTGCGGGACTGAAGCCGCGTGCCTGCCAAAGTTAGGGCTATCTCTCTTGCGCTCGTTGTGAAGTACCGATACGACAATGTTGCAGAAGCAGACGCAGGAAATGCTGGGGTAAAGCCGGATACAGAAAAACTGCCGCTATTGTAATTTATCGTGCCGGTTGCATCGCCTGTCATCCTCCCCATGCCGTCATCAGATACGTACTTGCCGTTGGTAGTCGTAATAGTTACTGTGCCTGGCACAACAGGTGTATGCCCTGCATTTACAGAGCCGCTTAAGGCTGTTGCGCCGCTTAAATTAGAAAAGACCTTAGTCTGCGGGGTTGATCTTTTTTCAAAGCTGTAGGAGACAAGTATGCGGGAAAGGTTGGGGGGTGGGGTTGGAAACGTTACATTGCCTGCAAAGACACCTGTACCGTAGTTTACGGTTGTTCCACCGATATTGCCTAGCCCGTCATCTGTTAATGTTTGGGTTCCGTCGGATATCTTAATGGTTCCAGGTATAATACTTGGATGCGATAGGGCCGGCACAGCAAACGAGGTAGTTGTTCCGTTGCCTTGTCCAACATACTCCACAGCAGAGCCGCTCCTATAAATATACGCGTCATTGAAGCCGACTGGTTCTGCCGCACCTTTTGTGAAAGCAGTGCATGCAGGAGAGCTTAAAGTTGTTACGTCTATTGTGCGGTAAAAAACATAACCGCCTCCTCCGCCCCCTCTTTCGTCCTGCCACACAACAAGAATTTTATCGTCTTTATTGCTTGATACGGCCTGTGTTCCGCCGTCTCTATATGCAGACCATGGCGATGTCTGATTTCCAATGCCCGAATATACGGCAAAGGATGTTCCGCATACCTTGCCGCTGTAATTGATGAACTGGCCGTAAATATCGGCGCCGGTTTTGGTTCTGTCCCTCCAATCCTCCCATACGACAAAATAAAGCCTTTTGTCAGGGAGGTTAATAATATGGGGATTTTGCTGGTCGTCACTTAACGCTTGGGTATATATGCCTGCGGTTGGCGCTTGCCCGCTGATTAAGATTTCGCTCCCCTCAAGCTTTGCCACCCTTACTTTGCCGTCAATTGTTTCTTGATCAAGGATAGGTGAGGTTGATCTATTGTTGCTTCCACATCTTATAAAAAAAATCACTAATAGCACTGATATTGCTAAGTAAAATAATGTTTTTTTCACAAAAACCTCCCTAAAAAGGTTATAAAAAAAGAGAATTTTTTTTTAATTTTAGTATTATCAATAATCTGTGTCAAGTTTATTAATTAATTCAAATTTTTTCTAAGAGTTCTTTTATTTTTTTCGCTTTATCTCTATCAAGGGACCCACTATTAATGGCTGTCTCGGTTGTGTATAAACCTAATATTTTGTATAATTCAATAATTTCTGGGGCATATTTTTTTAACGATTCTAAATGGTCCTTTATAGTTGTTATATCCCCCCTTACAATAGGACCAGTTAAGGCCTTTTCTGTTCCCAACTTTTCTATATTATTTAATGTCCCTTTAATTAGCTTTATTAGCCCTTCGGTGGCAATCTTCTCATCTATGTTTATTTTTTTCATCAGCTTTACGCTTGTATTCATTAATGTGATAAAGTAGTTACAGGCTATGACTGCAGAGAGATGGTAAAGTGGTTTTTTCTCGCTCTCTATAAAAAATGCCTCACCATCGAGGGCATCTATTATCTCCTTTGCGACTTCATAGGCCTTCTCATTTCCATCTACGGCAAAGAGACTACCAATTATATTTTTTATTCCTTCTTGAGGAGTGGCTATTGTTTGTAATGGATGAATACTTAAACCATAGGCCCCCCTGACTTCAAGTGGTTTAAATACGCCTGCGCTTATGCTCCCACTGGTATGTATAAAAATCTGTTCTTCTCTTATATCACAATTTTTATCTATACCTTCAATTACTTCTGTTATTGCATCGTCTTTTGTTGTTATAAAAATAATATCCGAATCCTCAACAAACATATATATATCATTTGAATATGTTATATCACCTATAAACTCATAGGCTTTTTGCGCTGAGTCTATGCTTCTGCTTGCAATACCAATTACATTAAATCCTTTTGCCTTTAAGAGATATCCTAAAGATGTACCAACCTTTCCTGCTCCTATAAATGATATTTTTTTGTCCATATCTCCTCCTTGAATATTTAATCACACATCAATATTCCTCATCTTAAACTATAGTTTTATATTCTTTACTTTTCTAATTTATCCTGATTATAATGTTACTTATGAATAAAGAACAAATCAAGCAAGACCTTGAAAATATTGAAAAAAAAATTGAGTTACTTAAGATAGAGTATGAAAAATTTTTTGTTGGCATTACAAAGATCGAACCTATTGTTTTAAAAAACCAGGTCGTACAGTTAATTAAGAAATACGCCTCTACTCAGTTTAATAATGTAATGCTTAGTTTTAGATATAAAAATCTACTTGCCCGCTTTCTTACCTACCAGGAGTACTGGAATAGAATATTAAAATTGATTGAAGAGGGCAAAAATCCCAAAGATTATAGAAAAATTTACGAAAAATTTATTCAAGAGGCAGAAAAAAATATTCTGCCCGAAGAAGGTGATGTTCAAAGTAATAAAAAAGATGAACCCTATAAAAACCTTTATCAAAAATATACTTCCTTGTTAGAAAGGAAGAGCAAAAAAGCACCACCCTTTGAAGTTTTCCTAAAAACCATTTCTGAATATGAGAACAAGATTAAAGAGAAATATGGTGATAGTGTTGTGGTTGAGTTTGATTTTGTAGATTCATCTGATGGTGTGAAAATTAAAGGTTTAGTAAAAAAATAGACAAATAGGGTGGTTTAGTCCACCCTATTTTTTTAAGATTTAGCCCTTTTGGCTACTTCAAGCCTTATTAATGCCTTCTCATATGATGTTTTTGCAGTAAAGAAGTCTGCATCATCTTCTGTAAGTGCCTTAAGCCTTTCTTCAGCCCTCTTTTTAGCAGCTTCAGCCCTTGTTAAGTCTATATCAACCGACTTTTCTGCTGTCTCCACTAACACTGTAACTTTATCAAAGGTAACCTCGGCAAAACCCCAGCTTACTGCCAAATGTTCTGTCTTGCCTTGAATCTTATAGGAAAGCTCGCCTATTTTTAAAGATGTAAGCAGAGGGTGATGTCCCGGCAATATTGTTATCTGACCAACTATGCCTGGTGCTGTTAGCTCCTCTGCATAATCACTTACTATGAGCCCATAGGGCGTAACAATCTCTATCTTAAATTTATCAGCCATTTTTTAGATTACTCCATAAGTTTCTTTGCTTTTTCGACAGCTTCCTCAATTGTCCCTACCATATAAAAGGCCTGTTCTGGTAAATGATCCCATTTACCTTCTACTATCTCTTTAAAGCCTCTGATTGTATCTTCTAATTTAACATATTTACCCTTTGAACCAGTAAACTCCTCTGCTACATGGAATGGCTGAGAAAGGAATCTCTGGATCTTTCTTGCCCTTGATACTACAAGCTTATCATCATCTGAAAGCTCATCCATACCTAAAATTGCAATAATATCCTGTAAATCTTTGTATTTCTGTAAAATTCTCTGAACACTTCTTGCCACATAATAATGTTCTTCACCAATGATACCTGGGTCAAGAATTCTCGATGTAGAATCCAAGGGGTCAACAGCAGGATAAATGCCAAGCTCTGCAATCTGACGGGAAAGAACTGTTGTAGCATCAAGATGGGCAAAGGTTGTGGCAGGGGCTGGGTCTGTTAGGTCGTCTGCTGGAACATAGATAGCCTGTACTGATGTAATTGACCCCTTTAATGTAGAGGTAATTCTCTCCTGTAACTCACCCATCTCAGTTGATAGTGTTGGCTGATAACCAACGGCTGATGGTATACGACCAAGAAGAGCCGAAACCTCTGAGCCTGCCTGTGTAAATCTAAATATATTGTCTATGAACAATAGAACGTCCTGACCTTCTTCATCTCTGAAATATTCTGCAACAGCAAGTGCTGATAAGGCAACTCTTGCTCTTGCTCCTGGTGGCTCATTCATCTGACCATAAACAAGGGCTGCCTTTTCTATAACCTTTGAATGTTTCATCTCAAGCCACAAATCGTTACCTTCTCTCGTTCTCTCTCCAACACCTGCAAAAACTGAGAATCCACCATGGTGCATAGCTATATTGTGAATAAGCTCCATAATAACAACTGTTTTTCCGACTCCTGCACCACCAAAGAGTCCAATCTTACCACCTTTTGCATAGGGTTCAAGAAGATCTATAACTTTAATACCTGTCTCAAGTATCTCAACTTTTGTATTCTGTTCAACAAATTTTGGCGCAGGTCTATGAATAGGGTAATACTTATCTGTATTTACGGGGCCCATCTCATCAACAGGCTCACCGACGACATTTATAATCCTACCTAAGGTATTCCTTCCAACAGGAACCTCAATCTGTTTGCCCTCATATCTTGCTGTTATGCCTCTTACAAGACCTTCTGTACTATCCATTGCAACACATCTAACAATATTTTCTCCCAGATGCTGTGCAACCTCGAGAACAAGATTCCACTCTTTATCGCTGATTGCGGGGTTTGTAACTCTTATAGCACCGTATATAGGTGGAAGCTCTCCCTTCTTGAACTCAACATCAACAACAGGACCTATTACCTGTAGAACTCGACCATCTACTACCATATCTAAATCCTCCTAAATTATTTTTTAATCGCTTCGGCGCCACCAATAATTTCCATAAGCTCTTTTGTAATTGACGCCTGCCTCGTTTTATTAAACAAAAGGGTAAGTCTTTCAATCATGTCACTGGCATTATTAGTTGCGTTATCCATTGCTGTCATTCTTGCTGCCAACTCACTTGCAATCGTCTCAAGTATAGACCTATGTACCTGAATAAAAACGTTTCTGGGTAATAATTCATTAATAAGCGTTTCTTTGTCAGGTTCATAGATAAACTCTGTTTTGGGAACGTTTTCTGGTATCTCTATGGGATCAACTGGTAAAAGTCTTGTAAATGTAGGTACCTGTGAGATAGCGGATTTGAATCTGTTATATATTATAACAACTTCATCACAATTAGCAGAGATAAAACTCTCGATAACCTTTTCTCCTATCTCTCTTGCTGTCTCATATTGTTCTTTCTGGTATACATTAATTAAGCTTTCTATAACATTATAATTTCGCTTTTTTAAATATTCGGTCCCTTTTCTGCCAACAGTTATAATGTTTATATTTTCACCGTAATGAGCCCTTTTTTCTCTAATATAGGCCTCTGTTTGCCTTAAAAGGTTTGAGTTAAAAACACCACAAAGACCCCTATCTGAGGTAAATACAACTAAGAGTAGGGATTTTTTTTCTTCTCTATCTTGCAGAAGAGGATGTGTCTTTGTCTCAACTCTCGCAGCTAAGTCTGAGATAACTTCTTGCAACTTTTCGGCATAAGCTCTTGCTGTTAAAATGGCATCCTGAGCCCTTTTTAACTTAGCTGCAGAGACCATTTTCATAGCCTTTGTTATCTTTTGTGTACTTTTGACGCTCTGAATCCTTCTTCTTATATGTCTTAAGCTTGGCATTTTACGTCCCTATTAGTATTTGAATACTTCTTTAAGCTCTTTTAACATCTGCTCAACCTTTCCTCTCAAGTCATCATCAATCTGCTTTTTCTCATCAATACCCTTTTCAATTTCTGGATATTTAGAATCCATCATCTGGAAAAGCTCTTTCTCAAATTTTGATATAGCTTCAACAGGATACTCATCAAGGAACCCTTTTGTACCCGCATAGATTAAAACGATCTGTTTTGCAACTGAAAGAGGGCTGTACTGGGGCTGTTTTAGAAGCTCCACAAGTCTTGCACCTCTTGCTAACTGTTGCTGTGTTGCCTTATCTAAATCACTTCCGAACTGAGCAAAGGCTGCTAACTCTCTATACTGGGCAAGGTCAAGCCTTAAGGAGCCTGCAACCTGCTTCATAGCTTTTATCTGCGCATTTCCACCAACTCTTGACACGGAAAGACCGACGTTAACAGCTGGTCTTACGCCTGAATAAAAAAGGTCTGTTTCCAAGTATATCTGACCATCTGTAATGGATATAACGTTTGTTGGGATATAAGCAGAAACGTCACCTGCCTGCGTTTCTATGACAGGTAGAGCAGTTAAAGAACCGCCTCCTAACTCATCTTTCATCTTTGCAGCTCTCTCAAGAAGCCTTGAATGGAGATAGAAAACGTCTCCAGGATAGGCTTCACGTCCAGGAGGTCTTCTAAGAAGCAATGAAAGCTGTCTATAGGAAACAGCGTGTTTTGAAAGGTCATCATATATAGCAACAGCATGTCTGCCATTGTCTCTATAATACTCACCCATTGTACAGCCTGAGTAAGGTGCTAAAAACTGAAGAGGTGCAGGGTCATTAGCAGTAGCGGAAACAATGATTGTATAATCAAGAGCACCGAAGTTTTTTAGTTTCTCCATAACCTGAGCAACTGTTGACTGTTTCTGTCCGATTGCAACATATATACAGATAACACCTTTTCCTTTCTGATTAATAATCGTATCTATAGCAATGGCAGTTTTTCCAGTTTGCCTATCACCAATAATTAGCTCTCTCTGACCTCTTCCTATTGGTATCATTGAGTCAATAGCCTTTAAACCTGTCTGGAGAGGCTCTTTAACTGGCTGTCTAACAACTATACCAGGTGCCTTTACCTCAACCCTTCTAAACTCCTTAGCCTCTATAGGACCTTTACCATCAATAGGCTGTCCCAAAGGATTAACTACCCTACCTAAAAGGGCATCACCAACTGGCACCTCAACTATTCTTCCAGTTCTCTTTACGGTATCGCCTTCTTTTATATATTTGTCTTCACCAAATATGGCACAACCAACATTATCCTCATCTAAATTAAGGGCCATACCATAAATATTGTTAGGAAACTCAACAAGCTCTCCTGCCATAACCTTTTCAAGACCATATACTCTTGCTATACCGTCACCTACGTTGAGGACAACTCCAGTCTCTGAGACATCTACCTTTTTCTCAAAGCCCTGAATCCTTTCTTTTATTATTCTACTAATTTCATCGGCTCTAATTTCCATTCTCTCACCCCTTCAATATATTATCTTTTAAAATTTCTAACTGTTTTTTTACTGATGCGTCATAGATCATATCACCAATCTTAACAATGATACCACCTATCATGTCTTTATTTATCTCTTGAGATAGTATTACCTCTTTCTTAATTTTATTCTCTAAGGAAGCCTTAATTGCTTTAACGTCTTCATCAGAAAGAAGATCTGGAGATATAACTTTGCCTTTTACCCTACCTGCGTAAAGGTCTTCTAAATCCTGATAGAATTTACAAATATAAGGTAACAGCTTTACCTTATTTGTCTCTATTAAAAAGAAAAGCAGATTGACTATATAGTCATGTAAAACAAGCCCCTTAAAGGCTGATGATATTACTTCTTTCTTTGCCTCAAGATTAATTACGGGGTTTGCCAAAAAGGGAACAAAATCTTCAACCTTTTCAGTTAGTTCCTTGAGAGCTTTAATATCTTCTGAGAATTTAGAAGATATATTGAGCTCCTCGCCCATCTCATACAAAGCCTTAGCATATCTTCTTGCTGATGATAACTTTATCAATTTACCCTCTCCATCATTTTAATATATTCCTGAACAAGCTTTTTTTGGTCCTGTGTTGTAAAATTTTTCTTAATCATCTCTTCTGCAATGGCTACTGCCATATTAGATACCTCATTCATTAACTCTTCTCTTAGTTTTGCCTTTTCTTGTTCAATAGATTTAACCATTCTTTCCTTTAATTTCTGAATCTGCTCATTGTAATCTCTAATTATCCTTTCTCTATCTTCCTCGGCAGCTTTCTTATAATCTTCCATAATCAACTTTATCTCATTCTCAAGAGTAGCTAACTTCTCATCATAAAACCTTGCCTTCTTTTCTGCTTCTTCTTTAGCATGCTTAGCTTCCATAATTGCTTTTCTAACATTTTCACTTCTTTCTCTAAGGTAATTTTTCAAAGGTTTGGATATGGCATAGCCTATTCCACCAAAAAGAATAAGAGCATTTATAACCCTAAACAAGAAATCTGCAGAAAAAGGCGAAGGTGTCTCGCCACCACTACAGTATGCATTAGATGCAAAAAGAATCAACGATATAATGGTTATTAATCTCACTAAATCTCCCTCCCAAGGATCTTAACAGCTATAACCCTTCCAAGCTCTTCACTTTTAGTCTTTGCCTCTTTCTTCTCAGAGTCGAGCTGAAAAACAAGCTCATTCCTCTTCTTTGCAAACTCATCTTCAACTAAGCTTTGTTCCTTCTCAAAGATCTCCTTTTGAGCCTTTATTATCTCTTCTCTAACGGACTTTTTGTATTCAATGCCTTTCTCTTTAGCCTCTTTAATCTTATCGTTGTAATATTTTTCCTTTTCTTCCATCTCTTTTGCTATAGATTCTGCTTCCTTTTTTCTGCCAACCATAAGGCTTTTTCTATAATCAAGGTATTTTAACATTGGTTTAAAGAAAAAATTGTTGAGAACTACTATGACGAGCCAGAATAGGATAAGCTGATACAGAAAGCTTATGTTAATATCAATCATCTCTTTCCCCCCAAGAAACCAAGAAAATTACAATGCCATTTTAGGTAACATAAAATTAATTTTCTTGTCAAGAAAAATTTGTTTCTAAAACGAAATGATTATGCCAAAAAAATATTGTCTATGCAAGGTTTTTTTTACTTAAACAATCTATTCATAATTTTATCTGAGATATCTGGAGGATAGGGCACAATTGCTACACTTAAATCTTCTATCCCTTTAGAATAACTAATAATATCAACGATTTCGTCATCTTTCAAGGTTTCTTTTGTTTTCCAATCTTTTATCTGAATTTTAAAAATTATCCGTTTGCTGTCATTTGGAAAAATCTCCTTACATTTATTAACCATATTTAAAAGGTAGTTCTTTACCTGAGAGAGATTAAGATTGAGCTCTTCCATAATCTGTCTATGATATGCCATCAGAGAGAAATAATCTGATTCATCTTTCATCTCATTAATATTATGGGCAAGCCAGCTAAGAGCACCCTTAGGGTTGGATATGGCTTCATAGGTAAGATTGACAGCTATTTTAATATCAGGGTTTACTGTTTTTATAGCTTTTCTCAACTCTCTTACAAATTCAGCTATCCTCTCACTTTTAAACTCACGCCATTTATAAAAGAGCTCTGTATAAGTTATCCTATCTCCTTTCTTTATATAGAGTTTTTGTGGTAATGGTTTATCACCACTTGTAAGATAAAACTCCTCATCAACTGCTTGATTAAAACCTTCATTGTGTCTATAAAACAGATCGTCCTGTAGGAGAATCCCATCGATAGAGTAGCTTGCTATTTCTTTAAAGACTAGTTTTATAAACTCTTGGTTGTATTTATCAAAAAAATCAATTCCCTTACTATAAAAAAACTCATTTTTCTCGAAAGAGTAGGCATTAACAGGTTTTAAATCATTTCTGCCGTAATTTGCATACCTTGTGGTCATCCAAGCAAAAACCTTAAAGCCATAAACTTTTGCTTTATTGGTAAAATCTTTTAGCATGTCCTCTATTACAGGTAGATACCTTGAACTAAAATAGACGCCTTCAGTCAACTCTGACTTAAGGCCACAATGGTATCTATCACCTTTATTGTGAAATACCCTTACAATAAGAGTATTTGCCCCGCCTTTTTTTAAATTTATAAAAAGCTCATCCCACTTATCTTTAGGTGGAAGGACAAATATCTGTATCGCCTTTAATCTTTCAATATCCTCTTTCTTTTGAAAACCTTTTTGTGGGAATTTTTCTACAGGTAGAGACCTTATCTCGTCATATACCTCATCTATTGTTAAACAATCTGCCACTGTTGAGAGATTTAAGATTAAAAATAAGACCACACAAAAATATTTAAAGAAGCTTTCTAAAATTTTACTATTCATCTCTTATCTTCTTTACCCTTTCTTTTAGTATCTTTTCATAGCCTATATCCTTAGGCTCATAGTATCTTCTGTTTTTTATTTTTTCAGGAAGATAATCAACCCCTTTTACATAGCCCGTTGGATAGTCGTGAGGATATTTATAGCCTCTACCATAGCCTTGTTCTTTCATAATCTTTGTAACAGGGTTTAATATATGAAGGGGTGGGTTTAGGCTACCATACTTTTCTACATCTTCTTTTGCCTTAAAATAAGCCCTGTAGGCGGCATTGCTTTTTGGTGCTAAGGCTAAATAACAGACAGCTTGGGATAAAGGAATAAAACCTTCTGGCATGCCAACTACATCAAAGGCATTATAGGCAGAAGTAACCAACATCAAGGCATGAGGGTCTGCGTTGCCAATATCTTCTGAGGCAAAAATTATCATTCTCCTTAATATAAAATAGGGGTCCTCACCACTTTCAAGCATCCTGACCAAATAGTATATAGATGCATCGGGGTCAGAACCACGCATACTTTTTATAAAGGCAGAGATGAGATTGTAGTGACTATCGCCTAATTTATCATAGCTAAGACTTTTCTTTTTTAGAATTTCTCCTATCTCTTTAAGAGATAAATCTTCTTTGTAGTTTAAAGATATTAGTTCTAAGGCATTTAAGGCTATTCTCCCATCTCCATCAGAATAGTTGGCTATAAAATCAATTATCTCTTCTGACAGATTATTAATCTTCTTTTTTATCTCCCCATCTGATAAGCCTCTTTCTAATATCTTTTTAATCTCTTCAGATGAAATCTTACTTAGGTTTATGGTCTTAACTCTAGAAAGCAAGGGAGCGTTGATATAAAAACTGGGGTTTTCCGTTGTGGCACCTATGAGAGTTATTACTCCTTTCTCAATCCAAGGCAGAAAGGCATCTTGTTGTGCCTTATTAAATCTGTGTATCTCATCTATAAAAAGAACTGTTTTTACACTACTACTTTTAAAGTTTTTCTCAGCTTCTTCAATAAACTCTCTGACTTCCTTGATACCAGAAGTTACTGCTGAAAAAACTCTATAAGGAAGTTTAAGTTCCTTTATAATGATTTTTGCTAAGGTTGTCTTACCAACACCTGGTGGGCCATAGATAATTAAAGATGGTATGTTTCTTTCTTCAATACCTTTCCTAAGCCATGGAGCATTAATTATATCTCTATTACCTATAAAATCATCGAATCTTTCTGGTCTAACTCTTTCTGCTAATGGTTTCATAAAAAAATTATCTCAAAGATTTAGATTATTTTAAATAAAATTTGATTTTTTTTGTGAGGACCCTATAATTTTATTATGAAAAAGTTTTTTTTAACAAACCTACTTATCTTATTTTTATTCAACCAGCCTTCCTATGCTAAAGATGATAAGATAGTTTATTCTTTATTTTTGGCTGGAGATAAAAACTATGCTCCCTATGTGGAGCTTACAGAATATATTAACAAAAAGACAAACCGTAAATTTAAGACAGAGTTTATAACTGACTATCATCAAGCAGGAAAAATTATTTTTGATAAAAGTGCCTTACTTGGGTTCCTCTGTTCGGGTCCCTACACAGCATTAAAAGATAAATATAGTTTAGAAGTCTTAGCGGCTATAAAACCATCTTATTCAAGAGAGTATAAAAGCTATATTATTGTACCTAAAGATTCCACAGCAAAAAATTTAAAAGATCTAAAAGGTAAGTCCTTTGCTTATGTTGACCTGCTCTCTTATACTGGTAGGGTAACTACAATATACGAAATAATGAAACTAAATGAAGATCCTTTAAACTTTTTTTCCAGTATAACCTATTCAAAAACACATGGTAATTCCATAGAGCTTGTTGCTGATAAAAAGGTTGATGGCGCAGCTGTAATGAGCCTTATTTATGAAAACATCATAAGGAGAAACCCAAAAATCCAATCAAAAATAAAAATCATTGGCATGTCACAAAGGGCAGGCTTTCCTGTTTTTGTTACAAACAAATATAACGACAAGAAGATTATTGAGGAGCTAAAAAATGTACTCCTTAACATGCACAAAGATACCGAGGGGAAAAAGATTTTAAACAGCTTAGATATTGATAATCTTTATTCGCCCAATCTTTCAGATTACTCAATAATAGAGGAACATATTAACCATACGAGGAAATATATTCCCTATTGATTGAACAAGACCCCATAGGAAAGTCCCAAATAGGAGATGCTACTATTTAAGGCATCCTTAAAATCTTTACCTTGTCCAAGTAGATTTAAAATATCAACAATAACATATTCACCAGCAGACTTTGTAATATATTTAACTGTATTTAAGGACTCTTTATAAAAATACTCGACCTCTTCTTCCTTAACATTTCTTAAATTTTTTAAATATCTATCAGGTTCTACAACCTGTCTTTTTAGTTCAGAGAGTTTCCCTAATTGTCTTTCGGCAAAATATTGTGCTACTCCCTCGTTGAACCAGAGCGGAGCCTTACCCTTTGTGAGACCATCTATTGCTAAGTGGGCATACTCATGGTAAATAATCTCCCTAAGTTGATCTTCCTTTATATTTTTAGTAATTCTTAGGCGTATCTTACCGTCAAAACCACCAGAAGACCAGGGAGGTAAAACAGTGTAGCTTCTATACTCCTCCCCATAATAGACCATAACTTTGATTAGGTAATCAGGATACCACCCAAAAAATTTGCCTCCGTAATAAAGGGCATCATCAAGAATATTTACTATTTTTTCAAGGATTTTTACATCTTTTTCTTTGCTCTCCTCAGAAAAAAAGACCTCATACTTCCTGTTTCTATCTCTAACACCTTTTTCTAAAAAATTCTTTTCCCTTTCTATCTTCTCAATAATTCTATTAATCTCCTTTTCTTTTTGAGGAAACTTTGTGAGCAACTCCCTTAGTATATCTTCAGCCATAGTTAGATCATTTTCCTGAAAATACACCTCAGAGAGTATTATGCTTGTCTGATAAAGATATTTTTTATTACTGATAAGCTCTTTTGCTAAGTTTTTTACTACTGGATAGTTTCTCTCCCTAAAATATCTAATCATCTTTTGAAAATCTTCATCAACACCACCATAAACAGGGACAGCTTTAAGTAGTAAAATACATAAAAAAATGCTAAGTCGTCTTAAAAAAACTTTCATTTTGCTTTATTTTTGTCTTTTCTTTTTCAGATTTAAGCCACTCTTTAAGATATAGTTCCTGTTTATTCATAAGAAATTCTTTCTTGAATGCTTTTCCTTCTTCAGAGTTTGGGTCGAACTCTTTTTTCTTTTCATCTATTAAATAAACTATATATACACTATCGTTAGCAACGTATGGTTTAGTCAGTATTTTCTGATTAACATTAAGTTTAATAATATCTTTATCAATATCTTTAACTAAATTTAGCGGCGCAGGAACTGCTACAAGGGGATTAAACCAACCCAAATCTTTTCCTTTAATTAAGTCGCCAGACTTTATCATATCTAAAGCCTTATTTGAAGCTAAGTCCAAAGCCTTTCTTTTTATAACGGCTGAAGCAACCTTATCTTTTACCTCTGCTAAATCATAATAACCTTTCTCAATCTTGCTTACCTTACCAACAATAACCCCTTTAGTTAATGCAATAGGCCCAAAAACCTTGCCATCCTGTAAAGAAAAAATTGTCTTTGCTACCTCTGGCAGCACACCCAGTTCTGAAATCTCAGCCTTCTCCTTCTCTATTTTAGCTGTTTTAATTGCTTCTACCTTTTTGCCTGACTCTAACTGATTTTTTATCTCATCAGCTTTTTTAAGAGCGAATAGTTTAGCTTTATTCTGTCTAACCTTTTTCTCAATCTCTTCTTTAACTTCATTAAGCTCAAGAGTTCTTTCTTCTTTTAGATCTACAACTTTGATAATATGATATCCATACTCACTTTCCACTATATCTGAGATGTCCCCTTTCTTCATTGCGGAAAGTTTAGCCCCAAGCTTTGGCGATACTCTATCTAAGCTTACCTCTCCAATCTCTCCACCCCTCTTTTTTGTGCCATCATCATTATATCTTGCTGCAACTTTGGAGAAATCTTCTTTTTCTAAAAGCTTTTTAGCTTCTTCTATCTTTTTCTTTGACCTTTCCTTATCATTTCCGAAAGCAACAAATATATGTTTTAAGTTATAAGTTTTAGGGACTAAAAACTCCGTTTTATGTTCATCATAATAATCCTTAAGGTCCTTCTCATCAATCTTAACAGAACTTACAAAATCGTCTTTGCTTAGATAAGCATATTGTATTTCTGCGGTTTCTGGTTTTTTAAAGGCCTCTTTGTTATCATCATAATATTTTTTTTCCTCTTCTAATGTAGATGTAACCCCTTTTGTAAAATCTTTATAACTTAACTCCACATAACCAGCCTTAATCTCTCTATTCTTCACCCTAAAAAACTCTCTAACCTCATCATCACTTATATTGACAGAGTTTTTAATAATTGAGCTAACTTTTCTTATTAAAAGTGATTTCTCTATATTACTTTCAAAGGCAGAAGGGGTTGTCTTCATATATCTTATAATCTCTAAATACCTTTCTCTACTAAACTGTCCATTAACCATAAAGGCTTCTTGCTTCATTAACTCATCTACGATCTCGCTCTCAGAGACCTTAATTTTTAAATCTTTGGCTTTATTAAGTAAAAGAGTTTGATCAACTATAAGGTCCCATGCCTCATTTTTAATTTTTGACTCTAAAATTTTATAATCAAATCTTTCTCCTAAAATGTCTTTATAGGTATTACTTATAATATCCATTGCGTTTTGATACTCGTAAATGCCTATACTAATATCGCCTATTCTTCCTACCTCATTTTCTTCCTTCTGCCTCATTGTGCCAACGCCCCAAAGCACAAAAACAAGAATTATCAAGCTGAAAATTACCTTGATAGCCCAAGACGTTGCTCTCTTCCTTAGAAAATCTAACATCTCTCCTCCGATTTTACTTGATTTATTTTCTAAATATGATAAATAAAGTTATAAGAAAAAGCAATTATGGAAAAAAAGGTCTTTTGTCCTCATTGTAGCCAAGATGCCCTTACCTATACCGTAATAAGGGGTGATAAAGAAGAAGTCTGCTGTCTCTATTGCGGGATGCTATTAGAAAGACTCTCAAAAGATGAAAAAGCAGTAATAATAGACTCTGCTCCAGCAGGTCATAAAAAGAAGGTTATGTATGCCGATGATTCACCCTTCATGAGAGAGTTTCTAACTGATATCTTTATTACTCAAAAAGACCTAATCGAAGATTTTATAGCCCTCGATAGTGGAGAAAGTCTTATTTATGAATTTACAAAAAATCTCTTGGATCACAAAAAAACTGATCTTGTAATTCTTGATATAAGGATGCCCCATCTTAGTGGTATTGGAGCAGCTAACGCTATAAGAGCCATTGAAAAAGCCTTTAAAGCACCTCAAGTGCCCTTTCTATTTTTCTCTGCCAAACAAGCTGATGAAGATTTAAAAAAGCTTATAGAACATACGGCCCCTGCTTTCTTCCTGAATAAGGGTGCAACTAACAATATTGATGAACTCAGCAAGAGGCTTATCTCTATAGTTATTTCTATATTAGGCAAGTAAGTTAATTTAGAGCTTATAGGCCTTATGTATATAAACAGTTCCCCAACTTAAAGAATAAAACTCACAACCATCAAAACCAGCTGATAAAATCTCATCCAAAAAATTTTCTGGTAGTGGAAACTCTTCTATTGATTTTCTCAAATAAACATAGGCGGACCTCTTTGAGAAAAGACTTGCCAGGTTTGGCATAATATATTTTAAATAAAGTGAATATAAGGGCTTTATGAAGCCCTGTGGGTTAGAAAACTCCAAAAATATTGCATAGCTACCACTTTTCAAAACTCTATATATCTCTTTAAGCGCCCTCTCTCTCTCGTGCATATTCCTTATCCCAAAGGCACAACATAGACCATCGAAGGTCTCATCGAGAAAGGGCAAATCATATACAGAAGCCTGAAGGGCACAAAAGTTTTTATGGGTAATTTTTTTTTTTGCCTTTAAAAGCATTTTATAACTTAAGTCAACGGCGATTGACTTCCCCCCTCTCTTTATTATCCCTATAGAGCTGTCACCTGTCCCTGCAGCAAGGTCCATTATTAGTCTATCTTTAAGAGGATTTAGCTCCTTAGTCATTCTATAACGCCAATAATAATCTTGAAAAAAAGAGAGGCTATGATTTAAAAAATCATAACTTCCAACAATATTATCAAACATATCTTTAATTTTTGATGTACTATATTCTTTCTTACTCATCCATTAGAATCCTAATAAATTAAGCTTTTTGTGAGATTATACTCTTATTACGTTAAGCTCTTCCTCTTCTGTATCCTTCCGCTCTTCCTTAAAGTCTATACTGCCCATTCTACAAGTCCCGTTAAATATAGCACCTTCTTCTATAATTATAGATTTTGAATATATTGTTCCTCTAACATCGCATCCTTTTTTTAATACAAGTTTCTCCCCGGCTCTTATATCACCCTTGACCTTTCCAGATATCTGAATGCTGGATGCTCTAATGCTTCCATTTACTACCCCACTTTCTCCTACAAGAAGGCTATCATCACCGTCAATCTCTCCTTCAACATTTCCATCTACCCTTAAGGTCCCCTGAAAAACTACCTTTCCTTTAAACTCAGTGCCTATACCTAAAAAAGTCAAAACCTCAATATTTGCTTTTTTTTCTTCGTTACTTCTATTAATCTTTTGTTGAAACATAAAAACCTCCTAAATTATTACATCAATCTTGCCGACAACTTCATTTTTTGAGTTTTTTATATTAAGATTTAAATACTTTTGAAGCTTTTCAAGCTCATCATTATAGAGCCAACCAAACTTTTTAAGAAGCATTATAAGAAAGATATTTAAAGCTCTCTGTCCACCATCCTCAACTTTAAAAACGAAAGAAGACTTTGATTTGGTATCAAAACCTGCATAAAGAGCCTCTGCCCCTACTTTAACAAAAACCCTTCCACCGGTAACATTGATTATATCGGTGCATAGCCTATCTGTTCCCCCAATCATCTCAGGATGCTTAAGAGCTGACTCAATAAGTATTCTTACCTTGCTTCCCTGTACATTGAGCCTTAATAATAGATTTTTATAGGCCCTAGCTATATTCTTAAGAGGTATAAAATACACCGGGAGTCCACACCCATCTGTAACAACTTTTATTTCATCTTCTTTTACCTCAGAGTATTCAGAGATTATCTTAAGTATCTCTTCTTGTAAGGGATGTTCTTTTTTATAATAACTATAGAGGTCTAAGTTTTTTGCCTTGCAATACAATAACATACCCGCATGTTTACCCGCACAATTATGATAAATAGGCGCAGCCTTTACACCCTCACTTTTTAGCTTTTCTGCATATTTTTTATAGGAAGGATAGGCAGGTCCACATTTAAGGTAACTCTCATCAATGCCCGCCTTATTAAGCATATTTCTTACTAACTCTATTTGAAAGTCCTCACCATTGATAGACCCACAAAGTATAGCAAGCTCTGGTTCTGCCAGATTGTATAGTTTATCAATATTTTCAATAACAACAGGTATGGCTTGAAAGGGCTTTGCTGCAGACCTCATGCAGGTAAGCAAATCTTCTTTTCCCTTTTTATAAATTATCTCGCCTTTACTATCTAATATGACTAAGTGAATTCTATGAAAAGACTCCACATAGTCTCCCCTTTTAACTAAAAGAAGAGCTTCTTTCATAGTTTCATAACTTGAAAGAAATTATTTATTATATCTTTTATCTTGCCCACATCTGGTGTGCCACCTTGAGCGATACCTTTCTTTCCACCCCCTCTACCACCAAAGGGCTGTAATATATCTCTAAGTATTGCCCCAGCATCAAACTTATTAGTCAAATTTTCTGGCACGTACATAAGGCAAGTAGCCTTTTCATCAACGGCAGCAACTAAAAATATTATTGTCTCCTTCTCTCTATCCTTTATCGTATCAAGAATGTTTCTCAGCTGATTAATATCTGCTACTGTTACCTCACTTGCTATAAGCCTAACTCCATCTTGATTGATCTTTACCTCTAAAGATTCCTTTACCTGTATTGAGGCTAGCTTGTTTTTATAGTTCTCTAAGTCTTTCTCTATTTCTTTTTCTTTTTTTATCAATCTATTTATCTTTTCTTCTATATCTTTAATGGGTGTTTTAAGAAGAAGAGATATATTGCTCATTTTACTGTAAATATCTTGAACCCATCTAAAGGCAGACTCTCCAGCAACCCCTTCTACTCTTCTTATTCCTGAAGCCACACTCTCTTCAGATAAGATCTTAAACAAACCAATCTTACCTGTCTCGGTCTGATGAGTTCCTCCACAAAATTCTTTACTAATGCCATCTACTTCCACAACTCTAACAATACTTCCATACTTTTCACCAAAAATTGCCATAGCCCCTGTCTTTATAGCCTCTTCATAGGGCAGATTTTGGATCGATACCTTCCTGTTTTCTCTAATCCATTTATTAACAAGATACTCAATCTCTTTAATCTCTTCAGAGCTTAATGGTGCAAAATGAGTAAAATCAAATCTAAATCTTTCTGGCTCTACAAGGCTACCTGCCTGCTTTACGTGATTGCCTAACACTCTTTGAAGTGCAGACTGCAAAAGGTGCGTTGCCGTATGATTAGAGGCAGTATTTTCTCTAAGGCTTTCTTCTACAATTAGATTTGCTAAATCCCCCTCTTCAATAACTCCAAGTGTAACCTTACATTTGTGTATTATCAAATCACCAATCTTTTTTGTATCCAAAACTTCTAAAGAAAATTTATCACTCTCAATCACACCTCTGTCTCCAACTTGTCCACCTGATTCACCATAAAAAGGAGTACGATCAAAAACTAAATCTCCATAATCATCTTTTAAAAGTTTTTTTATTATCTCTCCGTCTTTTATTATTTTTACTAATCTGCCCTCTGATCTTAAAGTTTCGTAACCTACAAAGTTTACCTTAAGTTCCTGTCCCAATTTTTTATAGAGATCGTTAATGGCTTCTTCTTCGCCTTTCCAACTCCTTCTTGCGGCTTCTCTTTGTTTCTCCATATTATCTTCAAAACCTTCAATATCAACGACCATATTATGTTCCCGTAAAACATCTTGAGTTAAATCAATTGGGAAACCATAGGTATCATAAAGTTTAAAGGCAATATCACCGGGTAAGACATTATTTTTTTCCGATTTTAGTAAATCTATCTTTTCAAAGAGTATTTTAAGACCACCATCAAGGGTCTCTAAAAATCTCTCTTCTTCATTTAAAAGAACTTTCCTTACTAGCTCTATTGAGTCAACAAGCTCAATATACTCATCTTTCATAACCTCAACTACTAAAGGAGCAACCTCAAATAGAATTGGTTTAGAAAAACCAAGCATCTTAGCATGTCTAACAGCCCTTCTTATTATTCTTCTTAATACATATCCCCTTCCCTCATTAGAGGGGATTACGCCATCAGATATAAGGAATGTTATAGCTCTTATGTGATCTGCTATAACTCTATAGTGAACATCCTTTTTCTTGTCTTTACCATAGGTTACACCTACCATATTTGAGACCATCTCTACATAAGGGAATAGTAAGTCCGTCTCAAAATTTGATTTAACACCCTGCATTATTGCAGAAATCCTCTCAAGCCCCATTCCTGTATCAATGCTTGGGTTTGGTAAGGGTTCTAAGGTACCATCCTTTTTCCTATTATACTGCATAAAAACAAGGTTCCATAGCTCAAGAAACCTATCACAATCACAACCAACCTTACAATCAGGGGTTTTACACCCAACTTCTTCACCCTGATCTATTAATATCTCAGAGCAAGGACCACAGGGACCTTCATCTCCCATAGCCCAAAAGTTATCCTTTTCTCCCAATCTAATAATTCTATCCTGCGATATCCCAGCTACTTCTTGCCAGAGTTTTAAGGCTTCATCATCATCTTTGTAAATCGTAACCCAAAGCTTATCTTTTGGTAGACCCATCTCTCTTGTCAAAAAGTCCCAACCATAAAATATGGCTGTTTTTTTGAAATAGTCACCAAAGGAAAAGTTGCCAAGCATCTCAAAGAAGGTATGGTGTCTTGCTGTATAACCAACATTTTCTAAATCATTGTGTTTTCCACCTGCTCGTACACATTTTTGTGAGCTTACTGCCCTTTTGTAATCCCTCTTTTCGATGCCTAAAAATAGGTCTTTAAACTGGTTCATACCTGCATTAGTAAAAAGTAGGGTTGGGTCGTTTTTAGGTATTAAACTTGAACTTTTAACAATTTGGTGATTGTGTCTCTCAAAATATTCTAAAAATCTTCTTCTAATATCTTTCCCCTTCATAAAAACCTTCCTTTTTAAGATAACTAACAACTTCCTCTGAAGAAAAACCCTTGCTCAATAAATATCTATAAACTCTTGCTATGTCTTTCCTACTATAGGGTCTCTTCACCTCTTTAATTTTTTTGAGAAACCACTTTTTTATGTCTTCTTCGCTATCAACAATATCTATATCTACATTAAAACCTCTTTTTTTAAGATGCGTCTTTATATATTTAGCGCCATAACCCCTTTCTTTAAGTTTTCTTAAAAGGTAATCAGTATTTTTTTCATCATTAATGGCACCAAGATTTTTTAACCAGTTGATAATTTCTTTTATATTCTCAATCTCACCAAACTTATCAATAAGCTTCTCTACTAATTTCTTTTCTGAGTAAATAAATCTTGAGGTTACCTTCAATGCATAGCTTCTAATCAGAATCTCTCTATCTTTGATGTCTTATCACCTCCATCGTCTTTATGCACCTGCTGTGCTGACTCCTGAGAAGAGTCAACACCACTAAACTTAAGAGCAAAGTCTGAAGGATTAGATGCATTTTTCAAAGCATCCTCATATTTAACTAGTCCTCTATTAACTAAATCAATTAAACTTTGATCAAAGGTCTGCATCCCATAATGAATCTTACCCTCTTGTATAGCATCTCTAATCATCTTGGTCTTTGCAGGATCTTCAATATACTCCTTAATCCTCGCTGTCCCTAACATTACCTCAACGGCTGGTACCCTACCTTGACCATCTGCCCTTGGGACAAGCCTTTGGGATATAACTGCTTTAATAACAGCTCCTAACTGATATCTTATCTGTTGTTGCTGGTGGGGTGGAAATATACCAACAATTCTATTTATTGTCTCTGTGGCATCAATAGTATGAAGGGTTGATAGAACTAAATGCCCTGTCTCAGCTGCTGTCAAGGCTATCTCAATCGTCTCAATATCTCTCATCTCTCCAACAAGAATAACATCAGGGTCCTGCCTCAGGGCAGATCTAAGGGCATTGGCAAAAGTCAGTGTATCAAAGCCCACCTCTCTTTGTACAATTATGCTGTTGACATCTCTAAAAAGAAACTCAATAGGGTCCTCTATTGTTATAATATTCACATTAGAGTTAATGTTTATGTAGTCTATAATAGAAGCAAGTGTAGTTGACTTGCCGCTACCTGTAGTTCCTGTAACAAGAATAAGACCTCTTTTTTCCTGTGCTATCTTTTCTATGATTGCAGGTAATTCAAGCTCTTTAATAGATTTAATCTTTATGGGTATTGTTCTAATTACAGCGCCTAAACTACCTCTCTGTTTAAATATATTTATCCTAAATCTTCCAACACCTGGGATGCCGTAGGCTAAATCTATCTCAAATTTTTTATCAAACTCTTCTTTCTGTCTTTCCGTCATTATGCTAAAAAGCATCTCTGTAATATCATCTGCCTTTAGTGTTGGTGCGTTAGTAGGTCTTATTAGGTTTTCATTTTTTCTGAAAATGGGAGGACTACCTGGCTTTATATGAATATCAGAGGCTTCAAACTTAATGGCGTATTTAAGGATCTGATCAAGTCTCTCGTCTGGCATTAGGAGATCACCGGAAGATTAAATTTTTTTCTAATCTCGTTTTCTACCTCTTTCATTACAGCTGGATGTTCCTTTAAATATTGCTTGGCATTTTCTCTCCCCTGACCAATCCTTTCACCCTTAATAGAGTACCAAGCTCCACTCTTTTCTATAAGATTTTCTTGCACTGCTAAATCAAGCACATCTCCTTCCTTTGAGATACCCACCCCATAAAGTATATCAAACTCAGCCTCTTTGAAGGGTGGAGCAACCTTATTTTTTACAACCTTTACCCTTGTCCTTGTCCCAATCTTATCATTCCCCTCCTTTATAGGTCCCACAGGCCTAATATCCATTCTAATAGAGGCATAAAATTTAAGGGCATATCCTCCAGTAGTGGTCTCTGGATTACCAAAGAATACTCCAATCTTTGATCTTATTTGATTTGTAAATATAACAGTTGTTTTTGATTTAGATATTGCTGCTGTAAGCTTTCTAAGAGCCTGAGACATTAGCCTTGCCTGAAGCCCCATATGAGCATCACCCATCTCTCCCTCTATCTCAGCCTTTGGGACGAGGGCAGCAACAGAATCTATAACAAGTACATCAATAGCACCGCTTCTTATCAAAACTTCTGCAATTTCGAGAGCCTGTTCTCCTGTATCTGGCTGGGAGATAAGCAGATCATCCGTCTTTACGCCTAAAAGTTTACCATAATTAATATCAAGGGCATGTTCGGCATCAATAAATGCTGCGGCGCCACCATTTTTTTGTGCTTCAGCTATTATATGAAGACAAATAGTGGTCTTACCAGAAGATTCAGGACCAAAAATTTCTATTACTCTTCCTCGGGGTACTCCTCCTACACCTAAGGCAATATCAAGGGAAAGTGAACCTGTAGAGATTGAGTCTATATCTTTATCAAGAGATTCACTCCCTAACTTCATTATAGAACCTTTTCCAAACTGCTTCTCTATCTGAGAAATAGCGATTTCCAAAGCTTTATTCTTTTGAGGATCTCCCATAATACCTCCCTGTTTTTAGTAAAATTTTAACTTTTTTAGTAAGCTATGTCTATAGGTAATTGATTGACTAAATTAGCATTAAAAACCTACAAATTCTATAAATTGTGAGATCTAAGGTTTAAAAAAAAGAGATTTTTCTCTATTTCAGAAAGAGATGATACTCTTTTATAAAGAGAGGCATCTATTTTATAATCTTCATAACTTAAATACTCACTCAACTCAAAGACTTGATAGTTTCTTCTTGCCAAAATAAATTTTAGTCTCTTCTCTTCAGGTAGGCTTAAAAATTTTTCAATCTTAACTAACATCTTCACCTTTTCTTGAGGAAGCATGCCGTTTATCTCCATTAACAGATTTAAACTATGATCTGAAGCAAGGTAAGTATTAACCTTTATGCCTTCTATGAGATTTTTTATCTCTATCACAAGCTCCTCTTCAGATTGAACCTTAAACTTCCCCATTTCTACAAGATCATAAAGGGGCATGCCTTTAGCAAGACCCAATGTTCTTAGCCTTAAAAAATCTGGCATCGTCTCATTAATAACCTCAATAGTGCCTTGAACATGTTTATTGCTAAGCTCTTTTCCACCGAGACCGGGCATAAAGTAGAGGGAGTACTCAATCCCAACTAATTTTAATTTCTCACCTGCCCTAATTATATCTTCTCTTCTAATACCTTTAGAAACTAAGTCAAGTACCTCTTGAGAGCCCGACTCAAGACCTGTGTGAATTCTTGTAAGTCCTGCTTTTTTTAACTCTTTCAACTCATCTATGCTATAATGGGCTATCGTAGATGCTCTCCCATAGGTGGTTATTCTCTTTATCTCAGGAAAAGACTTTTTTAGATATCCTATTATCTCTACAAGCTCTTCTTTCTTTCTGAACAAAGGGTCTGCATCTTGCAGAAAAACCGTATACTCCCCATGGTACAACCAGTGTAGGACTCTTCTTACATCATCTAACTCAGATATATCAAAATGTTTGTCTATCTCTTGAGAAATCTCGTAAAGACTTTTAGAAAGACCAAGCCTTTTAATATCTTTGTGGATCCTATCAAGGTAATCAATCTCTCTGATTATTTCTTCCTTTTTTCTTAAGGAAAATTTCTCTCCTTTATAAACAGGACAAAAAAGACATCTATTCCATGGACAGTTTCTTGAAAGCCTAATTAATAGGCTACGAGCCTCGCTAGGAGGTCTAATTGGACCTACCTCTATTTTTGACATAACAAAGAACCTTAAAAATTGTTTTATTATTTCAATATTTTTACAGACTTTATAACAACTGGTGTTGATGGCACATCTTGAAAACCCTTATAGTTTCCTGTTGGAACTTTAGATATTCTATCTGCCACTTCCATCCCCTCTACAACCTTACCAAATACAGCGTAGCCAAATCCTTCCATTGAGTTATTCCTATGATCAAGAAAATCATTGTCTGCCACGTTTATAAAAAATTGAGAGGTTGCAGAATCTATATACACAGTCCTTGCCATAGCAATTGTCCCTCTTTTATTTTTCAATCCATTGGCTGCTTCATTTTTAATAGGAGGGTTAGTCTTTTTCATCTTAAAATCTTGGGTAAAACCACCACCTTGTATCATAAAGTTTGATATAACCCTATGAAAAATTGTGCCTTCGTAAAAGCCACTATTTACATAATCTAAGAAATTTTTTACTGTTATAGGTGCCTTATCAGGATAAAGCTTAACTTTTATATTACCCATAGTAGTTTCTATAAGAACCAATGTCTCTTTAGTCTCTCCATAAGAAAGATTAGAAAGGCAAATCACCATTAAAAGAGATAAAAAGAACTTTCTCACTTCTTCCTCCTTTTATTTTTAGGTAAACTCTTTTTTTTACTTTTTAAGCCTTCTTGACATTCATTAATTGCATTTCTTGCGATGACCTTTTCATTACTATAGTTATCTTTAGCCAGCTTTATGAAATTGTTTAGTTTTTTAACAGTTTCTATACAATCTTCTTTGTTTTTAAAAGTCATACCTAAATAAAAAAGGCTTAAAGGATTACCAAATCTCTCAATGTGACTTTCAAACTCCCTAATTGCTTCGTCAAACTTACCCATCTCCTTTAAAATTACAGCATACCGATTATTTAATATAAAACTATCAGGATAGTTATTTAAAGCAGATGCCAATAACTCTTCAGATTTTATCCCATAACCTGCCTTAAGATATAAATAGGAAAGTAATAAAATTGTTTTTATATCCTTTTCATCGAGGTTTACTATAACCTTTTTTTCAATCTCTCTTAGTTTAGACTTAATAAAAGCTTTACCAACCTTTGTATGTAAGTCATAACTTCTAATAATATCAATTATAACAAGCTCACTCTCATATTTCTTAATAAGGCTCCCTGTGATACTCTTCACATCAAGCTTACTTAAGCTATCCCAATCCTGTAAAAGAATCTCTAATATCTCTATAAGCTCATCATCTAAGAAAGCACCATTTTCTTTAAAAATTTCTGTATTTATAACAACTGAAAAGTTATGTTTTCCATCAAAACCTTCGTAGTTTATATCGTCAATAGCAAGATAAGCAAAATCTTTTATCTCCTTCTTTAACTCCAAAACGGCATAGTAACGTGTAAGAATTTTATAATTTCTTATTAATAGACTTGCATCTACATTCCCCTCTTGAGGAAAGCTAACAGAATAGACTTTTGTGTGCCCATAAAGGGGGTATTTAAAAAATAAAACAAAAAATATAATAAAAAAAAGTTTTTTCATCATAATAAAAAAGCTTGCCTTAGTAATGATACCTGAAATGTCACTGATTTTTCAACAGTTCCTTAACTGCCCCCTCGATCCCATCAATGGTTAGAGGAAACATAGGGAATATTGATGCTATTTTTCTTAGCGTTTGATGTTGCCATTTTATACCTTGCACAGGATTTAGCCAAACAGAGTGTCTAAAATGCCTCCTTATAATATTAAACCAATCATACCCTGACTTGCCCTTTCTCTCAAGGTGGTAAATAAACTGATATGAATTAAAAAGCTCATAGGGCGACATTAGGGCGTCTCCAATTAGTATCACCTTCCATGTAGGGTTGAACTCTTTTAATAGTTTTTCTGTGGGGTATCTTTTCCAATTCTCCATGTCCTCGTAAATAAAGTCGTATATACAGTTGTGAAAATAGAAGTACTTAAAGTCTTTGAAAAATCTCAAACCCTTTGCGGAAGTAAAGAGTTTTTCCACTTTATCTCTATAAGGTTCCATAGAACCACCATTATCTATTAACAAAAGCAGCTTGATATTATTTTTTCTCTCTTTTTTAAAGGCTATATCAATATCACCAAAATTTTTTGCCGTTTTATCTATAGTTTCATCTAAATCAACCTCTTCCTCAAGACCATCTTCTCTAAAACTTCTAAGTTTTTTTAATGCCACTTTTATATTTCTGGTATCTAAAAGAACGTCTTCCCTAAGATTCTTGAAATGTCTTTCCGATGCTACGAAAAAGGCCCTATTATTAACACCTTCCCCTCCCATTCTTATACCATCTCTTGCCGTGCCATAGCTGCCAAAGGGAGAATAGCCTCTCTGACCTATGTGCTTACCTCCTCCCATATGTTTTTCTCTCTGATTTTTAAATCTCTCATTAAATCTTTTTATAATCTCTTCTAAGGATATCTCATCAAAGTCCCTTATAACCTTTCCTCCAAACTCTTCATCTAAAAACTTAAGAAGTTCCTCAACCCTTTCTTTTACATCACCACCTTCATTTATAAACTGCACATAAGCCCTATCGTAGGCGTCATAGAGCTTCTCTGTTTTAACAAGCACATACCTTCCATAAAAGTATAGATCGGAGATGTCTTTTATAAACCCAGCTTTCATAAGAGCATAAAGGTCTTTCCACTCCTTAAAGGTTACCTTAATACCCTCAGCCCTTAAGATATAAAAAAAGGTGAGCAAGGACATAATTATCTTATATAGGTCCTTCGAATATACTCTAAGTCTTGTTCTTTTTTGATAAGCGTCCCAATGTAGGGAATATTTTTTAAAGATACATTGTCTATATCGACAGCAGAAACCATAAGAACCCTTATCCAATCAATCAGTTCACTGGTTGATGGTTTCTTTCTAAGCTCACTAATTTTTCTAATTTCATAAAAGACTTTCAGAGACCTATCAAGAAGCTCCTTATGAATATCAGGAAAATGTACCCTAACTATATCTTTCATAAGATCGTAATCAGGAAACTCAATGTAGTGAAATATGCATCTTCTTAAAAAAGGGTCTGGTAGATCCTTTTCGCTATTGCTTGTTATAATCACAACAGGCCTCTGTTTAGCAACAACAATCTCTTTAGTCTCGGGAATATAAAAACTCATCTCATCAAGCTCGTTTAACAAATCATTTGGAAACTCTATATCTGCCTTATCAATCTCATCAATTAAAAGTACAGTCCTCTCCTCTGCTATAAAAGCTTCAGCAAGTTTTCCTAATTTTATGTACTGTTTAATATCAGATATATCTCTATCGTGAAACCTTGCGTCATTAAGTCTTTGAACAGTATCATAAAAATATAAACCATCCTTTGCCTTAGTTGTTGATTTAATATTCCAGACTATTAGCCTCATCTTTAAAGCATCTGCTATGCTTGAGGCAAGCATAGTCTTGCCTGTTCCTGGTTCTCCTTTTATTATCAAAGGCTTCTGTAATGTTATTGCCACATTAACAGCTTCAATAAGATCTTTACCTGCCACATAATCGCTACTTCCTTTATAAAGCATATTAAAAGACTCCTTTTAAAATTTTTGATACAATCTCATTACTTATTATAAAACTATCTTCCCTTATTATCCACCGTCTCTTTTTTTCTAATAATAGCCCTACCTTTTTTAGATTAAAAAGCTCCTTATGAATATTTTGTGCTTCCTCAGGAAAATGCTTTTCTATCTTTAATAAGTCTATGCCTTGTGAAGTTCGTAATGGTAAAAAGATCGATTCCGATAAGGCATCACTTCTTTTTAATATCTCAACCTCTGTTTTTTCTACATCCTTTATATACTCTTTGATGTCACTTTTATTTTTAAGCCTTAGACCCCATCTTTGTTTATCTGCTGAGCTCGTTAAAAATGAGACCGCAGAAGGACCAAACCCTAAATACTCTTCTCTACGCCAATAAATTTTATTATGCTTACACTGGAAACTCCTTTTAGCAAAGTTCGAGATCTCATAGTGTTTATAACCCTTTGCCTTTGCAAAATTACAGAAAATATCATAATCTTTGGCCTGACAAGTTTCATCAATAATAAATTTATCTTTAAAAAAGGGAGATTCTTCAATAGAAAGAAGGTAAAAAGATATATGAGGTGGGTTAAACATTTCTATTATCTTAAACTCTTTCGAAAGGTCTCTTCTGATCTCCCTTCCATCATAAAAACCTGAGATACCTCCAATAATATCAATAGAAAAATTTTTAAAATATTTTTTTACCACCTCAAGAGCTCTAAGGGCATCCTTAGAGTTATGATTTCTCCCCAAAAACTTAAGTATCTCATCATCAAAAGACTGAATACCAATAGATAATCTATTAATACCTAAATCTCTATAGCTTTTAATCTTTTCCTCGCTCAAACTATCTGGGTTTGCCTCAATGGTTATCTCTTCAAAATTAAGGATTGCCGAATAAATCTTTTTCAGAATATACTCTATATCCTTAATTTCTAGTAAAGCTGGGTTACCGCCCCCTATGTAAAGAGTATATTTTTTTGCCTGAAAAAACTTTTCATATAAATTTTTTTTCTTGTGAAACTCTTTTGTGAAGGCAATTAAATAATCTTCTATGAGAGAGATATCCTCTTGAGAGTAAAAATCACAGTAAATACATTTTTTTTTACAAAAAGGTATATGTATATAAAGTCCCTTCAAGGCAATACCTCTTATTATCCTTTATTAAGAGACTAATTTTCCTCTCTTTTTTTCGCAAGCATACCACCTGAAAGTATAAGAGAAAAGGCTTCATCTACCTTCATCTCACTTTCTAGAATCTGGTCTTCCCTAACATTTATTAAAAAACCTGCTGTGGGGTTAATTGCTGTAGGCACATAGACATAATAATGTGTCATACCTTCATGTATACTTGGAGCTTTATTAGTAAGAAAACCTATGGCATAAACCTCCTTATGAGGAAAAGGTACTAGAACAACCCTTTTAAATTTTGATTTCTCATCGTCTATAAAGGTCTCTGTCATCTTCTTTACAGCAGAATAGACTGGTCTTGATATAGGAATGACTGTAAAGATCTTGTCTATAACGTACATTACCTTTTTGCCTATAAACTTTCTTGAAAAGAAGCCAATTAATAACAAAAATAAAAAACTGATTGTTGCCCCAACTAAAGGGATTTTTAGTATCTTAAGGTTTTCTGAAAACTCAAAGACAGAAAAAAACTCTACAGCTATGCCATCAAAAAACCTAATAATCTTAATCATTATTACAATAGTTATATAGGCAGGTATAAAGGTGGCCAAACCAAAGAAAAAGTATCTTTTAACATTATTTTTTAAGATCTGCCATCTTTCCATTGGAAACTCCTAAAGATCTTAACTTTTCTAAAAAAACTTAAAGGACAATCTCTTTAGCCCTCAAAGATAGCCCTTCCACCATCTGTTAGAGCATGATAAACCTTCTTCTCGATATTTTTAATGTGTGAAAAGTTTTCAATAATAAATCTTCCTTCTTCAAGAACATTTATATCAAGATTTGTAAACAAACTATCGGTTCCCAAAGCCCATCTAATGTTTAGATTTGCTATTGTATTTAAATCAGGTAAAGAGCCTGTAAAATATAAGTTACTCCGTGGACAGAGAACAACAGGTATATTTTTTTCTTCAACCTTTCTCCAGTCGTCTATATTAAACTGAGTACAGTGAATGAGTATGGTATCTTCCCCTAAGTTAAGATAATCAATAATATCGCTATAACTTTTGAAACCATAATCTTCAACTATGGCACTTTTAAAAATTTTTCTAAAGCCTCTTATGTCATTAGCAAAGAGAAACTCTCCTTCCTCTTTTTTCTCGGCCATATGAAGGGTTACTTTAATATTTTTTTCTCTCGCAAAGGCTATCATCTCTTTAGCCCTTTTAGGTGAGGTGGTATATAAAGAATGGATAGATAACCCTATTCTGCCATCCTTTTTATGCCTATTATAGAATATTTGAAAATCATCCCATTTCCTATTAAAGACATCCTCTTCATATCCCAATACCTCAAAAAAAACAACACCATCAATTTCTTGATTGAATAATAGGGGTCCCTCGGGCAGAAGACTTCTAATATCACCAACAAAGAGGTTATTATTTGCTATTAAATAATCCTCGCCTCTCTTTATATTCTCGATAAATACATCTTCTTTTGATAACCTTTTGATTTTTACAACCTCAACAATCCAATCCCATAACTCTTTTTTGTGTAGATTTTCTGTAACAAAGGTTTTATCAAAAGTAAGCTCAAGGTGAGTATGTGCGTTGACAAACTTATTTATATGGCTCACTTAATGATTTCCTGATTATTCTCATCCATATAAATATTGGTGGGTTTATAACCAGCCTTTAACTCTTCCTCAGAATAAATACCATAACTTGCAATAATTATAACGTCTCCCTTGTTGGCCTTATGGACTGCAGCCCCATTCACACAAAAAACCCGAGAACCTCTTCTACCCGGAATGGCATAGGTAATAAATCTATTACCATTAGTTACATTATAAATGTGAACCTGCTCATAGGGCAGTATTTTTGCTTTCTCCATATATTCTTCATCTATGGTAATACTGCCTTCATAATGTAAGCTTGCATCGGTAACCACTGCTCTGTGAATTTTTGACTTAAGCATTGTATAAAGCATATGTTAAACCTCCAATACAGCATTATCTATAAGTCTGGTAGTACCAACAAAAACAGCCAAAGCTAAAAGAACCTTCCCCTTAATCTCACCAGTCTCTATGTAATCAAGGTTTTCTGGATTACAAAGTTTGACATAGTCAATACGTGTTAAAGGCGTACTTTCAATTAAATTAGTCGTCTCAGAAATAATCTTTCCAGCATCTCTAATACCCTCACTAATTAGCTTCTTTGCTAAATTAATAGCTTCAAAAAGACAGAGGGCAGATTTTCTTTCTTCATCAGAAAGATAGGTATTTCTTGAACTCATGGCAAGTCCATCTGACTCTCTAATAATAGGAACCCCAACAATATGAATATCCATATTAAGATCATCAACCATCCTTTTGATTGTGATTAACTGCTGGTAATCCTTCTCTCCAAAAAAGGCTAAATCGGGCATCACAGCATTAAAAAGTTTACAAACTACTGTTGTAACACCTCTAAAATGTCCTGGTCTTTTAGCTCCACATAAATTTTTTGTAACCTCCGTAACCTCAACAAAGGTTTGATAGTCTTTACGGTACATCTCTTCTTTTTCTGGATAGAAGATATAATCAACCGCTTCTCTCTCAAGCAGATTACTATCTCTCTCAAAATCACGAGGATATTTTGCAAAGTCTTCCTTTGGTCCAAACTGAAGAGGGTTAACAAAAATGCTCACCACAGAAACATCACATCTTTTCTTTGCCTCTCTTACAAGTTGAAGATGTCCCTCGTGTAGATAACCCATTGTAGGCACAAAACCAATCAATTCCCCCTTTTTCTTATGTGTCTTTGAAATATCTTGCATCTCTCTAACAGTTTTAATAATCTTCATCCCTTCCCTCAAAATTTTTATTCAAAAAATTCTCAAATCTTTCTGGCACAGCACATAAATTAAATAGCCCCTTTCTCTAATCACTTGAAAACATTTTCGTCAGCAGGAAAAAGACCTTCCTTCACATCATTTATATAATCCTTCGCTGCCTTCTCGATAACTGGAGCCAAATCTACATATCTTTTTACAAACTTTGGCCTAAAGCCTTCAAAAAGTCCTAAAATATCATTAATAACAAGAACCTGTCCATCGGTATATCTTCCAGCACCTATTCCTATTGTTGGTATCGTAAGCTCCTCTGTAATCTCCTTTGCTACTTCTTCAGGCACACACTCAAGGACAATACAAAAGGCCCCTGCTGATTCTAAAGCCTTAGCACTATCTATAAGTTTTTTCTTTGCAGCATCAGTCTTTCCCTGAACTCTATAGCCGCCTAAAATATTGACAGATTGAGGTGTCAAACCTATATGCCCCACAACGGGGATTCCAGATTGAAAAAGTTTATAAACTACCTCACAAACCTCCACACCACCTTCTAACTTAACTGCTTCTGCACCAGCCTTTATCATTAATCCACAATTTTTTATGGCATCTTCAATAGAAACTTGATAGGACAAAAAGGGCATGTCAGCAACAACTAACGAGTTTTTCCTGCCTCTTACCACAGCTTTGGTGTGGTAGAGGATCTCATCAAAAGTAACAGGCAAGGTATTTTCATAACCAGAAAAGACAACCCCTACTGAATCTCCAACAAGAAGCATATCAACACCTGCTCTATCGAGCAAAAGTGCCATTGAATAATCGTAACAAGTAAGCATGGTTATCTTTTCTTTATTCTGTTTCTTTTTTAATATCAAGGGCACAGTAATTTTCATATAAACTCCTAAAGTAAAAAAGCCTTCAAGACGAAAAGAGTCTTAAAGGCTTTATATCAGCTTAGTCAATCTCTTTCCGTCTCGGTCACAAAGGATCCAAGCGGTTATATAACAATGTTATAAAATTATTTAACCTAAGTCAACTAATTAATATAGTCTGTCAACCACAAATAGAAATGTCCTATTTTCATCTTTTTTCTCCCTATATTATGCTATGCAGGTTTTCTTAAATATTGTTATTTAAAATTATATCTGATAGAATTTTTCAAGTTTATGGGTTATGAAAATTTTAAGTTAATACCCTTTATCTCCAAGAATCATATAGAGAAAAAGATTGATGAGCTGGCGGAACAAATAAACACTCATTTTTTTAATAAAGAGATTGTTGTAATTGGTGTCCTTAAAGGCTCTCTTTTCTTTATGTCTGACCTTATCAAAAAGTTTAAGATGCCTTTTATTTATGATTTTATTCAGGCAAAGTCTTATGAAGGTACTGATTCCTCAGGAACAGTAAGAATAATAAATAAGCCATCAACTAATATTACTGACAAAACTATACTTATCTTAGAAGACATTCTTGATACAGGGACTACTTTAAAAAGGATTTATGATTTTTTTATAGAAAACGGTGCGAATGAGATATATATCTGTACTTTGTTAGACAAAAGGGGGCGAAGGAAAGTTGACATTAAAGCTAATTTTGTAGGTTTTGAGATAGATAATCACTTTGTAGTTGGTTATGGACTAGACCTTGATGAGAAATTTAGAAACTTAGAGGAGATATTTATTTACGAATCTAAATCTTAAGATTGCTTGCCTTTGATTTAATCATCTTTTCAAGCACGCTTTTATCTATAAGATCTTTTAGACTTTTGCCTTCCCTGTCTTTTACATCAATTAGCTTCCATCCACATTTACATCTATCTATCGTTATGATATAATCATAGATTGATATATGTTCTCTATTAAAACTACCGCTACAGGATTTACATATCTTTTGTCTTGCCATTATAGTAAGATTATAATAGATTAAACAAAAAGAAAGAAGGAAAAAATGAAGGAAGAAAAATTAAGTTTTAAAAGCTTGGGGCTTTCCCCAAAAACATTAAAAATCGTTGAATCATTAGGATTTGAAGAACCAACCCCGGTTCAACAGCTATCAATCCCTATAATGCTTGAGGGGAAAAACCTCGTCGCTCAGGCCCCGACTGGCACAGGAAAAACACTTGCCTTCGGCTTGCCAATAGTCGAGAGGATTGACAAAAAATTACATCCTAACGCACTTGTCTTGGTACCAACAAGAGAACTTTGTATTCAGGTGGCACAGGAGCTAAATAAGGTAGGGAGAAAGGTTGGTGTTTTTGCTATACCTATTTATGGCGGACATCCAATTGAAAAACAAATTTCTGCTCTCAAGAAGGGTTTTCACATAATTGTAGGTACACCTGGCAGAATAATCGATCATATAAATAGAAAAACTCTTAGCTTTGGTAATATCAAATTTTTAGTACTTGATGAAGCCGATGAGATGCTTGATATGGGTTTTCTTGAGGATATAGAAACTATACTTAAAACAGTACCCCAAAAGGCAAATAGATATCTTTTCTCAGCTACTATGCCACCACAGATATTAAAGATAGCTGATAAGTATATTTCTGATTATGAAAAAGTTACTTTGAGCTCAAAAAATATTATTGTTCCTACTATTAAACAAATCTTTTATGAGGTAAGGGAACAAGACAAGATAGATGTTTTAACACGCATCCTTGACCATGAATCAGATGGCCTTGTCCTAATTTTTTGTCATACAAAAAAAGAAACCGACGAAGTAGCTTATACCTTAAAAAACCGTGGTTATCAGGCTGAAGCAATACATGGTGACTACAGTCAGGCACAAAGAGAAAGGGTAATGGATAAGTTTAAAAGCAAGAAGATAAACATCCTTGTTGCAACTGATGTTGCTGCAAGAGGTCTTGATATATCCGATGTAAGCCACGTAATCAATTTTAGCATCCCTCAAAACCCTGAAAGTTACATTCATAGAATCGGCAGAACTGGACGGGCAGGAAAATCAGGGGTTGCTATTACCTTAGTATCTCCTCGTGAGTATGAAAGACTCAGGCAGATAGAAAAAATTACAAAAAGTAAGCTTAAAAAAGAGACACCTCCCGAAATTGGCGAGCTTATTGAGATTAAAAAAGAGTCTTTCTTGAGATCTCTTGTGGATACTCTAAAGAAAGAAAAAAAACTTATAAAAGAGTTGACCCCTTTTTTTTATGATAATCTCGAAGAAATGGAGCTACCAGAGGTATTAGCTGCTGCTTTCATCTTAAAAGAAGGATTGACAGGACAGGCAGAACATTCTAAAGCTGGTAAAGCCCTTTACAAAAGGCTCTTTATCACCTTAGGACTAAAAGATGGCATCTCAGCAAAAGATATATTCAAGAGCCTTATCGAAAAAGCAGAGTTAATAGGTGAAGATATCGGTAAGATTACTATCAAAGATAATTTTACCTTCGTAGAAGTGAAAGAAGAGGTTGCAGAAAAAGTGATAGGACTTTTAGAACAGATAGTTGTAAAAGGAAAGGAAGGTAAGATTATGAGGGCAAAAAAGTAACGCGTCTGGCAGGATTCGAACCTGCGTCCCTCGGCTTCGGAAGCCGATGCTCTATCCCCTGAGCTACAGACGCTTTTTTAGACTTATATAAAACATTAAAATACAAAATCAGAGACCTGTCATTAGCAGAGGGAATGAATGAAGCGGAATATATTCAGGTCCTTCTTTTTTTAGTACGCTTTTGTATAAATAAAACTCTGACACATCAAAGTCATGAGACAAAGAGCGGTTTAAAATCTCTTTATAGTTAGGGTTTAATTTAATAAACTTCTTTGTATCCTTAATACGTCCAAGTGTTAAGTGACCACGAAAATCTCTTTTTTCTTTAGGAAAACCTATTAATGATAACTTAGTCTCTATGGCTTCTGCTAAATTTTTTAGTTCTAAACTATCCTTTACATCTAAAAATATCACTCTTGGAACTCTAATATCAGGAAATACATCTATCTTATCCAGTTTAAGAGTGAAGGGCTTAAAAAAAGTTTTAATATCCTCTAAAATCGGGATAATATTATCTAATTGAGATGACTCTACCTCGCCTAAAAACTTTATTGTTATATGCCAATTATCTTTCTTTGTCCATCTAACTTCCTTTAACTTTGAGGCAATCTCTTTTTGAAAGGGTGTTATCCTATCAACGCCTTCTTTATCAAGATCTATGGCTATAAAAAGCCTAACCTTTTCCATTAAATCCTCTCTAAAATATAATTAAGGCAATAATCGGCAGTCTGTTGCCTAATTATATATCTATCTCCTTTAAAGATGTTTTTTTCTATGAATATCTTATCTTTTATAAAAAAACCACAATATACAAGTCCTACTGGTTTTTCCTCTGTTCCCCCAGTTGGTCCAGCAATGCCTGTCGTTGAGATACAGATATCCGATCCTGACAGAGCCTTAAGTCCCCTTATCATTGCTTCTGCACACTCAGGGCTTACTGCTCCATGTTTCTTAATTATCTTATCATCAACTTTTAATATCTTTATTTTTGCTTCGTTTGAATAAGTAATAACCCCCATATTAAAATAAGCAGAGCTGCCACTCACATCTGTAATAAGCTTGCTGATTAAACCACCCGTACAGGATTCTGCTACAGAGAGGGTAAGTTTTTTTTCAAAAAGTTTTCTTCCAAGCCTTTCTTTTAGTTCCATATCTAAAAACCACTACTCATTATTAGCCATAATAAGATTTTTGTATAAACACCTGCCATTAAATCATCTAAAATGACTCCAGAGGGTCCATTGAACTTTTTCTCTATAAGCTTTATTGGAAAAGGTTTTAATATATCAAAAAACCTAAAAATTACAAAGGCTAAGAATATCTGATATATATTGAGTTCGAAGAATAGCAGTGAAAACCACATTCCTAAAATCTCATCACAAACAACTTCAGATGGGTCAGGATCGTTAAATATTCCTATTGCATAAGCAACAGATTTATATGACAAATAAAGAAACAAAAGAAATAAAAAGACCTGATAGGTGTAGTAGCTCCACTCTGTTAATAAATAAAAAACTATGCCGATTAGACTACCTAAAGTCCCTGGCGCATAGGGGGCATAGCCTGTATAAAAGCCTGTAGAGATTATTTTATAAATTTTTTCTTTCATTAGTCCTTAGAGAAATAGATATCACCAAAATATGATACAGCCTTTGAATTTGTATCGTCAGAATCTATACCTAAAGCAATAACAATCTTTCTTTTTTTTAAGTCAATACCCCAAAGTCTTTTGAAGTCTTGATATACATTCACCTTTTCTTTTATAAGCCTGTTTAAATCATTACTGCCTGATCTTAATACCACATATTTTATACTAGAAATTTTTGGGCTTTGGTACTCCCCCAAGGGGCATTGAGAATCCCATATATAACCAATACCTTTATAGTTAATCATTTCTGGAAAAGCTGGCACTATTACATAAATTTGTGCTGGTTGATCATCTTTTTCTTTCAAGCGGGCATCTCCATTTTTTGGCAATCTTTCCACCATCCATTCAAAGTTTAGATAAGGATACTCTGATAGATCTATCACAAAATCCTTCACAAGATTATAGGAACTGTTTTCTGATATAAGTTTTACAAGTCTCTTGGGGTCTTCAACAATCTTATAATCTGCTTTACCTCTAAACTCTTTAACCTTCCACTCTTTTATCTCCGTTGGCAAAAAGATTGAGAATACCGTAGCACCTATATTTAGGTGCCAGAAAAGTAATATAAAAAAAACAAGCAAGTTCCTCTTCATAGCAATCTACCAGTTTCTCCTATAGCTTTTTCTTTTTTTACTAAGTTTAAAAACTCTTCCTCTGTTAAAATTTTTATCTTAAAGCTCTTTGCGATCTCCAATTTTGAACCTGGATCTTTCCCAACTACAAGATAATCAAGGTCTTTTGTAACTGAAGATTTTACAATCCCGCCCTCTTCTTCCACAAGTTTTTTTGCATCTCCCCTTGTCATTGAGCTTAGGGTACCTGTAAAAAGGACAGATTTACCAGTAAAAAAACCTTCTTTTGTTTCTTTCTCTTTAAAAACAATACCGGCAGATAAAAGTTTCTTAATTGCTAACAGATTTTTGTCTTCACTAAAAAAGGTCACGATACTTTTGGCTACCGAAGGACCAATATCAGCAATTTCAAGAAGCTCTTCTTCTCTTGCTGCCATTAAAGAATTAATATCTTTAAAAGAATCCGCTAATTTCTTAGCAGTAACTTCTCCAACAAATCTTATCCCGAGGGCATAAATAAACCTGTGTAGCTCTGTCCTTTTTGCCTTGTTTATGGAATTTAGTAAGTTCTCTGAGAGCTTATTGCCCATTCTTTCTAATTTAAAAAGGTCTTCTTTTTTTAAATAAAATATGTCTTCAATCCCCTTTACAATATTCCTATCTACTAGTTGATCACAAATTTTATCTCCAAAACCCTCAATATCCATAGCATCCTTTTTACAAAAATGCTTAATTCTCTCTTTAAGCTGGGCTGGACAATCTATACCTGTACATCTAATTGCAACTTCTCCTTCATACTTAACAGCCTTAGAGCCACAAACAGGACATACATCTGGCAACTTGAAAGGTTTTGAGTTAGCATCTCTTTTATCCACGAGTGTTTTTACAATTTCAGGTATTACGTCTCCTGCTCTCTCAACAACTACATAATCACCTACTCTAACATCAAGTCTATCAACCTCATCTTGGTTATGAAGGGTTGACCTTGATACGGTCACTCCTGCTATCTCTACTGGCTCTAATATAGCAATAGGTGTTAGAGTTCCTGTCCTGCCTACACTTACTATGATATCATTAACTTTTGTTACTGCCTGCCGTGGCTTAAACTTGTATGCCACAGCCCAGCGTGGGCTTCTTGCTGTCTCACCTAGTTCCTTCTGTAAGTTAAAATTATTTACCTTTATAACAATCCCATCTATCTCATAGGGCAAACTATCTCTTGTCTCTGAGAGATATTTATGATAGCTAATTATATCATTAATATCTTTGGCTTTTTTTGTTAAAGGGTTGATTTTCAATCCATAGGATCCTATTAACTGTAGGAAATCCCAGTGGTTTGAAACATCAATACCTATTAATAATCCAGGGCCATAAAAAAATGCATCAAGGGGTCTTTGGGCTGTAATATTTGGGTCAAGTTGTCTAATACTACCAGCACTGGCATTTCTTGGGTTTGAAAAGGTTGGTTTTCCCTGTTCCTCTTGCTGTTCATTAATAATTTTAAAAGCTGATTTAGACAAAAATACTTCTCCTCTTACTTCCAGTAGCTCTGGTGGGAAGGTAGTCATAAGTTTTAAGGGGATTGTTTTTATTGTTTTTATATTAGCTGTTACATCCTCACCTTTTATACCGTCACCTCTTGTAATGCCAGCGATTAGAACACCTTTTTCATATATCAACTCTATAGCCAAACCATCAATCTTAGGTTCAAGAACAAAATCAAAGTCAATCTCTCTTTTAACAAATCTTTTAATCCTATTGACAAAATCTAATACATCTGACTCCTCAAAGGCATTATCAAGGCTAATCATAGGAATTGAGTGTTGCCTTGTTTTAAACTCTTTTTGCACATCTCCACTTACCCTTTGGGTGGGAGAGTCAAGAGTGATTAATTCGGGGTACTGATTTTCAAGAGACCTTAGCTCAGCAAAGAGTTTATCATACTCAGAGTCTGTTATCTCTGGAGTATTTTTTACATAATAAAGATAGTCATGATAGGCGATAATTTTTTTTAGCTCTTCAATTCTTCTTCTTGCACCTTCTTTGTTCACATAAATTAAAATAAAACATTTTCCTAAAATATTCAAGAAATGCTTATTTTAATCTGTATTTTCTGACCTTTCTATATCAGTAAATAGACCTTATCCTTCCTGTCCTTTTGTGAATTATAAGTATATCTATTACATTGCCCTTTTTGTCATATATAGTTACCTCAAAAAAACCTCTCCTTTCGCTTATATCACCAATGGTTATATCATCATTTTTTTCATAAAACTTTTTTATGATTTCCTTTGCAGATTTAAGGTCTTTAACCTCTAATCTTTCTCCGTAAGCTCCTCTTCTGCCATCAGGACAGTATGCTCCAAAGGGCCTTTGCCGAACACCAGGTTCAGCAAAGGCAAGGGTAACTAATGAAATAAGGGCTATCAATATTAAATAAATATTTTTCATAACCATAAGATCTCAAAATTTATTTACCAACACCTTTTGTTACATTTTACGTATGCTCTTTCTTGACCAAGATAGCAGTTATCACAATTATAGCAGTTTGTTATTTTATTACTTTTTATGCCATACTTTTCTCCAAGAGCCTGTATTTTTGTCTGCAGTGATACTATGTCCTTTTTCAATGCAGTTATCTTTTCATAGTCCTTCCTTTCTTTAGCATATTCTTTTTCAAGCTCCACTCTTTTAATAAACAGTTCATCCCTTAGCTCCAGAGTATCTTTGTGAAACTTTTTTAGACTTTCAAGATTTACACTGGTGTAGTTTACAAATTTCCCACCACCTCGCATCATTTTAGCTTCAACGGAGAAAACAACCATCAACAAAAATACTGCTGCGATTACTACAACTTTTTTCATAACCTTAACCTCCTTTTTTTCTTACAGTATAACCTTTAATTTTGAAGGGATTATGGATAAATTATGAAAAATTATGAATTTTGAAATTTTATTATAAACTCTGTTCCTTCACCCATTTTGCTATTTACGTATATCTTCCAGTTATGAGCATCTGCAATCTCTTTAACAATTGTAAGTCCAACACCAGAACCATCTCTAAATTTTTTGTAAAACCTTTCAAAGATAAGGTCTATGTCTTTTTTTTCAATCCCCGTTCCAAAATCTTTTACTATAAGCTCTCCCTTTTCCTTATCAATTTTAACTAATATTTTATCTTTTTCTGAGGAAGCCTTTATTGCATTACTCAATAAGTTTGTAACTAATTGTTTATAAAGTTTTTTATCCACCTCAATCTCTAAATCATCAAGAGAGGCTTCTATATTTAAAGTCTTTTTTTCAAGCAGTATTTTTATGTTTTCTATAGAGTTTTCTGTAAGCTCTTTCAAGTTCGCCTTTTCTAATCTTAATCTAAAGAGACTTTCGTCAATATCCCCCAACCTCTTTATACCTTCCGTTAGTGATTCTATCTTATCAACCTCTTCCAATAGGGAGTCTATTACTTTATCATCTCCCACAATAAGGCCATCTTTAATACCCATCAAATTGCCCTTTAAAATTGTCAGAGGAGTTCTTATCTCGTGAGAAAGATTTGTAATATTTCGTTTTCTTATATCCTCAAGCCTTTTAAGCCTCTTTACCATCTCATTGAAGGCTTGACTTAGCTTACCTATCTCATCCTTGCTTTTAACATTTGTATTTACGTTTAGATTGCCCTTTGATATCTCTTTTGCACTTTTTGTAAGCTCCTTTAAGGGTTTTGTAAGCCTCTCAGATATTATGATGCTTATTACTCCAATTGTTATCAAGGTTAAAAGGACTGAGAATAATAATATTTTTTTTGACCTATCAATAAGAACGTTTATTCTTTCTTCTTCATTAAAGCTTATCCTTACAGTACCAATCTGCTTTCTTTTATAAAAAAGAGGGTATTCTTCATAATTCGAAGATAAATTATTACTGTTTAACTTTAAAATTACTTTTTCTTCCAAATCAAAAATAACAAAGTTTAAATGTAGTTTTTCTGCTAAATAAAAAATTTTATCAATGCCTATTTTCTCAAAAGTCTCTGTTTTTGCATAATCTCTTTCTATCTCATTTATAAAAATGTAAACATTATCTTCTCTCTTGCCATCGATGTATTTTTTTGTCTCTTCAATAAAATAATGTCTTACAATAAAACTAGATGAAAGGGTTAAGGTAGAAACAAAAAAAAGGATAATAAATATTTTTAACTTGAATGTTTTAATCATCTATCTGACAGGTACACCTATAGCCTAAGCTATAGACAGTTTGTATGCAGTTTAAATCATCGGCTACTTCTTTTATCTTATTTCTTATGTTTTTTATATGAGCATCTACTGTTCTGTCGTAGCCTTCATAATCGTAACCTAAGGCCTTTTTTATTATCTCTTCTCTTGTAAGTATTTTTCCCCTATTGTTTATTAGTAACAATAAAATCTTGAACTCTGTAGCTGTTAAATTAACTTTTTTATCATCCACTATTAACTCATAGGTATATTCATTAATCTTTACTCTACCGTTATTATATGATTTAAAGGACCCATCTTTTATTTTTTCATATCTGCGTAAGATATTTTTTAAACGTAGCACTACCTCATTTGGATTAAAAGGTTTTGTTATATAATCATCAGCACCAAGTGATAGACCTGCCAACTTATCTTGTATCTGTGTTTTTGCAGAGATTATCAATATTGGTATGTCACTATCTTCTTTTATTTCCTCTAACAGCACCTCACCTGCCTCGTCTGGCAACATAAGATCGAGTAATATGGCATCAATATTTACTGTTTTACCTGATTGTAATAACTTTTTTGTCTCTTTTGCAGATTTTGTTATGGTAACGATGAAGTCGTTATTTTCAAGATATACTTTTAAGAGATTGGCTATTTTATCATCATCTTCAATGATTAATATCTTTTTCACGTTGTAATATTAACATATTTATAAATAAAAAAAAGGGGCTTTAGGTGCCCCTTTTTTGTTTATTAAGGTGAAATTAATTACTGTTTGTTATATTTTAGTCTGCCTGTCTCGATACCAACTACAAGTTTTGAACAGACGGTGAAGATAAGCAAGCCAAGAGCAAATACGCCTAAGGATATTATCATCTCAACTAAGGTAGGAGTATATTCGTGTACCTCACCTAAAACACCAGGAATAAACCCAGGGGTTATAAAGGCATGACCTTTTTCTATCCAAACTGCTATGAATATCAAGACACAACCAACATTAAGCAATTTTATGCTTCTTACTTTTCTTAAAGATATAAATATAAAAAATGCTGTAATATCTAAAGTTATAGCCGTCCATATCCAAGGTACCATTTTGTTGTGACCGTGGAGACCTTGCATAAGATACTCCATTGGTGCCATGTGGACTGAACCTGTATAATATTCTTTGAAAACCTCTGCGCCAAAAAGAAATAGGTTAAAAAACATAGCGTAAGCCATAATCTCAGCAATCTTAAAGAGTGCCAAATCTTGAACCTTGATTCCTCCATATCTTCTAATTATTTGCAAGGCAATTATCATTAATGAGGGACCGGAACAAAAGGCTGATGCTAAAAATCTTGGAGCAAGTATTGCAGAGTTCCAATAGGGCCTTGCACCCAAACCATTAAATATAAAAGCTGTTACTGTATGGATACTAATAGCAAAGGGTATGGATAGTAAAATAAGTGGAACATAAAACTTTTTATTGGGTTCTTCGCCAGTATAACCTTTATAGATGAGATACATGGCTATAATAATATTTAGTATCATGTAACCATTTAAGACAACAACGTCCCAAGAGAGCATTGAAGCTGGCAGATTAAGTATTCCACCTAAAAAGGGTAGTAAATGCCAGAATCTATCAGGCCTTCCCACATCAACCATAATTGAGCCTAAAACCATAGCAATAGCAGAAAAAGCCATTATCTCCCCGTATATGGCAATCTCTTTTATGGCCTGAAAATGATATATATAGGCAGGAATAACAAGAAGAACTGCTGCAGCAGCAACACCAACGAAGAAGGCAAAATTTCCTATGAATATAGGCCATATAATGTGTTGCTCCAAACTTTCAGGTCCTAACTCTCTAGTAAACTCATGATGGTAACCCCAAGCTCCCAATAATATTAAGAAAAGCAAAAAACCAACCCATGCGTAATAAGGGAGGCTTCCTTTACAAATCTCTTTTATTGAATCTACGACAAATTTTACTATTTTCATAAAATCACCCCTCTCTAATTAATCATGGAAAAAGTAATAAAATCTTGGAATTGTATTCAAATCTTGTTTGAAAATAAACACTCTTTTGTTATCAATAACTTGCCTAATCTCATCATTAGGATCAAGTAAGTTACCAAATTTTCTTGCTCCTACAGGACAAGCCTCTAAACAGGCTGGATATCTCCCCTCTCTAGATCTTTGGATGCAATAAGTGCATTTTTCTACTACATTCCATGGTCTAGGTCTATTGCCCAAATAATGGACGTTAGTGTTTATCTCATTCTCAGGTATTACAGGATTTCTTCTATTAAATCTCCTGCCAAAATAGGGACAAGCTGACATACAATATTTACAGCCTATACACCAGTTATAATCTACAACAACTATACCATCCTTTTCCGTCCAGGTTGCCTTGATTGGACAGGCCTTTATACATGGGGCCTTTCTACACTGCTGACACTGAACAGGAAAGTAAAAATAACCTGGTTCTGGTACCAATGCTGGTTCATAATAATGATCTGATTTTTCAATGTCGAACTCACCATTTTTCATCTTTAACACTCTAATATATTGGATCTGTGGCCTTCTTGAAAGGTTGTTTTCATTCACACATGCATAAACACATTTTCTGCAGCCAATGCATTTTGAAAGATTTAGGGCATAGCCAAACTCTACACCATCCATTGGGTCAGTCATTTTTACTTTAAAATCTTTTTTGTATGTTTCTTTGTATTTTTTCTCAAGTTTTTTAGCCAATTTTTCTTTTTCGTCTTTGGTCATCTCTCTATAATGCTTCTGAAAATACTCTTCCCAATCAATCTTCGCATCGCTTTCTTTGGCCGCAAAGGGGCTTAAAGCAGCAGCTACTCCTGCTGCAAATAACTTAATTAACCTTCTTCTATTTTTGAACTTCTCTTTGAAATCTATCATTATTGATACCTCCTAAATTAATGACTACTTGCTTTGTCTGGTCTTACTGGAGCAGGTTCGGGTTTCATCGGTTTAAATCTTGGAGTATGGGGATCGTGACAATGAACACAGAGTAGATACTGCTTTTCACCCTTCCAGTAACCTGTTATTTTACCATGTATACCCTTCTGCCAATCATTGTAAACGTTTCCATGACACTGGGCACAGAGCTTATAGGACTCTTGAAATTTGACATACTCACCATTTGAAAGCTTTAGTCTATCCATGTTTCTTTCGTCATGACAGTCATAGCACCACCTATCACCGTGATGCTCAATCTTGATGTTCTGATGCATTTCCTTAAGTGCCCTTTTCTTCTTGTTCCTATCCATACCATCATGGCAATTCATACAGGGAAAAATGCCTTTTGAAAGAGGAGGATAGGGTACAGAATAGATTTTTGACTTTTCAGCAAAAAGCTTTGCTGACATAGATAAAACTAAAAGGACTGTAATAATAATAGTTTTTTTCATTTAGTTCCCCCTATAGAAACTTAAAGTAAGAATTTTACAAAAAAAATATAGAGAAGTCAACACAGCACCAAGCTCTTTTTTAAATAAATCAATTATTTTTGATTAATTAAATTTTTACAATCTTTAGTTTTTCAACATTTTTGATATCACTCTCAATAAACAGAAAATTATTCAAGGAAGAAGAATAATGTTAGAAATTATTATAAAGCAAATGCTTTTTCAATAAAAAGAAGTAAAATCTTATAAGTTTGATAAAAGTGCTTTGGTTTTTTTATAAACACTTAAGGTTCTACCTAAGTATACCAACAGGAATACAAAAAACTTTTTTCTAATAAAGTTATGTTTATAAGAAACTACATTTTTTTATAAAAAAAGGCGCATACATGTATTGCCTATTATAATGTTGCATGCGCCTAATTTCACTGATAAATTTTAATTTATACCTAAAATATGCATTATGTGCACATATTCTGTGTGGATAATAAGACCTACAATTATTAGACCAACTATAAGAGCAGAAAATCCTACAACCTTACTAAAATTTTTTAGCCATTTGGGTGTTGCCTCAGTTTCAATTTCATTAAGTCTTCCTTCATTTACAAGTCTTTCATACTCCAATGGTCTCTCTTCCTTAAGCTCTTCTAAAGAGATTCTACCTGTAAATATAACCGAATCCATTGGAAATTTATCTCCCCTTATGTGTGTATGTATATAGTGAAAAGTAAATATAAAACCTGATGCTAAAAGCGCCTCATCACTGTGTATTATTGCTGCAATATTTAATACCCAGCCTGGAAAAAAGTTAGAAAAAAATGTCGGGAACCATAAGAGCAAACCAGACCCACCTATCATAAACATCCCCCAAAAAACCGCCCAATAATCAAACTTTTCCCAATATGTCCATCTATCAAATTTAGGTTTAGGGCCCATTCCAATAAAATATTTAATATTATCTATTAAGTCTCTTGCATCTTTTAGATTAGGAACCATTGAGTTTGGACCCAAAATATATTTAAAAAAGGGCTCTTTGTTTTTAAATAGAAAAAAATGAAAAAGATAAATTAAATGACCCAGAAAATATCCAAAGGTTATTACGGCACAAATGCGATGTATTAAGCCTGCAGCCTGAAATCCGCCCATGCAATGGGCAATATCCCATGCCCATTTAGTATTGCAATACTTAAGAGGCATTCCTGTCAGAGCAAGCCCCAAAAAACTTATTATCACCAAACCATGCATGTATCTATGGAATAAACTAAATCTAAAGTAATGTTTTTCCTCGGCAGCCATTTTACTCCTCCCAATGTTTTTTATTTTTTTTGCTGTATCTCTCAATCCATGACCTCGGCAGCCAGAGCAGTGCGTGAATCCCAAAAAAGCCGAATACAGTCAAGAGCAGTCCTGTCATAAAAACAAAGGTATAATAAAGGATTGGGTAATTTTCTTTGTCTTTGTAATCTGCGTGTATCATATACTTAACAAAACTTTTGTTAGAGCCTGGATGACATTTTTTACATGTATCTATGAGATTTTTTTCATTAATTTTTGAGCGTGGATCCTTTCTTTTTTGAATTTCATGTGAACCATGACAATCGGCACACTTGGCTACTCTTGTAAAACCAAGAGTGGTAATTTTGCCATGATAATCATTCCTATAGGTCATTATCGCCCGCTTGTGGCAAGTACCACATTCATTAATAACATCAAGCAACCAGGTATCTTTTTCAACCCTTGAAATCTCATGTGCCGTATGACAACTTACACAAGTTGGAGCCTCTGGATTTCCCTTTTTAAGTTCAACCCCATGAATGCTATCTTCAAATATCTCAACAATACCTGCGTGACATTTTCCACAGGTAGTGGAAATATTGTCTCTATGTACTAATGATTTTTTGTCAGTATGTTTTCTAATATCATGGCCGCCATGACAGTCTATACAGTTTGCTGATACCAAGAGTCCACTCTTTGTTATTGCTCTGCCGTGTATGCTATCCATGTATAGCTGATAGGCATTATGAACAGGGATATTGTGTCTTTTAGCAAGCTCTTCATTTGCGTGGCATTTACCACAGGTATGAGGTAAGTTAAGGTGATAAACTGCCGACCGAGGATCATCCTTTTTGTAAATCTTATGTCCACCATGGCAGTCATGACAAGTTGCTACCTCATCGAAATCACCTTTCTTGCCTATTGCAGCAACGCCATGGGCACTATCTTTGTACTCTTCATAAGACTTAGGATGGCAGCTTTTGCATACAAAATGTGGAAATTTATCATCCTTTTTAATTGTGTGCTTACCATGGCACCCCTGGCATGTGGGTCCCTTCTTAATTTTTTTTGATGTCTCGTGGATGCTGCCTTTATAGCTTTTAGCTGACTCTGCATGGCACTTCTCACAATCTACTTTCTTTACTCGGTCATGGGGTATATCTGTTATACTGCTATGGCAGTCTACACACTTTAGTTTCGCATGGACAGATTGAGTAAATACTTCTTTATCAAGATAAAGAGATATCTCTTTCCCATCTGGACCACGCATAGTCATTCCCTTGTCGCTGTGGCAACCCAGACACTCATCATTTGTTACAACTTTACATAAACCTGCGTTGTAAATAATGAAAGACAATAGCGTAGAAAAAATTAGAATCGTAATTTTACGCATCATTTTCCCCCCCACTTCAAGATTTTTAATAAATTATAATTAGTTTTTTTTAATGCACTTAGACAAAAATCTAACAGACATTTTTCTCACTGTCAAGTGTGTTTTTAGAATTTTTTAATTTCTGTCAATTGGAGAATGATGTTGTCTTTTTTACTTGAAGATGATTAGTAGAATATCCATTCTGATTAAATAAAAAAAGCCCTGCCGTCACTATCTCCGGCAGGGCGAAATTGCACAACTTAAAATTACTAAGCTAAATTAGCTTTATCTTTTTACCAGCCTTTTTGTCTTTTATCATCTTTTTTAATCTCTCTAAATTTTTATCAATCTTCTCTGCAATAGCAGCGCTATATAGGTGATTGTGATTAAATCCTCCAAGAGTGAGGAATTTTACCTCCTCGTCTAACTCCTCAAAAAGAGTTCTTAGAGGAACAAAATGTTTGCCCTCCGCTGATTCTATAGCATCTATATCCTTTTCTATAGCAGCAAGCTCAGCTGTGTATTTTTCTTTCAATTCCTTGTTCTTTTTTGCCCACTCATTAACTGTACCGGAATAATCTTTTTTATGACAGTTTTTGCAGGAGGCTTTGATGCTTGAAAGATCATGCTTGCCAGTCTTTTTAATGCCGCTGTGACAGCTTATGCAATCTGCCTTTTTCTGTAGTGGACTCTTTATACCTTGAACTCCTGCAACTCCTGTTCCCATAAACATCGCTACTTCGCTCTTGTGGCAGTCCTGACAAGTCACTTTGCCAATTCCTTCTCCATGATGACAACTGCTGCAACCTTTCATAGTTGTCTTTCCGTGATTATCGTATTTTGAATGACAGGTGGTGCATGCCTCATCATTTTCAGCATGTGGCTCGTGGGGGAAGTTAACCGTGCCAAAAGCTATCTTCCTCTGATTAATGTTGCCATGACATAAGGTGGTACAGGAAAGTTTAAAGGGTTTGACAACTATGGTTTCACCAGTAACTTTAGCTCTTACTTCTCTTAGTACATTGCGAGTAGTCTCGATTATCTTCATAGTGTAAATAATGTTATGTGCTCCATGTCCGTTTTCTATAAAAGCGTAATTATACATAGCTTCGTCAATCTTCTTTTTCAATTTTGATTCAAGCTTCTTACCAGCTATCACTTCTTTAGTGAGTTGTATGTCTTTTAATAGTTCGGCCTGATTTTCTCTTACAAGCTTATTCCATCTTCCAACCATGCTGTCAGTAAAATTGCCATGACAACCACTGCACTTTGCAGCAATTTGGGATTTGTCTCTGCTAGCATCATGGCACATGGTGCAGTCCATATTGAGAGTAGCTTTACGGTTTGGGGTGTCTTCAACAAATTTAGCTCCCTTCCCTATATACATATTGACAACACTGTCGTGATGATCTTCTGGTCTGTGACATTGAACACATTCCGACTGATCTGCCGATCTGTAATGCAATTTTTTAGTCTCATGCTTTATTACTGAATGGCAGGCAAAACATTCAACCTTGTAGTCAGTAACGTGGATTCTATGCAAATACTCTGGAGTGTACTTAGCCTCTATAACCTGCTTCTTATCATGGCATTGCAGACAGGTATTCTCTTTGATGCGACCATCACCTTCTATCATATTTGTATGACATTTTTCACAAGCAATACCGCGTTTCATGTAGTTTTTGTGGTTAAAATAAAAATCACCAATCTTAATCTCACCTTTTGCTTCAAAGTGACAGGCTGTACACTTTGAGAAAGCAGGGAGCTCTTTTTGACCTTTCTCCTTGTAGAAATGGCAGATAAAACACTCTACATCGGTAACAACCATGTGAGTTCCTTGGACAATCTGTGAATGGCAAGTGGTACAACGCAGCTTTTTTTCCCTTTTAAGCTCTTTAAGATGATTTGAGTGGTTAAAAACAACGTTTTTGAAAACTATAGGAGTGTCTAATTCTGCCTTGGAGTGACATTTACTCTGGAGGCAACTTTCATCATCAACCTGTGCGTGTGCTCGGGGCGGGGTTTTTCCTGATATAACATAAATGAGCGAGACTTGGCCATCTCTCCACTTACCTTTTAGATGGTTGATAATTCCAGGTTTGTAGTGACAGTCTATGCAACCTACGTCTTTATGAGTTGAAGTTTTCCAAGATGCTACATATTCTTCCATGTGATGGCAGGAGCCACAGAAAAATGCAGTTTCTGAGAATTTGTACATGCCAATGCTAAAAGCTACCATAAAAAGGAAAAAAATTCCTGCTCCTATTGTAAGCCCACGCTTGTGTTGTATTACTCCTCTTCTTATTATCGTTTTGAAGGCTTTCCAAAAAAACTTAAATGTTTTTTTGAGTTCTTGCCAGGTATTTTGCCTTTTTTCTGGCTTTTTCTCTTTTTCTTCTTCCATTTTGTACCCCCTAAATTGTTTGCAACGGCATTGGAGCCGAATAAATTAAAAATATTTAGTATCTGATTTTTTTTTAATTAAACAACTCTAAAAATGTTCATATAATAATTAAAGTTGTCTAACTTAGTCAAATGAAATATTTTTAATGTATAGGCGCAATATATGCACATATATTTGCATTTGTAATTATCACCCAACTCAATCAAATACAATACTAGTCTTAATAGAATATGTTGAAATTAGATAAAGCTTTTTTTTGGACTTTCTTCGAGTTTAGGTCTTAAATTCTTTTTTTGTTAAAGCTAAAACCAGTTTAGGCCAAGCAGTACTTACTAAAGATGTATTATAGGTTCTCTATTTATTTTATCCTCTCAAAGGCTAACTATTTCTTTTTTTCCCTATTATTAAAAAATATCCTTAATTACTATTGCTTAGGGATGTTTATATATCCGGATGACCTACCTAAATAATTTTTGACAGATTAAAAGTTTTCTTTTATCATATAAAAATTATGAATTTTAAGGAAATTCAAAAACTTTTAGAAAAAGATTTAGAGCTTGTTAAGCAAGAAATTACTAAATCTCTTGATTCTCCAATATCATTCATAGGTAAAGTGGCTTCTTACTTGATCGAGAGCGGAGGGAAAAGGTTTAGGCCAATTGTTTTAATTCTTTCGTCTAAGGCTTTCGGTTATGAAAAAGACAGGATATACGCTATAGCAAGTACACTTGAGTTTATTCATACAGCCACGTTGCTTCACGATGATGTTGTTGATTATGCCGAGCTTAGAAGAGGACAACCAACAGCAAATATCCTCTGGGGTAACGAGGCCACGGTGTTAGTAGGTGATTTTTTACTGGCTCGCTCTTTCTTAAAGCTTGTTCATGATGGAGATTTGGAGGTTCTTAATTGTGTATCTCGAGCTACAACCAAAATGGCAGAAGGGGAGCTTTTACAACTTTTAAAAACTAATGAGCCGAAGACCACAGAAGAAGAGTATTTAGAGATAGTTAAGTCCAAGACAGCTATTTTAATCTCAGCAGCTTCTGAGATAGGTGCAATTTTGGGGAAGGGAAGTGATGAAGAAAAAAAACTTATGAGAGACTTCGGAATGAATCTTGGCATCGCCTTCCAGATAGTTGATGACACTATTGATTATTTGGTAGAAGATCAAACAATGGGGAAAACTAGGGGGCAAGACTATTTTGATGGAAAGGTTACTATCCCTTTTATTTACGCCTATAAAAACTCCGACGACAAAAATAAAGTTTTTTTAGAAGGGCTTTTCCTGAAAGAGGAAAAAGATAAGGAAGATTTTGAAAGGCTCTTTGCCTACCTAAAAAAGATGAACGCCTTTGATTACTCCTTTAATTTAGCCAAAGAGTATATTGACAGGGCTAAGGAAAATATATCTTTTATAAAAGACCCCTTTAAAACTTATCTAAACATACTGGCAGAATACACCTTAGAAAGAAAAATATGAGGTCTTTCTCTAAAATATTAATCTGCTTATTGCTAATACTATTTTTCATCTACCCCAAAACTTTATTATCCCAATCATACATTAAAAGGTCATCCTCTGAGATTGAGACATTAATAGTGGAAGATAAAACATCACCAATAGTATCAATACAACTTTGGGTTTCTGCAGGAAGTGTTGACGAAAAGGATGAAGAGGCAGGTTTTGCCCACTTTTTAGAACATTTAACCTTTAGAAGTAAAGATATAGCAAAAAGAGTTGAGGATTTAGGTGGTGATATTAATGCCTACACTACCCTTGACAGAACTGTATATTACCTATCAATACCAAGCAATTATTATGAGATAGGGATAAAGGTATTGAGCGATATTTTTTATGCTACAGAGTTTTCTGAGGAGAGTTTTATAACTGAGAAAGATGTCATATTGGAGGAGATGAAAAGAAGTTATGACGACCCCCAAAGAGAGATCTTTAAGTTTTTTTTCGAGAGCACTCTTAAAGATCATCCTGCTAGAAGACCTGTAATAGGCTATGAAGAGACAATAAAAACATCTAAAAAACAGGCCATTACTCAATTCTACAATAGCTTTTATAGAAACGATAGGGCTTACTTAGTTGTAGTGGGAAACATTAATAAAGATGAAGTACTTAAAGCTATTGGAAGATACTTCAATATTAATAAATCTTCTTTGATTAATTCAGAAATTATCACTGAAAAGAAGATAGATCATAACTATGGAGTATTCATAAAGAAAAAAAATGTCAACTCCTGCTATCTTATGCTAGGATTCCCTACACCAAATATTTACAGCGACGATATTCCAAAAATTGATGTCCTCTCTTATTTATACGGTGAGTCTTCAACCTCCTTGTTAAATGAAGTTTTAAAAGAAAAAAAGCAGTTAGTCAATTATGTATACAGCTATCAATTATCAACAAAGGACCTTGGTTTTTTTATTATACAATCTAACTTCTCCTGTAAAAACACAGATAATGTAATCGAAGAGATAACAAATCTTTTATTTAAAGAAGACCTCCCAATAAGTGATAACAACCTTAAAAAAGTTTTGAAAAACTATGAGACAAGCTATCTTTTTTCAAGAGAAAAATATGAAGATATAGCAAGAGACATTGGCCATTCCTATTTTTACTTTAAAGACCCCGAATACTCAAAAAAATATATTGAGCTAATTAAAAAAGTATCTAAAGAGGATATCAAAAAGGCAAAAAAGAAATACTTACATCCAGAAAGGCTTAGTTTGTCTTTACTTGTTCCTAACCAAGTGGATGAAAAGGACTTGAAAGAAAGGGCAAGGTTAATAATAGAAAAAAATAAGGCCTATATCTCAAGAGAGGTAAAAAATACTATTCAGTTAAAAAATGGGATTAGACTTTCTTACTACAAAAAAGATAACAGTAATACCTTTTCGATAAATCTATCAAGTTTAGCTGGTTCAAGAATGGAAGAGATAGACGAGGCTGGTTTATCATATTTCGTAGCCTCTGCAGCATTGAGGGGTACGAATAATAAAACCTATAAAGACATCCTTGAAGAGATAGAATCCATAGGTGGTAAATTAGGCGCCTACTCCACAAAAAATCTCACAGGGATAAATGGACAGTTTTTAAAAGAAGACTTTGAGAAAGCAGTTGCATTAATAGCTGATATAATTACAAACTTTAATCCTCCAAAAGCAGAGATAGAGAAGGTTCGAAAGCTAATACTTGAAGAGATCAAAAGAAAGAAAGAGAGACCAACAAATGTTTTAAGAGAACTATACTTTTCAGAGGTCTTTAAAGATACGATTTTTTCATATCCTACTGAAGGAGTTGAAGATACTATAAATAGATTTAGTGAGAACGATGTAAAAAGAATGTTTTTTAATATCTTTTCGCCTGACAAAATACATATAGCCCTATCAGGAGATCTGCCAGACAACTACTTAGATATAATGAATAAGTATTTTGAGCCATTAACCCAAGTCGGTCCGAAAAAACCTATAAATATCTATCCTTCAAAAAAAATAAATAATGTTACTTTAAGCTCCAATTTCAATCAATCTCATATAATGGTGGGATTTATTATTCCTGGAATCAGATCTGACTTAAGGCATAAATTTCATTTATTAAGCCAGATTTTATCAAACCAAAGCGGAAGGCTCTTTACTAACCTAAGAGACCAAAAAGGTCTTGCCTATACAGTAGGATCCTTCATCTTTGAGTTCCCCGAAGTATCCTTGTTCAATCTATATATAGGTACATCACCAGAAAAAGTTGAGACCTCAAAAAAGGGGTTAATGGAGGAGATTAATGATATATTTATTAATGGTATTTCGGAAGAAGAGCTTAATAAGGCGAAGAATCAGATAATCTTTAACTATTCCCAGTTAATGCAAAAAAGTTCAGATATAGCTTCTACCCTTACACAAAATCATATTTTTTTTGATAACCCCTTTCATTTCAATAACTTTTTAGAAGAGATTAGAAACGTTGATATAGCAAGTTTTACAAAAGATATTAGAGGCTACTTCCTAGAAGAAAAGGCATTTTTCATAATTCTTGATGGGAAACAAATTTAAATTTAAGCATAAAAAATATAATGGAGGGTTCTATGATTAGACTAAAGACATCAGACTTGTTTGAAAGGGCAAAGAAAATCTTGCCTGGTGGAGTAGATAGCCCCGTAAGAGCCTTTAAAGCAGTTGGTGAAACACCGCTTTTTACCAAAAGGGCAATGGGTGCCTATCTGTATGATGTAGATGATAATTTTTATGTGGACTATGTAGGGTCTTGGGGGCCAATGATATTAGGACATAACCATCCTGAAGTTTTTAATGCCATCAATGAAGCACTTAATGAAGGAACAAGCTTTGGGACTTCATCAGAGAGAGAGGTTATCCTTGCAGAGCTAGTGATGGAGGCATTTCCTTCTATGGAGATGGTTAGATTTGTTAACTCAGGCACCGAAGCCACAATGAGTGCTATTAGGCTTGCAAGAGCCTTTACTAAAAGAAACAAAATTATCAAGTTTAATGGTTGTTACCATGGACACTCTGACGGACTTTTGGTTAAGGCTGGATCAGGAGCTGCCACTTTTGGCATACCAGACTCCCCAGGAGTACCAGATGATTATGCGAAAAACACTTTAGTCGCTGAGTTTAATAATATTGAGAGTGTAGAAAAATTATTTAAAGAAAACCCTGATGATATAGCCTGTGTAATTTTAGAACCTGTAGTAGGAAACATGGGCGTTTTAATACCAAAAGACGATTTTTTAAAGAAACTTAAAGATCTCATAAAAAAACATGGGGCACTGCTAATCTTTGATGAGGTTATGACAGGTTTTAGACTTGCCTTTGGAGGTGCTCAAGAGATTTTTGGTATTGAACCAGATTTAACCTGCTTTGGCAAAGTTATAGGTGGGGGGTTACCCGTAGGCGCTTACGGAGGCAAGAAAAAGATTATGTCTCTTATAGCCCCAGAAGGGCCTGTCTATCAGGCTGGTACGCTATCAGGAAATCCTCTCGCTATGGCAGCAGGTATAGCAACCCTAAAAATATTAAAGGATAAAAAGATTTACCATAAGATAGATAAATATACTGAAACATTGTGTAGCCATGCCTATGATATACTATCTAAAAAGACAGCAGTAACCATCAATCGTTTTGGCTCAATGTTTACTATCTTTTTTACTGACAAAGAGGTTTTTGATTGGGCCTCTGCCAAAAGTTCTGACACAAAACTTTTTGCGAAATTTTTTAAAACATTGCTGAACAATAATGTCTTCTTCCCACCCTCTCAGTTTGAGGCAGCCTTTGTATCTTTTGCCCATTCCGATAAAGAGATGGAGATTACTCTGGAGGCAATGAAAAAATTTATGCCCTAATGATGGGTTCCCTCAATAACTTCTATATTCTGGTTCTCAATATCTTTTTTAATTAGCTCTTTGAAGGGGCATTTAGGATAATCCCCTTCAAAGAGCATACAAGAGGCTAAATGGACAACATGTAAATCATAGTTTTTAAGCTTCTCAATAAGTCTATGAACCCTTCTACCTGAACAACCACCACAGGTAAAGAAACCTATAAGCTCAACTTTTTTGCCTTTATATCTCTCAAAATGAACTCTCTTATCATTTAATGCCTTGAGACAACCAACACCTGGACAGGTTTCTGAGACTATATTACACCTAACTATAGCAATGTTTATTGTATCATCTTTCTTTGTAGAACTTCCTAAGTACTTTTCCTTAGCCCTTATTACAACATCCATATCCACATAATCCTTCCCTTCCCCTTTTGCCAGCTCCTCAATAGCTTTTTTTGCCATCTTTCTTACAAAGAAGGGTATCTTTTCAAGCTCTTTCTGGGCATTATCGTACCATTTCATATTAATAAACTCCTGTTACTAATTTTGTAGGACAGCTTTATTTTTCAGCTAAGATAGCATTGAGATCATCTTTAGGATTAGAGATAGCTTTCAAGCCAAACTTATCCACCAAAACATTAAGCACGTTGGGAGTAACAAAGGCTGGTAGAGATGGTCCTATCCTAATACCCTTTATGTCAAGGGCAAGTAGTGTTAATAAAATTGCCACTGCCTTCTGCTCAAACCATGAAAGTATTATGCTAAGAGGCAAATCATTAACATCACAATGAAAGACCTTTGATAAGGCAACAGCCACCTGAATAGCGCTGTAGGCATTATTACACTGCCCTATATCAATAAGTCTTGGAATACCATCTATATCCCCAAAGTCAAGTTTATTAAAACGATACTTACCACAGGCAAGAGTCAATATAACTGAGTCTTGTGGGACAAGCTCAGCAAACTCAGTATAGTAATTTCTCCCAGGTCTTGCTCCATCGCAGCCACCTATAAGGTAAAAACGCTTAATTTTACCTGACTTAACAGCATTTACTATCTTATCTGCGATACTCAACAAAAAGTTATGATGAAATCCAGTGGTTATCTTTTTCCCTTCCTTTGCTTTTAAGGGTTTAGTTTTTAGAGTTTTTTCAATTAAAGGAGTGAAATCCCTATTCTTAATATGAAATGCACCAGGAACTGAGGCAATGCCACAGGTAAATAATCTATCTTTATAGCTTTCCTTTGGGATTAATACACAGTTTGTAGTCGCAAGGATAGTACCAGAGAACTCATCAAACTCTCTTTTTTGTTCTTGCCAGGCTCCACCATAGTTGCCTATTAAATGTTTAAACTTTCTCAACTCTGGATAAGAGTGAGCAGGTAGCATCTCGCCATGAGTATATACATAAATATTTTTCCCCTCAGTCTGCTTCAGCAACTCATATAGATCGAGAAGATCATGTCCTGTAACAACAATCGCATACCCTTCTTTTGTTCCCGTATCTACTTCAACTGGAGTAGGGTTACCAAACTTTTCGATATGGGCTTTGTCTAATAGCTCCATTACTTTAAAGTTAATCATCCCACACTTTAAAACCGATTCTAAATGGTCATTAAGATCAAAACTAACATTTGTTAATGTCTTAAATAACCCCTCTTTTAGAAAATCATCTACCTCTTCATCTCTGTAGCCTAACTCCTTTGCATGATAAGCATAGGCAGCTACACCTTTCAAACCAAAGATCAAGACATCTTGCAAAGAATTAATATCTTGATCCTTACCACATACACCAATCTGGGTACATCCTGTTCCATGAGCTGTTTGTTCACATTGATAGCAAAACATATTTCTTTCCTCCTTTTTTTTAATTACAGCATAAAGCAAAAACTAACCATAAACATTGACTATAGTCAAAAATTTAAAATTTATAAAAAACCTTAAGGACACTTATTTAAAATTTGACTTTTTATAAGGAGTTGCTATAAAATTTTTTCATTCTTGCGGGCGTAGCTCAGGGGTAGAGTACAAGCTTCCCAAGCTTGGTGTCGCGGGTTCGAATCCCGTCGCCCGCTCTTTCAAATTGACAAATAATTCAAATCACAATAACATATTATCATTCCCGTAATGTCTATTTAGTTTTTTCAAATAATGTTTTTTTATTTAAAAACAAAAAAAATAAGGAGGACGAAAGATGAAAAAATTATTTTCTCTGTTGTTTGTTTTATTGCTTGTGAACCTTAGCCATGGGAAAGAAACTGTTAAGATCGGCTTAATAACACCCTTGACTGGTGACGTAAAAACCTTCGGCGAGTCTTCCAAAAATAGTTTTATGATTGCCATTGAAGAGTACAATAAGACAGGAAAATTTAATATCGTCCCCGTTATTGCTGATGACAAAAACGATCCCACCGAGGGGACAAACGCAGCTCTTAAATTAATTACACAGGACGGTGTAAAAGCAATAATAGGTCCTCTAACATCAAAGGTTTCAATACCTGTGTCAGAAATTGCCAACTCAAAAAAGATTCCTATGATTACAGGTACCGCTACAAATCCCAAAGTTACTGTATCTGATGGAAAAAGAAAGCCCTATATATTCAGAGCATGCTTTATAGATCCCTATCAGGGGAAGGTAGCAGCTCAATTTGCCATAAAAGAGCTTAAAGCTAAAACTGCAGCTGTTTTTTATGATGTAGGTAATGATTACTCAAAGGGGCTTGCTGAGTTTTTTAAAGATAATTTCTCTAAAGGTGGTCAGGTTGTTGCCTTTGAGTCCTATCAAAAGGATGATGTTGATTTTTCAGCCTTGATAACAAAGGTGGCTGTTAAAAAGCCAGATGTAATCTTTTTGCCTGATTACTACAATAAAGTTGCGTTAATAGCTAAACAGTTAAGAGAGAAAGGGGTAAAATCAACATTAATAGGTGGTGACGGATGGGATTCTCCTGAACTTATAAAAATAGCAGGCAAGGCAATCGTTGGCGGATACTTTACAAATCACTACTCTCCTGATAGAAAAGACCCTATATCTGAAGCATTCCTAAAAAAATACAAAGAAAAATATAATGCCGTGCCAGATGCCCTTGGAGTTTTGGCTTATGATGCTGTAAAAATTTATCTTGCTGCCCTTGAGCAGGCAAAAACAGCAAATCCTGATGAAGTTGTAAAAGCTTTAAACAATTTGAAAAATTTTAAAGCTGTTACAGGTAATATTAGCTTTGATAAAAACGGAGATGCACAAAAATCAGTTGTTATCTTAAAAATGGAAGAAACTGGAGCAAAATACGTAACAACTGTTAATCCTTAATTAAAAGTTCTAAAGGGAAGCTATGGAAAAATTGTAAACAATGGAGCTAATTAGTTATATATTGCAGCAGCTGATTAATGGCATCCAACTGGGGGCAGTTTATGCCCTCATTGCCTTGGGCTATACAATGGTTTACGGTATATTGAGAATGATAAACTTTGCCCATGGTGATGTTTTTATGTTGGGTGCCTTTTTTGGATATTACTTGATCTCTAAGTTGAGCTTGCCAATATATCTCGTTTTTTTATTAGCTATGATAGGAACCGCCCTCACCGCTTTTACTATAGAGAAGATTGCCTATCGTCCTCTCAGAAAAAAGAACGCTCCAAATATCTCTCTTTTGATTACCGCAGTAGGTGTATCACTATTTATCGAATACTTCTTCAGCTTAAAAATGCTTTTTAGCCCAGATTATATCGCCTTTCCCAGGCCCTTTGAGATAGAAAGCTATGACCTCAACCTCTTTGTTGTAACAAATATACACATCCTTATTTTTATCACCACCTTATTAAGTCTAACATTTCTATATCTGTTAATATATAAAACAAGGCAAGGAAAGGCAATGAGAGCTTTAGCTCTTGATGCAGAGATGGCAAGGCTTGTGGGGATAGACACAGAAAAGATAATATCCTTTACCTTTATGTTGGGTGGTGCTTTAGCAGGGCTAGGTGGTATACTCTATGCAATAGCCTATCCACAGATAAATGTCTTTATGGGGATAATGCCTGGTATAAAATCCTTCATTGCAGCTGTTTTAGGTGGAATTGGTATTATCCATGGAGCTGTTTTAGGTGGATTTATCATTGGCATATCAGAGGTATTTGTCTCTGCCTTTCTTTCTTCCACTTTAAGAGATGGGGTAATATTTATCATCTTATTCATTTTCCTGTTATTTAGACCTAATGGTATCTTCGGCAAAAGGATAGAGAAGGTATGAGGTTTTTTTTAGAGATTAGAAAAGAGTTAGCCTTCTCTATAATCCTTTTTGTCATCTTAAAGCTTTTTTTCATAACTGACTTTTTCTCTGAATATGTAGAGCAGGTTATACTCTATACTATAATTATAATTCTCTCCTCACTGGGGCTTAATATCATATATGGATTTACCGGGCAATTTTCTTTAGGACATGCAGGCTTTTATGGGTTGGGAGCTTACTTTTCTGCCTATATAACTAAGACTTTTTCTATTGAGTCAGCACTTTTATTTGTTATTGTAATTTTTTTAAGCGGTTTCTTTTCTGCCTTAGTAGCCTACTTGATTGGGATACCAATATTAAGGTTTAGAGACGATTTTCTTGCTATTGCAACTTTAGGGTTAGGTATTTTAATTAGAAATATTCTCGATAACTCAGACAGGTTTATTGAGACCCTCGGAGGGTCAAGAGGCTTTGTAGGTATTAACAATCTATCAAGCTTAGAGATAGTATTTTTTGTCTCCCTCTTCTTAATCTTAGTTTCAAAAAATATTATCTATTCAAGACACGGACTCTTCTGGAGGACAGTGAGAGATGATGAGATTGCTTCTTCTTCCATTGGAATTAACATAGCAAATATGAAACTATTAGCCTTTGTCTTTGGCTGTTTTCTAGCGGGCTCAGCAGGTGCTATGTATGCCCATTTATATACTTTTTTACACCCATCAAATTTTGATTTTCTAAAATCGGTGGACTTTCTTGTTATAGTTATAGTTGGGGGTATGGGAAGTATAGCTGGCACAATTATAGCTGGTTTTTTTTGGGTTTTAATTATAGAAGGATTAAGAATACTACTACCACCTAATATATTAGAGCTTAGGTGGGTAATAATCCCTATAATCCTAATCATCATTATGATATGGAGACCATACGGTCTTATGATTAAAAAGAAGATGCTATGAAGATCCTTGAAGTCAACAATATTACTAAAAACTTTGGTGGTATCAGGGCAGTATCAGATGTATCTTTCTTTGTTAACAGAGGAGAGATACTAAGTATAATTGGTCCCAATGGCGCTGGAAAGACAACAATATTTAATCTCATTACAGGTTTTTATCAACCTGACAAAGGTAAGATTATTTATAATAAGCAAGATATAACAAATCTACCTACCTATAAGAGGATTAACTTAGGTATTTCGAGAACCTTTCAAAATTTGAGACTCTTTAAATCTATGTCAATCTTTGAAAATGTATTGGCTTCAGCCCTTGTGAAAAGCGACTATAGCTTAATCTCAAGCATTTTAAGAGATAAGAGATTTTATCATAAAAAGATAGAGGCCGAGGAAAAGACAAGAAGATTATTAGAATTTTTTTCCTTAGATAAAAAAGCAAGTTATCCAGCAATTAGTCTACCCTATGGTGAGCAAAGAAAGTTAGAGATAGCAAGGGCATTAGCCATTGAACCAGAGCTTTTGCTTGTAGATGAACCAGCAGCAGGTATGAACCCTTCCGAGGTCTTAGAGCTCATAGATATCTTTTATAAGATCCAGGAGAGCTTTAAAACAACGATTATTATTATTGAGCACCATATGGATTTTGTAATGAATATATCAAAAAGGATTATAGTCGTTGACTTTGGAGAAAAAATTATGGAAGGAACACCAGAGGAAGTAAAAAGCGATAAAAGAGTCATAGAGGCATACTTAGGCGAGGAGTTTTCCTGTGCCTAATACCTGTTTTTTTGAGACAGAGAATATATCTGTTAGTTATGGTGTAATTAAAGCACTAAATGAGATATCAATAAAAGTCTATGAGGGGGAGATAATATCCATAATCGGAGCCAATGGTGCTGGAAAATCAACACTACTTAAGGCTATAACAGGTATAGCAAAGGTTGTGGAAGGTAATATTTTTTTCCAATCCACTAACATCACTAATAAGCAACCAGAGGAAATAGTAAAGAGAGGTATCGCCATGGTACCTGAGGGGAGAAGGGTCTTTCAAACCTTAAGCGTAAAAGAAAACTTAGAGTTAGGTGCCTACTTTATAAAAGATAAGAAGTTAGTTAGGGAAAATTTTGAGCTTGTATTAAAGACCTTTCCAAGAATAGAAGAAAGACTATTTCAACCAGCAGGGACATTGTCAGGAGGAGAACAACAAATGCTTGCTATAGGACGGGCACTAATGTCAAATCCTAAACTGCTTCTCCTTGATGAGCCATCAATGGGGCTTTCTCCAAAGATTACCTCAGAGATCTTCAATTTAATTGAAAAAATAAATGAAACTAAAGGTATCTCTATAATCATGGTGGAACAAAATGCCATAATGGCTTTAAAAACCTCAAAAAGAGGTTATGTAATAGAAAATGGAAAGATTATAATGACTGGCGACTCTAAAGAAATACTAAAAAATCCTGAGATTATAAAAGCCTATTTAGGCGCATAACATAATCTTTCTTCACTTGAAAAAATTTTAAATTGTATTATCATTTTAAATAAAGCATAAAACAGGAGGATTAGATGGCCACAAAAAACAAGAAGGATTTGAAAAGTCTGTTAAACGATGCAATAGCAAGAGAAATTCAAGTATCTGTCCAGTATATGTGGCAGCATGTACAGGCCTTTGGCCTTAAAGGAGAGGTTGTAAAAGGTATTTTTAAGAAGTTTGCTATTACTGAGATGAAGCATGCTGAATTAATCGCTGAGAGGCTTGTTATGTTAGGCGGTGTTCCCACAACAGTTCCTACACCAATCACTATTGGTAAAAACGTAGATGAGATGTTAACCCTTGATAAAAAGGCAGAAGAAGAGGCTATAACTATGTACAAAGAAATTATCGCCTTAGCAAACAAAGAAGGTGATTATATCACTGCTAACCTTTTCATTGGCATACTTGCCGATGAAGAAGAGCACCTTGCTTCCTTTGAGAGTTATCTATCAAAGTAATTCAAAAATAATATAGAAGGAAGAGAGGCAGACCTTTTTTTAGGTCTGCCTTTTTTTTGCTTATGTTTGAGATTGACAGTTTAAAAAAAATTTTAGAATCAAAAGAAAGAGAGATATATTTTCAAGATATATCACAGTTTTCTTACACCCTAAAGAAGATACAAGATATTGTCTCTTCAAAAATTGTTATATTAGCTGAGGATGAAAAAAGCTTAAACAGTCTCTATGAAAACATAAAATTTTTCACTAACCAGGTCTATAAGTTTCCTCAACTTTCAACACTACCATATAGCAAATCTAATCCACCTGCAGAGAGTTTGGGAGAGAGGATAAGAACAATTTTCTTCACTAAAAAAAAGACAGGTCTTTTTTTAACTACTCTTAAATCGCTAATAGAGCCTGTTATTCCCATCGATGTTCTTGAAGAAAACTATATATATTTGCTAAAGGGAGAAGATTTTTCATATGAGGAGCTAAGAGCTACGCTACCCCTTATAGGCTATCAAAAAGTTGAAAATGTTGAGATAGTTGGGGAATACTCAGTAAAGGGAGGTCTTATAGATGTCTTTTCTCCCTATTACGACCTACCGTTAAGGATTGAGTTTTTTGGAGACACTGTGGAAAGTATAAGATTTTTCGACCCCCTATCTCAAAGAACCATCACAAACTCTTTAGAAGCCTACATCTTACCATCCAGAGACTTCGTTTTTAAAGAAAGTTATATAAATACTGCCCTTGAAAAAATAAAAGATTATTCTGATTTACACTCCATAGAAAAATGGAAAAGAGATGACATCTCTGAAAAGATAAGGATAGGGATATATTTTGGTGGAATAGAATACTTGCTACCTATATTATACAAAAAGGGCTCTTTCTTTTTTAATAATTTTCAAGACCCCTATGTAATAACCTTTCATATTAACGATTTGCAAACTCAGAGAAAAAGCATAACCGAAACTATAAACAAAGCCTATGAATCCTCAAAAAATGAGAATAACTTTGTAGGAATGCCTTCTTTCATCTTTGATGTTAAAACTTTAGAAAATATAGAAAACATTATTTCTCTTAATATTACATCTTTTAAAGGCGAGAAAAACATATATTTCGATTTTCAGGATAATAAAGAGCTTATCGAAAAAAATTTTTTGTCAGGCAAAGCGCAAGAAAAAAAACATCCCCTTCAGACGCTTCTTGATTATCTTGCAGATAAAAGAGCGCTTTTTAAGATTGTAATAGTAACTCGTTCGGAAACACAAAAGGAAAAGATAAAAGAGATTCTTAGCTTTTACAATGAAAAGGCTGTATCTGATATCAAAGACTTTAATGAGATAAGCTCTCTTGATAAGGGCAAGATCGCATTAATCAAAGGTCGTCTCTCAAAGGGTTTTAAGATTTTCTCAGAAAGTTTATGGTTTATTACGGAAGAAGAAATTTTTGGGTACAAAGAAAAACAGAAAGAACAAAAAAATAAGGCCTTAACTTCCTATATTTCTTCTATTTATGAGCTTAAAGAAGGAGATTTAGCTGTTCATATCGACCACGGTATTGGTATTTATCGAGGACTTAAACAGATTGAGATACTTGGTAAAAAGGGAGAGTTTATAGAGCTTGAATATGCCGATAACTCAAAACTTTTCATACCAGTAGACAAAATTAACCTCATACAAAAGTATATATCCTCAGAAGATTATGTGGCGAAGATAGATAGATTGGGAGACAAAAAGTGGCAGAATAGAAAAAATAAGGCAAAAGAAGACATAAGAAAGTGGGCAGAGGAGATACTTAAGCTTGAAGCGATAAGAAAGACAAGTGAGGGTTTTGTTTTTCCTATTAACAGAATTAACTACGAGGAGTTTTCAGCTTCTTTTGAGTTTGAGGAGACAGAGGATCAAAAAAGAGCTATAGAAGATGTACTTAATGATATGGCTTCAGCAAAACCGATGGATAGAATTATCTGTGGAGATGTCGGTTTTGGTAAAACTGAGGTAGCCATAAGGGCAAGCTTTGTTGCTGTCGATTGTGGAAAACAGGTGGCATTAATAGCACCTACTACCATATTAGCAGAGCAGCATTACAATGTCTTTAAAAATAGGTTTGAGCCGATGGGATTTAAGGTGGCTATTCTTAGTAGATTTGTGGATAAAAAAGAACAAAAAAATACCGTGGATATGCTAAAAGATGGTGAGATTGACATTATAATAGGCACCCATAGATTGCTTGCAAAAGACATTGCTTTTAAAGACTTGGGGTTGATAGTAATTGATGAAGAACACAAGTTTGGTGTAGCTCATAAAGAGAGATTAAAAAGCCTAAAGGCTCTTGTTGACGTTCTTACCCTTTCTGCAACACCTATACCACGAACTCTTCATATGTCATTAGCAAATATTAGGGACATAAGTATTATAGCCTCTCCACCTGAGGGCAGGTTAGCGATAAAAACTTATGTAACAAAATTCTCACCAGAGATAATAAAAGAAGCCTGCGAGAGGGAGATACAAAGAGGCGGACAAATCTTTTTTGTACACAACAGAATAATCTCTATATTTGCGATTAAAAACTATTTATCTACTCTTTTGCCTTATGCAAAGATAGAGGTCGCCCACGGAAGGATGGAGGAGAATCACCTTAAAGATATTTTTGAGAGATTTAAGGCTGGAGATTTTCATATATTGTTATCCACAGCTATTATAGAATCTGGTCTTGATATGTCAAATGTAAACACAATAATAGTAAATAGGGCAGACAAGTTTGGGTTAGCAGATTTATATCAACTTAGGGGTAGAGTTGGTAGGTCTTCAAGAAAGGCCTTTGCCTATTTTCTTGTCCCTTCTTTTCACTTAATAACGAAAGATGCTATAAAGAGGTTACAGGCCCTTCAAGAACTTGAGGAGCTGGGCTCGGGCTTTAGACTTGCTGTGCATGACCTTGAGATTAGGGGAGCTGGTGAGCTTATAGGCACCAAACAGTCAGGAAGAATAAATGAGATAGGCCTTGAGCTATACATGCAGTTACTTGATGAGACCATTAGAGAGCTTAGATACGAGAAAGGTGAAGAGATAATAATTAAAAAAGTTGAGACAGAGGTTAAGCTACCCATACCTTGCTATATCCCTGAAAATTATATCAGTTCAACCCGGGAGAGACTCAATTTTTATAAGAAAATCTTTGCTATATCCTCCGCAAGAGACCTAATCTCAATAGAAGAAGAGCTTAGGGACAGATTTGGTAACATTCCTAATGAATTGAGGAATTTTATTTATCAGAAAGAGCTCGAGATAGAGCTTTCCTCTTTGGGGATAACAAGCTTAAGTATCATAGATGACCATTTTGCAATAGTCTTTGACAACAACTTTATACCACCCAAGGAAGTTATAAATAGCTATCTAAAAAAAGAAGGCAGGGCAAGATATGTACCACCGGAAAAAATTTATATCTTCGTAAAAGATAAAGACTTCAGTTATGAGAATATGAAAAAGATTTTGCAAGTATTTATCCAAAGTGTTAAGATAAAACAATAAAAAGATACAAAAATTAGGGGGTTTAATGAAAAACTTTAGAGTAATTTTTTTAGTATTAGCAATCTTAATCTTTGGTTGCAGTAAAAAGGCAACCTCAAGCGAGACTAAGGAGCAGCCTAAAGGTAAGATTGTTATAGAAGTAGGCGATAGCAAGGTAACAGAGCAGGATTTGAAAGAAGAGATGGAAAACTTACCTGAACAGCTAAAACACATCGTTAACACAAAGGAGGGTAGAAAAGAGTTCATAGATAGCATTGTTAAGAGAGAGATTGTCTATTTAGAAGCAAAAAAAGAAGGGCTTGACAAAGATGAGAAGATATTAAGAGACCTTGAAAAGCTTAAGAAAAGAATTGTAATAGATACTTATCTTAGAAAAAAAGTTCTTACAGAGACAAAAGTCGATGATAAAGAGTTAAAAGAGTACTATGAAAAAAACAAAAAAGACTTTGAGGAACCAGAAAAGACCCACTCAAAGCATATCTTAGTAAAGGACAAAAAGTTAGCCGATGAGCTATATGAAAAGCTTAAAAAAGACCCGACAAAGTTTGAAGCCTTTGCACAAGAACACTCAATTGACTCTTCTGGTAAACAGGGTGGAGATATAGGCTCTCATGAAAAGGGAACTCTTGTTCCAGAATATGAAGCGGCTTTAGAAAAACTGAAAAAATCAGGAGATATTAGCCCTGTTGTAAAATCTCAGTTTGGTTATCATATCATTAAGCTTGTTAACAGAGAAAAAGGGAAAATACCACCATTTGAAGAAATAAAAGAGGAACTTAAAGAGATATACATAAAGGAAAATCAGAGAAAGGTTTTTGATAAACTTCTGGAAGACCTGAAGAAGAAATATAATGTTAAGATTTACGATGAACTCCTCTCAGAAAAGCAGAATGACCCTAAAGCACAAGATAAAAAATAGTCTCTTCATATACTTAATCTTAACACTCCTCCTTTTTTCCTGCTCAAAAAAGGAGGAGGATTTTGTTATCTCCCTTGGGGGAAAAAAGATTACCATCTCACAGTTTAAAAAGGAGTTAGAGGAATATCAATCATTATATGCTAATGGGGATATCTCAAACATACTAGCGCTTTTTATCTCTAACATCATAGAGAGAGAGATTTTAAAAGAAGAAGCAAAAAAAATTAATCTTCAGATACCAAAAGAAGAGATAGACTCCTTTTTAAAAGAAAACAATCTCACCGAGAGACACTTAAAGATTGCAGAAATATCTCTACTTAGAGAGAAAATGGCAAAGACCCTTGCAAAAGATTTAAAGGCAGACCCTGTTTTGGTTGAAGAAAGCTTAAAAAATATACCTGATTTTCAACCAGAGAAAATTATTTTTTACCAAATTCTTACTAATAAAGAGGAGATAGCCTATAAAGCATTAGAGGAGTTAAAAAATGGTGCTTCCTTTGAAGAGACTGCAAAAAAATACTCCCTATCTCCAGAGGGACAAAGGGGCGGTTTAATAGATTATCTGAATGCCGATGAGATACCCCTTGAGCTTTTAAATGCTTTAAGAAGATTAAAAGTGGGAGAATTATCCAAAGTTATAAAATCTTCCTTGGGTTTTCATATCTTAAAATTAAAGGAGCATATTAAAGCAAGACCACTAACAAAGGAAGAAAAAATGACTATTGCAGAAAAAGAGGCTATTAAAGAGCTTTCGGGGAATTTATATGCCGACTGGCTTGCAAAGAAAAGAAAAGAGTATGGAGTTAAGATAGAATGGGAAAAAATAAAATCCTTAGAAAAATAGTTTTTATCCTTTTCTTTTTAATCTTGTTTTCTAAAAGTAGCTCTGCTGGGATAATAGATAGGATTGTTGCTATAGTTGGAGATGATCTAATACTTTTGAGTAATCTAAAAAAATCATTACTTGTAAAAAACAATGAAGAACTTCAAAAAATTCCCCGAGAAAAGCAAGAGCTTGCCCTCGATGAGCTTATCGAGAGAAGTCTGCTATCCCAAAAGGCAAAAAAATTGGGCATCATAGTTTTGGAGAAAGAAATCGATGAAGAGATTGAAAATGTAAAAATTGCCAATAATATTACTACTGAGGTGCTTATTGAGGCGCTCAAAAGAGAAGGTATAACCCTTGAAGATTACAGAAATATTGTTAGACATCAGATAACAAAGGCAAAAATTATAAGCCGTGAGATTAGACCAAATGTATACGTAACAGATGAAATTTTAAAAAACTACTACGATAAAGAGATTGCCGGAGAGGACAAGAAGACAATTAGTTTTGATGTCCTAACAATCTACGATGATAAATCAGAAAACTTCGAAGAAGAAGTAAAGGAGCTTTACAGCTTAGCCAAGAAGGGCGTCCCTTTAGCAGATTTAGAGACAAAAACAAGACGTAATGCCCTATTCTCTTCAGTAGAAGATATTTTATTTTCTGAACTTGCTCCAGAGTTGAAAAAGGCCATGAAGGATCTCAAAGAAAATCAGTTAGGACCTCTTATTAGGTTTTCTCAGGGATTTCAGATATTTATCTTAAAAAAGACAGGCTATAGAGGGCTAAAATCTTATGATGAAGTGAAAGATAAACTTAAAAATACATATACAGTAGAGCGTATTAATAAACTTTTTCAGGATTATATCTCCGACCTCAAAAAAGAGTTCTATGTGGAAAAAAGACTATAAAAACCTATTATTAGTAACAGCTGGTGAGCCTTCCTCTATTGGGTCAGAGATAATTGTAAAGACTTTAAAAGATTTCAAAAGCTCTAAAAAGGTTTTAGTCATCGGTGAGAAGGCAGCCTTCGAACCCTTTACATCTAAAATTAATGTGATAAAAGATTTTTCTGATTACCAAGAAGGTAATATTAACCTAATTAATGTAGGTTACATTAAAAAAGTCACCTTTGGAAAACCATCAAAAACTACTGCCCTATCTGCTATTAGATCTCTTGAAATTGCCATTGAGTTAATAAAAAGGCATAATATCTCTGCCCTCGTTACGGCACCCATCTACAAAAAGGGCATTATAGAGCTTAAAGAATATAAAAACTTCACAGGTCATACAGAGTTTTTTGCAGAAGCTTTTAAATCAAAAGTTTTGATGATGTTTTATGGTAAGAATCTTAAAGTGGCTACCGTAACAACTCATATACCATTAAAATCTGTTATAGCAAATCTCAAACCCGACAGGATAAAAGAGGCCATAGAAATTTCCCATTGGTCACTAAAAAGATTATTTAAGATAAAAGCTCCAAGAATATCCCTTTTAGGGCTTAACCCTCATGCAGGTGAAGAAGGTGCTATTGGTAAGGAAGAGATAGAAATTCTAACACCAATAGTTAAGTCCTTAAGAAAGAGAGGGATAGATCTATTTGGACCATCCCCAGCTGATACAGCCCTATACAAAGCATATAATGGTGAGTACGATTTAGTATTGGGGCTTTATCATGACCAAATCTTGCCTACCTTTAAAACACTATATTTTAACAGTGGTGTTAATGTAACCTTAGGACTCCCTATTGTAAGAACCTCTCCTGACCATGGAACTGCCTTTGACATTGCTGGCAAGGGTATAGCTGACGAGAGAAGCTTTAAGAATGCTTTGAAATTAGCAATAGGATTAGTAAAAACCTTACAAAAAGGACATATAAATGAAGATTAAGTTTGGAACTGATGGTTTTAGAGGATACATAGGAAAAGATTTTACCTTTAGCAGTGCCTTAAAGGTGGCTGAGATGGCTTTACAGTACTTTTATAAAAAAAACCATTTAAACACCGTATCCATAGGATATGATACTCGCTTTCTCTCAGAAGAAGTAGCCTTTGAGATAGCCGAGAGGGCAAAAACCTTTGGTTACAAAACCTATTTAGCAGATAGCTTTGTGCCAAGCCCTGCACTCTCTCTTTATGTTAACAAAAGGACTTGCAATTTTGGAATTATGATTACTGCAAGTCACAACCCCCCTCAGTTTAATGGTGTGAAAATTAAAGAAAACTTTGGTGGTTCAGCACTTTCCTCAACCATAGAGGCAATAGCAAAGAGTAAAATAAAAAATAAACCCTCTTTAGAAGGCTCCTTAACATATGAAAAGATTAAGGATTACTATCAAAATTTTCTAAAAAAATCTTTTTTAAACTCACTTTCTCATCATTCCCTTAAAGTATTAGTAAACCCTATGTACGGCGCCGGACAAAACATCTTAAGAGGGCTTTTTAACGATGCTGATCTAAAGATTTACGAGATGAACAATTTTATAAACCCTTCTTTTGGTGGTGTTAATCCCGAGCCAACAGAAGAAAATCTTAAAGATACAAAGGAGCTACTTTTAAAAGAAAGGTTTAATCTTGCCTTCGCCTTTGATGGCGATGCCGATAGGATAGCAGCCTTTGATGAGTCTGGTAACTTCTATTCAACTCAGAAAATTCTACCTCTTTTCCTCCATAGCCTGCTAAAGAAAGGTAAGAAGGGGATGGTAATAAAAACCGTATCTACAACATCTCTTCTTGCTGTAATGGCAAAGAGAAATAATCTTCCCTTTACCGAAGTGCCCATAGGCTTCAAGAATATAGTACCTTATTTTCTAAATAAAAAAGGGCTTATTGGTGGTGAAGAAAGCGGCGGCATGGCTATAGACGGCTATATACCAGAGAGAGATGGTATATATATAGCCCTAAAATTACTTAATATCCTCGCTGAAGAAAGAAAAAGTCTATTAGAGTTATACAAAGAGGTAGAAGAAATTTACGGTAAATTCTTTTTCAAGAGAGAGGATTATCATTTCACTAACGAAGATAAAGTAAGAGAGATATTGAATAAAATTGATTTTGATAAAGTGGCAAGGTTTAAAGTAATAGAGAAAAACTTTTTAGACGGAAGAAAGTTTATACTCTCAGAAAGCTCATTTCTACTTATCAGGGTCTCTGGTACCGAGCCTGTTGTAAGGGTCTATGCTGAGGCGGAAAGCCCAGAAAAGCTAGAAGAAATCTTTTCTTTTGCAAGGAAAGCCTTGAAAAAGAGTGGCGTTGAGATTAAGTAGACTCTTAACTTAACTTATCTTTTCTTTCTAACTATTATTTTTAGGGGCGCACCTTCAAAGTTATATTTTTCCCTTAGTCTTCTTTCAATGTACTTTATGCTGGCAGGCGGTATAGCAACAGGGTAATTGGCAAAAAGAATAAATTGTGGCGGCAGCACATCTTGTTGGGTACCATAGTAAATCTTTAATCTTCTGCCTTTATAGATAGGAAGAGGGTTTCTTTCCTGAAGCTCTGCTATGATTCTATTTAATATACCTGTAGATATCCTTGTCTTTAAGGATTTAGATACCCTATCTATCTTATCGAATATACCTTCAATACCAATTTTTTCCTTAGCAGATATAAAGATCTTTGGTGAGTAATCTATAAAAGGTAACTCTTGCTTTATCTTTTCTAAATAGAAAGTCCTTTTTTCATCACTTTTTTCGATTATGTCCCATTTATTTAATAAAATTATTGAGCCCTTACCCCTATCTTTAATAAGCTCAGCAATCTTTTGCTCCTGTTCTGAGACACCTTCATAGGCATCCACAACTAAAAGGGCTATATCTGTCCTATCAAGTGCTCTTATGGCTTCCATTATTGAAAACTTTTCTAATTTTAAGGATATGCGAGACTTTCTTCTTATACCTGCAGTATCTATAAAAAGATATCTTTTCTTCCCAATATTAACAACTGTATCTATAGCATCCCTTGTAGTTCCTGGGATATCACTTACTATAGCCCTCTCATAACCAAGTAGAGCATTTATAAGAGAGGATTTACCAACATTTGGTTTGCCTAATATGGCAATTTTTGCATCATAGCTCTCTTCAGCAACCTCTTCGCTAATTACTTGCCCTGTTATATCTTCTAAAAGCTCATCTAAACCAATATGATGTTCTGCTGAAAGTCTATATATCTTTTTTACGCCAAGGGCATAAAAATCGACTATCCTATCGCTATGACTTTGGTGGTCAATCTTATTTACGACATAAAAGACAGGTTTGTTATATATCCTAAGAAAATTAACAATTTCTTTATCAAGGGGGTTTAACCCATCTTTACCATCAAAGAGCGCTATGATAGCATCAGCCTCTTCAATAGCTACGGTAACCTGCTTTTTAATCTCTCTTAATATTGGCTCCTCTGCATGAACAAAAAAACCACCAGTATCAACAAGGGTATAGCTTTTTCCTTTATAGTCAAAATCTGCGTAGTTTCTGTCTCTTGTAACACCAGGATAGTCCTCCACTATCGCCCTTTTCTGACCTATAATGGCATTAAATAGTGTTGATTTGCCTACATTGGGTCTTCCAACAATTACAATTACTGGCTTCATAAATTTTTATATTACTACTTTCTTTTTAATGCAATCGTACACCTCATTTACAGATATATCAAGGCACTCCATAGAGTATCTACATTCTCTTTTAAAGCAGGGTGCACATTTAACACCTTCTTTCTTAATAATAGTTGCATCCCCTCTTATACTAAAGGGACCTGTCCTTTCACTTGAAGTAGGTCCAAAAAGGGCAAAAATTTTTGTACCACTAGCAGAGGCAATATGCATAGCCCCTGAATCACAGGTTAATACAAAGAGAGAGTTTTTCATTAAATAATAGAGCTGATTTATTGACAATCTTCCTATAAGGTTTCTTTTGGGCTCAAAGACAAGTTTCTCCTCTCTATCTCCGGTAAAGATTACGGGTATCCCCTTTTCTTCAAGGATAGTAGCAAGCTCACCAAATCTTTTATGATCCCACATCTTAGTCTTCCATCTTGAAAAGGGTGCAAAAACCGCATATTTATTAAGCTCTAATCCCATCTCCTGTAGTGATTTCTCCACATATCTTCTATCTTCCTCCGAAAGAGGGATAAAAAACTCGATGTCTTCTTCTATCCAATCTATATTAAATACCTTTAAAAGGGATAGATATCGATATATGGCATGTTTTGAAAAGTCCCCTTCTATCTTCTCATCGTAAAAAAAAGATACAGGCTCTCTTGGATTTGAGAATCCTATATTTTTTTTACCACCAGCCATTAATACTACGAGTATGCTTTTAAATAGACCCTGAAGGTCTATTACATAATCATATTTCTTTTCTTTGAGGTAGAAAGAAAACTTTTTTAACGCAAAAAGGCTTTTAAAAAAACTTGTTGGTGATAACCATTTTTTTCTTTTGAAGGGTATAACTTCAGATATATCTGGATTACCCTTTAATAATGTTTCATAATTTTCATTAACCACCCAATCAATCTGGGCATTGTTATAATATTTTTTGAAAATTCTTACCAGGGGAATGGTATGAATAATATCCCCTAAAGAGCTCATTTTAACGATAAGTATTCTCATAGTTTACGACAGATAAAAAGCTATAAAAAAGCTTTTATCAGCCCTTTATGTAGAAGGACATGATCGTATCAACTACATACTCAATCTGATCGTCCCTTAGCTCTGGAAATACAGGAATTGCTAAAACCTCTTTTGCTGCCTCCTCAGCAACAGGAAAGTCTCCCTCTTTGCATCCTAGATAGTTGAAACACTTTTGTAGATGGAAAGGCAGTGGATAATAGACCTCACAACCAACTCCCTTCTCTGTAAGATAGCTTCTTAAGTTATCCCTGCCCTTTACCCTTATTACATACTGATTATATATGTGATAATTTTTTACAGTACTATCTTTATAAAGTGCCTTAGGTGTCTTTACAAAATCTAAAAGACCTTTCTCCTTAAAAAGTTTATTATATTTTTCTGCATTTCTTCTTCTGCCTTCATGCCAATCTTCAAGATACTTTAACTTAATATTAAGTATCGCTGCCTGTAAATTGTCTAATCTAAAATTACCACCAACAAAGTCGTGGTAATACTTAACCTTGCTCCCATGATTTCTTAACGAATGGAGCTTCTCGTATAGTTTATCATCATTAGTCGTTACAAGCCCACCATCACCAAAGCCCCCTAAATTTTTGCTTGGGAAGAAGGAGAAACACCCAGTCTCTCCAAAATTGCCTGATGATGTACCATCTTTATACTGGGCACCTATAGACTGAGCAGAGTCTTCAATTAGGCTAAAGCCGTACTTCTTTTTTAAACTCAAAAGCCCATCCATATCAGCCACTTGTCCAAAAAGATGAACAGGTATGACCGATTTAATTTTATATTTTTTGAGAACCTCTTCGAGGGAGTTACAATCAATATTAAAACTTTCTTCTTCTATATCTACAAAAACAGGTATCGCTCCAACTCTTGCAATACAACCTGCTGTAGCAAAAAAACTAAAGGTTGTAGTAGCAACATAATCTCCATAACCAATATCTAATGCCATAAGTGATATCAAGATAGCATCAGTCCCAGAAGATACCCCTAAAGCATACTTAGAACCTATGTAATTAGCTATATTTGTCTCAAAATCAGTTAGCTCCTTACCAAGAATAAATCTCTGTTCTTCTATTATACTCTTTACCACTGGCTCAATTTCTTCTCTAAGCTTTGCATATTGTGCCTTAAGATCTAATAAAGGTACCTTCATCAAACACCCCTTTAATTTTTTTGGTAAAATATTATACTATAAAGGAACAGTCAGAAGAAAAAGAAATAGTAAAAATGTTTAAAAATAATTAGGTAATGGAGGGGTATAAAATGAAAAACTGCGATGTTTGTGGCAAAATGATGGAAGACAATGAGGGAAGCTTTAAATATTTTAGTGACGAGGGAAAGGAGCTCCTTGTATGTCCTTCCTGTTACTTAGCTCTTAAAAGAAAAGACTACAAAAGCGGCGAAAATATAGAAGATGGAAGCAGTGAGTAAATGGTTTATAAGACCCTTACCTATACACTAATAGGGATTGAAGCAAAACTTGTAGAGGTTGAATGTGATATATCTCATGGTTTGCCTGCTTTTAATATAGTAGGTTTACCGGAAAACACAGTTAAAGAAAGTAAAGAGAGAATTAGATCAGCCATAAAAAACTCTCAACTACCATTCCCTGAGCATAGAATTACCATAAACTTAGCTCCTGCAGACCTAAGAAAAGAAGGCACCTCCTTTGATCTACCCATAGCTATCTCAATAATCTCAGAAGGTATTAATATTGATAAGACTAAACTAAGTAGTTATTTAATTGCCGGTGAGCTATCTCTAAACGGTGAGATTAGAAGGGCTAAGGGGGTTTTATCATCAGCCTTTCTAACAAAGAAATTAAACTTAAAGGGTATTATCATACCAGAAGACAACGTATTAGAGGTCTCATACTTTGTTGATATACCTATCTATCCAGTAAAACATATCTTAGAAGTGGCTGGCTTTCTTAAAGGTGATTTTCAGATTAAAAGGGCTGAAAAAAAAGATTTTAGCATTAAACAGGATTATCAGTTAGATTTATCTGATGTATTAGGCCAGGCCTATGCAAAAAGGGCAATTGAGATAGCCGTTGCAGGAAAACATAATATCTTGATGATTGGTCCACCAGGCTCAGGAAAAACTATGCTTGCCATGAGGCTACCAACAATTATGCCACCTATGACCATAGAAGAGTCCCTTGAGACTACGATGATATATAGCTCCTCTGGATTATTGGAAAAGGACACGCCGATTCTTATTAGACCCTTTAGATCTCCCCACCATACAGCAAGTGAGATTGCAATAGTAGGAGGCGGAACAACCCCAAAACCTGGAGAGATATCTCTTGCCCACAATGGCGTTTTGTTTTTAGATGAGTTTCCTGAGTTCAAAAGACCTGTAATTGAGGCCCTAAGACAACCTCTGGAAGAAGGAAAAGTTATAGTCTCAAGGGCTTCCCAAACCGTCCAGTATCCTGCAGATTTCTTACTTGTTTCAGCTATGAACCCCTGTCCCTGTGGTTATTATGGTGACGAAAGTAAGCCCTGTAGCTGTTCCTATAGTCAGATACTTAAGTACAGAAAAAAGCTCTCAGGTCCTATCCTTGATAGGATTGACATACACATTGAGTTGCCCCGTGTACCCTTAAAGGAGCTAAAAAAAACTAATTCTGAAGAGACCTCAGAAAAAATTAGAGAGAGGATTATAAAAGCAAGGGAGATACAAAAAAAAAGGTTTATTAAAGAAAACTACTATAATAGTAGAATAACTCCTACAATGATAAAAAAGTTTTGTCATCTTGATGTCTCCTCACAGGATCTATTAGATAGTGTGGTTGAAAAATTTAAATTCTCTGCAAGAAGCTATAACAAGATATTAAAAATTGCAAGAACCATAGCAGACCTTGATGGGGTTGAAAATATCCAGTCACATCATCTGGCAGAAGCAATAAACTTAAGGGGGATGGACAAAAGTTACCTATGATAATGGAGCCACTGTCTATAAAACATAAAGATTTATTACAGAGCAGATTTAAATCTCTTGATACTAAGATATCGGAGTATAGCTTTGCCAATCTTTTTTTATTTAAAGAGGTACATAAATACGAAGTTTTAATTGATAGAGAGGTTTTTATCAAGGGACTCAGTTATGATAACTATACCTATCTAATGCCAACAAAATCATTAAAGGAGATAGATTTAGATTATCTAAAGGAGATATCAAAGGGATTTGATTTTATCTTTCCTGTTGATGAAAGATGGGTCGAAGCTTTAGATAATATAAAAATCTACCATCGTGAAGGAGATTCTGACTACATATACCTTAAGGAAAAGATAAAAACCTATTCTGGAAAATCTTTACATAGTAAAAAAAATCTCCTTAATTTCTTTCTAAAAGAATATACATCTTCTGCTAAGGCTCTAACAAAAGAGACAATGAATGACGTAAAATATATACTTGAAGAATGGCAGAAAGATTCAGGCCAGAAAAAGGAAGAAACAGATTATTACCCTTTGCTTACAGCCTTTGAGTTATATGATGAGCTTTCTATCTGCGGTATAATCTATTACGTAAGTGATGACCCTGCGGGTTTTATCATAGGAGAAGAGCGGGGAGAAGATGTTTTTTTACTTCACTTTGCTAAGGGTTTGACAAAGTATAAAGGCATCTACCAATACATACTCCATAGCTTTGCAGAGGTTTTACCTGATAAATATACATATCTTAATTTTGAACAGGACCTTGATAAGGAAAATTTAAGATTATCAAAGCAGTCCTATCACCCTGAGTTTTTAGTAAAAAAATTAAGAGTTAACCTATAAAATATCAGCTAACAATTTATCTAACCCTCTGAATTGTTTAATTGCAACATTTTTAATAGTTATAAAAGGCTGAAATAAAATTGAATATGTTTTAAAATTAAGGACAGGGATGAGCGGCAAATGCATTTTAAAAACAACATAGAAAACAAGGCTAATGGTTATTATGACAGGAAGCTGGCTTCTTTATTTGGCGGTACTTGTCAAGAAAATTGTGTCTACTCTGCAAACCTACTATTAAAAATCTGCCTATGTTCATGAACTATGTTACTTAGGCATTTTTGGATTTTTTTATCAACTGTGGTATTATTTTTCTTAGTTTTACTCATTTCCAAATACCTGCCCTACAAGTATAAATCAGACACAATTTTATTTTAACCTCCCATTTTGGTGAAAACAGGACATTTTCATTTTGGCTTGACAGCCCAAAAATAAACATTGAAAATGAGATGTCACTACTACTAAAATTAATCTATGTCAAATAAGAAAACTAAAGCTACCCAAAAAAGCGAAACATATATAATGGCAAATGAAAATCCATTAGATTTTTACGTATCTGAAGAGACAGCTTCATACAGCTGCAACGGTAAAAAAACTTTCACAATCTATTATGATAACCCCGAACATTCAGTCAGGCTTCTCAAAGGGGACTGCATAT
>CAZIMS010000001.1:0-383663 GCA_964540515.1 uncultured Pseudomonadota bacterium | reverse complement strand
CAGGGGTATCAGCACTTTTACTAAATAGAAAATATGTAGGCATTGATTTGGAAGAACAAAATTTAGAACTTTCAAAAAAAAGGCTTGAAGAAATAATTAAAAGGGCATGTATAAATGACAAAAAAATGAGCGTCTCTGGGGGGATTATATCCCAGCAAAAAATATTGGTTTGAAATAGTTTCAAGATTTGACAAACCATATTGGATACCTGCATTGAAATTCCCTATCGGAAAAATCAAAGTTGCTAAATCGTTATTTGCATACCGGAATGAAATTTCACGGTCTGATGTTCTATGCATGCTTATGAATTTTGATCGTAATGCGTGGATGCAAATCATCCCAAATAAAGACTATTATTTTTTGGATGGTCAACACCGACTGGAGTTAGCCAGACAAATGGGCTTGTCATATATTGATGCAGTTATCGAGGACTCTGAATTATTGAATAAAAAAGAAGTCGATGGAAAGAGAAGACGCTATCAGAAAATTAAGAGCGCTTGAAGGCCAAGATTTAAGAATACTTGCTAATCGTTATAAGGTTACCGTATGGAAAGAAGGTAAACTCAACAAGGGCCGGGCTGGCCATGTTATTGAACGATATTTAGGCTTGCCGATAAATTCAGCTCAATCCCCTAATTTTGGCTCATGGGAGTTAAAAATTGTTCCATTGAAACGTTTACGTTCTGGTGAGATTGTAGTTAAAGAGACCATGGCTATAACTATGATTGACCCTGTAAATATATTGCAAAAAGAATTTGAGGAAAGTCATCTTTTGACAAAACTGAAAAAGATTGTAGTTTGTGCCCGCATGTTTGAATCGAAAGAAGAAAAGTCTTCATTACTTATGAAAGTGAGCACTTTTGATCTTGATAATCCTAACATTTATCAACAGGTCAAATCTGACTACAGCATCGTAAGAGGCACAATTAAGCAGAAAGGCTTTGATGCTTTGACTGGTAAAATGGGTGTTCTTGTTCAGCCACGCACAAAAGGGCGTGGACACGGCAGCACCAGCAGGGCATTTTATGCAAGAAAAAATTTTGTTGCTCATATTCTTGGGTTGACAGTTAAAACAGTATAAATTTTTAAAAACATTAAATCGGGAAACCCCTATTAATGTAACGCCAACGTGATAATGTTCTAATCTACCCCAATAAAAGTTTCCTATATAAAAATTGCTAAAAAGTCTCTTTTTAAAATAAGGAGGAAACAGAATAAGCGGAAAGGACATTATTATAATAATTAAGAAGGAATTAAGACGGTTGCATATAATTCACAGGGGCACTTGTCAAGAAAATTGTGTCTACTCCGCAAACCTACTATTAAAAATCTGCCTAAGTTCATAAACTATACTCCTTGATATACTTAATGGTTTCTTCCATTTTCCCTGTTTAATTCTATTTACTATCACATAGATTGATATTTCTGCTGTCTTTACATTATGAAAATACCCTCCAGCGTTTACTCTCAGTAGTTCAAACCTACTATTTATATTCTCAACTATGTTTGTCGTGTATATATGTTTCTTTTGCCCTTTAGGATACTTCTTATAACAAAGATACTTTTCTATGTTTCCCTTTAGCATCTTTATATATGCTGGATATTTCTTTTCCTATCTACTACAAAGAGATTCAAATTCCTTGACTGATTCTTCATAATCACCATTTAATTTTATCTTTGCTAATGCTACATTAAACTCTTCTGCATCAGATTTTGACATATTACTAAACACCTTCCTCTGTATATGAACAAAGCAGAGTTGATGATCCGTTTAATGAATATTTCTGTATGATAGGCATCTATAATGAGTGAAAAACAATCAGAGGGTAGTTCCTTAGTCATTATTTCCTTTGCATAACTGTAAAGCTCTTCTTTGAGTTTTTCTATTTGTTCAGGACTATTAAGAAAAAAATCCCTTTCTCTAAGCATTATTAGATTGAGTAAGTCTTGTGTAATTTGGGCAATAGCCTCATGAGGCTTTATCTGAATTAATTGTTTGAAATACTCTTCTAAACCTAATGCTTTAATATTTTCCATATCAAGCCTCCTAAGATATCTTTGTATTTTTTTATCATCTGTGATATTATTTTTCTTAGCTTTACCCATTTCCAAATACCTGTCCTACAAGTATAAATAAGACACAATTTTATTTTAACCTCCCAGATGAGGGTTGGTTTTATCTTTCTGGAATGCTGATATAATTAATAATGAGATAGTGGGCTATGCTATGGGAGAAAGGATAACAAAAAGCCTTGTCAGTGAATCATTATTTAGGGCAGTGGCAAGAAAGCGTCCTCCCAAAGGGCTGATACATCATTAAGACCTAGGTAGTCAGTATTGTTCTCAGGAATATAGAAAACTGCTTGATCAGTTTGGGATGAGAGTATCAATGAGAAGAAAAGGCAACTGTTATGACAATGCCCCTATGGAGAGTTTTTGGGGGATCCTTAAGCAGGAACTTGTATATCACCGAAAATATAGAAGCAAAAAAAGAGGCGATGGAAGATATAAGAGAGTATATAGAGATATTTTATAATCGTCAAAGGAAACGGGCAAAACTTGATTATTTATCACCAGTTGCTTATGAAAAGAAATATTATGAAAAAAAGATGGTAGCATGACCCAATTCGTGTCCACTATTGACATCCGGGGTCAGTACCGCTGCAACTACGTTAAAACTAAAGTCCGTGTTCTCCGATTTGCCGACGACTCTCTTGCCATATTTCATGGCCCAAAAAAACTTGCCGACTACTCTAAAAACGGAAAATTTCTGGAGGGAAAACAAAATAATGCCTCATAATATGTCCTTCTCTAAAACCGGACAATTCATTTGCTACAAAATTCGACATTTCTATTTGTTGACAACATAGAATTAGGGATTGGTAACAAATGGTCCCTAAATATTGCTGTGGAGCTTAATAGCAAAAATTTACGTACTGAAGAAAAAACATGGCTGGTTATCAATAGTGGATATATAAGATTTGCAATTATTCATTCTTTAGCTCAACAGGAGTAAGAGTAACCATTGCCTTTGCCACAATCTTTTCATAACCAGCATTTAAGACGTATACCTCTGACTCAGCAACTGTAATCAGTTTCCCCGATTTTATTACCTTAGAGATAGACCTTAGCTTCTCCCCCTTGGCAGGTCTTAAAAAATTTATCTTAAACTCGATTGTTAGTATCTCTTGGTTTGATTTGATAAGTGTTGTTGCTGCAGCGCCTGCTGTATGGTCTGCAAGGGTTGCTATCACACCTGCGTGGATAAAGTCATGTTGCTGTTTATGTTTATCTAATATAAGAAGCTCCGTTTCACAGAAGCCGATATCAATCTTTATGACTTTTACCCCTAACTCCTTTATAAAGTTTGCATCAACAAATATAGCTTCTGTTTTTTTTCTATAATTTTCATTCTTAATCAATATCATCCTCCCTAATTTTTTTCTTTATCCTTCTTTTGAGATGTCTATTTGCAAAATTGTGTGCCGACTGCCTAAGTAAACTTAAAATTTTTAAGGCTTTGCTTCCTTTTTTAAGAATAATCGGGTTTTTTCTATCAGGGACATATATTGAATTATCTATATCTTTTGCAAAGCCAATGACATATATATCTTTGAGACCCATATCTTCCAAGACTTTTAAGGCGCCATTAAGCTGACCCTTACCACCGTCAATAACTATTAAATCTGGATAGGGCCATTCTTTGTGTTTAAATCTTCTTTCTAAAGCCTCTTTAAGGGCATGTATATCATCAAAACCTTCTTTCTCAATATTGAAGAGTCTGTAGTCCTCCTTCTTTAATATCTCCTTTTCCATCACTACCATCGAAGTAAGATTTAATTTCCCAAATATATGGGTAGCGTCATAACATTCGATCCTTTCTATCTCTTTGTTTAAATTTAGAACCTTTCTTAACTCTTCCATCCCCGAGTAGTCTTTAGAAAAATTTGATGCATTTAGATTTGCGAGCTCTATAAGCCTCTTTGTCTCTTCATCTTTAGCGGTAATAATCTTTATTTTTTTTCCAAATATCTTTTCAAAGTCTTCTTCTATGTATATTTTGTCTTCCGTCTCCAAAGGTATTAAGATTACATCTGGAGGAATAACCTTGTCATTATAAAAAGTCCGAATAAATTGAGATAGTGTCTCTTCCTCAGAAGGACCTAGAAAGTGGGTATAGGTTTTTTTGTTTACCAGCCTTCCTCCTCTAATAAATAAGATTGCTATATTAATTTTTTCGCCATATAAAAAGGTACCTAAGGCATCTACATCTGGGTATTTTTGTAAGAATACACCTTGTTTTTCTTCCACTAACTTCATTTTTTTAATAAGATCTCTAAGAAAGGCAGACCTCTCATACTCCCTTTTATCGGCATAGTTCCACATCTTTTTCTCTAAAATTTTTATTACCTTTTGGGTTTTGCCTGAGAGAAAAAGCTCTACTTCTTTCAAAATTTTTTCATACTCCTTCTCTTTGTCTTTATAAACACAAGGAGCGATACACTCATTAATCTCAAAATAAAGGCAGGGCTTTGTTCTCTTTTCAAAATTTCGATCGCTACAGCGTCTTAAGGGAAAAATTTTACTTATGGTTGATATAATCTCCCTTATAGTCTTTGCTGAGGGGTAAGGTCCAAAATATATTCCTCCATCTTTTTTTACTCGCCTTACAAACTCAAGCTTGGGAAACTTTTTACTCTTGTCAATCTTGATACAAAGATAGTTTTTATCATCCTTAAGTTGGATATTGTAGCGAGGTCTATGTTTTTTTATTAGAGTATCCTCAAGGATAAGAGCCTCTTTCTCGTTTTCAGTTATTATAAAATCGATCTTTTTAAGCCTCTTAAGGAGAAAGGCAATTTGAGGTCTCGCATCTTTCTGTTTCAGATAGTCATTAATCCTCTTTTTTAAATTTTTAGCCTTTCCGATATATATAATGGAGTCCCTTTCATCTCTCATCAGATAAACACCACTTTTGTCAGGTACAACTAACTTTTCAAACATAGTTTTATATTACCAAATATTTAATGAATAATGCTATTTTTCTATTTTTTTGACAATTTTTATTATTTTGCTAAAATTTATATATGGGTCAGAAGACTCAATAAACTCTAAGAAGGAGGTATAGACTATGAAAGTCAAGAAAGTAAGAAAAATCTCAAAGGGCCTTTGTAAGTGCAAAAGCTCCTGCTAAAAGGAGGATAAGGGGAGGGTTAATCCCCTCTTCTTTTATTTTATGTCAAGAACTATTTGTATAAAGTATTGCCCCTATTATAGGAATGATAAAGAAGATGTGGGCTATTGTTTTCCCTTTAAAGTGCTAAGTAATATAGAGTATCTAACAGATTATTCTGAATCAAGAGTGTTTGAAAATAGATATTCAGCCTTAAAAGATATTTTTTGTCAAAACTGTGCTTTTTATCCCATAGACTGTGATTTTAATAATGGTAGTGATGGGTTACCCTGTGGGGGATATATATTTGCTGAAATTCTAATAAAAAATGGGACTATAGATATTGACGGGATTAAAGAACTATCTCAGAATATCAGATAATGTTTTTCCCAAAATACTTGAGAAATTTTATCTTCTCGATAAAAATAATGATGAACTTTTTGAGCTATCTCAAGAGGCATTCTTATATATATTATCTTTTAAAGACGGAAGAGCCCTCACATCTGCAGATAGCAATAAAAGGTTTATAAATACTCTACTTAAACAATCTATATTAGTGGAGAGTTTCAAGAGAAAAAAAAGGATTTTTATCCTAAATAGACCACCTTTACCATCTTTAAGATATCTTGAGATTCAGTTAACCTCAAGATGCAACATAAAATGCAAACACTGTTATCAAGGAGATAAAGCTGATGAGGAGCTTCCCTTTGATGAGCTAAAAAAGATTTTAGAGGAGTTTATATCTTTTCAAGGCTTGAGAGTTCTACTATCAGGTGGAGAGCCTCTTTTGTACTCGAAACTGAAAGATTTAAATACTTTTCTCAAGGGTTATGGTGCCTATGTAGTATTAATTACTAATGGCATATTGCTTAATGATATACCTCTCTCCTATATTAGTAACATCGATGAGGTTCAGATTAGCCTTGACGGTATGGAAGAGGGTCATGATTTCCTTCGTGGAGAGGGAACATTTAAAAAGGTTATTGGTGGAATAAGAAGACTTAAAGAAAAAACAGACAAAAAGATCTCCTTTGCCACAATGGTACATAATAAAAATCTCAATGATTTTAAAAAGCTAAAGAGGCTTATTAAATCTTTTGATGCTAAAGAGTGGGGTATAGACTACCCCCTATTTACTGGTTATTTTAAGAAACATAAAGATTTATACCCTCCTATTAATCCAGCAATTGAGGCTATGAGATATCGTTTTGGTGCGAGTTATCATTCAACAGAGGAAAAAAGTGATTATGCCTGCGGTGTCCATACAATGACTCTTATGCCAAGTGGCAATTTTGTTCCCTGTGGCTTTTATACTGACAAAATTTTTGGTAATATAAAGGAAGGATTAGCAAAGGCCTTAAAAAATAGAGTTTTTTTTACACTTTCTGATATTAGAGAGTGTAATAATTGTCAATACATCTACGATTGTAGAGGTGGCTGTAGATATAGGGCAGGAGGTATTGATAAGAAAGACTTTTTGATGTGCAAGATCTTTGGTAGATAATATGCAAAATGAAATTATAAATTTTTTCAAAGACCTACACCCAATCTTACAGGCATTAATTGCTACTATATTCACATGGTTTCTTACGGCCCTCGGCGCAGCTGGGGTTTTTCTAAAAAGAGATATTAACAGAACAGCACTTGAGTTTATGCTTGGCTTTGCCGCTGGAGTAATGATTGCTGCAAGCTACTGGTCTCTTTTATCTCCTGCAATAGAGATGGCAGAGAAAAGTGGAACTCCTGGTTGGATACCAGCTTCTATTGGTTTTATTTCAGGAGGTCTTTTTTTAAGATTGATAGACAAGATACTTCCCCATCTACACAAAGGGCTTGCCACAGAATATGCCGAAGGGCCAAAGACAAACTTAAGAAGGACAACTCTGCTAATGCTAGCTATTACTATTCACAACTTTCCTGAAGGACTTGCTGTAGGTGTTGCCTTTGGTGCTGTCTATTATGGTATCGATTCAGCATCCCTAGCAGGTGCTATATCACTTGCAATTGGCATAGGCATCCAAAACTTCCCAGAGGGGCTTGCGATTTCAGCCCCCTTAAGACGTGATGGGATGTCTCCAGCAAAAAGCTTTTTTTGGGGACAGTTATCAGCTATAGTAGAGCCAATAGCTGGTGTTATTGGTGCCTTTGCTGTCTACTATTCAAAACCTCTTTTACCTTATGCCTTAAGTTTTGCAGCAGGCGCAATGATATTTGTTGTAGTAGAAGAAGTTATACCAGAGTCTCAACGCAGTGGTAATACTGATGTAGCTACAATGGGTACATTAATAGGTTTTACTATAATGATGATCCTCGATACTGCTTTAGGATAGGAGTAATTTTATGATTAAATTGTTTCTTTTTGATTTTGGTGGGGTTGTTGCTGATGAAGGATTTAGAGAGGGTTTATTTAATATTGCTAAAAGAAACTTTCTTGACCCTCAAGAGTTTTACAGTAATGCCAAGGAGATTATATATAATAAAGGTTATGTAGAAGGAAGAATAAGTGAAGAAGAATACTATAATGAGCTGAAAAAGCAGTTTAATCTTACTGATACTATCGAAGATTTTAGAAATGAGATACTATCAAAGTTTCAGGTCAGAGATTATATTCTTGAATTAGTTGTAAAGCTTAGAGAAGCCTCTTTTAAAACAGGGCTTCTCACAGACCATACAAACTGGCTCTACGAGCTTAACGAAAGACATCCTTTTTTTATGTTTTTTGATTTTATCTTTAACTCCTATAAGCTCAAAAAAACCAAAAGAGACCCCTCTATATTTTCTGATATTGTCAATAGCCTAAAGATTAAGGCCGATGAGATTGTCTTTATAGATGACGATTATGAAAATACTAAAAGGGCAAACAGCTTTGGTATTAGGACTATTCAATATTCCTCTTATAATGATTTTATTAATAGAATAAGATTTTTTTCTGGTATTAATCTATAATTTTCGGTAATTTTCTACCATTAGAAATGGTTATTTTTACTAATCAGTTCTTAAAAATGTTCGTTTTTTTAGAATTAATAGATTGTATTAGTGTTTAGCTATTACGAGATTTCATTACGGCATATTGATTGCTTTGCAGAAGTAGTGAGGTAAATAATGATTTTTTGTGGTATTGACTGGGGTTGCCGTTTTATAAAGATTGTTCTTATAGACCAAGATAAAGTTGTTCTTACAAAAACAACCCTTGACGCAATCTATGATGAACCTATTGATATTAATGAAATTTTAGAGAACCTCTTTCTTAATCTTAAATTATCCTATAATCCAAAAACTCCTATCGCTATTACAGGGGCGGGCAGAAATTTTATCAATTCATCCTTTTTATCCATCTCAGAGACTATGGCGATGGCAAAGGGAGCCCACGGTCTCTATCCTTCTGTTAGAACAATTATTGATGTAGGAGCAGAGACAACTACTATTGTAAGAGTAGATGGAGATGGTAGCATTAAAGATACAATTTATAACGACAGATGTTCATCTGGTAGCGGTATTTTTTTAGAAAGTATGTCTAAAGTGCTTAAGATATCAGTAAGTAAAATGGGAGAAGTATATTTTTTTTCCCAGAAAAAGATTGTTATGAGCTCTCAATGCACAGTTTTTGCCGAATCAGAAGTAATATCTCTCATGCACTCAGGGGTTGATGTAAATGATATTGTGAGAGCTATTATAGATTCAGTAGCTCAAAGGGTCTCTTCACTTGTAAGAAGAACAGGATTAGAAAAAGATGTTTTATTAATAGGTGGTCTCTCCGAAAATAAAGGTTTTGTTCAATCATTAAAGGAGTTTTTAGGGATTGATTTTTTAATGGTTACAGATCTGTCTCCATATCTTAATGCCTATGGCTGTGCAATATCTTTGGTTGAAAAAATCCAACAGGTAAATACTTAATGGTTCATAGCTCTGACATAATTCTTTTTAACTGTCTGAAAGATAATGATTTATCTTTAGATATTAGAAAAATAATTACCTGTGGTATAGACGTTGGTTCTGTAACAAGCAAAGCTGCACTATCCATTAATGGCCAATTATATTGCTATAGTATATTAAACACTGGCTCAAGTAGCCCCCATAGTGCGATGAATGCACTTAACCTTTTATTAAATTCTTGTGATATAAAAATTGATGATATCAATTATATTGTTGCAACAGGTTATGGTAGGGTAAATGTCCCCTTTGCCCATAAAATAATTACTGAAATAACCTGTCATGGCAAAGGTGCAAACTATATAGGTGGCTCGACTGTTAAAACAGTCTTAGATATAGGAGGACAAGATTGTAAGGTAATACATATTGATGAAGCCGGTAAGGTTATTAATTTTTTGATGAATGATAGATGTGCTGCAGGAACAGGCAGAGGTATTGAGGTTATCGCTGACCTTTTAAATATTCCTCTTGCCGATACTGGTCAGTTATCTCTTGAGATTGATGAAGAACCCCCTGCTGTCTCAAATATATGCGTTGTCTTTGCCCGTTCAGAGGCACTGTCTCTTTTAAAAAGAGGATATAGTAGAAACTTCGTTCTTGCATCTTATATGCGTGCAATGGCAGAGAGGCTTTCTGCCCTTGTTATGAGAATAGGGATTAAACCTGATCTACTTATAACTGGTGGTGTTAGCAAAAATATTGGTATTGTAAAAAGAATCGAAAATATACTCGGGATAAAGGCTCTTAAACCTACGATTGACACACAGATTGCAGGAGCCTTAGGTGCAAGTCTATTAGCCTATGAAATTTTTATGAAAATTGAGAAGGTATAGCTTTAAAGTTTGTTTAGTCGCAAAAATTTTTATAGGTAGTTTAATAGGGAGGTTATTAGTATGCCACTATCAAGAAAGCTTCTAATTATAGACTTAACCAATAAAACTTACTCAATTGAACAGATACCTCTCGAGCTCAGGAAAAAGTTTTTGGGTGGCAGAGGTCTTAATATGTATTATCTAAATAAGTATACCGATGTAAACACTAACCCTTTAGGGCCAGATAATGTTTTAATTATAGGTTCTGGACTACTTAACGGTATCTATTTTGGGAGGATGAATATCTCTGCCAAATCACCTGAAAGTGGCTATTTGGGTGATTCTAATATTGGTGGTTATTTCCCAACAGAGTTAGCAAGATGTGGTTTCAGTCATATAATTATTTTTGGCAAGAGTGCCGAACCTGTACATATATATATTAATGATGAAAAAGTTAATTTTCTGTCGGCAAAGGCTCTCTGGGGACTTGATACCTATGAGACCCAAAAAAAAATTAGAGAAGAGCTGGGAGATGAAGTTAAAACAATATGTATAGGGCCAGCTGGTGAGAATTTAGTGAGATTTTCTTCTGTCGCATCTGGTTATAAAAGTATGGCTGGAAGAACAGGTATGGGAGCTGTTTTTGGCAGCAAAAATCTTAAGGCTATATCAGCTTTAGGGAATATAGACTTGGTTGTATCAGATCCCTCTTCTTTAACTGAGGCTTTAAAAGTTGTTACAGAAAAACTTATGAAGACTGGTTGGGCTAAGGCATTGGGTAGGTTTGGCTCTCCTCTACTTTTTCATTACGCCAACGAAAAAGGTTTTATTAGCTATCGTTATCATCAAAAGACCTATATAGGTAGAGAGGCTGAAAAGTTAGAGGCTGAGAAGTTAGACCACTATGCTACTGGGATGGTTGCCTGTTCTGGCTGTCCAGTTCATTGTAGACATAGATATAAGGCAAACTCAACATTTGGTCTTTTACAAGGAGAAGGTCCTGAATATGCATCAATCTCTTCTCTTGGCAATCAGATTGGTAATCTTGATTTATCAGCTGTTATTTATCTTGTAGGAATCTGTAATAGGCTTGGCATTGATACCATTTCAACTGGCGGTTATCTTGGCTGGATGATGAGCCTCTATGAAAAGGGTATTATAGATTTTGACTTTACCGGTATCGATCTTAGTTGGGGTAACGTATCTGCTGTGGAAAAACTACTTTATCTTACCGCTAATAGGGAAGGCTTTGGTGATATTTTTGCAGAGGGCGTCTTTGCCCTTAATAAGCTGCCTGATAAGTCAAAGGATTATCTAATGCATATAAAAAATATTAGTATTGAGATGACCGACGAAAGAGTGGCAAAGGCTTTTGCCTTAGGCCTTGCAACAGCAACAAGGGGATGTTGTCATATGAGAAGTAGGGTATCTATTGATGTAGTCCAATATCCTCGTGAGGTATTAGAAAAATTCTATGGTGGTCCTGTTGGTAACTCCTATAAAGATTATACCGGGAAAGCAAGAATGGTTCACTGGCATGAGATATTCAATGCCCTTGTTGATTCTGCCGGGATATGTAGATTTGCCAGCGTCTTTAGTAGTATAAATGCCATAGATTATGAAGATATCTCAAAGATTATTAAGGCAGCTTGTGGCATAGACTTTACTATTGATGATCTTAAAACTATAGGCGAGCGAGTCTATACTTTAGAGAGGCTCTATATAACAAATCTTGGTATAACAAGGAAGGATGATACTTTACCTGATTACTACTTTAATGTACCAATACCAGAAGGACCATCAAGAGGAGAAAAGATTGATAGGGATTTCTTCGAAAAGATGCTCGATGAGTACTATAATTATCATGGGTGGGATAATAATGGTATCCCTACCAAAGATACTTTAAAAAAACTATCATTATAGTATTTCTTCTCTTTACTATCTCCCCATAGAAATTCATTCTTTTTGACTTTTATGATTCTATCACATATACTTTTTTTAAATACTTTAATAAGGAGGTTTATATGCCTTACTTTGTTTTGTTATCAAACCTTACAGATGAAGGAAGAAGAACAATAAAATCAAAACCTGAAAGAATAAAAGAGGTTAATAAAGAGATAGAGCTAATGGGAGGTAAGGTAATAAGTCAATACGCTCTACTCGGTGGTTACGACTTTATAACAATCATTGAGGCTAAAGACAACGAAACTATAGCAAAAATCTCTATTGAGTTAGGGGCAAGAGGAACAGTTCAGATTAGCTCACATCCTGCTATACCGGTTGATGAATTTATACAAAGAATAAAGTAAAAAGGGGATGAAAACCATCACCCCCCCGATAAATAAAAAAATAATTTAAATACACTACTTTTTCTCAGGCGCAGGTGCAGGCGCAGGAGCTGGTGCAGCCTTAGAAGTAGACTGCTGCTGAACTGCAGGTGCAGGTGCAGGCGCAGGAGCTGGTTTAGGTTCTTCTTTTTTCTGACAAGCGACGAGTGCCATTCCAGCTATAATCACAGCCATTACAGAAGATGCGATAAACTTTTTCATCTAATTTTCACCTCCTTTTTTGTGAAGTAAAAAAAATGAAGGCTGGGACTTTAAAAAAAACCCAGCCTTCTAAAAAAAATTTCTAAAAATTACTATTTCTTTTCACCGCTTGAGGAGTAAATGTTACCACACTTTATCTCTGTTTTTGTTTGTTCATGGACCTTAGCCCTAATAACATCTATAACAAAATTAAGAGCTGCATCTTTATCCTTGTCTTCATAAATGCTTTCTATAAGTTGTTGATCCTTTTGATCAAGTGTTATTATTACTTTCATAACAGTCCTCCCGTTATTTTAATTTATTTTATTTCTCTTCTATCAGCCATATCGAAGAGCTTTCTTTCTTTCTTCTGGTGGATGTTAAGGGCAACCCTTTTCTGATTAATGTGGTCTATCATCAATGAGGCAATCTTTGAAGCCTCTGTAGCAAAACCCCACTTACCACCTAAATCGTTTGATATCTCGTCAAAGAGGTATTTGTGGAACTTTGTACCTTCAATAGTTGGGAAGGTTACACCAAAGACAGTAAACACTCCAGATCCAACAAAGTATTGACCTATAGCAACAGCTTTCTCACTCATATACTCAGGAGCTGCACCTGCTGCTGGAATATCTGCTATATCTTCACCTAAACCACCTTCTGCGATTATATTACATGCTGCCACAAGAATTCTACTATTATCAACACATGAACCTGCATGTAATACTGGAGGAATACCTACTGCTTCACAAACCTCTCTTAAACCTGCTCCAGCATATTTGTAGGCTGCTTCTGGTGTCATAAAACCTGCCTTACCACAGGCTGTAGCAGCACAACCTGTCTGAACAACAAGTATATCATTTGCAAGCAACTCCTCCACTAAGGCAAGATGAACAGCATCATGTTTAACTCTTGGGTTGTTACAACCAACTACACCTGCAATCCCTCTTATTCTTCCATTTATTATGTTATCATTTAGCGGACGGAAGGAGCTTCTAAAGCTTCCACCAAGCATATACTCAATGGATTCATTGCCAAAACCTACTACAAGCTCTTGAGACTTCTTAGGTATATATACTTTGTCTTTAATTCTTTTTGGGAAATTATCGCAAGCCAGTTTTACAATAGCTCTTGCATCTGGTAGCGGATGATGGTCATTGAAGTTAATGAATGTAGAGTCTGTTATCTTACATCTCTCATTGGTTGTTACTATTGAGGTGTGGTAGCATTTTGCAACTTCCACTAAACCCTGCATTATGCACTGTACATCTACTACCATCGCCTCTACTGCACCAGTAATAATTGCAGCCTCTGTCTGCATGAAGTTACCAGCATATTTTACCCCATGTCTAACTAATACTTCAGCACCTGAACAGCACATACCGACTACATTAATACCGTTTGCACCCTTTGATTTTGCATAATTAATAAGCTCTGGTTCCTGAGCAACGAGTAAAAGTGCTTCCGCAAGCACTGGTTCATGACCGTGAATAATAACATTTACCATATCTTCTTTCAAAACACCCAAATCTATCTCTGTCTTCTTGGGCGATTGTGTGCCAAACATAATATCTTGTAAATCTGCAGCAATCATTGAACCACCCCAACCATCACTAAGAGCAGTTCTTGTGGAAGCAAGAATTATGTTTTTATAATCCTGATCAACACCCATATGGGTTCTATGCATTAGCTCCATTACTTCTCTCTGAACACCTCTTGGTACTACTCCATACTTTCTCCAAATCTCCTGTCTTTTCTTAGGAGCCCATTTAATATGAGCAAGCTCACCTTCTTGCTGAGTAAAATCTCTTACATAGAGCTCTCCTACCTCAATGGCAATATCTCTAATTGATCTACCTTCTGTATTTATGCCATTTCTTTTTGCTACAGCCAAAAGCTTTTTCTCGTCTTTAATCTCGTAACCTTCTACCTCACCCTTTGCAGCTGCAAGAAAAACGTAAGTTGTTGTTAAAGCATGATCACTATGAGCGGCTGTACCTGATGCTACCATTCTTGCAAAGTTTCTTGCTTGAATTGTATTTATGTCGGCACCACAAACACCAATCCCGCTACCATCTTTTGGATTCAATCTACAGGGTCCCATGAAGCAATGTTTACAACAAGCTGAAACGGCACCTATTGGACAGGCTTTGACTTTTTCAGCTCTATCAAAGGCTGTTTCCACCTTTTCATTTGCTGCTTTGTTTAATAACTCAGCAGTTGTTGATGAAACTGTTTTTGGATGTTCTGACATACTCTCCCCCTTGACTATATATAATGATGTTATTCACTAAAAGCAAAAACTATCTTTAAGACTATATTACAATCATTTTTAAAGTCAAGGAAAAATTATCATAAAAAATTTATCTTGGAAGATCAGTATGTTTAAGTAGTTAAAACCTTCTTATTAATGTAGTTACTCTACCAATTATCTTGACCCTTTTTTTATTTACTATTATCGGTTCATAGCTATCGTTTTCTGGCCTAAGCTCAACTACATCATCTTTAAAAAATATTCTTTTTAAGGTAACCTCTCCGTCTACAAGGGCAACAACAATGTTTTTATTGCTTATCTCTTTATCCGTCTCCACCATAACCATATCTCCCTCTTGAATGCCTGCTTTTATCATGCTGTCACCCTTTACTTTTAGCAAAAACCCCTTTCCCACCTTAAATGGTAAACTTAAACATTCTCCCTCTTCCACTACAGGATAAACAGGCAAACCTGCAGAAACCTCTCCTAAAAGAGGAATATTACTATATCTCTCCTCTTTTAGAGATATGCTTCTTGCAGATTTTTCCCCCAACACAAGATAGCCATCCCTCTCAAGAGCCTTTAAATGCTCATAGATTCCATTGGTAGATTTAAGGGAAAAGTGTCTACATATCTCTCTAATAGTAGGTATTTTGTTGTGTTTCTCTTTAAATTCTATGATGAAATCAAGTATTTCTTTTCTTCTGGCCGTAAGCATCTTTATGGTTTCTCCGGTCTCCAGGCAGGAGATATAGGTGGTTTATGTTTGAATCTATTCAAAAGCATCCCCCAAGTAATAGCAGAAAAACCCCACCTTTCTCTAATCTTATCTATAGCTATCAATCTCTCTTCTTTCCCATCACTTATGAAATTAAGCTGAACCTTCGGAGAAAGTTCTGTTACAGTCACTCCCAACAATCTTATAGACCTACTAATTATCATCTCCTCAAATATCTCCTTTGCCCTGTTAAATATCAATTGTTCATCATCGGAATAATCGTAATATCTTTTATCAACATTAGTGCTTGTAAAGTCATCAAATCTTATATATAAACTAACCCTCCTACCCCACAAATCCTGCCTTCTCAGACGGTAGGCCACTTTTTCACTTAACTGAAAAAGGGCAAGATAGATATCCTCTTTTTTCCATATATTTTCAGGTAGAGTCATGCTATTACTAACAGACTTTGGGACATTGCTATATGGATTAACTTTTTCAAAAAACTCTCCTTTTAATGCCATCTTTAATTTTATGCCATTAATACCCATAATAGACCGCAATATTTCATCCTTCGTATTTACAAAATCATTAACAGTTTTAACAGAGATTAGAGCAAGTTTTCCAGAAATTTTTTTCCCAATGCCGCAAACATCCTTAATGGGGATATCTTTAATATCCTCAAAGCTTTTTACCCAGAAAAAACCATTGGGCTTATTTATCCCACTTGCCAACTTTGCTATATCTTTATTAAGACCAACACCTACAGAACAGGTTATATTAAACCGCCTTTTGATATCCCCTTTAATACTCTCAGAGATTAGAAGAGGGTCTTTATCCCCTATATCAATAAAGGCCTCGTCGATAGAAAAAACCTCTGTGGGGCCATATTTCTTAAATATATTAATAATGTTTTTAGAAGTAGAGTCATATTTCTCAAAATTGGCTGGTACAATCGTGATGTGAGGACATAGTTTAATGGCTTCATAAATAGTAGCACCCGTCTTGACACCATATTTTCTCGCCTCATAAGAAGAAGTAATGACAATCCCTCTTTTCTCAGAACTTGCCACTGCTATGGGCCTGTCTTTAAGTTTTGGATTAGATGCCTGCTCAACGGAGGCGAAAAAGGCGTCCATATCTATATGCAAGATCATTAAACTAACCCTCTCTTATTATCTTCCACGTGAAGTTTTCGCTATCAAAAGATATATTGTAATGCTCACCTGATGAGAGAACAGAAAAATAAAATATTTGTCCTCTCCCCTTTCTTTCTTCCCATCTATATAGCACCTTGTCGATGGGAAATTTGCAACTGTTCCACTCAAACCACACAGGAAAAATCTTGCCTTTATTAAATATAGTTGCTACTTTTATATAAGAGCATTTGTCTTCTACCATATTTTAAAATATACTGAACATTTGTTCAGTTGTCAATTATTTTTAACAGGTGTTTTTGACTTTTTTTTTGATTCTGATAAAATTAATAAAGGTTTTGTAGGAGGTATAAAGATAATGGTTAGGCTTTTTTTTGGAATACTTTTTATTTTCCTAACAACAGTAAGTCCCTTAGAGAGTCAAGAGCTAAAAAGTTTTTCTGCTTTAGTAAAAAAGGTTGAACCAGCGGTAGTCAACATAAGCACTACACAAATCGTCAAGGCCCAGAGGCCCACACCCTTTGACTTCTTTAAAGAGTTTTTTGGAGAATCTCCCTTTGACTTTGATACGCCAAAAGATTTTCAAAGGCAAAGTTTGGGCTCAGGTGTAATTATATCAGAAGATGGTTATATACTTACCAATAACCATGTTATAAAGGATGCCACCATCATTAAGGTTAGGCTTTATAAATCTAAGGAAGACATAGAGGCAGTAGTAATAGGAAAGGACCCAAAGATTGACATTGCTCTATTAAAAATCAACAAAGATAACCTTCCCTCCGCAAAATTAGGTGATTCCGACAAGTTAGAGGTAGGCGACTGGGTAATTGCTATAGGAAACCCCTTTGGGCTATCTCACACTGTAACAAAAGGTATAGTTAGTGCCAAAGGAAGGGTCATAGGTTCTGGTCCCTATGACGATTTTATCCAGACAGATGCGCCTATAAATTTTGGGAACTCTGGTGGGCCTCTTTTTAATCTTAATGGTGAGATAGTTGGAATAAATACTGCAATTATAGCCGGTGGACAGAATATAGGCTTTTCTATCCCTATCAATATGATTAAGACAATCTTGCCGCAACTAAAGAAGGGTACGGTTGAAAGGGCCTATTTGGGTATTAAGTTTCAAGAAGTTACTAAGGACATTGCTGAAAGCTTTGGGCTTGATAAAATATATGGAGTATTGATCTCAGAGGTGGTAAAAAATAGTCCTGCTGAAAAAGCTGGCCTTAAAGAAGGAGACATTATTCTTGAGGTCAATGGTAAGGTGGTAGATGAGTTTACCTCTTTTCCAAAGATTATTGCCAGTTATCTGCCTGGCGATACGGTTAAATTAAAAATCTACAGAGAAAAGAAAGAGATATCTATAAATGCAACCTTAAGCAAACAATCAGAACAGGGCACTGTTCTTGAAAGGTTGGGACTTAGATTATCAGAATCCAAAAGTGGCATCGTTGTAGAAGAGGTTCAACCTCATTCAATAGCAGGTTCTTTGAAGATTGTTCCTGGCGACATAATTATTAGCATTAATAACAAAAAGGTAGATACTATCGAACAATTAATAGATATAATCTCATCAATTCCTCCAAAATCAGCTGTAACTATTCAGCTAAGGACAAAACAGGGGAATAAATTTGTTAGTTTTAGGATGCCATGAGCTTAGATGACTTTTATTATATAAACATTCAGCTAAATGACTTTGAAGAGGATATAAAAAGAAAGAGTAGAACCTTTAACCCTCCTCTTGATATTTACGAGAGTGAAGAAGGCCTAAACATAGAATTAGAAGTGCCATCGTACGGGAAGGATGAGATATCGGTTATTTGCGAAAATAATCGTATTAAAATTTGTGGCAATAAGAGGGATGATAAAAAAAGTTTAAACTACCTTTTGATGGAAAGAGATGTAGCAACTTTTGAGAAGGTTATTGAGTTGCCAATATTAATAGACGGGTCAAGAGCAAAGGCTAAACTAAAGGATGGAGTGCTAAGTATACTTATTCCCTTTTAATTTAATTGTGAAAATATTTCTTGACTAATTTAAGTGTAATATAATAGAATTAGATATCACTAATTTTTTATTTTTTAGTATATTAGGGAGAAAGGGGAGGGCTATATTATGTTTGGCGTAGGCGATAAGGCTTTTTATCCCACTCATGGGGTGGGGGTTATTGAGAGGATTGAAAGTAAAGAATGTAATGGGACAAATGAGTGCTATTACGTCCTAAAGATTATGGATAGTGGTATGACTGTCACAATCCCCCAATCAAAAGTTACCTCCGTAGGTTTAAGACATCTAACTCCTAAAGAAAAGGTTGAAGAGGTTTTTTCGGTACTAAAAAAAAGCGGCGAAGAGCGTATTGTCAGAACACATATTCCATGGAATAGAAGGCAGAGAGATTACTACGCAAAGCTAAAAAGCGGCTCTATTATTGACCATGCCCAGATATTAAAAGAGCTAACCAATCTACAATCACACAAAACTCTATCTTTCGGCGAAAAAAAACTCCTTGATCAGGTAAAAAAATTAATTATTAAAGAACTTGCCTGTTGCGAAAACTGTTCAGAAGATGTTATAGTTAGTAAGATAAACTCACTTCTCTCATCTTAAGGTTTTGATGTGTATGTTATTAAAATTCTTGTATTAATATTTAGTACCCTTAGCGGGTACTTTTTTTTTGGTTTAATCTTTAAGGGCTCTCATAACTTATTAGGGCTCTTTTCTGGCTTTGTTTTAGGGCTTTTAACAATAATAATAAGGGATGTTATAGCCAAGGTTCCTATAAAATACTTTGTAGGTGCTTTTATTGGTTTTGTGCTTTCTATATCGCCTCTCTTTTTTTTTACTGGTTACCTAAATAATCCTGCATTAAGCATAGATTTTCTCGGATATACCTTAGGGATAAGGTTTATTTTAGGGGTATTGTTGGCTTATATTGGTATATCCATTGGTATAGAAAAGATTAAGAACATTACTATACCCTTTGTTGAGGATAAAAAAGATTTTAAGGGTGAGCGGATTCCAAAGGTTTTTGACACAAGTATTCTTATAGATGGCAGGATCTCTGATATTATTGAGAGTGGTTTTTTAGAGGGCCCCTTTGTGGTTCCCCGTTTTGTTGTAAAGGAACTCCAAGTTTTAGCTGATTCTATAGACCCTGTTAAAAGGGCAAAAGGCAGAAGAGGGCTCGATGTGTTATCTAATATTCAAAAAGTTACTCACGATTTAGAGATATCTGAAGTGGATTTTTTTAGAATTAAAGAGGTGGACCTAAAGCTTGTTACATTGGCAAAAAAATTGAATGGGAAGATCGTTACTATGGATTATAACTTAAGTAAGGTGGCAGAGCTACAGGGCATTCAAAACCTAAATCTTAACATATTAGCTAACGCCTTAAAGCCATCTCTCGTGGCTGGTGAGGTTATCAACGTTTTTCTTCTTAAAGAGGGTAAAGAGCCTGGACAAGCAGTTGCATACTTAGATGATGGAACAATGATAGTAGTTGAAAACGGTAAAAAATTTATAGGTCAGAAGATAGATGTTGAGGTAAAGAGTGTCTTCCAAACCCCTTCTGGAAAGATTATCTTTGCCCATATCCATTCATAAACAATGGACAATCTATATATCGTTATCCTTGCCTCAGGTGTTGGAAAAAGATTTGGATCCAAAAACCCTAAACAGCTTATAAAAATAAAGGGTAAAGCTCTTTTGTATTACTCTCTTAAAAGCATATCTCCTTTAAAACATAGAGAGGTTATTGTTACATACCCCTCTGGCTATAGGGATATCTTTGAAAAGATGCTTCAAAATTATAATTTTACAGCTACTCTTGTAGAGGGTGGGGAAAGAAGACAAGATTCCGTTATAAGGGCCATCAATAATATAAATGATGATAGCGCTATCGTATTGATACATGACTCTGTAAGACCTATTGCATCAAGCTCTCTATTTTTAAGGGTCTATAAAGCTACAAAAAAATACGGCAATGCCATACCAGTCATACCAATACCAGATACTGTAAAAAAGGTGGAAGACCATCTTATTATAAAAACTATTGATAGGGATAAACTATTTCTATCTCAAACACCACAGGGTTTTAAGCTCTCTCTTCTTAAAAATGCCATCAATAGGATTGACCATGATATTACTTATACCGATGAGGCAAATCTTTTAGAGCTTTTAGGAGAAAAGGTTTATGTTGTTCAAGGAGAACGGTACAATTTAAAGCTTACATTTAAAGAAGATTTGGATATAATTAAAAACTTAGTAGAGTTTTATGAGAATAAAAGTAGGATTAGGAGTTGATTTTCATCGTTTTCAAGAGGGTAGAGAGCTTTTTCTGGGAGGAGTAAAGATAGACTACCCCTTAGGTTTAGCTGGACATTCCGATGCAGACTGTCTAATACACGCTATAATGGATGCTTTGCTTGGTGCCATAGGTGAAGATGATATAGGCAAACATTTTCCTGATAGCAGCTCTTCTTTTAAAGACATAGATAGCAAGATTCTTCTGGAAAGGGTTTTTGATCTGGTAAAAGGAAAGGGGTTTAAGATATCTAACATAGATTGTATTGTTATCTGTGAAGAACCAAAGATAAGAAAATACGTTGAGATGATGAAAAAAACACTTTCAAAGATTTTATTGATATCTGAAGATGATATCAATATTAAAGGGACTACCACAGAGAAGATGGGCTTTGCAGGGAGAAAAGAAGGGATTGTCTGTATGGCAACAGCATTAATATACAAAAATGGAGTTTAAGATGGACCTCTATGTTTATAACACTTTAAACAACACAAAAGAAAAATTTACACCTGTAGAAGAGGGAAAGGTTAAGATGTATGTCTGTGGCATTACAGCCTATGATTATTCTCATATTGGACATGCAAGGGTACAGATAGTCTTTGATGCAATCTATAGGTTTCTTAAAGATAGATTAAGTTATAAAGTGTATTATGTAAGAAATTATACTGATATTGACGATAAGATTATTAATAGAGCTAAAGATGAAGGTTGTCATTTTAAAGAGGTCTCAGAAAAATATATTAAAGCCTTTCATGAAGACATGGAGATTCTTGGTATAGAAAAACCCACTTATACCCCCCGCGCAACCGAATATATTGAAAAGATGATAGAGATTACACAATCTCTTATCGAAAAAGGTTATGCCTATGAGGTTGATGGTGATGTATATTTTTCTGTAGAAGCCTTTCCAGATTATGGGAAGCTCTCTAAAAAACCTCTCGATGAGTTAAAGTCTGGGGCACGGGTTGATGTAGATGAGAGAAAAAAAAGCCCCCTTGATTTCGCCCTTTGGAAAAGAAAGAGACTTGATTATGAGCCTTCTTGGAGCTCTCCTTTTGGTGAAGGCAGGCCTGGCTGGCATTTAGAATGTAGCGCCATGTCTCTAAATCTTTTAGGAGAGACCTTTGATATTCACGGTGGCGGTATGGATCTAATATTCCCTCATCATGAAAATGAGATAGCTCAAAGCGAGGCATATACAGGAAAGCCCTTTGTAAGATACTGGTTACATAACGGCTTTGTAAACATAAATAAAGAAAAGATGAGTAAATCCTTGGGAAACATATTAACTATTAGGGAGATAGTAAAGAAGTTTCATCCTGAATCATTAAAGCTCTTTATTTTATCAAGTCATTATAGAAGTCCCATAGACTATGATGAGGAGAAGTTAAAAGACTTTGAAAAAAGCCTTAAAAGGCTATATCTAACTCTTAAAAATTGGCAGGAATTAATTGAAAACAAAGACATTGATGGTGAGTTGAATGAAGACCAAAGAATTATAATAAGCGATTTTGAAAACTCCTTTGATGCTGCCATGCTTGATGATTTTAATACTGCCATTGCAATCTCAAAAATTTTCGATTTTACAAAAGAAATAAACAAACTTATTCAAAGTAAAGGCAAAAACCTATCAAATATGGATTTATTATTAGTGAAAAAGTCTTTTCATGCTCTCAAAAAGTTGTCTAACCTATTGGGTATTTTGCAAGAAGACCCTACTCAATTTTTTGAGAAGGCCCTTGATAAGCACTTAGAAGACCTCGATTTATCAAGGGATGCCATTGATAGTCTTATAGAAGAACGTACGCTCTCAAGAAAAAATAAAGATTTTGAAAAGGCAGATGAGATAAGAAATAAGCTTTATGCAATGGGAATAGAGCTGGAGGATACAAAGGAAGGAACCCGCTATAGAATTAGGATTTAGTATCTCTCCCTAAATCTTCTTCAATATCCTCTTCTTTTATATATCTGCTAATAAAATATTTCTCATCAAGCCAATTTAATAAATCAATCTCTTTGCACCTTATAGAGCAAAAAGGACCATAGATAGACCTTTCAATACTAACAGTTAATTCTTTTCCACAGATGGGACATTTTCTTTTAACTGAAAAACTCATAAGATTTATTATACCTATGGGCTCTTATATGTCTATCTCATTTTGATGCCTCTATAAAAAATTTTTGTGCTATCATCACTAATATGCAAAAAAGCTTTAATTTGAATAAAAAACAGATTTTTAGTTGGTGCCTTATTGATTTTGCTAACTCCAGCTACTCTGCTATAATCGCCTCTGTTATCTTCCCGGTATATTATGCAAATGTAATTGTTGGCAATACTGATGGCGCTGGAGACCTCTGGTGGGGAAGAGCTGTATCTTTGAGTATGTTTATTACCGCCTTACTCTCTCCAATCCTTGGTGGTATAGCAGACTACTCAGGAAAAAGAAAGACTATGCTTTATTTTTTTATAATCCTTTCCTCCCTCTCTGTGGCATCCTTTAACTTTATAAGCAGAGGTGACATATTTTTAGGTTTTATATTAATACTATTTGCAAATATTTCCATGGAAGCTTCAGTAATCTTTTATAACTCCTTTTTATCAATAATCTCTCCTATAAACTACTTGGGAAGAGTTTCTTCTTGGGGTTTTGGTTTAGGCTATTTAGGCTCGATATTATCTCTGTTTCTTGCCTTATTATTAGCGAAGGAAAATAGATACGATTTAATATGGCTTACAGTTTCTTTATTTTTCTTAATCTTTTCTCTGCCCTCTTTCTTTTTCTTACCAAAGGATGAGAAAAAAATTTCCCTCTTAAGATCTATAAAAAGCGGTATAGGTTACGTTGTGGATAAAATTAAGATTGTACAAAGGTCAAGAAACTTAAAGAAGGTTCTCTTGGCATATTTTCTCTATGGAGATGGTATAAACACAGTTATTGCCTTCTCTACTATTTTTGCTACAACATCATTAGGATTTAGCAATGTAGAGATTATAAAGCTCTTTATGTTGGTTCAAATAACTGCTTTGAGCGGGTCTTTTCTCTTTGCTAATTTAATTGATAAAAGAGGTCCTAAGGTTGTAGTTATTATCTCTCTAATCTTTTGGATTACCGTAACTATAGGAGCCTTTCTTGTAGACAGTAAGATGGCTTTTTTTGTGATAGCAAGCATAGGTGGGATAGGACTTGGAGCTATACAGTCAGCCTCTCGAACTCTCTTTGCCTACTTTATACCTAAAGGTTGTGAGGCCGAATACTTTGGCATCTATTCACTTGTAGGAAAAAGCTCTTCCATCTTGGGGCCTTTATTGTTTGGACAAATATCACTATTAACAGGAAGCCAAAGACCGGCAATCTTATCTGTTACTTTATTTTTTTTAGGAGGTCTTTTTTTTATTTTAAAGATTCCTTCTTTCAGTAAAAACTAAAAATCCGGTGTTAAGACTACCCTTTTTTTCAACATACCGTGATGGGCTAACTCAAAAACTTCTTCTATCTGACTCATAGGTCTTGTCTCAACAAATGGCTTAATCTGTACCTTTCCATTCAATACAAGATCAAGAACACTCTTATAGTGTTTTGGAGGACAACCCCAGGTCCCTATTATCTCAGCATCAAAAGCCATAAGCTTAGAGAGCATATATTCAATCTTTTGAGGTCCATAACCAACAACCACCAACTTCCCAATAAAGGACAAAAACTCTAAAGCTAACTCTTGCCCTGGCTTAATACCGGTGCATTCAAAAATTTTCCAAGAATAATTGGATGGATAACCTTTCTCTTTACATATAGTTTTAAAAATATCTTTAAGTTCCTTTATCTCTTTACCTTTAGGATTAATAGCAAAGTCAAGCCCATATTTCTTCAAGTCTTCCAGCTTTTCTTCTGCTATATCAAACCCTATCACACATTCTGCGCCGAAAGCCTTTGCCATCTGAGTCATATAGGTACCTACTCCTCCTGCAGCACCTATAATCATTACCAAATCACCCCTTTCAAGCCCTCCTCTTATGGCTGCCTGATAGGGCGTTGTAACTGCATCTGCAACAACTGCCAGCACCTCTAAAGGAAAATCACCTCTATTTTCTATAAAACAAAGGTCTCTATAGGGAACTGGTATATGACTCGAATAACCACCATATATCCCTAAATTATTACCAGGCATCTTTTGATTAAGACATCTATTTTCTCTCCCCTTAGCACAGATAGGACAGCTATTGCAGGGCATAACAGCAGGCACAATTACCTCTTTACCAATCAGATCAGCTCTACCCTCTACAATTACACCTGATATCTCGTGACCTAATGTAAGAGGTGGTTTGGTAACGGTAGGAACACCCTGATAGAAGTAACTTAGATCTGTATGACATACACCACAACCTTTTATCTCAACTAAAACCTCATCATCTTTAAGTTTCTCTTTGGGGACCTCTGTTTTTATTAATTTCCCGGGCTCCACCATTTGATATGTTTTTATTATATCTACTCCCATCTTATTACCTCCAAAATTAAACTTTATCTGTGTCTCCAAAGAGGTTTTCTCTTTTCCATAAAAGAGTTTATACCTTCATTGGGATCCTCTAAAGTCATAAGTTTACTTATATAATCTTCTTCTGCTTGAGATAGGACCTCTTCAAAATTAAAACTCAGTGACTTTTTAAAAGCTTTCTTTGTAATCTTAAGGGCAGAGCCGCTCATTACCTCAAACTTTTTTATATAATCCTTGCTCTTCTCCTCATAATCTTTAAGAGGAAAGACTTGATTAACTAATCCCAAAACCTTCGCCTCTTCTGCCGATAGATTTTCTCCTAAAAGGATTATCTCTAAGGCCTTTTTTGTACCCACTATCTGAGAAAGATATGTTATTGCAACAGGAGGAAAAACTGCCAACTTAATCTCGGGCTGACCAAACTTTGCATTATCAGCACATATTATCAAATCACAGCCGATAGCAAGCTCACAGCCACCACCAAGTGCAGAACCCTTAACACCTGCAACCGTCACTATATCAAGGGCATCAAGTCTTCTAAAGATACCGTGAAAGACACTAAGCATAACTTCCATCTTATCTTTTGTGTGGTCAGCCACATCTACGCCGGCAGAAAAGGCTTTATCTCCCTCTGATGTGATTAGCAAAACATTCAAATCATTCTCACTTTTTTTTACATCTTCCAAGGCATTATTAATCTCCTCCATTGTCTTAATATCAAGGATATTATATGGGGGCTTGTTAATTCTAATCTCAGCAACTCTACCTTCTTTCTTGTATTGAATAAAATTAAACATCTATCCCTCCCCTTTTAATTAAATATATTGTCCCCCATCTACCTTGATTATCTCACCTGTTATGTGTTTTGAAAGATCTGATGCAAGAAAAGCCGTTAGATATGCCACATCTTCTGGAAGTCCTGCCCTTTTTAGAGCACTTTCTTCGATAGCTATTTTTTTAAACTCATCGGGCATAGATTCTCCCATCTCTGTAAGTATAAAACCTGGAGCTATTGCATTAACATTTATACCGAACTTTCCCAAATCCTTTGCGGCAGCCTTTGTTAGACCATGTACCCCTGACTTTGCTGCCGAATAGTTTGTCTGCCCAAACTTACCTCTTAAGCCATTAATCGATGTAATATTAATAATCTTCCCATAACCTTGCTCTTTAAAAATAGGAGATACAGCCCTCATAAAATTGAATGTGCCTGTTAAATCTACTGAGAGAACTCTATGCCACTGTTCTGGTGTCATCTTCCAGAGAACACCATCCCAGTTAACACCGGCATTACATACAAGTATATGAAGCCCGCCTAAAGTACTGATAACTTCCTTTACCATATTCTCTGCATCGGCATAGTCAACAACATCACATTTATAGATAAAAGCTTTAGATCCCAACTTTTCAACCTCTTCTTTTAAAGCAAGGGCCTTATCTTCACTCTTAACATAATTGAAGGCAACATGGGCACCACATTTGGCTAAATTTTTTACAATCTCTGCCCCTATACCTCTTGACCCACCTGTTACTAAGGCTACCTTTCCATTCAAGTCAATCTTCATCTTTTACGCCTCCTATATTTTGTTTTGAGTTATGGTCTTTAATCTTCTCTTTTAATTATACAGGCTGTTGTTACTCCTCCTGCTCCACAGATACCTGCTACACCAAGCTCTTTATTTAGTTTTTTTAAGTTATGATATAAGGTTACTATTATTCTTGCACCACTACAGCCTGTTGGGTGTCCTAAAGCAATAGCTCCTCCACTTATATTAACCTTGCTCCTATCCCAATTAAGCATTCTTTCATTAACAATCATCTGTGCCGCAAAGGCCTCGTTTACCTCAAGAAGGTCTATATCATTTAGAGTTAGGCCTGCCTTTTCTAATACCAACGGAATAGAATAACCAGGTCCTTCTCCCATAAAGGCATTTTCACAGGCACTTTGAACAAAATCTACAAGAGAAAATAATGGCTTAGCCCCCAATGATAGGGCAACATCTCTTCTCATTGCAACAAGCATGGCAGATCCATCAGTAAGGCCACAGGAGTTACCTGCAGTAACTGAACCACCTTTTTTAAAGGCCGGTGGTATTTTTGCCATTTTATCAAGAGATGTATCTTCTCTAATTGACTCATCTTCTGAAAAAAGGATATCTTCTTTATCTTTCGTTTTTACAGGAATTGCTACAATCTCCTCTTTAAACCATCCCTCTTTCTGAGCCCTACCTGCCTTTTTATGGCTATCTACTGCAAAACTATCAAGCTCTTCTCTTGTAAGGCCATATTTCTCAACCAAATTCTCAGCAGTCTGCCCCATACCCATATTAATGATAGGATCTACACTATCTCCCCATCCATCCATAAGCACCTTATCTCCCATCTTAAATCCTTCCCAGCGAACATTCTTCAACAAATAAGGTATGGTGCTCATGCTCTCCATGCCACCGCAGAGGACAATTTTTGCCCCATCTTTAATTGACCTTATAGCGTAAAAAAGAGTTAACATACCTGAGGGACAGGCCATATTTATTGTACTTGCAGGAACTTTCTTATCTAATCCGCCTAACAAAATAGCGCTTCTTGCTGGATTTGGACCGTTTCCAGCTTGCCTACAGTTACCTATTATGGCCTCATCAATCTCGTCACCCTTAAGACCTGCTCGATTTATTGCCTCTTTTATTACATATCCACCAAGCTCATAAACAGGCATGTCTTTTAAAGTACCACCAAACTTACCCATCGGACTTCTTACTGCCGAAACAAAAACTACATCACTGTATTTTTCTCTCATCCGTATCTCCTTTAATCTATAATAGTTATAGCTGAGTTAGTACATATCTTAACACACTGGGGATCTCCCCCACAGAGGTCACAATGATAGACCTTACCATCAAAGGCAAAGCATCCATTAAAAGGGCATTTTAAGGCTCTATTAAGATTATCCCATAAAAACTTATTCTTTTCTTGAAGAACTTGCTTTTGTGAAAGGTCTTCTCCCTCTATGCAATACATATTGCTACATTGACGACACAAAAGAGGAGTGTGAATACTATCTCCCAAGTCATCCATAATAACTTTTATGGCAGATCTTTTTTTATTAATCGAGCCAGTATGGGTAAGACTGCATATATTCTCACAGAGACCGCAGGCTGTACATCTTATTTTATTGACTTTTATTTTCAATAAAAACCTCCAGTAACTTTACGTTTTGCAACCTCTATGCCAATATAATATTGTTTCATAAATAAAGCACTCTACTAATTAGAGAGCTTAATTATAAAAAACTCGTTGATAAAATATAACCATAAATTTCGGTAAAAAATAACCATAGTAACTTAAAGTTGTGATATATAAATATTGTTGTAACATAAAAAGAAGAATAATATAATTAACAAAAATTAAAATAAGGAGGTAACTCAATGAAAAAATTTTTCTTTTGCATTTTTTTATTAGTCTTAACCTTAGGCACTGCCTATAGCGCAGATTTTAAGATTCTTGTAATGCAAGATGATAAAGGGGCTGCCGAAAAATATAAACCTTTGATAGATTATTTAAAAACAAAAGGTATAAACGCAACTTTAGTCGGTACCCCAAACTACCAAAGTGCGGCTAAAATGTTTACTGCTGGAGAGGCAGATGGAATGTTTAGTGGTTCCGGTGTAGCTGGAATGATGATTATAAAGGATGTTGCCTATCCAGTCTTAAGACCTGTTAGTAAAGATGGTATTTCTACCTATAATGCCGTAATATTGGGCGCCAAAGGTTCTCCTAAATTCGATGGAACGGCAAAATTTTTTGAAGGTAAAAGAGTAATATTTAGCGCTCTTGCAGCATCAGGTGAGGTTTATTACCACTCCATGCCTGATATTAAGAACGTCAAATCAACCATATTGATAGCTGCTAATCATGGTGCTGCAATTGACGCTCTCTCTCGTGGTGCAGCAGATTATGCAATCGTAAAAAATATCGTTTGGGAGAAAAATAAAGATAAGTATCCAAACTTAGAACAGGTTGGCCAAGACAAGGAGAAAACCCTGATATGAGCTTGATAGTCTCTAAAAAGACTAAAAGAGATATTGTTGATAAAATATCCAATCTCCTTTTAAACATTAAAGGCGACAATAGCCCTGCAGCAAATGAAGTAAAGAATCAGATGGCTATACAAGGCTTTATAAAAACTACTCAAAAAGATTTTGTTCATACCTTAGACCTTTTAAAGAAAGCTGGTGTTGATAAAGACTTTGATTTTAAATTTTAGACGATATAATTATTATGAATAAAAGAATCTCTAAAAGCCTCAATCTAAAGTTTCAGGTACCCACATTATCGGCTGTTTTACTTGTGTTATTATTATTAGGCACAGGGATGGGGGTAAATAGTTATTTAACCACTAAAAGAGCACTAGTCAATGATGCAGAGGAAATGATTAATTACATTTCAAAAATCAGTACCTCTTTTATTTCTACTTACGATTACCAATCCCTTGAAAATTTTGTAGAGGAGCTTAAAAAGAGAAAAGATGTTGATTACGCAGTCTTTTATAATGATCAAGAAAGTCCAATTACTGCTACACCTGAAAACGAAAAGAGTTATTTAGTGTTAAAAAGAGAGATTAAAAGTGATAGTGGCATGCTTTTAGGCTATATAAAAATAGGCTTAAACGATCTAACAATAAAAGAGGAATTGAAAAAAAGTATAATATTGATATTAATTACCCTATCTATATCCTTTATCTTGTTTTCTTTAATAATGAGGTCCCTTGTAGGCCGATTTGTCATAAAACCTATAAAAAGTATAGGTACTGTATCCAGCGAGATGGCAAAGGGAGACCTTACAAAAGCAGCCACAATTGATAGTGAAGACGAAGTTGGACAGTTAGGGACCTCTATAAACATTTTGGGTGAATCCTTAAAAAACATTGTTTATAAAATAAATCAACTTGCAGATAATGTCTTTCAAGTGACAAAGAGCTTAGGTGATTCTGCCACCAATTCAGAAAGGTTGTCTCGAGACCTCTATAAAGCAATCGAGACAAATGTATCTAATATTGAAGAAATAAATAGGGCCATAAGGATTTTATCAGATTCCTCGGAATTTCTCAAAAACTCTGCCAATAATGCAAGCTCCTCAAGCTATGAGATGTCAGCATCTATCAACAATATCGCTGAAAGTGCCGATGTTTTATCCAAAAATACCTATAATACTGCCTCATCAATAGAAGAGATGGCATCTTCCGTAAAAGAGATTGAATCAAGTCTTGAAGTTATATCAAACGCCTCAGAGACAACTTCAGCATCTATAATAGAGATGAACTCATCCATAAAAGAGGTAGAAAAAAGTACATTAGAATCTACAGAGTTGGCTGAAAAAGTAAGAATACTTGTCATGCAAAAGGCAATTTCTTCCTTTGAAAATGCCATTAAAGGCTTTGGAAATATAAAATATAATGTAGAAGCACTATCATCTATAATAGACAGCTTAGGAAAAAAATCTAATCAGATAGGAAAGATTGTAGGTTTAATCTCTGACATCGCTGACAATACAAACCTCCTTGCATTAAATGCTTCCATTCTTGCAGCCCAGTCTCAAGAAGAAGGTAAAGGATTCTCTGTTGTGGCAGAAGAGATAAAAAATCTCTCTAAAAAGACTTCTATGTCCACAAAAGAGATAGAAGACTTAATAGAGAATGTTCAGCAGGATATTGAAAAGAGTGTATCTATGACAAAGAACTCTTTAGAAAGTATTGAAGATGGTATTAAACTTATGGAAACTGTAAAGGGCGCACTCTTGGAAATACTCGAAAATGCCAATATTTCAGCAGAAAAGTCAAAAAATATTCAGAAGGCAACTCAAGAACAGGCTTTGAGTATAACAAATATAGCAAAATCTGTAAGTGATATTAAAGATCAGATATCTCATATATATAAGTCCACCCAGGAGCTATCAAAAAGCACAACCTTTATAGTCTCTGCGATAGAAAAGCTAAAAGATTTAGCAATGACATTAAAGGTCTCTACAGATCAACAATCTGTTAGTAGCAAACAAATCTCTGAGGTAATTGAAAACGTCTTCAAGAAGGCTGAGGAGATTACAATTGCCATTACAATGCAAAATGAAAAAAGTCAATCTATAAATACCTCTATAGTTAGTTTAAAAGACATAGGCTCTTCAATGGTCCAGACAGTTGAGATTATGAAAAAGTCTATAGAGACTCTTGGCGAAGGGACAAATAGCCTAACAGATGAGTTGAAGAAGTTTAAAATATGATTATGATAAAAGTAATTAAAATTTTAGAGCTTCCTCATCATCAAAACTTACTATAATTACAGTTAATCCTTGAATTTCTTGTGTATTTCTGTTATATATATTTTTAATGTCTTACAGTTTTTTTGTCGATATTGGTTCCTCTTATCTATCTATTATTGACAAAGGGGAAAATCAAATATTTTATTCTCCCCATAGGGGCGATTTTAATAAAATACTTCAAGATTTATCTATTGACCATAAATACGCTCTTTTCACAGGTAAAAACTCTATCGCTTACAATGGCTTTCACCCCTTTTATGTGTTAATTAATTTAGTAAAGTCTTACAAAGATGTGCGTCATATCCTATATATAGGGGCAAGCTCTTTTTTTCTTATCAATTTAGATGAGAAAGGCAATTACGAGAGGCATATTCTTAATACTACCTGCGCCTCTGGCACTGGATCTTTTCTGGATTTACAGGCAAAAAGGCTGGGTTATAGTATTGACGAGTTTGGAAAAAGGGCATTAGAGGCTAAGATCAAGCCCTCTGTATCTACTAGATGCTCCGTCTTTGCAAAGACTGATTTAATCCATCTACAACAGGATGGATACACAAAAGAAGAGATTGCTGCAGGGCTTTGTGAGAGCCTGGCAGAGAACATTATTGATGTTCTCTTTAAAGGAGCTCAACCAGAGGGCAATATATTGCTTAGTGGTGGCGTATTTCTTAACTCAGCTCTTCATAGGGCCTTTAAAGAAAAGCTTGGTGAAGATATATTAATATCTCATCGTCCAAATTTAAGTTTAGCCTTAGGACTTAAGATAATCTCTGACAAAAGTAATTACAAATCTTCAGAGTATATTAACTTAGAAAAAATCTTTGAAGAAAAGGAGGAAAAAACCTCTAAAATAATTAAAAAAAAGGAAGATTATCCTGACTTTGACTCCTTTTATACTCTATATGACGAGTATTTTAATGAGATTACCTTTTATGAAGACTTTAAAGATAGCACTATTCCTGTTTTTATGGGAATAGATATAGGCTCTACAAGCACAAAGATCTGTCTAATAGATAATAAGAATAAACCTCTCTTAGGCATATATAGGAAGACCTCCTCTGACCCAATTAATGCGGTAAAGCTAATATTTAAAGCACTTTTAAAAGTTGAAGAAGAGAGAAATGTAAAATTTGATTTCCAAGGAGTTGCAACGACAGGCTCGGGACGAAAAATGATTAAGGAAGTGATAGGGGCTGATGATGAGATTAATGAGATTTCTGCACACGCCCTGGCAGCTGCTTACATAGACAATGACGTGGACACAATTATAGAGATAGGTGGTCAGGATTCTAAGTTTACAAAGATGAAAGATGGGATGGTTTATTGCTCTGTTATGAATTATGTCTGTGCTGCAGGAACAGGCTCTTTTATAGAGGAACAGGCAGAAAAATTAGGTATTGCTATAAAAGACTTTGCAAGGTTAGCAGAAAATAGATTACCACCGCCTACATCCGATAGATGCACCGTTTTTATGGAAAAGGATATTGACCTTCTAATAGCAAAGGGGGTTTCTCGAGAAGATATTGCGGCAGCTGTACTTTTAGCAGTGAGAGATAATTATTTAAACAGGGTTGTAGGAAATATCCCCATAGGAGAAAAGGTATATTTTCAGGGCGCCACAGCAAAAAATAGAGCTTTAGTTTCTGTTTTTGAAGAAAGATTAAATAAAAAAATCATAGTGTCACCTTTCTGCCATATTACTGGAGCAATGGGCTCAGCCCTATTTATAAAGAACAAACAGGTGGGTAAATCAACTTTTTTTGGTCTTAAATTCTCTCACAAGGAAACATCTATACAAAAAGAGACCTGCGAGCTATGCGTTAATAAGTGTGCCTTATCTATAATAAATACGGAAGATAAAAAGGTTGCCTGGGGCCTTAAATGCGGGAGAGATTATGATTCGAAAAAACCTAAAACTACAACATTTAATCAATATCTAAAGGAGAGAGAAAGTTTTCTTAAAACAAAAAAAGAGACTTATACACGTGGGAAGATACATATTCCAGACTATCTGGGTAATGCCGAAAATATCTATCTTATTAAAAACTTTTTCGACAATCTAAGTATTGAGCCTATTATAATCTCCCCTTCAAAAGATGACTATGAAAGGGGCAGAAAGATCGCTCACTATGAGATATGTGCACCCTGTGTAGTCACCTTTGGGGCAATAAATAAACTTAGAAATGAAAAAATCTTTTTCCCTCACTTTCTAAAAAATGAGGTTCCATCAAATATTACGGAGTGCCATCTCTGCCCCCTAACCCAGTCAATGCCTTCTATCTTAAAAAGGCAAAGAAAAGACTTAAATATCATTACTCCTTCAATCCTTAAGATAGATAAAAACAGAAAGCTTTTGGATAGTTTATATAGAGAGCTCACAAAGGAATTTGATGTGGCCTTTCATGATATACTTGAGGCCTTTAACAAAGCTGAAGAAGAAACTGCAATTGAATCCGAGAGAAAGTATTCTCAGGGTGATGATTTTCTGAAAAACCTTAGAGATGATGATATTGCAGTTATTTTCTTAGGAAGACCCTATATTCTATATAATCCTCGATTGAACCACCGTTTAATTGATAAAATTGCAGATTATAATATCAAAGCTATATCTGTTGATTTTATAAGGCCAGATATTAATTTCATCAAAGATAAGTTCCCCCATGTATATTGGCAGTATGGTCAGATTATTTTGTCAGCATTGAAGTTATTTAAAGAGAAAAGAAATCTCTTCCCCATCTTTTTATCCTGTTTTTCCTGTGGTCCCGATTCTTTTATTCTCAACTATTTCTTTAAAGAGATGGAGGCTCTTAAAAAACCTTACTTAGTACTTCAGCTTGATGGTCATAGCTCTGCCACTGGTTATATAACAAGACTTGAGGCAGCAATTGATAGCTTTAGAAACTATCTTAATATTGGTATAAAAGGAGATTTAACCACATATACTTATTCAAAGATAGAAGATACACCTGATAAAGACCGAATTATTCTGGTGCCTCCTATGGAAGAGGATGGTGCTGAGTTAGTAGCCTCAGTCTTTAAAAGAAGATTTAAATCTGCAGAAACCCTTAAAGAATCTCTTGACACCTTTAGAGAAGGGTTAAAATATTCAACTGGTTACGAATGCTCGCCCTTTCACTCTACTCTTGGTGCGGTGCTAAAAAGAACTCGCAATGGCAATGATAAATATGCCTACTTCATGCCAACCGGCATCGGCCCATGTAGGTTCGGACAATACTCACTTTATCAAAACATAATATTGAAATCATTAGGTAGAGATGTCTCTTTGCTTTCACCCTCTGATAGAAATGCCTATGCAGGCCTTACAAATGATCTAAAAAAACTTGTTTTCGACGGACTTATAATTAATGATATTCTTAAAAAAATTACCTTTTCTATTAGACCCTATGAGGTTGAAAAAGGCTCAACCGATGAAACCCTTAAAATCATCTATGAAAACTTAAAAAAGTCATTAGAAAATAGGAAAGATTATATTAAGGTCTATAAAGAAAGCATAAAAAACCTATCAAAAATTAAATTTAATAAAACCCCTAAGCCTGTCATTGGCATAGTGGGGGAGATCTATGTAAGAAGTAACAACTTTCTAAATGACAATCTTGTTAGGACCATAGAAGCCTTAGGCGGAGAGGTAAAGATAGCTACTATATCTGAGTGGTTTTTTTATACACTATTTCTCGAAGGACTCGATATCAAACTAAAAAAAGAAGGGTTGACTTCTCAAATTAAACACTTTATAAGAAAATATATATATTTTTCCAGAGAACATAAGTTTTTTAATTATGCTAAAGAGTACTTTCCAGATATTTATGAACCTTCAGTTTATGAGATAGTAGAGGTTGGTAAGGATTATCTGCCAGAGGAGTTTTTAGGTGAAGCTATACTTACGATTGGCAGATCTATAATCTTTTTAGAGAAAGAGAACGTAGATGCCATAGTGAATGCATCACCAACGTTCTGTATGCCTGGTACAATTTCAAGCTATTTATTGAAAGAGATAGAAAAGAAATATAAAAAACCTGTTATACCTCTATTTTATGATAAAACAGGTAAGCCCAACCTTGACCTAATCCCCTATTTAGAGATCTTAAAAGATAGAGCTAACCAATCTTCTTAAATCTAAGCCAATAAATATAGAGAGAAAAAATAGAAAGACCTGTAGTAATGTAGTAAAAGGGTTTATAAAAGAAAGAAAAGTTGATATCTCTATAAGTATGATCAATAAGTACAAATAGAGTAATAAAAAAGATAAAAAAGTTTACTAACTTTCCTGTTAAATGAGGTTTTATCTCCTTCATACCAACCTTATCAATAAAAATAACTGAACCTATTGATATTAGTATATCTCTTATAAGAAGGATACCAAAAAACCAGAGAGGAACAAGATTTTTATAGCTCATAATTGATAAAGAGAAAAGGAAAAAAAGCTTATCTGCTAAGGGGTCAAGAAATTTTCCAAAAGGAGTAACCTTATTTAATCTTCTTGCGATAAAACCATCCAATAGATCGGATAATGAGCCAAGGATAAAAAGGGCTAAGGCTGGTTTATAATCATCAGCCATTAGCCTCTGTATATAAAAAGGGATTATAAATATTCTTAAAAGGGTGATAATATTGGGGATATTAAAATACATTTTACATGTTTTTTATAATCTCTTCAGCAAATTCTGAGCATTTAACCTCTTTAGAACCCTCCATCTGTCTTGCCAAATCGTATGTAACTGTCTTATTTTTAATGGTTCTCTCTATAGCTTTTATTATTAGCTCACCAACTCTATCCCAACCTAAATACTCAAACATCATAACTCCTGATAGTATCACTGAAGAGGGGTTAACTTTATCAAGCCCTGCATATTTTGGTGCTGAACCGTGGGTGGCTTCAAAGACTGCATAGCCATCGCCAATATTAGCACCAGGAGCCATACCTAAGCCACCAACAAGTGCTGCAGCCGCATCGGATAGGTAATCTCCATTCAAATTAGGTGTAACAATTACTTTATACTCATCAGGTCTTAAAACTATCTGCTGAAACATAGCATCAGCTATCCTATCGTTAACAAGTATCTTACCACTAACTCTATTGCCTTCACCTTCTATAACTACATAATCAGCAAACTCCTTTTTTGCACAGTCAACTCCCCAGTTCTTAAAGGCTCCTTCGGTAAACTTCATTATATTTCCTTTATGAACAAATGTTACGGTATCTTTTTTGTTTTTAATACTATATCTCATTGCCATCCTTGTTAGTCTTTCTGTGGCAAATTTACTAATAGGTTTAATCCCAATACCTACTTCTTCTGGCAACTTCCTGCCAAACTGAGTATACAGAAAATCAGAAACTTTTTTTGCCTCTTCAGAGCCTGCCTGCCATTCTATACCAGCATATAAATCCTCTGTGTTTTCCCTGAATATAACAAAATCAACCTTTTCAGGATATTTAATGGGAGAGGGAACTCCTTCAAAGTACCTTACAGGTCTAATGCAAGCATATAAATCAAGTTCCTGCCTAAGAGCTACATTTATACTTCTAATCCCCTTACCAACTGGTGTAGTAAGAGGGCCTTTAATCCCTACTCTCAAATCTTTTATCATAGCAAGGGTTTCATCTGGCAAATAGCTGCCTTTTTCCTTAAAAGCCTTCTCTCCAGCAAAGCCCTCTATCCACTGAATTTTCTTTTCACCATTAAAAACTTTTTTAACTGCCGCATCAAAGACCATTTTAGAGGCATTCCAGATATCAGGGCCTGTACCATCTCCCTCGATATATACAATGTAAGGGTTGTCTGGCACAACAAGCTCACCATTGACAAACTTAATTTTGTCCTCTTCTCTTAATACCATTCTCCTACTCCTTTCTTATATTTTGAGTGTTACTCTTCAGTCTTGGCTAAATGCTCAAACTTAATATCTAATCCTATTACTCCCACAATCTCATCCTTTTGATTTCTAATGGGTGCTGATACAGTTACGCATAGGGCACCAGTAATTTTTGAGCTATAGAGATCGGTAACATAGATCTTTCCGTTTTTGATTGGCTCTATAAACCACTCTCTATCAGAAAAGTCTTCATTAAAGCCAATCTTTTCGTATTTTGGTTTGTCTTCTAACTGAGTAATGTTTTTAGTTATTTTTGTTCCTTCTGAGTTGGTTATATAGGCGAACTGAATAAAGGGGTTTTCTTCCACAAGCTTTTTTAAAATTTCCTCTTGTTTTTCTGGTATCATTGAGGTAATGTCTGGTATCTGCAATAGGTCTTCTATCAGGTGAAGGACCATATCTTTTGCCTTAGCCTTAATCCTATCAAACTCAGACATAAATAACTCAGGCAGGTATTTTCTACATAGTTTCTCCATCTCATCATCAGAAATTGAGGTTGTTCGTCCCTCATTATATTGTTTTTCTATCCATGAGTAGATTTTTATTATACTTGGATGTCTCTTGTCTATCTTGCTATCATTTTTCAATCCTAACCTCTGATTTATCCAGTAGGCTATGCCTGCGGTACCAGACTTGTCTGTTATAGTGACCTTTATGGGTCTGTTTAAGATCTTTAGTGTATCAAAGATATTGTATATTTCTTCGTTTTTTATAACCCCATCGGCATGAATACCTGCAGATGTGGCGTTAAAGGCTTCTCCAACAAAGGGATAGTTAGGTGGTATCTCAAAGGCGAGCTCTCTTTTAAAATACTCTGCAATCTCTGTAATCACAGTTGTATCAATCTCACCATTGTTACCTCTTAAACTAATATAATCAATAATTAAACCTTCTATTGGAGGATTGCCTGTTCTCTCTCCAAAACCGAGTAGACTCCCATTAATTGAGCTTACACCATATAACCAGGCGGCTAAACCATTCACTAACCCCCTATGAAAATCATTGTGACCATGCCATTCAAGCTGTTCAGAAGATATACCTGACTCTTTTTTTAGAATATACACCAGCTTAGGAATACCACGAGGGACCTCTGCTTGAGGAAAGGGCAACCCATAACCCATGGTATCACACAACCTTATTTTTATATCAATGCCGCTTTCTTCGACAAGCTCCATAATTGAAAGCACAAGGGGGACTACAAAACCATAAATATCAGCTCTTGTAACATCTTCAAAGTGACATCTTGGCTTAATGCCAATAGAGAGGGCCTCTTTTATAATAGCAATATAACTTTCAAGGGCTTTTTTTCTATCCCACCCTAATTTTAGATATATATGATAATCAGATACAGACGTTAAGATCCCTGTTTCCTTAATTCCCATCTCCTTTACTAGTTTTAAATCTTCCTTATTAGCCCTTACCCAGGCAGTTATCTCAGGATATCTATAGTCCAATTCCATACACTTTCTTACAGCCTCTTTATCTTTATCACTATATAGAAAAAATTCTGACTGCCTTATAACACCACTTTCACCAGTGAGTTTATGTAACATCTTAAATATTTCTACAATCTGCTTTACTGTATAGGGAGGACGGGCTTGCTGTCCATCTCTAAAAGTGGTATCTGTAATAAATATATCTTCTGGAATATCCATCAAGATAACATCATCACTATAAACCTGTTTACACACCTCTGTATAGGGAAACATCTCTCTTAATAAATTTGGTTTCTCAGAATTTAGCACATTAGAGTAAATTTTTTGCCCGGCCTTACTAATCTCAAATCTATTTTTTTTATTATTCCAGTTAATCACTTTTATTCCTCCGCTAAAAGTTCTTCTATAAATTTTTTATATTTATCAGGAGTAAAGGCATTTTTGGGAAGGCTTCTAAAGTTTTTTGCTCCAGCCTCCTCCCTTGCCTTATATATCTCTTCAAGAGATATGCTTCTTGGTATTTTTAATATCTGGCCCGGGTATAATTTTTTTGGGTCTCTTATCTGGTTTCTATTATATTTATACAAAAGGGGCCAATAATAACTATCATTATATATAAACGGATAGGAAGAAATCTCATCAAGAGTTTCTCTCTCTTTAACAGTATAAAAAGAAGGAAATCTTTTTTCAATCTTAAATCTAACATCCTCTATAGTTTTTATCTTTTTCTTTTTTTCAGGTTTTTTTTCTTCAATTTTTTCAATAACAACTAATTGTTCTTGCTGCTCTTCCTTTTTTTGCTCTTCCTCTTCTTTCTTTTTCGTCTCTTCTATTTTTTTTATTACTTCCCTTCTTTTTTGTTCAATCTCTTTCCTCTTTTCATCTAAACTTTCTAAGACAATTTTTATTTTATAATTGCTATATAAAATAAAGCGTTGAGCCTCGCTAATATTTCTCTCTCTTTCTATTTCATCTAATGTTAACCAAAGACTTCTAATCTGTTCCCACTCTTCGGGAAGATATTCTGGTAAATCCTGATAATATAAGTTTTCTATATCTATTTTTATTTTTTTAAGCTCCTCTTCAGGAAATTTTGCACAGGAGAATAAAAAAACAAGTAGTATAAGGACTAAAAACCATCTCATTACTTAGGCAAAACCCTTTTTATAAATAACTCCCTCAATTGTAAATCATCTACTGATGAGGGGGCATCAGTGAGCAAACAAGTTCCCTTCTGGGTTTTGGGAAAGGCTATAACATCTCTTATAGAGTCTTTTCTAAGCATTAACATCACCAATCTATCAAGTCCAAGGGCAATACCACCATGAGGTGGGGCACCAAACTTTAAGGCTTCAAGGAAAAAGCCAAACTTCTTTTCTGCTGATTCATCTGATAATCCTATTAAATCGAATATCTTTTTCTGTAAAGTTGGTTGATAAATTCTTAAGCTACCACCACCAATCTCGTTACCATTCAACACAATGTCGTATGCCTTTGCTCTGACACTAAGAGGATCTTTATCAAGAAGGTTTATATCCTCATCCTTTGGCATAGTAAAAGGATGATGAACAGAGACAAGCCTTCTTTCTTCTTCATCATACTCAAAGAGTGGAAAATCTGTTACCCACAGGATATTGAAAGTATTTTCATCATATAGATTATATTTTTTACCTAACATAGTTCTAATTTTTCCAAGTACAAAAAGAGCCATCTTTGATTTATCAGCCACAAAGATTATAATATCGCCATTATTTGCTTCAAAGATCTTCTCTACTTCTCTTTTTTCTTCTTCAGTAATAAACTTAGCAGCCGGTGATTGCCAGCCATCTTCCTGAATTTTTACCCATAACAGACCTTTGGCTCCTAAATCTTTTGAGTAGTCAATTAACTCATCTAACTCTTTTCTCGAGAGTTGAAGGTTTTTTAAGTTAATACCCTTTATAACCCCTCCATTTTTTATGGTTTCCGAAAAGACCTTAAACTGAGAGTTTGAGAGACAGCTTGTTATATCTTTAATAATTAGTTCAAATCTTGTATCAGGTGCATCGGTACCATAGTTTTCCATAGCATATTTATAGGTTAACCTTTTTAGTGGTAGTAGTATCTTTATACCTAACAACTCAAAAAAAACATTAGAAATCATGCCTTCAATTAAAGAGATAATATCCTCTTCTGAGATAAAAGACATCTCAATATCCACCTGAGTAAATTCAGGCTGTCTGTCAGCTCTAAGGTCTTCATCTCTGAAACATCTAACTATTTGATAATATTTATCAATCCCGCCAACCATAAGAATCTGCTTAAACAATTGGGGAGATTGGGGAAGTGCAAAAAAGCATCCTGGGTTTAACCTACTGGGGACAAGAAAGTCTCTTGCACCCTCTGGAGTACTTTTGGTAAGAAAGGGGGTTTCTACATCAATAAAGCCATTACTATTTAGATAATCTCTGATAATACTAGCAACTTTGTGTCTAAAAATTATATTGTTTTTAAGGCTCTCACTTCTTAAATCTAAATATCTATACTTAAGTTTTACATTCTCCCCTACCTTATCGATCTCTCCCTCTTCAAGACTAAAGGGTATTGGTAAAGATTCGCTTAATATTTTTAGCTCCCTTGCAGCCAACTCAACCTTTCCGGTTTTTATATTTAAATTTTCTGTACCTTCAGGTCTATTTCTTATCTTGCCTTTAACAGCAATCACATACTCTGCCCTAATCTTTTCTGCCTTTTGGTGAACTTCTAAGCTTATGGTAGGGTCAAAAACAATCTGTAAAATTCCTTCCCTGTCTCTTAAATCAACAAATATTACACCGCCATGGTCTCTTCTTCTAAAGACCCAGCCCATTACAGTTACTTCTTCACCTATAGATTTTTCATCAATATTCCCGCAATAATCTGTTCTTCTCCAGTTTTCTAAAAACTCCATTTACCAAAATCTCCTTTCCACAATATATTTAGTTCAATCCTCTCTTCTTTACCTTTCTGCATGTCTTTTAAAATAAAAACTCCTTTCTCAATCTCTTCATCCCCAACAATTATTGTTTTTTTTGCCTTTAATTTATCTGCTCTCCTTAGTTGACTCTTGACACTACCAAAGAAGACATCAAACTCAACCGAGAAGTTGGCCTTTCTTAGACGATCTACAATTAATAGCCCCTCTCTTTTGGCTTTTTCTCCAATCATTAGCACAAAAAAATCTAAACCTTCTTCTTCAGCAAAATTGCTACTAAGAAGAGCTATCATTCTTTCTATACCAATAGCCCATCCAAAGGCTGGCAAATCATATCCACCTAAATTTTTAGATAAGCTATCATACCTACCACCTGCACAAAGAGCACTTTGGGCGCCTAAGCTTTTTGAATGAACCTCAAAAACAGTTTTGTTGTAATAATCAAGTCCTCTAACTATTTTGGGGTTTTCTTCAAATGATATATTATACAAAAAAAGAAGCTCCTTTAGCTCATCAAAATGATTTTTACAGTCACTACAAAGAAACTCTGATATTAAGGGCGCCCTTTCCAAATTTTCTTGACACCTCGTACCCTTGCAATCAAGAAGCCTCAAGGGGTTTTTTATCTTTCTTCTTTTGCAATCTTCACAAAGAAGTTCCTCTTTTTTATCAAAAAAATCGAAGAGAGCCTCCTTATAGGAGGGCCTACAACTTTCGCAACCTAAAGAGTTAACATAAAAGGTAGTATCTACTATGCCAAGTAGAGATAATATATTATTTAAAACTGACATACCCTCTAACTCTGCTAAGGGGTTTGATAGTCCAAAAATCTCTATACCTGCCTGATGAAACTGCCTAAGTCTACCCTTTTGAGGTCTTTCATATCTAAACATAGGACCAATATAAAAAAATTTAAGATACCTATCCTGTCCATAGAGCTTGTGTTCGTTTAGAAACCTTACCACCGATGCGGTTCCCTCTGGCCGCATAGTGAGAGACTCTTCGTTTCTATCTAAAAAGGTATACATCTCTTTCTCTACAATATCTGTATCATCACCAATGCCTCTTTGAAATAGCTCAGTTTTTTCTAAAATTGGCAGTTTTACTTCTTTAAAACTCCAGTATTTAAATATCTCTCTCAATAGATGCTCGAGCTTTTCAAAAATTAAAGCTTCCTTACCAAAAATATCTTTAAAACCCCTAATAGATTGTATCATCTCTTTATCACCTTATCTGTAAGACATACAACATTTCTTGAAGATTCTTTCCCTTTATACATTGCCTTATCAGCAAGCTCAAGCAAATCAGTCTTAGTTGTAGCATGGACAGGATAGGTAGCTATACCGATAGTTGTGGTTATTTTTATGTTCTTACCTTCCTCCTTAAGGAAATCAGTTGTTTCAATCTTATTTCTTATTCTTTCGGCAACTTTTAAAGCTAAATCAGGATCTGTTTCTGTACAGATAATAACAAACTCATCTCCTCCATATCTGATAACTATATCAATACTTCTTACACATCTTTTTATTTCCTTTGCAATCTCAATCAATAACTTGCTTCCTGTTAGATGTCCATAGGTATCATTAACATTTTTAAAAAAATCGAGATCAAGAAATAAGACTGAAAGGAAGCTGCCAAACCTTTCTGCCCTTTTAATCTCATTTTCTAAAGCAACGTGAAGATATCTAATATTATAAACCTTTGTTAGCTCATCAACAAAGGCCATTTCTTGAGCATTTATGTATCTAATGGCATTTTCTATTGCTAAATTAATATGATCTCTAATAAAGGTAAAAAACTCTCTTTTGGTATCTTGAACGTAATTGGTAAAGATAAAGACCGCCCCATTTGTCTTATTATCAAAGTTAATAGGAAAGGTTATTAAAAAATTTTTGTCCTGAGGCTCTATTATATTTAGTTTTGATAAATTAAAAATATTTATATTACCATCGATTACCTCGTCTGGCTCATAACATAACCTATCATTTAAAAAGCTTAATAGCTTCTCTTTTATATTTATTAGTTCATTTCTCTCAAAGTTTGAAAAGGCCCTTATATCCAAATCTTGAGAAACATCGGAAGTATAAACTACAACTTTTGACCCCTTAAATATATTTTCAAAAATTACAAGTATATTATCATAGACCTTTGAAAGCTCGAGATTACTAGTAAGCATCTTGCCAAGTTCATAGATATTTAAAGACTCTTTAAGCCTCCTGTTTTCCTCTATAATCGCCCTTTCCTTAAGACATTTAAGAATGGTAAACTTAAACTCTTCAGGAACAATAGGTTTTTTTATGTAATCAAAAATCCCTTTTCTCATAAGACTCACTACAGATTCTAAAGTTCCGAAGGCACTAATTATTATTACATCAATCTCGGGATTTTTTTTCTTGGCAAGCTCCATTACGCTATCGCCCTTGCCATCTGGCAATACGAGATCAAGTATGAGAATATCAATCTTATTTGTCTCAATAATATCGTCTGCTTCCTTGCAAGAGGTTGCCAAGAATAAATCCGCCTCAATGTCGATTAGCATATCAACACATTGCTCTAAAAAAAGCTTATCATCATCCACAATCAGTATCTTAGATTTCACACAAACCTCCTTATTTAATAGGAAAAAAGACCTTTTCTTTTAGATCATCCCTTCTCAATAAACCATCTTTAAAAAATTGAAAGAACTCTTTTTTACTAAAAACAGGTGTTATGCATATATCTTCACTCTCAAATAGTTTTATAAAATAATCTTGCTTCTTACTTTTAAAGGCTTTTTTAAGCTTATCATAAATGATAATCCTGTTATCTTCCGAAAAGATATTACCATTATATTCTATCTTTAATATCTCAAGTAATCTTTTTGCAAACTTTTCTTCAAGACTACCAACAGCCATTAGCTTGCCATCACTACACTCATAGAGATTGTAAAAGGGGCTCTCTCCATATAAAAGCCCCTTTGAAATGGCGCTATCTTCCTTTGAGAAATAAAAAAAAGGCAAAAAGGATATTAGGGATGAAAAAAGTGATAGTTCTAACTCACCACCCTTGCCTTCTTTTTCTCTCTTTTTAAGCATTACTAAGCTACCAATTATGGCCCAGAGTGCCCCAGCCATATCGGCAACTTGAATTGGTAATGGTTTACACCAGCCCTTTAAATGATCAAACATACCAGATAAGGCAAGAAAATTTAGATCATGCCCTGCTTTATCTTTTAAGCTTATATTCTTTGAATAACCATAAAGGTTAATATAAATAATTTTTTTGTTTTTATTAGAGATCTCACCAAATCCAAGACCAATCTTATCTAAAAAGCCTCTTCTAAAGCCATTAAGCACTATATCTGCAGTAAGTAATTTTTTTTTTATCCTGTTAATGTCCTTTATATCTTTTAAATCTAAATAAATAACCTCTTTTTCACTGTTTAGTGCCCTATAGATTTTAGAATCAATAGCGAGTAAAGGGTCTCCTTTTTTAGGTTGTTCTATTTTTATAACCTTAGCACCCATCTTCTTAAGGAAAGCACCGGTATAAGGTAAGGGTAAATACATACCAAGCTCAACTACTTTAATACCTTTAAGAATTTCCATTATTACTCCAACAGTCTCTTTATAGCCATTTTTAATTCTGTTAAATCGTGACTCTTTACTATATAGTCATCGGAGGCCCAGCTTGTAAAATCCTGTTTAAACTCTTCAAAGGCTGTACATAATATTATAGGAACATGTTTTTCTTTATTTAAGTTTCTAATCTCCTGAAGCGTCTCAAGCCCGCTCATGCCAGGCATCTTTATATCGAGGGTAATTAAATCATAATCAGTATGTTTTATTTTTTCTATTGCCTCCTGACCACCACCTGCAAGATCCACCTCATAGCCCTCTTCTTCTAACCCCAGTTTATAGAGGACCCTAATATTGTCCTCATCATCAACAACTAATATCTTTTTTTTATTCATAGATTCCTCCTAAAGATTTGTTTAAAAATTTCTTACCTAATCTAACGATGGTATCTTAATTATAAATCTTACCCCTTTTGTTTCTTTATTCTCTGCATAAATAAAACCATTGTGTTCCCTAACTATTTTATAAGTAATAGCTAACCCTACACCAAACCCATTAAACTTTGTGGTGAAAAAGGGATCGAAAATTTTTGGAAAATCATCTTTCTTGATACCTGGACCTTCATCCTCAACAACTAAAACAAAAAAGTTATCTTCTTTACTTAAAGTTATATCGATTCTTCCAACACCATTCATAGCATCTATGGCATTTTTAATAAGATTATTAATAGCAATAGCAAACATTTCTTTATCAATAGTGCCTATAACATCTTCCTCAGGAAGTTGCAAATTAATTTTAACATTTTTATTATCTAATAGGCTCATTTGTTCAACAGAGCTAACTATAAAATCCTTTATATCAGTCTTTTCTTTATTGGAAGCACTAATTTTTGCAAGATTCAAAAAGTTATTAAAAATCTTTTCCATTTTTTGAGCCTGTTTATACACCTTCTCAGCCAGATCTTTAAAGTATTTATCTTCAAGTTTCCTTGCAAGTATCTCTGCAAACCCCCCGATACTCGTTAAAGGATTTCTAACCTCGTGTGCAAGCGTTGTTAGCATTTCTCCCACTGCTGCTAACTTTTCTTTCATAAGAACTTCTTGTTGAGCTATCTTTAACATATTATTGGCATCCTTAAGCTCACTTAAGGTGTTTGCGTTTTCTATTGCAATGGCTGCTTGAGAACCAAAGATTTCAAAAAGTCTTATATATCTATCATCTATCTTTTTTTTAGTAAACTTATTATCAACATAGATAATTCCAAGCATATTTTCCTTACCAATTAGGGGAACAATTGCATACTCATCAACATTAAAGAAATCTTTAAAAAAATCTCTTTTCTTTTCATCAGAAAAATAGACCTTCCCCTTTCTCAAGGCATAAGCGAGTTCAGGAAACTTGTTAATATTAAATCTCAGTGATTTTACCTTATCATTAAAGGGGCTGTTGTCGTATATACCAAGTCGAGAAAACTCTTTTAACCATCTAATAGAGCTTACGTTTTTAGGCAATTTTTCCCAGACATCCTTTGTCTCTTCTATATCCTCACAGCCAACACCAAGCATCCCTTGAACCGTTTCGGTATTAAAATTATAGGTAAAGATCGCTGCCCTGTTAAAACCTATATCCTCTCCAAACGTTAATGCCGTAAGTATAATATAAAGGAGCTCATCTATTCTTCTTGGCTGCATTATTATCTTATTTATCTCTGTTATAAGTTCAAGATCTTTGAGATAGACATTAATAAGCTCTCTTAATCTTTTCTCTCGTTCTAATGCATCGGCATAAGAGATGATAGGAGATATGAAGCTACCAATAACTTCAAGAAATATCTTGTCTTCCTCATTAAATGTCTCATTGTTAAGTTTTTCATATACGCTTAGTGTACCAATTACCTCGTTTCCAAATATAAGGGGTACACAGATAAGAGAACTAATGCCGAGATTTGATTTAAGAAGCTCCTTTGACTCTTCAGTGTCTGGTGTTACGAGTTTTGGTTGTCCACTTTCCCATACCTTTCCAGAAACTCCGCTGCCTTTTTTTACCCCAAACCTTCTTATGTTCATATTTTCAAGACCATACTCCTCAACTACCTCAAGCAAATCCTCATTTTTATTAACCAACCTTATTGCAGTTCCACTACAAAAAAGAGATTTAGTAACATACTCAGCTACAATATGTAATAGTTTTTTAAGATCATAAAAGACTGAGACCTTTTCAGAGAGTAATTTAATAGTATTAATCTCGTTTTCTCTTTTGTTTAAGTGCTTTAAATTTTGATAATTCCTCACCAAACACTGTAGTTGTAGAGCAATGATAGTTTTAATCTCTTCTGTAATATCATAGGGATAGTAGAGTAGATGTCTGAAGCTAAGTGATTCATCATCAATTATCAAATGACCAAATAAAGAACCATCTAAACTAATCTTATCTTCCTTGTGTGTTAAAAGTTCCATTTTAAGATAGTTAAAGGCATCGGGACTTAAAACAGGATCACCTAATACTTTTTTTATTTCAAAGGTCCTATGATTAATTAAGAAAGCCCTCTCGCCGCCATAATTTTTTAAAAAATCACCTATAATATCAAATTTTTTCTCATAATCATTAGTAGCGTTAAAATCTCTAAGAAAAACTATAATATCATCGAGCTCAACCTTAGCCATTGGCCACCTTTTTGTACAGGTCAAGATATTTTCTCCCTGAAGTCTCCCAAGAAAAATCCTTTTTCATTCCTCGCTTTCTTGTCTGATATAAACTCAAAGGATTGTTATAGACATTCATGGCCCTCTCTATAGCGATAATGAGATCTTCCTTTGTATAGGGGTAAAATTTTATGCCTGTCCCTTTCTTTTCACTAATATCTATTACCGTATCGTCAAGGCCTCCAACGGCTCTTACAATAGGTATAGTACCATATCTCATACTAATCATCTGGTTTAATCCACAGGGTTCATATTTAGATGGCATAATAAAAAAATCTGCTCCTGCTTCAATCTGATGAGCTAAGGGGTTATTAAACTCAAGAAATAAAGAGAGCTTACCTTGATAACTTTTTGCATATTCCTTTAAAGTTTCTTCGTATTTTTTCTCACCAGAGCCAAGTATTACAAGCCCAACATTTTTATTCATAATCTCCTTTAAGGCAGGTATTAAAATATCAAATCCCTTTTGGTCAGTAATCCTTGTTATCATAGCAAACAGGGGCATCTTTACATCTAAATTAAGACCAGATTTCTTTATAAGTTCAGCTTTACAAATTTTTTTACCTTCAGTAACATCTTTATCAGAATACTTTCTCTTTATATACCTATCTGTAGTCGGATCCCACTCATCATAGTCTATGCCATTTAAAATACCTAATAATTTGTCCTCCACATCTTTTAGCACTCCTTCTAAACCAAAACCTGATTCCTTCGTAAAAATCTCCTTTGCATAGGTTGGGCTAACAGTGGTAATAGCATCGGAGAAATAAATTCCTCCTTTCAAAAAATTTATCTTGCCCCAAAACTCAAGTAGTTTAGGATTATAATACTCCCAACCTAAATTTGTAAGATGCATATCATAATGCCAGAAAAGCCCCTGATAGCCTAAATTATGTATAGTAAGGATTGTTTTAACATTGTATTGATATAAAGTCTTAGCATATACTGAGGCCATTGCTGTCTGCCAATCATTGAGATGGATAATATCAAAAGAGCCTTTAATGGCAAACTCTACAATGACTCTTGAGAAAAATATAAATCTTTCGGCATTATCTAAATAATCTACACCATCATTTGTATAGTAACCATCTCTATAAAAATACTTTTTAGAATCAAGAAAAAAGACAGGTACATCCTTTAGGTACCCCCTATAGATCTTGCCATGGGATAATTTATCAGATATTTGTATTTCAAAATCTATATCGGTTTCCTCTAAGTTATACTTTTCACTTACTCCCTTATAAAGAGGGGTAATAATAGATACATCTACGCCTAATTTTTTTAAAGCTATAGGAAGAGAAGAGCTTACATCTGCAAGGCCACCTGTTTTTGAGAAAGGAAAAACCTCTGAACTTGCAAAAAGTACCTTCAATTTTTAATCACTCTCCTTTTTTCTCTTCTTTTAATCAAGTAAAATCTTTTCTATAACTCCCTCAGATATTTTGCAGCCTCTTCAGGTGGTGTTGGGTTAATATAGAAACCAGACCCCCATTCAAAACCAGCGACCTTTGTCAGTTTTGGTATAATCTCAAAATGCCAGTGATAATAATTGTTATGAATATCTGTAAAAGGTACGGTGTGTAATATAAAATTATAATCAGGTTCTTCTAATACCTTATCAAGTCTCTGTAAAACACTTTGGAAAATTATACTAAGGTTCTCAAGCTTTTCATCTTTAAGATCATCATAGGCTGACTGATGATACTTGGGTAAAAGCCAAACCTCAAAGGGGAATCTTGGTGCATAGGGGCAAAAGGCTATAAAATCACTGGTTTCAGCTACAATTCTGACACCTTGTTGTATCTCCTGTCTCACTATATCACAGATAAGACACCTCTCTTTAAAATTAAAATACCTGCTGCAGTTTTCAAGCTCTTCTAAAACCCTTTTTGGGACTATTGGTAGAGCAATTAATTGAGAATGAGAGTGAGATAGGGAGGCACCGGCCTGCTCTCCGTGATTCTTAAAGACAAGGACATATCTAAACCTAACATCTCTTTTTAGATCAATCATCCGCTCTCTATAAGCGAATAGGACATCTTTTAATCTATCTCTACTCATAGTAGCTAAAGTTTCGTCATGATTTGGTGTTTCAATTATAACCTCATGGGCACCTATTCCATTCATCTTGTCATAAAGACCTTCGCCCTCTTTGTTTAGATCACCTTCTATCCTAAGAACTGGAAACTTATTTGGAATTACCCTCAATGTCCAGTTTGGCGCCCCTTTGGGAGAGCCAAAGGGCCTAATGGCAAAGATCTCGTTAGGCGTTATATGTTCATTGCCATAATCAAAAGGACAAAAGGTAGTGTATTTTTTTTCTTGCTTCTGTGGAATAAAACTATGAGGTCTATGAGTTCTCTCTGAAGATATTATTACCCATCTATTAGCTACAGGATCTTTTCTTAACTCTGGCATTTAATCCTCCTAAAAAAATTATACCTTCAAAAACTCATTTATCAAATTTTATGACTCTTTCCTTAAAGGGTAGGTACCCTCCAACCTTATGAACTTTAAGCATATTTGTATTTCCCTTTTCTACAACAGGCAAACCAATAGTCATTATAATTAAATCTTCATCCTTAAAGCCTATATTAATAAGAAGTTTCTCCATCTCATACATTAGCTCATCGGTGCTCTCACTTTTCTTAATTAAAAGAGGGATTATTCCATAAAAAAGTGAACATTTTCTAAGAGTTTTAATGTCATAACTAACGGCAACTACATCCTTGTCGTATCTAAATTTTGATAATATAGCCGCAGTCTGACCTGAGGCAGTAAAAGATATAATGGCTTTAGCCTTTAATGTGACAGCAGAGATATAGGCGGAGAAAGCAATAGTTGAAGAGATATCGTTTTTAAGAAAATTATAGTCCTTTAAATCAAAACTTTTGTTAATTTTAATATTTTTCTCTGTTTCTTTAGCTACCCTGTCAATAACCTGCAAAGATTCAAGAGGATACTCCCCATAAGCTGTCTCTCCTGACAACATAAGGGCATCGCAGCCATCAAAAATAGCGTTTGCAATATCAGATACCTCTGCCCTTGTTGGTTCTGGTTTTTCAACCATTGTCTCTAAGATCTGTGTGGCTACTATTGAAAACTTACCCCTACTCTTACATAACTCTACAATCTTTTTTTGTATAACAGGGACCTTTTCAAGAGAAAGCTCTATACCTAAGTCACCTCTCGCAACCATAACACCATCAACTACATCAATAACCTCTTCAAGTACCTTTAAGACCTCAGGTCTCTCAATTTTTGCTATTATTGAAGGGGCCATATCTCTTTTTTTTAGCTCTTCTTTCAGGTTCAATATATCTTCTTTCTTTCTCACGAAGGAAAGGGCTACAAAATCTGGATTTAGCTTTGATATATAATCAAGATCTCTTAGGTCCTTCTCGGTAAGAGATGGCATAGGTAGTTCAGTATCAGGAAAATTAAGCCCCTTGTTTTTTCTTATTATCCCCTCTGTTATTGCCTCAAGGATAACGCCTTCCTTTTTAAACTCAGATACTTTAAACCTAATTTTACCATCGTCAATATATACTCTATCGTTAACACTCAAATAATCTATGATCTCAGGAAAGTTAATAGTTATAAAAGGGCTTTCTGTACTTAAAAAATCTTTTGAGAGAAATAATTTAGATTTTTTTTTAACTTCTAAAGGGGTTTCAATATTGGTAACCCTAATTTTAGGACCAGAGATATCAAAAAGAATGGGGATATATGTTTTTTTTTCTAACTCTATCTGTCTAACAAAATTGCTAAGTCTTTCATAGTCTTCAAAAGAACCATGGGATAGATTAATCCTTACACAATCAAAAAAATCTGACATCTCTTTAATCTTTTCGTAGGTAAGCTTTCCTGAGACAGTGGCAATAACCTTTGTTTTTCTCATTTAGTCTCTTTTTCCTCTTGGTCAGTCTTACAATCTATACACAGATTAGTAACTGGTCTTGCAAGTAATCTCTCAAGGGGGATCTCTGCTCCACATTCATCACAAATTCCATAATCTCCTGAATCGATTCTCTTAAGGGTTTCATCAATCTTAAGAAGTAACTTAGATTCCCTATTCTTAATCTTTAATAGAACAGCTCTATCTTCTTCATAGCTTGCCCTATCTGTTGGGTCTGAGAATGTTCTATCTTCCTTATCTTCAGAGATCTCTTTAACTGCCTGTTGTTGAGAGGCAATAATCTCATTTCGCCAGTTTATTAGAATCTCTTTAATTTTCTCAAGATCTTCTCTTTTCATAAAAAACTCCTGAAATTAGATTAGTTTATAGATTATATTTCATTTTCAACAAATGTAAAAGTATGTTTTTAAGACAGGTTAAAATAGTTGTTTTTACTGTATAAATTTGAATGAAGGAGCTTTTAAATCTTAAAGAAGATTAATTTTTCTCTAAAATTACTCGGTAGCCTCGCCCTTTATAGTAAAGCTTAAAAATGTGGGTGGTCTGTTTATTCTTACCAGAATTAACTTCTCAAACTTCTCTTTACTACAGGGATTATATTCAACCTTTATTAGTATCTTTTCACCTCTTCTTGCAACCCTCCCCGAAGGTAGCGATACCTGTACACCTCATCCCCCTTCAATAGATTCAACTACTAAAACTTGGTTATCGTTATTTTCTATCTCAAAGGTATAGTTAACAATCTCATCTGGCTTAACTATACCAAAATTGTGTTCAAACTTGGGAACCCCAATTTGAGCAGTAAAAAGCATAAAAAAGGCTAAGGAGTACAGAATAACTCTCATATGGTAAATTTACCACATTAAAATTTAAAAAAAAATATTTTTTGCATATTCTGTGCAAAAATTGCAGAATTTTGTTTCAAAAAATTCATAACATTATGATCTTTTTAACAAAAAAGGTTGGCAAAAATTTTGCAAGGAGTCTATTAATGTCAAAGGGGTTAACTTTGGTTGAGTTATTAATTGTAATTGCAATAATAGGGGTATTAGCCGCAATAGCTATACCTAACTTTTCAAGATATAAAGAGATTTATATAACTAAGGGAGATATGCAGAAAGTTGTATCCTTTATAAACTTAGCAAAGTCTTTATCATTAAGATACAATGAACAGGTATGTGTAACCTTCCCAAGTGGTAAATACGTTGAGATAAAAATGTTTGTTGACAGTGATAGAAGTAGAAGCTATACAACTGGGGAGAGACAGGAACAAAGCTTAAAACTCAATGAAGAGATGGAGATTACAACTAATCCTACAACTGTTTGTATACCACCTACAGGTATAATATTACCTACAAACGCTACAATTACATTTAAATATGGCCAAGAAACAAGAAAAGTAATCATCTCTGGCTATGGGAGGGTTAGGATTGAAAGATAAAGGTTTTTCTCTTATAGAGGTCTTAGTTGCAATGTCAATATTGACCGTAGGTATTTTAGCAGTGATATCCATGCAAACTACATCGCTAAAAACCCTATCAAGAAGTAAAACTTCCTATCAAATCCAGTTGGTAGGTCAGCAAGTGATAGAAAGAATTAATGCTAACGCTATAGAGGATGCAGCAATTTTGTCTTATAGTAATTTAAAAACTAACCAGCCTGCCCCAGCCTTAGAGCCAGCGAAGTCTGATTATGAATATTTCAAATCATTAATCTCAAAATTTAATCAGGGAGTGGTTGAAATCTACGTTACAAATATAAGACCCTATCCAATAAAGGTTCGTTTATACTGGATGGATGGTGGTCACCGTCACCATTTAGATTTTGATACTTATATTCTACCAGATTAGAGGATAATTTATGGCTTTATTCAAAAAAAAGGGGTTTTCTTTGATTGAACTAATCATAGTCGTTGGAATTGGTTCAATATTATTAGCTTCTTTGGCCTCTGTTTTCGTCTCTCAATCAAAGACCTATAGCAAATTTAGTGATATCGGCGAAACAGAGAATGCTGCCAGAGCTGTATTAGACTACATGGCTCGGGAAATTCGTATGGCAGGAGCAGGATTATTAGATAAAGATTATAAATTCAGAGGCGGTGTATCTTCCTCAAGTTTTTTACCTTTTAGTACTATTAACTCATCTACAGGACCTGATGCAATAAGAATAAGAGGTAATTTTCAAGGAGTTTTTGGAGTTATAAGCACAACCGTAGGAGGTACCGATATAAATGACGAGTCTATTAGAGTTAATTACAGAGAAAAAGCAAGCTTCTCTGCAGGAAATTTCATAACTATTAGTGATAGAGATAACTCAGAAATTAGAATAATCACTAACGTAAGCAGTGACAAAAGAACCATTTCCTTTGCCAACGGTAACGGTTTAGACTATCCACATAAAAATGGAGTGATTTTTAATGGCATACAGGAGTTAAGGTATTATGTTGCACCCAATGGCACTTTATATAGAAACAATTTTGAAGCAAACGGTAATCAACCAATACTTGAAAACGTAGAGAGCCTGCAGTTTCAGTTAGGTGTAGATGTAGACAATGATGGTATTGTTGATGGTAACGCCAATTTTATAGGTGAAACCATAAATATTAATGGTATTAACTATACCGTAACTGTAAATATGATAAAACAGATCCATATATGGCTTCTTGTTAGAGGGTCTGTTCAAGATGAGACTCTTAATGATACAAGTACATACAGGCTGGGAGATCTTAATTATCAGCCACCTACTACTTTTAGAAAATATCGACGTGTAATATACAACACAACAGTTACATTAAGAAATTTAAGAAGAGAGAGCTAATATGAGAAACGAGAGAGGAAGTATATTAATTACTTCATTAATTTTTATGATGGTTATGACCTTTATGCTAATGGCCTTTCTTGATATGAGTACTACTGGTCTTAAACAGACCACCTATGCTGAGCAAGCAAAAAAGGCTTTCTATGTAGCTGATGGTAGTCTTTACCTGACTGGGAGTGTTGTTGATATGATAATTAGCGAAAAGGGTATTACAGATGTTGTTACAAGAAGGTTTCCTTCATCTATAGTAGAGTTTAACAATAATAATATCTATGATGAGCTTATGGGTCCTGCAGCCTCTGATATCCCCTTAGATATGACCATTAAAATGGGTGATAGTAACGCCACTATTGATATAAGAAAGGTAGGTTCAGCAGAGTTTGCCGGCGGAACAAGTGGTGAGTTTGCAAGCGGTTACGAAGGACTAGGTGGTGGCATGTCAGCCGGTGGCATATATCTCTTTTATCAGATCGATGCTGTAGGCAAAACTTCTGTAGGTAGCAAATCAGGAGTTATGGGGGTCTACAGAAAAGTTATAGGAGTAGGAGGAGGTAGTTAATTATGAACATAAAAGATTTAAGAAAAGGTATTATCGGATTTTTTATTCTAATAGTATTTTTTATCTCCATATTTCAATATAGCATAATTAAAGCTGGCTCACTTGAAGCACCTGAAAACGCGGACTATCAAGCCTATCCACCCTTTATGGTAAATCAAGATCAGCTATTGCCAAACTTGTTAGTTGTCTTTGATAACAGTCAGTATATGGGATACCCTGCCTATTGTAAGCTTGTAGACGCAAACGGAAATCTATATGATGATACAGCCAGGACAGGTTTTAATCAAAACTATGAGTATGTAGGTTTTTTCAATAACAGAGCCTTTTATAGGTATAGAAACCCTGCAGGTGTAGGTGGCCAGGTTAGATGGTCAACCTCTGGTACAATAGGACAAGTAGCAAGACCACCAGACTCATTACCAGGTAATTTGCTTAACTGGGCACTTATGAGTAAATGGGATGTCTTAAAAACAGTTACCGTTGGCGGACCTGTGAGTAATTTTGGTCAAGGAAATGACTCTGAAGCTATTGGCTTTGCCCTAAACAATCTCACATGGACTTGCACAGGTACTTGGACTGATCCTGTTACAAATATTTCAACTACCTTTACTTTTAGCGTTAAAGGTGGTGGCACTAATAAAGATACGGAGTTTACCGTAACCTCATCTCCAAAATTAGTAACATCAATCCAAAATGATAGTAAAGTCTCCTATGCAATAAATGAAGAGGACAAGAGTAAACATTTTGCTAATAATTACTTAAATAAAATTAAAGATATTTTTTCTTTAAAAATCTTTGACATTAATCTGGCAAGTGCAGCAGTATCAAATATTACTCCCTCTTCTGGCCCTTCTGGCACAACAATCGTAATAACAGGAAGTGACTTCGGAAATAGTGCAAACAAAGTAAGATTTACTATGGGTGCAACTACTGTTACTGTTCCAGTTGATAATAAAAACTGGAGCCAAAATCAGGTAACCGTTCTTGTTCCAGAGGGACTTACCCCTGGAACATATACTGTAACTGTCTTAAAAAAGCAGGGGAGTAATGATGTAGATGCTGGCAGTGGAACCTTTACAGTTAGGGCAATGCCCGTTTTGGGAACTATTCTTCCCAATAAAGCACCTGTGGGAACATCTATTACTGCGTCTGGTACTAATTTAGGAACTGCCCCTGGAACAATAATCATAGAAAATACAGCTACACCTCCTGCTGTTATTACAACTATAATAGCTACACCAAATGCTACAGGAACTGAGGTTACATTTTTAGTTCCATCAACTTTAGCTTTAGGAAATTATAATATAAAGTGGAGAAATAGTACTAATGACGTTAGTAATGGTCTCCCATTTGAAGTTATACAAGCTACAGCGAACCCAATAATTTATTCAATTAATCCTAGCTCTGGATCAGTAGGAGAGTCAATTACTATATATGGCAATAATTTTGGTAATAAAGATACGGCTGATGATAAAGTATTCTTTGGGACAGCTGAGGCAAATGTAGTATCTTGGAATAATACTACCATCGTAGTTACCGTCCCATCATTATCATCAGGTACCTACAATGTGGTAGTACAAAATAGAGTTGGAGGAGTTCTTAGGACAAGTAAACAAGTGAGTTTTTCTATCATTCCTACAGGTACTGCAGGTCCTTTTAGCGTAAGGGTATATTATCCCTATAACCCCTGGGGTGTCGTACAGGAACTATATATGAATGATTATGATACCGCAAATCCCACTTGGAAAACCGATGTCCCAATACCTGGATTTATGAACCATAATGGTATAATAGGACAAGGTGCCAATAGAGCTTGCATAAATACAACAACTCTCTCTCCTAGAGACTTCATAAAAGCAGTTAGAGAATCAACACTAACTACTAACTCTCCCCTTTATACTACACTTGATAGGGCAATTAAATATTATAGTGGCAACTCATCAGTACTTAGCTCCATAGGATGTGCAGATCCTTTATTAAACAGTCAGTGGTGTAGAAAAAATTTTATCCTTTTGGTGGGCAGTGGAAAGACAGATGACGGCACTAAAGTTCAGCTGGAAGAGCTTGTTAGAGATCCCCATACGAATGATATTAGACCTGATATTCAAAATGTACAAAATATTAATTTTTATACTGTCTCTGTATCAGGGGTAGATGATTTCAGACAAAATCTAAAGGCAATAGCAGATTTTGGAGGCTTTACAGATAAAAACTCAAACAAACAGCCCGAGGATGGAGAATATAATAGCAAGAGAAGAGCAAATAGAAATATTGATTTCGAACCAAACAATAGATATAAGCCTTTTATTCCTGATACCTATTTTGAGCCAGGTGGTAGTGTTTATGATCTGGGAGATCAGATAAAAGAGGCCGTTTCAGAGATCTTACAACGTGCAACATCAGGAACAGCTGTTTCTGTTCTTGCAACCTCTGCTGAAGGTGAAGGTGCTCTCTTCCAAGCATTTTTTAGACCTATTCACTTTGAAGCAACCCATTCTGTTTCATGGCTTGGTTACCTTCAAGCTTTATTTATAGACCCCTATGGTAACATAAGAGCTGATACGGACAGAGATAAAAAGCTAAAGCTTTTACAAGACGATATAATTCAGCTTTCCTTTGATAGCGCTACAGGTGATACTGTTGCCCAATGCTTTAAAGATGCAAACGGAGACGGAAAGCCTGACACTACAACGCCCTATCAAACATTACCTCTTTCGGAGGTACCAACCCTTTGGGAGGCCGGAAAGATATTAGCTAATACTCATCCCAGCGACAGAAATATTTTTACAACTATAAACGGGACTGAATCTGGTAGAGTTAGCTTTGCCCCCTCTAATGCAGCTACATTACAAACACTACTTAGAACTGACACTCTCGAGGAAGCACAGGACTTTATAAACTTTGTAAGAGGTGAGGATTTATCAGATAAAAACTATAGAGAAAGGAAAGTAACAATAGATGGTTCAACCCGCGTATGGAAGCTTGCTGATATTGTTTACTCAACTCCTACTGTTGTCTCTGCACCATCAGAAAACTATGATCTAATTTATGGTGATAAATCCTATTTTAATTTTTACAACACCTACAAAAACAGAAAGGCCGTTATATACGTAGGTTCTAATGATGGGCTACTTCATGCCTTCTCGGCAGGAAATTTTAACCAAGGCGATGATGGCACTGGCACCTCTGGTTATTTTACAGACCCAGACAATGATATGGGCAAAGAGCTCTGGGCTTTTATCCCACGCTCTTTCTTACCTCACATAGAATGGCAAACCAAAAAGGCATATAAGCATGTTTATGGTATTGACCTTAAAGTTAAGGTTGTAGATGTAGAGATTACAAAGGGTGGATCAAAACAGTGGGCAACGGTTCTTATTGGGGGGATGAGGTTAGGTGGCGGACCTATCTCAGCAGGTGGAGAAACAATTTATCCATCCTATTTTGCTTTAGATATAACAAATCCTACAAGTCCACAAATACTATGGGAGTTTTCTCATCCAAATTTAGGTATGACCTTAGGATATCCAGCGGTAGTCAAAAAAGGTACTAAATGGTATGCCATATTTGGATCAGGTCCAAATCATAGTTTTACGGACGTGCTGTATCATGATAATAATGGCTACAGAGCTAAAAGTAATCAAACAGCAAAGTTTTTTATAGTAGACATAGATAATAAAACAAGCTGGCAATTAAATACAAATTATTGGATAAAAGATACAAATATATCTGGTTCTTTCATCGGAAACCCTGTCTCACTTGATGTTGATTTAATTGTAGATTCTACAAAGGGCTTTGAATCTGATGTTGTCTATGCTGGGGTTGTTCAGGGCCTATATGTCTCAACTCAGAGAGGTTATGTAGTAAGATTGCTATTAAATAACGATGATCCTGCCCAATGGCCTATAAGAACTGTATTTGAATCAGCTGGTTATAGACCATTAGTAAACGCACCAGCTGTCTCAGTAAGAGATAGAGATTTGTGGATATATATATCTTCTGGTAGATTTTTACATACTATTGATAAGACAATTTATACAAGTGCTGACAATAAACAAAAATTATATGGCTTTAAAGACCCCTGTTTTAATGGAAACTTTATCTCAACTTGTACCACTACCTTGAGAGAAAGCAATCTTGTAGATGTTACCTCTGTTGTAGTTAAGATAGATGGGACCGTCTCTGGAACTGGCTCAGTTGCTGGTACTCCAACCAATTGGAACTCATTAAAATCGGCCATTGCTCAAAGAAATGGATGGATGATGACATTAGAGACTTCAGGAGAAAGAGGGGTTGCCAAACCAGCACTTATTGGAGATATCGTGCTTTTTACTACATACTTACCAACGGCTGATATCTGTTCTGCTGGTGGTTTTGGCTATATGTATGCTTTATACTCTTTAACAGGTACTGCCTATATAAAACCTGTAATAGGTTACAACACCGCAGATAGCACTATATTTAAGAGAACAGCAATGGGTACTGGTACACCATCAAGTATTAGTATACATATGGGTCGACAAAAAGGAGGAAGGGCTTACGTACAACAAAGTACTGGTGCTATTATGAATGTGGAGTTTCAAACGGCTGCCAGAGCAAAAAGTGGTTTCGTTTTGTGGCGAGAGAAGTGGTAAAAACTTTTTTATAAAAAAGCTATTGTAAAATAAGCAAATAGGGTAGAATGGATTTGTCTTTCTACCCTATTTTTTTAAAAACTTGTAGAATAAATAGTTCTTTATGTATATAGAAGTTTCAGTCCTTTCAAATATCTCTAAAAATCTTATTTATAAGATGCCAGAGAACAAAAATATCTCCACTGGTATGCTTATTTTTGTAAAAGTAAAAAATAATGTTTATCCTGCCTTTGTTATTAAAATACATAAAACAAACCCAACATCTATAAAGGAGGAAAAAGTAGGAGAGATAGTTGATATCTCGCCTTATCCTCCCTTCTTTGATGAGAAGATGCTATCTTTTTATCAGTTTGTCAGCCATTATTATCTTTCGTCTTTATCTAAGGTCCTTACTAATGCCTTCCCCAAATTAGGTTTTTATAAAATAAAAGAAACCTTAGAGACCTCAGAAGAATCACAAATTTTTAAAAAGGAACAAAAGGTATTCTTTGGCTCAGCAAAAATTAAATCTTTTTCTTATCTTGAAGATGAAGAGACCTCAAAAATAGCCCCTAATGATGAACAAGTAAAAATTATTACTACCATTAAAGAGTCAATAAATCATTCAAAATACTTTCTTCTCTCTGGAAAGACGGCTACTGGTAAAACAGCTCTTTTGCTTTTATTGGCAAAGGTGTTTTTCGAAAAAGAAAAAAGTGTTCTTTTTATGATCCCTGAGATAGCCCTTGCCCCTCATATTTATAAAAGGGCTTTATCAATCTTTAATAAAGATGATATTTTAGTATGGCATAGTAGTCTTTCTAATGCTGAGAGAAGATATGTCCTTAATAGAGCAAGAGATAACAGATGTTTTTTAATTGGTACACGATCTTCCGTCTTTGTTCCTTTAAAGGATTTAGGCTTAATAGTGATTGATGAAGAGCAGGATCTCTCCTATAAAAGCGACACATCCCTTCCTTACAATAGCAGAGACCTATCCTTTGTTTTGTCAAAGATATATAAAGCCCCTTTAATACTTTCTTCTGCAACTCCCTCTATTGAGACCTACCATAAGGTGAAAGAAGGTCAAATTATTCTTCTAAATTTAGAAAAAAGACTTTTCCAAGAAAAAAAGGAGATAATAATTGTTGACACAAAAATATCCCCTATGGTTAATCCTTTCTTTTCAAAAAGACTTATAGATGAGATCGAAAAAAATTTACAAAAAGGCGAACAAACCTTGCTTTTTATAAATAGAAGAGGCTATATCCCTTATGTTTACTGTAATAACTGCAAAAATTTTATTGAATGCAGAAACTGTACAGTACCTTTAACATGGCATAAATCAAAAAATCTTCTTATCTGTCATCATTGTAGGAGTTCTATTAAACTTGTTAAGGACTGTCCCTCTTGTGGTAATAAGGAGCTTAGCTTTTTTGGAGCTGGCACAGAAAGATTGACAGAGATGATAAAAGACTTATTTCCATCAACAATGGTCCTTACTATTGATAGAGATAGTACTGAAAAAAAAGATTTTTTTAGAAAGCACCTAAAAGCTCTTATTGATGGAGACTATAAGATAATTGTGGGAACTCAAATTATAACAAAGGGCATCCATCTACCTAAACTAACGCTTGTAGGTATAATTCTTGGTGAGCAAGGACTAAATATACCAGATTTTCGTTCCCAAGAGCGGGTATATCAGTTAATCACTCAAGTTATGGGTAGAGCTGGAAGAGAGATAAAAGGTAGGGTTTTAATACAAACTACAAATCCTGATTCACAATTCTTGAAATTTGCAATAAGTGATGACTACGAAAGCTTTTATAATTACGAGATAGAGTCAAGAAGATTGGCTAATTTTCCACCTTTTACAAGGTTGCTATTAGTCAAAGTTTCTGGTAAAGACCAAGATAAGGCAAAAGACCTTGCTTCCAAAGTTTTTTTTGAGCTTCAAAGGCATAAAGATAAAGGATTAACCCTCTATCCACCTATGGAAGCACCTATATACAGAGAAAAGGGTGAGTACAGATACCAGATTTATGTAAAATCAGAAAAGCCAAAAAACTTAATTGTCATTATAGAAAACATAAAAAGAAAGATAAAATTACCTACAGATATTAAGCTTATTTTTGATATTGACCCTTATAATCTTTTATAGAATCTTGCTTACCTAAAAAGGTATTATGATTTCAAGGAAATTTTAAATAAATTGTTTTAAAAAACTTTTTTAAAAGATATAATTCTTTTTATGAGCCTTGTTGGAAGACTTGAAGATTTAGGTTTAGGTGAGATACTACAAATAGTAGCCTTAAGTGGTAAATCTGGGATCCTTCATATTAAAAGTAATAACAGAGTTGGTAAGATCTATTTTTACAAAGGAAAGGTTATTAAAGCCTTCTCTGATGCCTATAGGGTTAACTTAGGAGAGCTTCTTATAAGAAAGGGGGTTGTTACTAGTGAGGTCATTAAAAAAGCATTGGAAAGACAACGAGATTTTAACTATAGAGAGAAATTAGGCACCATTCTTATCAACGATTTTAAGATCCCAAAAGAAAAAATAGAAGAGTGTGTTACTGAGCTTATAGAAAAGACTGTTTTTAGCCTTTTTTATTGGACAGAAGGTGAGTTTCGTTTTGAGTTAACCGATGAGATTGAGAGCGAGACTATCAAGCTTGATCTTCTCCAATACGATTTAACACAAAGTAGAGGCCTAAATCCTCAGTTTTTAGCTATGGAAGGCTCAAGGATTCTTGATGAGTGCAAGAAAGAGGGTATAACACCACAAGAATGTTATTCTTCTTTCGCAGCAGAAGAAGAGCTTGCTCAGGAAATCCCCCCTATTGAAGAAAAAACTCAGGTTAAGCCAAAAATAATTTACGTAGATGATTTCTCTCCTTTCAGGATTGGTGTTAAAAAACTTCTTGAAGAAGAGGGATTTGAATGTTATTCCTGCGAAACCATAGAATCAGCTTTTAAACTGATCGGCTCACAAAATAGTTTTCCTAAGCTTTTAATCACTTCTTTAATACTACCCAAGACTGATAATTCAGGTATATTAGGGGGGCTCGAAATTATAAAAACTTTGGGAAACAAAGAGGATTTAAAGTATCTTGTTGTATCCGATTATTCTATTAAAGAGGCTGAAGACGAGTTAGAGAGACTTAAGATCCCTTTAGTTAAAAAGCCTAAGAGATCCCAGATAAACAAAAATAACGTTAAATCGGAGCTTGATTTTTACGTAAAAACAATAATGAAGACCATAGAAGAGCTCTATAGAGATGAATTTAATAAGCCATTAATTATTGATGCTTGGGACAAGGAGATAAAGAAGGAGTTTGATATTAAAGAAGAAGAGAAAAACTTGATTACAACTCCCGGGCTTACTATACTCAAATCTATGATGCTTGAGCTAACTCAAGCAAATTCAGGTAATGATGTAATTCTTATGTTGCTTAGATTAGCCAGCGAGATAATGCCAAGGGGGATAGTTTTTGCAATAAAAAACAACAGACTCCATGGCCTTGGTCAGTTTGGATTAGAAAGATTTATAGAAACACCGCAGAAAGTAGTTAAATCTCTGGTTTTTGACATAAAAGAAAAAATTAAAGAGGTTGTTGACCTTAAATTACCTTATAAAGGTAAACCAGAAAATGAAGATTTTTTTATTGAGCTATACAAAAAACTTGGGGGAGATTTTCCAACAGAGGTTTTTATCTCTGTTGTTACAGCAGGAGGTAAACCAGTTATCCTCTTTTATGGTGATAACTTGCCCCATAAAAAATCCATTGAAGATACAGACGCTTTAGAGATATTTCTAACTCAGGCTGGTATTACAATGGAGAGAATTCTGCTTGAGAAAAAGGCTGTTTAACAGGAGGACAAGCCATGTCTGCTATAAGAATACTAATTGTTGATGACTCAAGCGCCATGAGAGCCTTTATAATGGCAAGCTTACAAGAGTTAGGAGATATAGATTTTTTTGAAGCTAAAACGGGCTTTGAAGCATTAAAGGAGCTTCCAAAAGGTAATTTTAATCTTGTTATATCTGATATAAATATGCCTGACATAAATGGATTAGAACTATTGAATTTTATAAAAAAATCAGATTATTATAAGGATATACCTGTTTTAATGATATCAACTGAGACAAAGGAAGAGGACCTAAAGAGGGCATTAACACTTGGTGCCAATATGTATCTAACCAAGCCATTCACCTCATCAGATATAATAGGGGCAGTAAAAAAACTTATTAAGGTATGAATATGAAAGAAAATAAGTCTTATAAAGAATTTATAGCTGAGGCAGAAGAGCTTACAGAAAATATAGAGAAAAAGGTTTTTGAGCTTTCAGATATTATAGGCTCTGGCGGGGAATCTCCTGATTTAATCAACTCTATATTTAGAGATTTTCATTCTCTAAAAGGTATATCTGGTATGTTTGGTTATTCAAATCTATCTCGTCTTGCCCATGAGTTAGAAAGCTTTCTTGACAAAGTTAGGTTAGAAAAAATCTCCCTATCAAATGAAACAATTGAGCTAATACTTAAGGGTAAGGATATCATTTTAAATATAATTAAAAAAATATCTGAGAAGGAAGATGATGACTATCCTATAAATGATTTCATAGATAGTATAAACGCATCTTTCACTTCTGCACCACAAAAAGAGGAGACAATAACTCAGTCTTTAGATAATTTGAAAAATGTTCTCACAGAGTATGAAGAACACAGGCTCTATGAAAATATTAAGAAAGGCAAGAATATATATTCTTTACAATTTCATTTCAATATAGACGAGTTCGACGAGAGACTTACAGAAATTACTAATATCCTTAAACAGAAAGGAGAGGTTATAAGTACCCTCCCAAAACCTTCTGAAACACCAGGAAATATAATCTTTTGTATTATTTATGCTACCGAAGAAAGTCCAGATAATCTGCCTACAAAAAATAAATATAACTATACTATTGAAAAAATAGGGAACTACAATAAAAGCATTGATAGAAAAGAAAAAGATATACTTTCTGATAGCTCTTCGGATCTAAAAAGTATAAGCAATACTATAAGAGTTGATATATCAAAACTTGATTATCTTATGAATATAGTAGGCGAGATTGTAACACAAAAATCTGAGCTTATCAGAAGCATTGAGATAATAAAACCTCTTATACATAATGGTGAGTTAGCTCTTAGTCTTTCAAAAACAGTAAACTCCTTAGAGAAAAAGATTAATGAGCTTCAAGAAACAGTAATGTCTGTAAGGATGGTGCCTTTAAATCAGCTCTTTGAAAAATTAGAAAGAAATCTAAGAAAAATTTCTCATGAGATTGGTAAAGAAGTAAAAATTACAATAAAGGGTGGAGATACAGAGTTAGATAAGTTTATTGTAGAAGAGTTAGGTGACCCCTTATTGCATATAATAAGAAACTCTATAGACCACGGGATAGAGACTAAGGGAGAGAGGAATGCTAAAGGTAAGCCAGAATACGGTCAGATTGACCTTTTAGCCTACCAGAAGGGAAATAATGTGTATATAGAAGTTAGAGATGATGGCAGAGGCATAGATATTGAAAAAATAAGAAAAAAACTCATAGATGCTGGGAAAATCACGGCAGATCAAGATGTTTCGGAAGATTATCTTCTTCAATTTATATTCCACCCTGGCTTTAGCACAAAAGAGACAGCAAGTGAGCTTTCTGGTAGAGGAGTTGGACTCGATGTTGTAAAAAGTAATATATCTAAATTAAGAGGAACCGTTGAGATTAAAACTCAAAAAGGCTTGGGTACCTCTTTTATATTAACACTTCCTCTTACTCTGATAATTGTTCAAGCAATAATTATAAAATCTTCAAAAAAGATCTTTGCAGTACCTTTAAGTTTTGTAGAAGAGGTTGTTGAGATAAAACCATTTGATATAATGAAAATTTCTGGAGAAGACACGGTAAACTTAAGAAATACAGCCTTGCCCATTGTTTATCTGGAAGAGATTTTCTCCTTTGATAATAGGCCAGAGAAGATCAGATATCTTGTAGTAATTAGGGCTGGCGAGAGAAAGATTGGTATTATATCTCAAGAGATAATAGGGCAAGGAGATATTGTTATAAAGAATGTAGGTAAGTTTATACGAGTAAGAGGTATTGCAGGAGCAACGCAGATTGGATACGGGAAAACAATTCTTGTCCTTGACCCACCAGGCATACTTGAAGAGGTTGCGAAGGTTTAAAATATGTATGAGTTTTTTGGATTAAGAAAGAAGCCCTTCTCAAAAACCCCTGATCCAGAGTTTATTTATTTAAGTAAAAAACACAAAGAGGCTCTGGCAAGAATGTTATATGGTGCCGAAGAAAAGGAAATCATAATCATTACGGGCGAGATAGGTTGTGGCAAGACAACTCTTTCAAGAAAACTTCTCGATTCCTTAGATGACACCTTTGTACCCTACGTAATTATAAATCCCCGTGGAACACCGGCAAATTTTTTAAGAACCATTGTTAAGGGGTTTTCAAAAAAAGAGCCAAAACATTATAAAAAAGACCTGCTTGAACAGATTTACGAGATACTTTATAAGTTTTATGAAGATGGTAAAACTCCGTTAATTATTATTGATGAGGCACAACTTATAAGCTCCAAAGACGTCTTTGAAGAGATTAGGCTTATAACAAATTTTCAGTTAGACGACGAAAATCTTGTTAGTATTATACTATTAGGCCAACCAGAACTTCTAAACAAGATGAAAAAGGGTAACTGGGAGGCCTTTAGACAAAGAGTTGGTTTTTTTTATAATATAGGCCCCCTTGATAAGATAGAGACAAGTGAATATCTTTTACATAGATTTAAAGTAGCAGGAGGTAAATATAACCCCTTTGAGGAATCAGCTATCACTGCTATCTATAATATATCGAAGGGTATTCCAAGAATTATAAATCATATTGCGCAAAACTCTTTACTAATTGCATTTCAAAAAGAAAAAAAGTATATTGATAAGCAAATAGTTGAAGAAGCCGGAAAGGAACTTATGTATTGGGAATAACCTTATAAATATCTTTTTTATTTAAAATTTTGCAAAGAGAAAGTTATGGACATAGCAGAGATAAGAAAAAAGGCAAAGAAAAAAAGGGTTGACGAAAAAGAACCCCCTGTTTTGACAAACATGGCAGAGGAGGAGATAAAGCAGCAGCTTCCTGTAATGCCAGAGCCAGAAGTAAAAGATCTTAGAGAGCCGGTAATTAATTTTGTAGATGAAGATCTACTATATAAAAAACTGGCCAAGAGGACAGATGAAGATACGGTAGAATACATCTGCTTCAAATTAGGTGAAGAAGAGTATTGTTTAGAGGTAGCCATTGCTAATGAGATAATTAAACCTATAGAGATCACAGAAGTGCCTAAATCTCCAGACTTTATTCTTGGTGTATTCTCAATAAGAGGTGAGGTTTTACCCCTTTTTGATATAAAAAAACTCCTTGACATAAAAGATACCACCATATCAATTAAACCAAGATTCATTATCGTAAATTTTAACAATGATAAGGTGGGAATCTGCGTCGATGAGATCTCTTCAATCAGGAAAATATCATCAAAAACTATAGAGTCAACTCCAATAAATATTCAAGGTGCTAAAAAAGAGTTTATTAAAGGTATAGCCATAATTGATAATAAAACATTGAGAATTTTAGATATAGAAAAGATTATGAGCTTTTAAAATGGATAAGTTCTTAACTATCAACTTAAATGGGGAGTTTTTTGCTCTAAGGCTAAAAGATATTAGAGAGGTATTACCCTATACCAAGCCAAGCCCTGTCCCAAATATGCCTTTGTATATTACTGGCTTAATTCATTTAAGGGGGTTCTTTTTACCAATAATTGACATAAAAAAAATCTTGCTTTTACCTGAAGAAAATGCCGACAAGAAAAAAAAGATTATTGTCCTGTCTTTTTTAAAGAGGGTTGTTGGTATCTCTGTTGATGATGCAGAAGATATAATATCTGTTGAAGAAAAGGATATAATACCTACTCCCAATCTTATTACTAATATGAACTCAAATTTTTTTTCCGGTGGCTTTTATTTAAATAATAAAATTGTACTTATTCTTGACTTAAAAAAGATCTTTACTGATGTAAACCTTATAAAAGAGATCGATAAAAGGAATTTGTCTTGATAATCTCCTGTCCTAACTGTAAGACAAAATACAAGCTAAACATCTCAGATTCATCAAAAAAGGAGTTCTCTGTAAGATGTAAGAAATGTAGCTATATTTTTTCTATGAAACTTAAAGATGAAGGTAAAAAAGAAGAAATAACGGTACTTGTTGCCCATGACGACTTCAGAGTCATAAATATTATAAAAAAACTAATGGAGAAGATGAGTTTTAAGATAATAACCACAGACAATGGCACATCTGCTTATAGTATAATTGAAAAGGAGACACCAGAAGTTGCAATAATAGATGTAGCCTTACCTGGTATGTTTGGTTTTGAGCTCTGTGAAAAGATTAAGAATAACCCTAACACAAAAAACACAAAAATTATACTGGTAGCCTCTATTTACGACAGAACCAGATATAAGAGGAAACCTCAAAACTTATATGGTGCCGATGATTACATCGAAAAACACCATATACCTGATGAGCTAATTACAAAGATTCTCGCCTTAACATCAAGATCAATAAAAAAAGATTATTTAGTAACGGATATTAAAAAAGAAATTCCCCAAACAGCCCTAAAAGACAATAGAGAGATACTTCTTGAAGATACAAATATCAGGAATATTATTGATAAAGAGAGAGAGACTATAAAACACGCTGAAAATAACTACATTTCTAAAATTGATAATTTAGAAGAAAAGGCAAAAAGGTTGGCAAGACTAATTGTTTCCGATATAGCCCTTTACAATCAAGATATAATAAAAAAAATTACCTTAGAAAACTATATGGAGCTATTAAATTTAGATGTCACTGATGGGATAAATCATTTTAAATCAAGAGTTCCAGAGCTGGCAGATAAAGCTGATAAATACATTTATAGCGCCTTTGAAGAACTTCTTAAAAAGGATAGTTAAATGGATGCTAATATTGAAAGAGAAGAGCTCCTTAGGAAAAGAATACATGAATTAAACTTAAATTTTTCTCTTTCCGAAGAAAATAAAAAATTTATTTTTGATTGTCTATCCGATGAGAGTTGGAGAGTTAGAAAAGATGCCGTCTCATTAGTAATAGAACATCCAGAAGAAGAGGTTATAGACATACTCATTAATGGTTTATCATCAGAGGAAAACGCTGGACTCAGAAATGCCTGTCAAGAAGCTCTTACTAAGATCGGTGAGAAAACTGTAAATAAGCTCATATCTCGCTTTAAAACAGCTGATAGAGATGTAAGAAAATTTATACTTGATATTATCGGAGACATGCAAATTTCGGTTTATGCTGATTTTTTAATATCAGCCCTTGAGGATGAAGATGAGAATGTGGTTATCTCTGCCTGTGAGAATTTAGGCAAATTAAAAAACGAGAAATCCATTGAGCCTCTTCTAAAAAAGCTGGATAAAAAAAATGAATGGCTATCCTTTGTCATAATAGAAGCTCTCTCTCAAATAGGCAAGCCTTTTGATGCCGATAAGATTATCCCTCTCTGGGAGGTAAATCAGCTTAGAAAACCCATCCTTGATATTATCACCTTTTTTGATTATAAAACTGCAACAGATCTTCTATTAAAGGCCTTTTCTGACAAGTCTTTCTTTGTTCAAGAGCATGCAAGTAGGGCTCTACATAGAATCTTTAAAATTAAAGCACAAAGGTTAGCAGAATTAAAAAATACATTAGGACCTTATATCATTTATAACCAAAGCTTTAACAAATTTCTTAGTGACAAGAGAGAGGATGAACAAATATTTGCTTTGCTAACATTTATATCTAAGGACGAAAGATTTTTTTATGAGTTTCTTGAGAAAGCAGGTGATGAAGCATTAGAATTTTTTGCTTCCCTTGGAGAGCTTGCCAGCTTTAATAATAAAGAGCTATTACTTAAAGCCATTAAAAATTATACTGATAAAAAGCAGGCTTATCTTACCTACCTTATAGGATTGTTTCATATAGAAGAAGGTATTTCTATCCTCAAGGAGCTCTGCAACTCTACCTATGGACATACGAGACAAGCTGTAGCTTTCTCCTTAGGAAGGTTAGAGTCCAATAACGTAGAGGCCTGTTTATTTAAATTACTGGAAGACAAATATCGAGATGTCAGGGAAGAGGCTGTAAAGTCTCTGGCAAAAAAAATTAACAAAGATAACTTTCCTCAAGAAATGGTAATGAGTATTCTAGAATCTGGAGATAAAGATAAAATCATATCAATTCTCTCTCTTCTTGGAAAAGTAGGATATTTTAATGAAAAAATTATTTTAAAATCCTTAAGAGATAAAGATCCCGAGGTAAGAGCGAGGGCAATTAAACTTGTAGCAGAGTTTAGGTTGAAAGATTTTATAAATGATATACTGTTGCTTTTGACAGATGAAAATGAAGAAGTCAGATACGAAGCAATACTATGTGCTGGTTACATTATAGAACAAGAAGAGATGGCTGAACTATTAATACCCTTTCTTTATGATGAGAGTAACAACATTAAAAAAGCCACTATAAAAAGTATCTTTAACATCTCCAAAAACTTATTAAAGAAGGTTGAAGATATTATCTTTAGCAATATATCCCCTATTGTCTATCTTTATTTAATCGAGCTATTAAGAGAAGGTATGTCCTTTGATATAGAAAAGATGCTCGCTGCAGCAAAAGATTTTGATGATTATGATATTTATAGAGAGCTTATTTTATCTCTTCTTGAGAGGGGAGATAAAAAAAGTGCTCAGCAAGTCATAACAAGACTAAAAGAGGATAAAGGGTTGAAGGGGTTTGATGATGAGTTTTCCTATCTTCTGGAGGAAACTTATTGATGTGGAATATCTCTGGAGGGCCTCAACTTAATGTCGAAGAGTTTGAAAGTCTCCGCAACTTCATAAGAGACAAATGTGGCTTGTTTTTCGACGAAAACTCTAAATATATTCTTGAAAAAAGACTCTCCACAAGGCTGGTTGATCTTAAAATAGAATCTTTTAAAGAATACCTATTCTACCTAAAATTCGACAAAAGACGGGATGAAGAGCTTCTTTTCATATACGATGTCTTAACAACCAATGAAACTTATTTTTTTAGGGAAGAGTATCAGCTTAAAGCCTTTTCTGATGAGATATTGCCAGAAATATTATCAAAAAAAGGGGATTCAAAGACTTTAAGAATCTGGTCTGCAGGCTGTTCCACTGGAGAAGAACCATATACAATAGCAATGATATTATATAGTAAAAAAAATATTATAGAAAATTATAAAGTTAATATTTTTGCAAGTGATATTAGCCAAAGATGTATAAAAATTGCCAGAGAGGGTGTTTATGGAAATAACTCCTTTAGAGGCGAGAAAGATGACTACAAAAATATTTTTTTTACCATTACGGAAGATAAAAAATATAAGATAAAGGATGAGATTAAGAGATTGGTTAGTTTTGGACATTTAAACTTACTTGATAAAAGACAGATTTCAATGTTGCCACCAATGGATATAATTTTTTGTAGAAATGTTTTAATATATTTCGATACAGAATCAAGAAAGACAGTGATTGAAAATTTTTATCATAAGCTTACAAGTGGTGGTTTTCTTTTATTGGGTCATGCAGAATCTTTAATTAATTTGTCGACAGCTTTTATCTTGAGACATCTGAAAAATGATTTAGTTTATCAAAAACCTTGATATAATTTATGATATGAAAAAGATATTAATTATTGATGACTCTCCTTTTACAAGAAAAATCCTCAAACAAATGATTGAGGAAGATCCAGAGTTTCAAGTAATTGATACTGCTTCTAATGGCGCAGAAGGTCTTAAAAAAGCCCTAACCTTAAAACCTGATTTAATAACTTTAGATTTAGAGATGCCTGAGATGGATGGTTTTAGTTTTTTAAGATTTATGATGGCTCAACAACCAATACCAACAATTGTTGTTACAAGTCTACATTCATCCGATACGGTTTTTAAAGCCCTTGAGATGGGAGCCATTGACTTCGTTACTAAACCCACACAAAGCGCATCCTATCAATTACTGGATATTAAAAAAGATTTACTTTTTAAAATAAGAGCCGCCCTAATAAGTAATATTCAGCTAAAAAAACCAGAAAAAATTATAAAAAAAGTTGCCACTTCTAAAAATAATTTCAAGATAATTGCCATAGGCTCTTCTACAGGCGGTCCCCAGGCTATAACAAGAATATTAACAAATATTCAAGGTAATCTAAATGCAGCTATATTGATAGCACAACACATGCCCGAAGGTTTTACAAAAGTCTTTGCAGAAAGGCTCAATAAAAACTGCAATCTTAACGTATCAGAGGCAAATCAAGAAGAGATAATTCTACCAGGACATGTATATATCGCACCAGGTGGTCGTCATTTAAGAGTTAAAGAGAAAAACGGCGATCTTTTAACTGAGATTGTTGAGAAAAAAAATAAAGATATTTATGTCCCCTCGGTAAACGTGCTTTTTGATTCACTTCTTCCTTATTCTAAAAGATGCATAGCCATAGTATTAACTGGTATGGGCTCTGATGGTAAAAATGGTGCCATTAAATTAAAGGAAAACGGAGCAAAAATATGGGCTGAGTCTCATGATAGTGCCGTTATATTTGGTATGCCACAAGAAGTTATAAAAGCAGGTATAGCAGATAAGATTATCCCCTTGTGGGATATCCCGTTGCATATAATTAAGGAAGTAGGTATTATAGATTGAAAAGACATTTTTTATGTATTATCATACCTAAAAAAGGATAAAAAGATGGTAAAAGAATTAGGAGAAGATTTTTTTTATAATTTAAAAAAGGCTGTTGAACAAGCAAAAGAGCTTATAAATGAAAACGCAAAATTTAAGTTTGAGATAAAAAAACTTACAGAGGAGCTTGAAAGAATAAATAAAGAGGTAAAACAATCTTCACACAATGAGTGTTTAAAACAGATAAACGAGTTAAAAGCACTTGTTTCCCAATATAAAGATAGGATATTAGAGCTTGAAACTGAAAATAAAAACTTTGCTCAGAAGTATGTGGATCTAGAAAGTGAGAATAATAACCTTGCCAATCTTTATGTAGCAAGCTTTCAGCTTCACTCAACCCTTAATTTCAAAGAAGTCGTACAGATTATTATGGAAATAGTTATTAATCTTATTGGTGCAGAGGTTTTTGTTTTATATCTTCTTGACGAAAAAAGTAACGAGCTTTCTCCCATCGCAACAGAAGGAATAGAGATTGAAAAAACAAATAATCTTAAACTTGGCAAAGGCATAGTTGGAAGAAGTGCGAAAACAGGAGAGAATTATTTCAGTGAGATAATCCCCTTCTATGATGGTTTTAACGAAGAGGCACCTATTGCCTGTATACCTCTTAAGATAAAAGAACATACAATAGGGGTAATTGCAATTTATAAACTTTTAATGCAAAAAGAGCAGTTTACAGATCTTGATTACGAATTGTTTACTTTGTTGGCAGGCCACGCAGCTACAGCGATTTTTAGTTCTAAGCTCTATACAGAATCAGAAAGGAAATTATCAACTATTCAGGGCTTCATTGAGCTTCTGACAAAATAAAAGGAGACTAAAATGGCGTTGATAAACATATTAGTTGTTGAGGACTCACCTACAATGAGACAGCTAATAGTTTTTGCTTTAAAAAGACTGAAAGATGTAAACGTTGTTGAGGCAGGAGATGGTGTTGATGGTCTAAAAAAACTCTCTTCTCAAAAATTTGATCTGTTAATTGCTGACATAAATATGCCTATTATGGATGGTCTTAAGCTTGTAAGTCTTGTAAGACAAGATCAAAAATATAAAGACATGCCTATTATAATTGTTACAACTGAAGGAGCTGAGGAAGATAAAAAAAGAGGGCTAACGCTTGGCGCAAACGCTTATTTAACAAAGCCTGTTCAGACAAATCAGTTAATTACAACAGTGAAAGAGCTTCTACGTATTACATGAGATAATTTATCACTATGGCAAAGTTTAAATGTAAGGTTTGTTTTTACATACACAGTGGTGATAACCCTCCAGAAATCTGTCCCAAATGTGGAGCACCAAAAGAACAGTTTGAGAAAATCCCAGATAATATCTCTTTACTCATAGACAGATCAAGCAAAACGAACTATCTTTTAATAGAGGTTCTATCAAAGGCAAAGGACCTATCTAAAATTGCCGATGAAGGTATAGAAGATAATCTTGACCCATCTTGCTTATATATATTTCAAAGAATAAAAGAATGTTGTAAAATAATTGATAGATTAATTATATCAGAGATAAATCAACATATTGACAAAAATAAATGGGGATAAAGGGGGTATTTATGAAATGGCAATGTAAGGTCTGTGGTTATATTCATGAAGGTCCAGAGCCACCAGATGTCTGCCCTGTCTGTGGTGCAGATAAGTCTCAGTTTGAAAAAATTGATTAAAAATCAGAAAATAAAAAACAAGGAGGTGATAATAATGGCCTATATTATTAATGATGATTGTGTTATGTGTGGTGCCTGCAAAGATGAATGCCCTACAGGTGCTATAAGCGAGGGCGATCCAAAATACATAATAGATGCAAGTAAATGTGATAACTGCGGCACCTGTGCAGAGGTGTGCCCAGTAGCTGCACCACAACCTCAAAATTAACTTATACTGCCCGGGGTAATTTACCCGGGCTTTCGAAAAAAAACTGTCAACTGTCAGCCCTTCGCCAATAAATAACATAATTATTTTCATATAAGCAAAATTTAAATGGGCTGTTATGATTAGCAAAAGTTATACAGTTACTTTTATTAATAATTGGCATATTTACTGCTTAAGCACTTATTTATGAATTATATAACTGACTTTTTAACTGCCTTTCTAAAAGAATTCATTTTTTTACTGCCCTATTTTTTTGCTGGTGTTGCCATAGAGGCATTAATAAGAACCTTTAAGTGGCATATAAAAATTAAAAATACCATAAGAAAATATAGTATCATCTCCATATTTATAGCCACTATTTTAGGAATAATTAGTCCTCTCTGCGCCTGTGGTGTACTGCCATTATCATTGGGCCTTCTTTTTGGCGGTGTACCCTTATCTACCGTAATGTCTATTTTAGTTACATCACCTCTTATGAGCCCTGCTGGTTATACCTTAACCCAGTTTGAGTTAGGAACAGAATGGGCACTTGCAAAGCTAATATCAGCATTTTTTATGGGTATTTATGCAGGCCTTCTTACTTATCTTGTAGAAGATAAATATTTCAAAGAACATCAAATAATGAAGTTAGATAGTATCCCTCATGACCTTGACTTTCATGACCCTGATTTTCCTATTGATGAGCTTAGATGTAGTTGTCATCAGCAGTTGAGTCATAGAGTTGAAGAAAAGACCAAAAGTAAGTTTATACTTTTTTTAGCCAAGTTTTATGAAGGCTCACTTAGAATAGGGAAATATCTGTTGATAGGTATTTTCTTTGAGATATTAATATCAAAATATGTTCCTTCCGAATGGGTATCAGACTATTTAAGCAAAGGCAATCCTCTAAATATCTTACTTGTAATAATATTTTCAATTCCTCTCTATGTAAATCAGATTACAGCATCAGCAATCCTTTACGGATTACTGGAAAAAGGTATTAGTAAAGGAGCTGGTTTGGCCTTTCTTATTGGTGGCCCTGTAACTGCAATACCTGTGATGGCTGTCTTTCTAACATTATTTAAGAAAAGAGTATTTTTCTACTACCTCTTTATAGCTATAAGTGGGACCTATATATTAAGCTTAATTTACCAATTTCTCTTTTAAGATATTATCATTTGATGCAGACTGGAGTGTAAATAGTCTCTTTGCTCCTACAAAGTATCTTTTTACATAGACACTATCAAGACTTGAAACTATAACACCCTTGTCTTTTCTTGCTGCGTGGATATACATATTATTGCCGATATATATGCCTACATGATTTATTCTATTCTTCTTAGCAAAGAAGATTAAATCCCCCTCTTTTAGCTCCTCAAATGATACTTCTGTGCCTAAGGTATATTGTTCCCTCGAAGTTCTTGGTAGATTAATATTTACCTCTTTAAAGACTCTCCTAACAAAGGCAGAACAGTCTATGGAGGCAATACTATCACCACCATACTTATAGCTTGCACCTATATAGTCAAGGGCACTGTTTATTAATCTTTTTAAGTCATCATCCCTTAGGCTATATAGGTAGACATCTTTTTTGGGTTCAAAATCTGAAAAAGTATCAGAGCTTATATCTTCGTCGCCATCAAAGTCATCATCCTGAATATTTGCAGTAGCAGAACTATTATTTTTTAAATTTTCTAAATTTTGCATCTCCTGTCTAGCGAGAGTGTATTTTTTTGTAGGTCTTACGTCAACATTTCTTTTGCTATTGTTTCTCTCTTTAGCTAAGGAGCTTCTTTGTGGTATTAAAATAACCTGTCCAGGTTTTAACATCTTGGGGTTTATGTCCTTATTAAGAGATATAATATCTTTTTCTGCAACTCCTTTTATTTTAGCAATCTTTTTGATTGTATCTCCTTTTTTAATTTTATAACTTACATTGCAACCAGATTCTTTGTTTTTTACTTTTGTTTTTATTCTCTCAGTTTTTTTGAGGTTGGCTGTTTTTTTTGTATTAGTATTTTTAGCCTTTGTTGTTGTTTCTGCTTGAAGATTGGTAGCTGAAAAAATGAGATAAAGCGATAAAATTAATATATTAAAACACCATTTTATAACATTCATTGTAAGAGATATTAAATCAAATAACTAATTGAATGGCAAGAAAAAAAATTATGAAAGTCTATTTTTATAATCATCATAACTAAAGCGCCTGACAACTTTTATCTCTTTTTTTGAGTTGTTAAAAAGTATCATAGAGGGCAACTTTATACCATTAAAGGTAGTGTTTTTAACAAAAGAATAAAGAGCCATATCAAGAAACACAAGTCTATCTCCTCTCTTTAAAGGCTCTGGAAAAGAATAATCTCCAATCACATCTCCAGCCAAACAAGATATCCCTCCTAATCTATAGTTGTATCTAAACTCATCTGGCTCACCAGCTCCAATTATTTTAGGTTTGTAAGGCATTGCAAGTACATCAGGCATATGTGTCTCTGCCGATGTATCAAGTATAGCAATCTCCATCCCATTTTTTACTATATCAAGAACTGTACTTACAAGTACACCTGCGTTTAAAACCACAGCTTCCCCCGGTTCGAGATAGACATTAATGCCGCCATATCTTTTGCGAAAGTTATTTATAGTATCAATAAGAAGAGTAATATCATAATCTTTTCTCGTAATATGATGTCCACCCCCAAAATTTACCCATTTTAATTTATCAATAAATTTTTCAAAACCTCTTTCAAAGGCATTAAGCACTCTTACAAGCACATCGGCGTTTTGTTCGCAAAGTGCATGGAAATGGAGCCCATCAATTAATGAGATATTAACCTTCTCCATGTCTTCAGGCAAAATACCAAACCTTGAGCCTGGCAAACAAGGATTGTATAAATCAATCTCCACCTCAGAGTGTCCAGGATTAACTCTAATACCTATTTGTATGTCATGCCTAACTGATTTAACAACAGAGTAATATTTATTAAGCTGATAGGGAGAGTTAAAAATTAAAAAATCAGAATACCTGGCTACCTCAAAAATATCTTCTTCTGAGTATGCTGGCGCAAAGGTATGTACCTCTTTTTTAAACTCTTCGTATCCCAGTCTTGCTTCTATGGGGCCACTCGCACAAACACCCCATAGGTATTTTCTTATTATTGGGAAAGCAGACCACATAGCAAAGGCCTTTAAGGCAAGCAAGATCTTTGCTCCTGTGGCTTTTTGAACACAATCTAAGATCTTACAGTTTCGTTCAATTATATCTTCACTAATTAGATAACAAGGTGTCTCAACTTTATCAGTAATTTCAAGAGGGAAATCCCTTAAAAACTCTCCATGTTTTATCATAACTAATCAGGCAGATATCCATTAAAATCTTCTATTTGCCATGGTAGTCCATATTTATTCAAGGCTTCCATAAAGGGATCAGGATCAAGCTGTTCCATGTTGAAAACACCAGCACCATGCCAAACTTTTTTTAGTATAAGCATCGCACCAATCATAGCAGGCACACCTGTAGTATAGGATATTGCCTGAGCCTTTAACTCTTTATAAGCCGCTTCATGATCACAGATATTGTATATATAAACCTTTTTTCTGTTACCGCTTTTAATGCCCTCAATTATACAGCCAATTACAGTTTTACCTTTATAACTCTCGCCCAAACTTGCAGGATCTGGTAGTACTGCCTTTAAAAACTTTAAGGGTACAATTTTTTTTCCTTCATACAAAACCTCATCAATCCTTGTCATCCCCACATTTTTTAGCACCTTCAAATGAGTAATATAATTATCAGAAAAGGTCATCCAGAAACGAATTCTTTTTAGTCCTTTTATGTTTTTTACTAAAGACTCTAACTCTTCATGATAGATAAGATAACTTCTCTTAGGACCTACTAAAGGATAATCAAAATCAAAGTTAACTGATCTCTCATCAAGAATTGGAGGAGTCTCGATAAAACGCCCATCTGCCCAATATCTACCTGGTTGGGTTACTTCTCTAATATTTATCTCTGGATTAAAATTTGTAGCAAAGGGGTGGCTATGAGTTCCTGCATTGCAATCGAGGATATCTATGTACTCAATAGTATCAAATAAATGTTTCTGTGCATAGGCACAAAAAACGTTAGTAACACCTGGGTCAAAACCACATCCCAAGAGACCAAAAATACCCTTCTTCTTATAGTCACTATCATAAGCCCATTGATATTTGTACTCAAAAAGAGGGTTATCAGGTGGTTCATAATTAGCGGTGTCAAGGTAGTGAACACCCGTTTTTAAACATGCTTCCATAATAGAGAGGTCTTGGTAGGGTAGTGCTAAGTTTACAACTAAATCGGGTTTGTGTTTATCAATCAATTTAACAACTTCATCAACCTTATCTGCATCTACCTTTGCTATTTTAATCTTTCTATTATAAGTTTCTTCAATCTCCTTCTGAATTTTTTTACACTTATCAAGTGAACGGCTCGCAAGTATAATCTCTTCAAAAACAGAAGGTAGTTGAGCACATTTTTTTGTTGTTACATTACTTACACCACCTGCACCAATTATTAAAACCTTCCCCATCTTATCCTCCTTATAAAAACTAATTACTAATTATATTTTTTTTGTTCTTAAAAGTCAAATTTTTGGGGTCAGGTCTTTATTCTTGACTTTTTATATTGTTTACCCAAAATTCAATTATTTATATATCTTCTTATAGTATTTATCATTTTAAATTATTTGATTGACAAATCGGTAAAATAGTCATACACTGAAAGAGCATCATAGGGCATAAGCCCTGAAGTAAAAGGAGGATTTTAGAATGGCAGTAGGAAAAGTTAAGTGGTTCAACGAGAAAAAGGGGTTTGGTTTTATCTCCCAGGATAATGGTCCAGATGTTTTTGTCCATTACTCCGCAATCGTTGGAGACGGGTTTAAAACCCTTAATGAAGGGGATGCGGTTACTTTTGAGATCTCAAATGGTCCAAAAGGTCCCCAAGCTGTTAATGTTAAAAAGAGCTAAGCTTTTTAACCAGAAAAATTTAAACCCTGCTGTTTAACGGCAGGGTTTTTTTATTTTTAAATATTTTCAATCTAAAGTAGTTTTCCCTCTCCCTTTCACCTAAAAAAATGCTTATCTCTCTTATCATCTTTTTCGTCTTTGGTATCATTCTTTCTTCAAGAACTCTTATCTTCTTGTTCAATTTCATAATCTCATCAGTAATTACCTTAATTTTGCTCTCAAAATTTGAGAGCTTTATCGCCTCGTCAATGACCTCCTCTGTTTTTTTTTCAAAAACCTCAAGATTAAGTGAATTAAAAGATGGATTGTGTCTTCTTTCTTCGTATCTTAATAACACATTTTCATAGATTTTAACTTCTTTATATTTAAGCCCATAAATGTTTTTATTAATCAATAATATGGGGAACTCTCTTTTATTTAAATACTTTAGCGATTGTATATAATCTCTATCGTCTATAGATTTGCTTATTTTATAATTTACCAATGCAGACCTTAGAAGATTTTTTATCTCTTTTTGAGTTTTAAGGTAGGGTTTTATATCTGTCAATAATTCCTTTATTAGGGCTAATCTTCTTGCCTTTAAAATAGAAAGAATATTTACAAAGATTCGATTTTTGTCTTTTAATAAAATTAGATTAAATCTTGTTGGTTTTGTGTCCATTTTAATAGAAAACTATGTTTTATTTAAACATTCAATAAAACTGCCTATAACCTGCTCTATTTTCTCTTCATAGGCTCTTTTTTCAGGATTTTTATTTTCATAGTAAATAAAAATAGATCTTAAAATACCACCCAACATATAACTAATTATTTCTCTCTCTTCAGAAGATATCTTATCTCCAAAGACATCTTTTAAATAATTCGACCTCCTATCAGTTAATATTTTATGAATATTTTCAAGTATATCTGAAAAATCCTTTTCCACATAACCTTCTCTATAAATCAAAGAAGTTGTCCTTTTATTTTCCATAAAAAAGGAAAACAAGAGCTTTTGAGAAAGTACCAAGGCTTCTTTAGGATTGAGGTTTTTTAAGCTATTATCATCTAATACTTTAATGATTGAATTATTGAAATCTTTTAAAATATCTAAAAATAGTTCCTTTTTACTATCATAGTTAAGATAAAAAGTGCCTTGAGATACTCCTGCTTTTTTTACAATATCTGAAACTTTTGTTAAGAAATATCCTTTCTCAGAAAATATCTTTTCACCAATCTCTTTTAATTCCTCTTTAGAAATTACTTTTTTCTTGCCCATAATTTAATCCTTAAGCAAAAAGAGCCCTGTCTGTTCATCATATTTCCTCTGTAAATTTAAATCCCGAGACGGAATTATGATATATTCACAGGCAAAAACCTTGCATCCTTTGAGCAAATGTCCACCTCTCATATTGCCGTTAGAATCAGATAGAGATAGATGGAGGTGTATAAACTGTTCATCATCCTTCAAAGATACATTTCCTATACCTGATACAATCTCCTGTGGAAAGGGTAAGTCAATCTCTATATATTTCTTCGAAGATTGGTCATAATAACCTACCTTAGCCGATTGTAAGGCACCAATTAGAAAAACTCCGCCTTCTCTAATGCCTTTTTCCTTAACTACCTTTATTAGCCCATCAAGAAGGTCTTCGTTATACCTAATCTTCCCAATTATCATAATTAGTCTCCAAAAACGATTTTAAATCCTTTGCATTTTTTTCTGGAGATATTAGACAGAAGGATTCTCCATAAAGAAGGGTAGGTGTCTCAATATCTGTAGCAAAAACCTCGACATCTCTATACACTCGAGGATAGATTCTTATATGATTTAATATAACTTCTTCGCCTATAGGAGAAGAGAAAAGAGCTAAGTTAAAGCCAGGGATTTCTTTAGCTTCGAAGAATAATGATATCAATCTTAATATCTCTGCCATATCTTTAATGTCTTCATCGAGTATCTCTCTGTAATTATAACTATCTTCTATTATAATAAGAAACTCTCCCAACATACCTTTACTTGCAAAGGGAGCTAACAAGTTACATCTGCCCTTTTTTAAAATAAACCTTTCCTGCTCTTCTACCTCTTTTTTAAGATATTTCGAAAAAAACTCCTGGCCTGTGTTTTTTTTAAAATCCTTTGCCTTCTCAAGGACCCTATTATGATAATTTAGTGCCGTATCAGTAACATAAACCTGCATATGAGGATGAATAAGAGACCCTCCAGATGTTGGCATGTAGTTCCAATGAAGGTGTGCAAAATTATAATCTTTTCTTTTATAACTTGATATCTTCCTTGAGTATTCAAAAATTAAGCTTATACCATCATATATAGTGCTTTTTTTCATCTTGCCCATGGGAACTATATGTTCTTTCGTAAGAATAACTACAGCAGCGTTCTCTGCATAAGGAAGTATGTTGGGGATAAGAGTGCTTTCTCCTTTCTTAAAATGTCCTTCCTCTAAAAAATCCTTAGGGAACCTTGCTGCCATTCTCTCCAAAGCATCTTTACAAAAGGGACATCTATCTTTACTTTTTTCTCCTAAATAAAAAAAATCTACCCTCTTTGTTTTCCATTCTATACCATAAATTCTTACTCTATGCCCAGTAAGAGGGTCATATCGGGCTTCGGCAAAAACATCTATTTTTTGAAAATCTTTTCTTGGATGTAGATAGGTAGTGTTGTAAATCTCTTTTTTAAAAGAGATCACTTATTGCTACTCCTTTTTTTCATATACTCAATTAATCCTCCTGCCTTCAAGAGTTCAACCATAAAATCTGGAACAGGCGTAATTTTATAAGCCCTTTGCTGAGTCTTATTTATAATCTCACCCTTGTCTGTATCAACTACAAGCTCATCATCAGTCTTTATTTCATCAGCCTCTGCACATTCCAATATCAAAAGCCCCATATTGAAAGCGTTTCTATAAAAAATTCTTGCAAAACTTTTTGCTATAACCGCCGATACCCCTGAAGCCTTAATTGATATAGGTGCATGTTCTCTACTACTACCACAACCAAAGTTTTTCCCTGCTACTATAAAATCACCTGCCTTAACCTTCTTGGGAAAATCAGGATCTTCGTCCTCCATACAATGCTTTGCAAGCTCTTTAGGGTCAGAGGTGTTTAAATAACGTGCTGGAATTATTAAGTCAGTATTTATATCGTCTCCATATTTAAAGACCCTACCTGTAAGTATCATATTATTCCTCCTTTATGCCTAACTCTTCTGGGCTACCAATTCTACCTAATACAGCTGAGGCAGCTGCTACAGCTGGATTTGATAAATAGACCTCGCTTTCAGGATGACCCATCCTTCCAACGAAGTTTCTGTTTGTTGTAGCGATTGCCCTTTCGCCCTTTGCAAGAATACCCATGTGACCACCCAAACAGGGGCCACAGGTGGGGGTGGATACTGCTGCACCTGCATCTAAAAAGATCTCTGTTAACCCTTCTTTAATACAATCTCTATAGATCTGTTGAGTTGCGGGAATTATAATTAGCCTTACATAAGGCGCTACTTTTCTTCCCTTAAGTATCTTAGCTGCAACTCTCATATCTTCCATTCTCCCGTTAGTACATGAACCAATTACAACCTGATCTATCGTAACATTTCCTGCATCATAGACAGACTTTGTATTTTCTGGCAAATGGGGGAAGGCTACTTGGGGATCCAATTCTTTCAAGTCAATCTCCATCTCAAAGATATATTTTGCATCTTTATCGCTGTGATAGATCTTAAAATCTCTATTTGTCCTCTCTTTTACATAGCCTATAGTAATCTCATCAGGCTCAATTATCCCATTTTTTCCACCAGCCTCTATGGCCATATTAGTTATAGAAAACCTGCTATCCATAGAGAGCTCCTTAATCGCCTCACCTGTAAACTCCATTGCCCTATACAAGGCACCATCAACACCTATCTTGCCAATAATATATAAAATAATATCCTTACCTGAGACAAAAGGCTTTCTTTTGCCTTTCACGATAAACTTCATACTTTCTGGAACCTTAAACCAGGCCTCACCCGTCATATAACAGGCAGCAATATCAGTACTGCCAACCCCTGTAGCAAAGGCACCTAATGCTCCATAAGTACAGGTATGACTATCGGCACCAATTACAAGGTCTCCAGGCAGTACTATCCCCTTTTCTGGTAAAAGGGCATGTTCAACTCCCATCTCGCCAACTTCAAAATAATGCTTAATATTATGTTTCTTAGCAAAATCTCTAAGAAGTTTTGCTTGCTCTGCTGAGTTAATATCCTTGTTGGGGGTAAAATGATCTGGCACAAGGGCAATCTTCTCGTTATCAAAAACTTTCTCAAATCCTGTCTTTTCAAATTCTTTAATGGCTATGGGGGCTGTAACGTCATTTGCAAGACATAAATCAACCTTAGCCATTATTAGCTCACCAGGAAAAACCTCCTTTTTGCCGGCATGATCTGCTAAAATCTTTTCTGTAATTGTCATTCCCATAGATTACCTACCTCTAATCTTTTATATTAATATAAAAAACAACAGATACTTTTGTTATGGCAAATCTTCGTTTCCAATTTTTATTAGGTCTTTCTTAAGCTCTAACTTATTTAAGGCATTTATATAGGCCTTTGCACTTGCTACTAATACATCTGGGTCAACGCCCTTACCAAGTACCTGTTTTCCCCCTTGTTCTAACTTGACTGTAACCTCTCCTTGTGCGTCTGTACCAGTCGTTATTGCTGCTATTACAAAGCTTAAAAGCTTACTTTTCGTTTTTGTTATCTTTTTGATAGCATTAAAAACAGCATCCACTGGGCCATTACCAAAGGTTGCTTCTTTTATAATCTTACCATTTTCTTCAACCTCAACTGTTGCACAAGGAGTGGTTCTATTACCAGAAACAACGTTGAGATATATAAACTTAAACCTTTCAGGCAGATTTAATATTTCCTGTGATATTATCGCATCAATATCCTCATCATAAAGATGTTTCTTTTGATCACATAGCTCTTTGAATCTTTTAAAGGCTTTATTTAACTGCTCTTCAGTTAACTCATATCCCATCTCTTCTACACGTTTTTTAAAGGCATGTCTCCCCGATAGTTTACCGAGAACAAGCAGACTCTGTGGTATCCCAACAGATTCAGGAGTCATAATCTCATAGGTAAGTCTCTCTTTAAGCACACCATCCTGATGTATACCGGATTCATGGGCAAAAGCATTAGCCCCAACAATCGCTTTATTAGGCTGTACTATCATTCCTGTTATCTGAGAAACTAGTCTGCTAGTTCTGTAAATATTTTTTGTATTAATCTTTGTGTTGAAATTGAAAAAGTCTTTCCTAGTCTTTAATGCCATTACAATCTCTTCCATGGCTGCATTACCAGCACGCTCGCCAATACCATTAATGGTGCATTCAACCTGTCTTGCACCAGCAAGAATAGCAGAGAGTGAGTTTGCAACAGCAAGTCCTAAATCATTATGGCAATGGACAGAGATAACAGCTTTTTCTATATTTTTTACCCTTTTCTTAATAGTTTTTATAATCTCATAAAACTCCTGTGGTGTTATATAACCAACTGTATCAGGAATATTTACCGTTGTTGCGCCAGCCTCAATAACCGCTTCAATAACCTCGCATAAAAAATTAATATCTGTTCTACAGGCATCTTCTGCAGAAAACTCAACATTATCCGTAAAGTTCTTAGCAAAACTTACCGCCCACTGGGCCCTCTTTAATGCCTCATTCCTATCAATCTTTAGTTTGTGTTTTAAGTGTATGTCTGAAGTTGCCAAGAAGGTGTGTATTCTTGGTTTGTTGGCGTATTTAATAGCTTCCCATGCCTTAGTAATATCATTTTCAGTGGCCCTCGCAAGCCCCGCTACTTCAGATTTTACAATATTTTTAGCAATGTTTTTTACTGCCTCAAAGTCCCCTTCTGATGCAGCAGGAAAACCTGCTTCTATAATATCTACGCCTAACTTTTCCAGTTGAATGGCTATTCTTAATTTTTCATCAATATTCATTGAGGCTCCTGCGGCCTGCTCTCCATCTCTTAAGGTGGTATCAAAAATTTTAATATACTCCATTTTTAACTCCTTACCTTCTTTCTTTTTTCAATTAGATAAATTAAAGGTCCAGACATAGAGTAGCCGAAGAAAATTAGAAACAGAAAAACCTCATGTTTTGCAATAATTAACAAAGAAATTAAGATTGCGAATGTTAGCGCAGAAAAGGGTTTTCTTTTAATGGGGTCTAAATCCTTAAAGCTGTGATATTTAATGGTACTAATCATCAAAAAGGCAAGGGCAAAGGTTAATGCGAGCACAAAATATTCTTTTAATGTTTGTCCTTCTCCTGCAAGCTCATAGTAGAATATTACAGCGGAAGCAATAACGAGGGCAGCACCTGGTATTGGAAGACCATTAAATTTTCTGCTTTCAACAGTATTTATTTGTACATTGAACCTGGCTAATCTGAGAGCTCCACAGATTAGAAATAAAAAACCTGCCATCCAGCCAATTCTTCCATAGGGTCTTAATGCCCAAGCGTAGATTAAAAGTGATGGGGCAACACCAAAGGCTACAAGATCGGCAAGTGAGTCATACTCTACCCCAAATCTTGAAGCAGCTCCCATCATTCTTGCAATCCTTCCATCAAGCATATCAAATATTGCTGATATTATTATTGCATAGGCAGCGTTAATAAAGTTCTCATTCCATACAGATACAATGGCATAAAATCCACTCATTAAACTTGCAGAGGTTAGTAGATTGGGTAAAATATAAACACCCTTTTTTATGCTATCTTTTTGATACTTTTTATTATTGGTTTCATTCATTTTTAAGTATTCCTAAAACAGTTTCTCCAGCATGTACCTTATCTTTTAATTTTACCTTTATTTCACATTTTTTTGGTAAAAAAACATCTAATCTTGAGCCGTAGCATATAAGACCAACTATATCTCCTTTTTTTACAGAATCTCCCTCTTTAACATCACAAACAATCCTTCTTGCTATTAGCCCTGCAACCTGTACAAACAAGATGTCTTCACCTTCCGGTGTTTTAAGATATATGTAGTTTTTCTCGTTCTCTTCTGTTGCTTTATCTAAGTCAGCAGAAAAAAATCTTCCCTTTTGATAATGGGTTTTTATAATCTTTCCATCATAGGGTGATCTATTAATATGAACATTAAAAATTGACATAAAAATGCTAATCTTGGTAACCTCTTTCTTTAAAAATTTATCTTCATAAACATCTTTAATTAGTATAATCTCTCCATCTGCCGGTGAAACTATCTGATTACCTTCTGGAGATACTCTCTTGGGGTTGCGAAAAAAAAAGAGATTAAAAACAAAAAAAACTAACAAAATAATAGATACAACATATGATTTATAAAAAAAGAAGAAAAGAGCAAAAAATAGCGTAACAATCGCTATTTTTATGCCCTCTGTAGCTACTATCTGATTAACTCGTTTTTTTTTAGCCAATTAATCTTTCTCCACTAATCTGTTTTTCTTAAGCCATCCCATCATAGACCTTAATCTCTCACCAACAACCTCTATCTGATGCTCTGCATCAATTCTTGTAAGACTATTAAATACAGGCTTACCTGCCCTGTTTTCTAATATCCATTCTTTAGCAAACTCACCTGTCTGTATCTCCTTTAATATCTTCTTCATCTCTGCCTTTACGTTATCATTTATAACTCTTGGGCCACGTGTTAGATCTCCATATTGAGCCGTGTTACTTACAGAATATCTCATATTGCTTATTCCGCCCTCATATATTAAATCTACAATAAGTTTAAGCTCGTGAAGACACTCAAAGTAAGCCATCTCTGGTGCATAACCAGCCTCAACAAGGGTTTCAAATCCTGCCTTAATCAATGCAGAAACACCTCCACAAAGCACAGCCTGTTCTCCAAATAAATCTGTCTCTGTCTCTTCTTTAAAGGTGGTCTCGATAATGCCAGCTCTTCCACCACCAATAGCAGAAGCATAGGCAAGAGCAATATCTTTAGCTTTACCAGAGGCATTTTGATAAACGGCGATTAATGTAGGAACACCCATTCCTTTAACATATTCTGACCTTACAAGATGACCTGGACCCTTAGGTGCAGCGAGAAAAACATCCACATCAGCAGGTGGAACAATCTGGCTATAGTGTATATTAAAGCCATGGGCAAAGGCTAAAACCTTACCCGCCTTCATATAAGGAGCTATGTGCTCATTGTAAACTCCTGATTGATGCTCATCTGGCACAAGTATCATTATTATATCAGACTCTTCGGCTGCTTCTTTTACAGTTTTAACTGTAAGGCCTGCCTTTTTAGCCTTTTCAATAGATTTGCTACCTTCATATAACCCGACAATAACTTCAACTCCACTGTCTTTCAAATTATTTGCGTGGGCATGACCCTGACTCCCATACCCAATTATGGCAACCTTTTTATCCTTAAGAATGTCCTTTGAAATGGTTGCTTCGTAGTGAACCTTCATCTTATCCTCCTAAGATAAATTATAGTTTATCAAGTTAGTTTACTAAAAAGTATTTACTAAAGTAAAGATTATCTTTCTTGTGGGGTCAGGTCTTTATTTTTGATTTTTTAGTCTTTAGAGATTACTGATTTCCTATTTTTTTTATTGGAAAAGAGAGAGGGCATTGTAGAAATGCCCTCTCTAAAGACGTTAAATTTTAACCTTCATTCTCTTTTCTTTCATTAAAATTGTTGGAATTTTTGGAGCATCTTTTCCTAATAAAGCATTGGCAACTTTTTGCGGAAAGGATCTATAATTTAATCTCACAGATATGTCTAAATCCTTTTCATTTTTAGGCAAGAGAAATCTATAGGTCACCTTTTTTGAACCTTTTGGTGGTATAGTATTGTTGTACTCAAATCTTTCAATCTCCCATGGCATAACTGTATGTTTACCTTCTTTATCAACGGCATAGGCATTAAAAACTTCTGTTCCATCAGGAATATTTCCTTCGTTATCAAGCACACCTGATTGATAGACAACATTTCCCTTCTTGTCCTTGACTATAATCTCTAACCACATCTCCCTTACCTCTGTAAGGCTTGTAGGCAAATTATGTCCTGCCGTTTCATTGATTACTTTTACTTGAAGCTCACCTAACCCTGCTTTTTCTTTTTCAAACTTTACCTCTAACTCTGCTGCGTTTTGTAATCTTTTTATCGCCATATCTGAGTGTTTTTGTGAACCCATCAACTTAGGAATAACAGCATTACCTCCCACAAACTCATGGGTATACACATAATCTCTATGAGGTCCAGTTGTAGAGGGCTTACCAGGTAGCTTCTCGGGTTTCTTTAATGTTTTTGCTGTAGTTATAGCAACCTCTACAGGTACCATATGGCAGTCTTGACACTGAATACCTTTTTGGGCATAGACAGAAAATTTCCATTCCGTATAGGTGTTTTCAATATGGAAATTAGTTACTGGATGAAATACGTTATGGCAGCTACCACAGAACTCGGATTTTGTGTGAAGTTCTGAGTACTCTGTTTTATGATAAGGAGATACCGAATCTTTGTAAGGGCCTCTTTTAATATCACCAGGAGAGATCACAAAGGATGCATTTTGTGGCAAGCCTGTAGGGCTAATTTTCATACGAACATCTGATATCGTATGGCACATATCACAAGTTACTCCTTCCTTGGCAATATCACTTGCATTAAATTTACCATTCTCAAAAGTTACCTCTTCAGACACTGTCCCAATAGTTGTGTGGCATCCTGCACACAAATTCCTTACTGCACCACCTAGTTCCTTTTCTGCAACCTGCCACAGGGCCTGAAAAACAGGATCGTTATAAGAGTTAGAATGCATAGACCCTTTCCATTGATTATAGATGTCTGGATGACATCCCATACAAACTGTTGAGGACTCAAAATCAGAAGATTTTACTGGCTTCCCATCAGGTGTTGTTAAAAGTGAGGGGAAAAAGGGGAACTGCTTCTTAATAGTAGCCTCATCAAGAGCAAAAGATACAGAAGCTACGATAAAAACAGTGAGGATTACAACAAATTTTTTCATTTTTCTACCTCCTTTTGTTAGTTTTTTTAAATGAGATAATATTTGTCTAAATTAAATCACGATTATAAATTTTTTGTCAATAAATTTTTTGTTATGCCTATAATGAGAAGAAAAGGCACAAAAAATTTGTAAATCACCCCTAAAGAGAGTTTGACAAAATTTAAGAACTGTTATAACTTATTAATACTAATAAAGGTTTGTTAAGGAGCAGGGGATGGATAAAAAGCCTATTATATTAGCAGGTACTGCTAATAGGGAGCTTGTGGAAAAGATCGGTAAATATTTAGATTTATCAATTTGTGCATCAAAGATTAAAAGATTTTCCGATGGCGAGACAATGGTTGAGATAGATGAGAACGTAAGGGGGAAAGATGTTTTTGTCGTCCAATCTACTTGCCCGCCTGTTAATGATAACCTTATGGAGCTTCTTATCCTTATGGATGCCTTAAAGAGGGCATCAGCAAACACTATAGCTGCTGTGATACCTTACTATGGTTATGCGAGACAAGACAGAAAAGTTGCTCCCAGAGCCCCTATTACTGCAAAGTTAGTAGCAAATTTGATTACAATCGCTGGAGCAACAAGGGTATTAACTATAGATTTGCATGCAGGGCAGATTCAGGGCTTTTTTGATATACCTGTTGATAATCTTTATGCAACTCCTGTATTTATTGATTATCTACAAAGCTTTGTAGACAAGAACGTTGTCATGGTGTCTCCTGATGCAGGTGGTGTTGAAAGAGCTAGGGCCTATGCAAAGAGGCTAAACGCTGGACTTGCAATAATTGACAAAAGGAGAGAAAAACCCAATCAATCAGAAGTTATGAATATAGTTGGAGATGTTAAAGATAAAATCTCAATTCTTGTAGATGATATGATTGATACCGCTGGAAGTCTCTGTAATTCTGCTGAAGCCCTATCAAATAATGGAGCAAAGAAGATATATGCAGTAGCCACACATCCTGTCTTTTCGGGACCTGCTATTGATAGAATCGAGAGCTCAAAAATCGATGAAGTTATAGTTACTGATACTATACCTCTCTCTGAAAGGGCTAAAAATTGCCCCAAGATAAAGGTAATCACAATTTCTGGCTTGTTAGGTGAAGGTATAAGAAGGATAATGGCTGGAGACTCATTAAGCGCTCTTTTTGTATAAAATTTATTAAAAAGGAGGGTTCTATGGAGAAGCAAAGCTTATCTCTTTTTGTTAGATCAGAAATAGGAAAGTCAGGTGTAAAAAAGTTGAGAAAATCTGGCTTTGTACCTGCTATAATTTATGGCCACAATAAGCCAAACATACTGACAAAAATATCAACAAAAGATGCCTTAACATTAGCAAAACAAAAAAGCAGAGCTTTTTTTTATGAAATAGAAAATACAGATGAAACTCTCAAGGGCAAAAAAGTTTTGGTCAAGGACCTTGTAAAAGATGCTCTCTCCGATGAGATCCTTCATGTTGATTTCTATGACATTCCTGAAAAAGAGCCTGTCAAGATGGTTATACCAATAAGGCTAAAAGGTAAGGCTATAGGAGTTACAAAAGGAGGTATCCTTGAATGGGAGAGGAGAGAGATTGAGGTTAAGGCATCCCCTGAAAATGTTCCAGATTTTATCGAAGTAGACGTGTCATCCCTTGAAATTGCGGATACCATTCATCTGGAGGATTTAAAGCTACCTAATGGTGTGTGTTTTGTAGGAGACCCCAAAAATCCTGTAGTTACAGTATTGGCACCTAAAGAAGAAGTAGAGCTCACAGAAGAACAGAAAAAGGCTATCTTAGAAGCCAGTTTAGCTGAGCCAACAAAAGAATAATGGCCTTTTTGATAGTTGGGTTAGGTAACCCGGGCAAAAAATATGAAAAAACTCGCCATAACTTAGGTTTTAATGTCATTAATCTTCTTGCTGAGAAACTAAATATATCCTTTAGCGAAAAGGGAAATTATCACTTGGGAGAGGGGCTAATTCAATCGGCTCCTCTCTACCTTTTAAAACCCCTTACTTTTATGAATCGAAGCGGTCTTGCTGTAAAAGGCTTCCTAAAATATAAAAATGACATAGAGGAAAAAAATCTTTTTGTTGTATATGATGACCTTGATATGCCTTTAGGTAAGATTAGACTTAAGTGGAATGGTGGCAGTGGTGGACACAGGGGGGTCAACTCTATAATTGAACAGCTGGGCACAAAAAATTTTTTTCATCTAAAAATTGGTATAGACAAACCACCTATAAAAGAGCTTGTGGAGGGCCATGTGCTTAGCAATTTTAGTAAGGCTGAGATGGAGTTTGTAGAGCAAGCAATAGAAAAGGCTGTTGATTGTTTAATTAGTGCCATAATAGAAACGCCAGAAAAGGCAATGAATAAGTTTAATGGCTAATTATTTAAAGATTAATTGTTAATTAGGAGCTTCTATGGGCTTTTCTTTAGGAATAGTTGGTTTACCAAATGTTGGCAAAACTACCATTTTCAATGCCATAACAAGCATCTGTGCTGAAGCATCGAATTATCCTTTCTGCACTATAGAACCGAATAAAGGTGTCGTCCCCATTAGAGACGAAAGATTAGATAAGATAAAAGAGATTATAAGATCGGAATCTTATCTTCCCACCAGTATCACATTTATTGATATTGCAGGGCTTGTTAAGGGCGCAAATAAGGGAGAGGGATTAGGAAATAAATTTTTAGCTTATATAAGAGAGGTTGATGGAATAGCACATATTGTTAGATGTTTTGAAAGCCCAGATATTATTCATGTAGAAGGTGCTGTAGCCCCTATAAGAGATATTGAGATAATAGATACAGAGCTTGCCCTATCAGATTTAGAGATTATAGAAAGAAGAAAGGAAAAGATTCAAAAAAGCCATACCGAAGAAGCAAAGAGGCAGTTAGATATATTATTAGATTTAGAAAAATACATTGAAGGTTCGGGAAATAAAAATTTTATCAATAATCTATCAGAAGATGAGAAAAGGTTTATAAAAGAGCTAAATCTTATATCATTAAAACCATCCTTTTACATCGCCAATGTAGACGAGGTAGAGCTTGAAAGCAAGAGATATCTGCCTAAGCTTTTAGAATATGCAAAAGAAAAAGGTAAGGAAGTGTGTATTATCTGTGGAAAATTAGAAGAAGAAATCTCAAAGGTACAGGATGAAGATAAAAAAGAGCTACTATCTATCTACAATATACAAGAAGATGCTATACATCAGATTATTAAATATGGTTACAAATTACTCAATCTTATTACTTTTTTTACAACGGCAAGAAGAGAGCTAAAGGCATGGACAATTGAGAAAGGCACAAAGGCTATCAAGGCAGCTGGAAAGATCCATAGTGATATGGAGAGAGGTTTTATTAGGGCTGAGGTAATACACTTCGAAGACCTATTAAAAGCTGGATCTGAAGTAAAGGCAAGGGAGCTTGGATTATATCATTTAGAAGGCAAAGATTATGAAATAAAAGATGGTGATATAGTCTATTTTAGGTTTAATGTTTAGTGTTTTAGCAGTGTCTTAAGAGTTATAACAACTGATTCAGAGAGACTATTTAGGTTATAGCCTCCTTCTAAAGCAAATATATAGGGGATATCTTTCTTTGAAGATATAATACCTCTTACAATCTCCTCAATTCCATAGGCTGTTACATTTAAAGAAGATAGAGGGTCTTTATCTCTTAAGTCATAGCCAGCAGAAACCAAAACAATATGTGGATCAAAATCTCTGATTATACCAGGTAACTTTTTTGTGTATATATCAATAAAGGTATCATCTCCTGTATAGGCAGGCAATGGAATATTTAATGTGTATCCAAGACCTTCTCCCACTCCTCTCTCGGACTCTCTACCTGTACCAGGGTAGTGAGGATATTGATGTGTGCTAAAATAGAACACATCCTTCCTATCATAGAAAATGTGTTGTGTACCATTACCATGGTGTACATCGAAGTCAATAATAAAAACCTTTTTAAACCCCTCCCTTATAGCATACTCGGCACCAACAGCTACATTGTTAAATATACAAAAACCCATGGCTTCATCTCTTTCGGCGTGATGACCTGGTGGTCTAACGGCACAGAAGGCTGCCTTAATCTCTCCAGATTTTACATTTTCAATAGCGGTTACAAGAGCACCTGCGGCAAAAAGAGCTGACTCCTTTGAACCCTTTGATAGATAAGTATCTCCATCTAAATAGCCTTCTTTACTGTATAAAATTTCCTCAATATAACTCTTGGGATGAACTGTAATAAGATCCTGAATCTCTGCTTTTTTGGGCTTAATCCATATTAGCTCTTCTTTTAATATTGGTTCTGCCTCTATTGCCTTAATAATAGCCTTTAGTCTTTCAGGAGATTCGGGGTGAAAAGCAGGAGTTTTGTGTTCTATAAAGATATCATCATAGATAAAGCCTGTCTTCATAGATAATAAGAAAACAAAAAAAACAAAAGATGTCAATTTTTTTTAGATAAGCTATAATTTTTTATTATTTTAAATTGTCATGGGGGAGGGAAAATGGCTAAGAAAGGACTTATCCATGTTTATACAGGTGAGGGCAAGGGTAAATCTACAGCTTCTTTTGGTCTAATAGTTAGAGCTTTGGGACACAATAAAAAAGTTGGCCTCTTCTCTTTTTTAAAGGATAGCAAGATCGAGTATGGCGAGATGAAAGCCTTCAAAAAGGCTTTTCCAAATCTCATTTATATAAGATTTGAGAATAAAAGCCCTCTTTTTGATAAAACTGTTACCGTTGAAGACCTAAAAAATTCAGTGATTGATAGTTTCAGTAAGGCACTTGAGATAATTAAAGAAGGTGACTTTGATTTAGTTGTCTTTGACGAACTTAATATTTGCTTGAAATATGAGTTGATTGACAAAAATCTTGTTCTTGATTTTTTAAAAAATAAGCCTGAAAAATTAGAAGTAGTTTTAACAGGGAGAGATGCTATACCAGAGATAATTGATATAGCAGACTACGTAACAGAGATGAGAAGTATTAAGCACCCATATGAAAAAGGTATCTCTGCGAGGCAGGGGGTGGAGTTTTAATGTCTAAAGTGCTTTATATTGGTGGGATTAGCTCTGGCAAGAGTGAATTGGCTGAAAAGCTTTCAATCAGTTATGCTTCGCCAAGACTATATATTGCCACTGCCGATATCAAAGATTCAGAGACCTTAAAAAGAATAGAAAAACATAAAAAAAGAAGAAAAAATCTTTTTAAAACAGAAGAAGAACCCTTATATCCAGAAAAATTTTTTATGAACACCTATAATATCATCCTTCTTGACTGTCTAACTCATTTTTATAACAATATCTTTTACTATATTAGTAAGCCAAAGGAGAGAGAAAAAAGGGTTCAGGAGTTTTGTGAATCTTTAGATAATTTTACAGGCTCTATTATTTTAGTAACCAATGAGGTGGGGTTGGGAGGCATTCCTGCAAACAAGCTGGCGAGGGAGTTTGCTGATTTTTCTGGTTGGGCAAATAGTTTGATAGCCTCTATCTGCAAGGAGGTTTATTTTATAGTTGCTGGTATACAGATAAAAATTAAATAAAGAATTTTTTATGTTTGAGGAAATAGTTAACTCAATAAAACCCATAGAAGAAGATTTAATTAAAAAAGCCTTTGAGAGGATAGATAATCTTACAAAACCTTTAGGAAGCTTAGGAAGGCTTGAAGAGATCTCTGCTAAGCTTTTCGCAATTAATGATGGTAAGATGCCACCTTGCTTTAAGAAAGCAGTAATTGTCTTTGCTGCTGACCATGGTATTACTAAACAGGGGGTAAGCCCTTACCCAAAAGATGTTACTTACCAAATGGTATATAATTTCTTAAGAGGTGGTGCAGCGATAAATGTTTTTGCAAGACAGAGTAGAGCCGATGTTTTCGTTGTTGATGTAGGGGTAGATTATGATTTTCCCTTGGTAAAATGCCTTATTATAAAAAAGGTAGGTTATGGCACGAAAGATTTTTCTATAGAGCCAGCAATGTCTTTAGAAGAAGCAAGAAAATCTATTATTGCTGGTATGGAGATGGGCGAAGAGGTGCATAAAAGAGGCTATAACCTTATAGGAACTGGTGATATGGGCATAGGAAATACTTCTGCTAGCAGTGCAATTATGAGTGTTATTACTGAAGAGAGTTTAGAAAAACTCGTTGGAAGAGGTGCTGGCCTTGATGATAATGGTTTGATTAAAAAGAGAGAGATTATTGATAGGGCTATAAAACTTCACCAGCCCAAAAAAGATGATGCCCTTGATATACTTAGTAAAGTAGGTGGTTTTGAGATTGGGGCCATAGCAGGTCTTATATTATATTGCGCAGCCAATAGAATACCTGTGGTCGTTGACGGCTTTATCTCTTCCGCTGCCTTTTTGCTTGCCTATCTTATCAAGAAGGAGGTAAAAGATTATACATTTTTTGCCCATCGTTCTAATGAAAAGGGACATATTGTCTTTTTTGACTTTATAAATGAAAAACCAATACTTGACTTAGACATGAGGCTTGGTGAGGGAACAGGTTCTGCCATAGTCTTTCATATCATAGAGGCCTCAGCAAAGATGTATTTAGAGATGGCCACCTTTGATTCGGCAAATGTATCAAGGAATACTCTGTGAGATACTTTTTACTTTCTCTAAGCTTTATCTCTATCATACCTTTACCACAAAAATTTCTTAAGTATGACAATAATTTTCATAAAATTGTAGGCTATTTTCCTTTAGCTGGTGCCTTTATTGGTTTGCTATCATATCTTTTCTACTATCTGTTATCATCTTTTTTACTACCCAAGATCTCATTTTTATTAAGTATATTCTTTTATCATTTTCTTAATGGTGGCCTTCATTTAGATGGTTTTGCTGACTTCTTTGATGCCTTTTTTGGTGCAAAAAAAGACAGAAATAGATTTAAGGAGATACTAAAAGATAGCAGGATAGGTGCAATGGGCACCTTTGCATTGCTACTATATTTCTCTGTTATTTTAAAAGCAGTTGATAACTATATAGCGGATATAAATTTTTTTATCTTTTTAGGTATGTCTGGAAGAGCAACAATTGTAAACTTAGTAACATTTTCCCGTTCAATCTTTGATGAGGGGTTAGGTAAGTTTTTTATTGAAAAAACAGGAATCTATGAGTTTTTATTGGGCAATGCAAGTTTTTTTCTAATATCAATATTTTTAGGCTGGACCTTTGTTTATCTTTCATTGATACTATTTCTCTTATCATATGTTTTTAAATTTTTTATATTGAGGTATTGTGGTGGTTTTTCTGGCGATCTTTTTGGTGCTGGTTGTATATTAACAGAGCTTATTATCTTCCTATCAATTTTTAAGGTTTAATAATGATGAAATACCTCGACTTATATCTTTTGAGGCACGGTGAGCTAATAAACTCCTCAAAAAATGTATATAATGGACAGAGAGATATAGATCTTACGGAAAAGGGCTTTTTAGAGACTATTAAGTGGATTGATTTTTTTAAAGATAAAAGTATCTCGTTGGTCTTGTCTTCCGACTTAAAGAGATGTTATAGACCTGCATCGGTTTATGCAAAAAGACTCTCTATACAACATCTATCCTTCCCTGAGCTTAGAGAAATTTATGCAGGTAGATGGGAAGGGCTAAACTATTTAGAGATAATGGAGTCAGATAAGGAGTATCTTCAAAAAAGACTAAAAGATCCTGTTAATATACCCTTTCCAGATGGTGAATCTCTAAAGGATTTAAAAAAGAGGAGTATTAAACTTATAAAAAAATATCTCAGAAATAATGAAAATATACTTTTGGTAAGTCATGCTGGTGTAATAAGAGTATTAATTCTATGGCTTCTAAGATTGCCTTTGAATAATTTCTTCAAGTTTCAGATTGATTTTGCCAGTCTAACTCATTTAAGATTATTTGAAGATGGCAATAGACTACTTATGTTTCATAATAAAACATAAAAGAGCAGAAAATGAACGATATATTAATAGTTAACGACTCTCCCTATAAAAACAGACACCTTCAAGAGATAGCAAAAAGAGACGGGCTTTTTATCTGTACCATAGCAACTACAAAAACAGCCGAGATTTCTGGTATCTCTGCAGCAGGGGCAACACCAAGGCTACGAAGATATACAGCCCAAGCAGACGTGGAATATCTTTTTTATGAAAGGACCTACACCATTAAAGAGATACCCAAAAACCCTCTTGGTCCACCCTCACCAGTTATAATCACAAAGGCTGCTCTTAACCTTTCTAATATGCCCCTCTTTATAATTGATGGTGGCTGTCAAAGGAAGGCAAAAGTGCCTACCATTATGTTAAGAAAAAATGGGCTTAAATGTATTACTTCTGCCGAAGCTTTTGATAATGGCGATGAACTTCTTAAGTTATCAAAGGTTTTGGCTTTGGAGTTAGCAAAAACTAACAGATTCATAGTTTTAGGGGAGAGTGTTCCTGGTGGTACCACTACAGCCCTTTCGATAATGAGCTATTATGGCATATCAGCCCACAGTAAAGTTAGTAGTAGCATGAAAGATAATGCCCACAAGCTAAAGACCGAGGTTGTAATGAAATCTCATAAAAATTTAAAGTCTAAAAAAAACCCAGCATCTCTAACTCCTATAGAGGTCGTATCTGCCATTGGCGATTCAATGCAGCTTATTAACGCTACAATGGCATTATATTTGGCCGATCACCTTCCAGTAATACTTGCTGGTGGTACCCAGATGTTGGCAGTTATCGTTTTTATGATAAAATTAGCTGAATATCTAAATAAGCCTGTATGCTGGGAGAATATATCCGTTTGTACTACCCGCTGGGTCTATGAAGATAAAACTGCTGATTTTAAGGGGCTTTCAAAGGATATAAAAAATGACCTTCTTGTTTTTGCCTCTGATGTGGATTTTAAAAAATCAAAGTATAAGGGGCTACAGATGTATGAGGAAGGGCTTGTTAAAGAAGGCGTTGGAGCGGGTGGTATAGCTGGAGCTGGCTATATTAAAGGATATTTTAACAAAAAAACCCTACTTGATGAGATAGAAAGACTCTTTGAGAAGATGCTTTAATCTACTCCACAGTTACACTCTTTGCGAGATTTCTTGGTTGATCTACATCAGTACCTTTAAGAACCGCACAGTAGTAAGCAAAAAGTTGTAGAGGGATTATGGTAAGCAAGGTATCAAGATAAATATTTATATGGGGTATATATATTAAATTTTCTGTATAATTTTTAGTAGTTATATCATCTTTTGATACCAAAGCTATTATTTTACCACCTCTCGCAAGTATCTCCTGCATATTACTCAATGTCTTCTCGAAATGCATAGACCTAGGATTTATAAGAAAGGTGGGCATATTCTCATCAATTAGAGCAATAGGACCATGCTTCATCTCCCCTGCTGCATAGGCCTCTGCATGGATATATGAAATCTCTTTAAGTTTTAGTGCCCCCTCCATAGAAAGCGGATAATTTAGGCCTCTTCCTAAATAAAGAAAATGGCTATACTTATGAAATATCCTTGCAATTTCTTTTATCTGTGCCGCAGACTTAAGGGTTTCTTCCATAAGTCTTGGTAAGGCAAGCATATCGTTAATGTATGTCTTTATCTCTTTTCTATTTAGTAGCCTTTTCTCTGCGGCAATCTTAAGGGCAAAAAGTAGCAGTATAGATACCTGAGTAGAAAAGGCTTTAGTAGAAGCAACACCTATCTCAGGACCAGCATGTGTGTAGATTGTATTGTCTGCTTCATGAGATATACTACTGCCTAAGACATTACATATAGCGAGAGTTTTCATGCCTGCCTCTTTACATTTTTTTAAGGCCGCAAGAGTATCTGCCGTTGAGCCAGATTGAGAGATAAAAATATAAAGAGTACTTTTGTTAAAAAAGTTTCTTTTATATCTAAACTCTGAGGCAATCTCAACTGAAACAGGTATCTCCGCTAACTCTTCCAGAAATATCCTTCCTAACAGCCCTGCATGATAGGATGTGCCACAGGCAACAATATTGATATAAGAAAACTTTTCTGAGATATTATAATCAAGCTCATCAAAAACAATCTCGCCCTTATCGGGCTGCAATCTTGTCCTTACTGTATTTATAAAAGCTTCTGGCTGCTCATAGATCTCTTTCAACATAAAATGGGGGTATCCACCTTTCTCTGCCTGTGAGATTGACAAATTAATAAGCTCAGCATCTCTTTTTATCTCTTTTCCTTCAAAATCATAAATCATATAATTTTTATCAGTAACTACAGCAATCTCACCATCTTTTAAAAATACAATTCTATTAGTATAAGGCAAAAGAGCTGGTATATCAGATGCAAAGAAATTCTCATCGTCTCCTATCCCTAAAACAAGGGGGCTTTCGTGTTTCATAAGATAAATTTTTTCAGGCTCCTTCTCGTTTAAAATTGCACAGGCAAAGGAGCCTCGTAACTCTTTTATAGCCATTAACATAGCTCCAAATAGATCCTTTGTTTTAAGATAATAATCATTTATAAGGTGCGCAATTACCTCTGTGTCTGTCTCGGATTCAAAAATAACCCCCTTTTTTATAAGTCTCGCCTTTAACTCTCCATAGTTCTCAATAATACCATTATGGACAAGCACAATATCGCCTGCCTTATGGGGATGCGCATTTACCTCTGAGGGCTTACCATGGGTTGCCCATCTTGTATGGCCTATCCCTGATCTTCCTGAAGCTTTGAGATTATTGGTTTTTTCTATTAAACTTTTTAGCTTTCCTACAGCCCTAATAATCTTTATAGCATTTCTTTCATGTACTGCTATCCCTGCTGAGTCATAGCCTCTATACTCAAGTCTTTTTAAGCCATCGATAATTATCGGGACAGCATATTTATTACCAGTATATCCTACAATACCGCACATTAGCTCTCTCCTTGAATTATTTATGCTCTTTCTTAATCATCCTTTTCTTAATCTTCTGCCAGTTTTCAATAACTCTCTGTTCCGCCCTTTCTACAGCTAAAGCATTATCGGGTACATCTTTAGTAATTACTGAACCTGCACCGGTAACAGCATTCTCTCCTACTGTTACTGGAGCCACAAGACAGGTATTAGACCCAATAAAGGCTTTTCTTCTAATTGTTGTAAAGTGCTTTTTCTCTCCGTCATAATTGCAAGTTATCGTTCCAGCCCCTATATTTGTCTCTTCCCCTACAAAAGCATCTCCAATATAGGACAGATGATTTGCCTTAGCACCCTTTTTAAAAGTAGCCTTTTTTGTCTCTACAAAATTACCAATCTTTACCTTTTCTTCCAAGATTGTTTCTGGTCTTAAATGGGCAAAGGGACCAATTACTGCATTGCTATGTATATGGGACCCTTCAATAACACAATAAGGTTTAACATGAACATTCTCTGAAATAACACTGTCTCTTATAAGTACTCCCTGTTCAATTATGCTACCTCTTCCAATCTTTGTTAACCCAGAAATATGACAATCAGGATGTATAACCGTATCTTCTGCTAATGACACATCCTTCTCAATATATGTTCTATGAGGGGCTATAACTGTAACACCATTCATCATTAAGTTGTCTATTATCTCTTTTTGTAAGTAATTTGTGGCAATAGACAGTTCAGCTCTTGAGTTTATTCCTAAAAGCCTCCACCCTTCTCTCTCAAAATAACAGCTAATTAAAACACCCTCTGCTACAGCAATATCAATGATTTCAGTAAGATAATACTCTTTTGTCAGCTCATTGGGGGTAAGCCTATCAATATATTTCAGTAGAAAAGATTTATCAAAACAATATATACCTGCGTTAACCTCTTTTATTTTTTTCTCTTCCCCATTAGCATTTTTTTCTTCAACTATTTTTATTATCCTTTCACCTTCTCTTACAATCCTTCCATACCCCTTAGGATCTTCAAGCTCTATAGTTGTTATAGTAATCTGACTTTTGTGTTGCTCTAATAAATTATTCAGCATCTTTTCGGTAATTAGGGGTACATCACCTGACAATATAAGCACTGTATCGACAAGATCGGTTAAATGTTTCACTGCCCATTTAACTGCATCTCCTGTTCCAAGGGGGTTCTTCTGATGGACAAACTTAAAGATATGGCCAAAATTATTGGTTAGATGTTTTTCCACTAACTCTCTTTGATGTGAGACAACAGGTATAATTTCAAAGGGTTTAAGACTTAAGGTTGCATCAACAACATAATTTATCATGGGCCTTCCTAGAACAGGGTGAAGCACTTTAGGATAATAAGATTTCATCCTCGTACCTTTGCCTGCTGCTAAGATAACAACGGCTATATGTTTATCCATTTTCTTCACCTCCCACATATTTTCTTGTGAAAATCAGATAACCTGTGTGGGCAATCATCGTATCATCAGGCCTAAGTCTTTCTGGCACTGTTTTGTAATTTCTCAGAAATATTTCTAACACATCTGTCATAAAAAATCTATGATCTTCAAAGGCCTTTAATACATCAGAGACCTGATTAGCCGTAGGTACAAAGACACATAAATTACCACCGTTTTTTAAGGCTCTATAACAATGAGTTATATATTTTTCGGGGTACTTAACATCTAAAAAGATAGCATCTACATCCTCATCCTCAAAGCCTTTCTCGATATCCCTATGTTTAAAATGAACTATATTAGTAAGCCCTACCCTCTCTAAATTTTTTCTTGCCAGCTCCATAAACTCTTCCCTTGCCTCATAGGAATAAAGAATGCCATAAGGATAGAGGGCAAAGGCAAAGGCAGAGGTGGCTGAACCACTTCCTGAGCCACATTCAATCATTCTTATACCTGAAGATAGGCCTAACCGCAGTATAATATATCCCAGATCTTTAGCATATAGAACCTGTGTCTTTCTTTTAACATGTCTTAAAAAATCATAAATGTTTGGTTTAAAGAGGTAGTACTCTTCTGAAAGATGGGTTTTTACAACAGAACCAAAGGATTTTCCAAGGATAAGGTTATAATCTATAAAACCCCTATGACTCGAAAACTGCCCCTTTTCTTCAACTTTAACAAGGTACTCATCTCTTTTTTTTGATACGATTAATACATAATCATTTATTTTTATTGTACCATCACTATTCATTCAGTGAATTATAACAAAAATCGATTCTTTATTAAAGAGTTACTCGTTTTTTCAGCCCTTGACAAAGTTTATTTTTTTGCTATTTATTATTTTAGAAGAGGTTAAAATGAAAAAGCCTGCTCCCTTTTTAAGTGCTCTGTGGTGGTTAGTACACTTTTTGGGTATCGCCTTTTTTTACACCCTTGGTGTTCTATTAAAAAGATATTGGGGCTAACATGATTAAGTATTTTATGAGATACAAGCCTGGCTGGTTTATACTACATATTGTAGCGATTGCTCTAACCATCTGGTTAGGCTACTCTGTAGATTTTTCGAGGTAAAGGGTGAATAGAAAGCTACTTATATTATCACTTTTTTTATTTGCTTTATCAGGGCTTTTGCTCCACTATAGAATCCATCCTTTTTATATAACAAGCAAGATAAATCCTACAGAAAAGATTTTTAGTCTAACCTATTTTTGGGCAACGCTCCTGCCACTTATCGATACAATCTTTGTAACTCTATTATTTATGTATAGAAAAACTGCGCTTTATGCCTATCTTTTTAATGGTTTAATAGTCATCTATGGCACAGTTTTAATGTCTCATTTCAGTATCAACTATTTTGTTATGGCAAATATACCGCCTTCCGATTGGATCTTAAAGTCCACACTACCTGATATAGGTATCGCTTGGGGGGATTTTTTTGTGGGCAAGGTTCTCTACGATTCTTATTTGGCTCAGCAATAAAACTTACTCAGAAGATATCTTAAAGGCCATTTTATCAAACTCTGTAACTAAATCGACATAGGAGATTTTAATATTTTTAGTTGGGTTTAACTTAACAGGTGCAAAATTAATTATCCCCTCTATATTTGCCTCTTCAAGAATTTTTAATACCTCCTGTGCAGCTGCTGCTGGTGTGGTAAGTATTGCAATTTTAACTGCGTGCTTTTTTGCTATTTCCTTTATCTTAGAAAGCGGATATATGGGAGTATTGTAAGCACCAATCTTAGAGCCTACCTTTGCAGTATCAATATCAAAGGCAGCCACAATATTATAGCCTTGAGATTTTAAGTTACCATAAGAAAGAATTGCCTGTCCAAGCTTACCAACACCAATTATCACAAGATTCCATTGTTTATTAATACCAAGGATCTTTTTTATATTATCTCTTAGATGATTTACGAAATAACCTACTCCTCTGACACCAAACTCTCCAAAATAAGTTAAATCCTTTCTTATCTGCGCTGCATTAAGTCCGCTTATCTCAGAAAGCCGAGCGGAAGATACAACCTCAAAGCCATCTCTACTAAGTTCGTTGAGAATACGGTTATAAATAGAAAGTCTTTTTATAGTTGCTTCTGGTATCTTGGGAAATTTTTTATGTCTCATAGATTTAAATGAGGGGGAAAATTGCTTCCCCCTCTTTCAGAAAATTAGAGTTTTAAGACTAGCATTAATGAGATAACAAGAGAGTAAATAACGAGAGACTCAATCATAGCAAGACCGATAATCATGGGTGTAACAATCTTACCGGATGCAGCAGGATTTCTTGCAATACCATCAAGGGCTGTAGAAAGACCCTTTGCCTGAGATAATCCACCAAAAGCAGCGGCAATAGCAATTCCGAAACCAGAAGCTATAGCAATAGCCACTTTAACGGAATCGGAAAGACCACCTGCTGGTGTTCCCTCTGCTGCAAAAGCAAATGAAGCGAGAGCAAGAACAATTGCGGTAGTTAGAAAAGCCTTTTTCATTCTCATTCCTCCTTTCTTTTTTTTTCTATTCTCGATTAGTGCTCGCCGTGTTCGACAGCACCAGAGATGTAGGCCATGGAAAGTAAACAAAATACAAAGGTCTGAACAAAGGAAACAAAAACACCTAAAACCATTATTGGAACTGGAACAAGAAGCGGAACAAGGGCAAAAAAGATTGCGGTAACAAGATGATCTCCCATTATATTACCAAAAAGCCTGAGAGAGAGAGAAAGAGGTCTTGCCAAATGACCTATAATCTCAATAGGTATCATCAAAGGAGCTAGCCACCAGAAAGGTCCTACAAAATGTTTAAGATAAGCAACTCCGTGTTCTTTAAGGCCATGGTAGTTATAAAGCAAAAATACTGTTATAGCACATGCTGCCGTTGTGTTGAGATTGTCAGTTGGAGGATTAAAGCCAGGCACAAGACCTGAAAGATTTGAAAAAAGTATAAAAATTGCAGCAGAACCGATGAGATACAAAAACTTTCTTGCATGGTGCCCTAAGGAATCTTCCATTATCTTTAAGATACCTTCTACAAGAAGCTCGCAAAAATTCTTAAAAGTAAAGGTTGAATCAGGAATAGCTCCCTCTTCTGTGTGCTTAAGTCTTCTTGTGCCCAAAAAAACTATAAGAAAAATTATTGAGACTATTAAGATCGCATTTGATACATGGGTACCTCCATGTATACCCAAAGATTGATCTTTAGCAATAGAACTAAGCCCAGGAATAACCTGATCAAAGGTAAAAGGTGTCGCTCCACCCGCCATTTTACTACCTCCCCCCAATAGTTTTAAGATAGCTTACTACACTTTGCAAAATCACTGCAAATGGTAATATACTCAAACCAATGATAAAAATCAAGATATTTATTTTTGTTTTTAAAATTAAAACAGTAATTAAACCAAAGATAATTAAAATTTTCACTCCCCACTCAAGACCTGATTTCTTTGTAAACTTTCCATGACCAATCAATTTTTTTATTAATCTCTTTAACCAGATAAAATTAAGAATAGAAATTGCTCCTCCTGCTAAATAACTAATGAGATTTACAAAACTAAAAAAGAAGATAGAGATTATTATTACACCTAAAATAAGAAAAACTATCATAAACATTACGACAAAATCTATGATACCGTTTTGATCATTCTTCTGATTCATTACTATCCTTCCCTAAACTTTTCATTAGCTTTATAACATTTTTTATACCTGCTGCAAAACCAAAAAATAGAAAAATTAACGTAAATAAAGGAGAATATTTATCCCCAAGAATATACTTATCTATTAGCCACCCCATCCCCATACCAATCATGGTGGCAACACCCATCTCAATCCCAATTGAGCTTAAATAAAAATACTTTCTAAAATTTTTGCCCTTACCCATTTTTCTAATACTAACATTTACCCTTTTTGCTGACAATGAAAAACTCTAATAAAAAAATATAACTATAAGAATGTAAAAAGATTATAATCTTACAAATGCCCACAATAATTATTACATTAACACTAACTCTGCTATCGATTAATACTTATGCCTACGACTATCAAAAGGACCTTGCAAGAATAAGAGAAGACATCTATGAATTTAATCTCAACAATCAAAAAGAAGAATTACTCTTTGGAATAGCTTTAACTTCTTTATCCTTCTTTTTTGAAAAGGGAAGTCAAGATTTTTTTGATAAAAATAAAAACCACCTCAATAAAACCATATCCGATACAGGTAACTTAATAGGCAACCCATTTATAGATTTTGCCATACCTGTTACTATATACGCACTATCACCTAAGGATACCAAAATATCAAAAAGCTCCTTTTCGGCTGCAGAATCTGTTTTTTTCTCAACTCTCATTGCAGGGACTTCATCTATCGCAATAGGTAGGAGCAGACCTTACAAAAATGAAGGAAGACACACCTACAAACCTTTTTCTTTCGATAGTTTTGATAGCTTTCCTTCCAAGCATCTAGTCGCCTCTTCCGCACTCTTTACAACCTATGCAAAATATTATGATGCTCCAATCTTATATATATTTCCTTTAATTACTGCCTTTGGAAGGATGTATGAAAACGAACATTACCTTGCCGATACAGTAATAGGTGCTGCAATTGGCTATATAATAGCCGACTATGTTTATTCAAAAGATATAGATAGAGAAAATAAAAGAAGCCTTATTCCCATAATAATACCTACCGATAAAGGTGCTTTGATAGGCTTTACTTACAATTTTTAACATTTACGTACTTTTGAAACCTCACTTGTACCTCTTTTCATCTTTTTTATCTCTCTTATAATAATCTCTATAGCTAAGGTGGCTTTAAAATTTTTTTGTTTGACTTTTTTCATATTTGTTGTTGTAATAAAAAATATGTGCGAGTCAAATGTCTACATAAAAGAAGGCGATAAAGAGGAGCTTTTTTATAAAGAAGCGGTAAGAATCATACCCACAGGCGAGAATGAGTTTGTTGTTGAAGGGCTTATGGGTGAGAGGAAAAAAATCTCTGGCGTTATAACAGAGATTAATCTTATTGGTCACAAAATAATTTTTGAGAAAAAATAAATAGTGAGAAAGCCGGGGGTGCTTTTTTAGCTGAGAGTCTCTTTGGAGACAACCCATGGAACCTGATGCGGGTAATGCCGTCGGAGGGAAGGCTTCATATCAACCTTTTCATTCCAATCATCAGCTAATTTACATCCCCAAAAATCTTTATGAAGATAAAAGTTAACGAAAGAGAACTTTTTTTCCCTGCAGGTACAACCATCTTTGATGTAAAAAATAAGATAAATCCTCAGGCCGATATTATCGTTTATAACGGTTTTCCCATAAAAGATAATCTTTTACTTAAAGATGGCGATGTTATTAATTTTATCAAGCGAGGAGAAACTCCCTCTAAAGAAGAACTTGAGTACATGCTTGTTGCAAGGCATACACCCAACGTTTATGAGAGACTTAAAGCAAGTACTGTTGGCATTGCAGGTGTAGGTGGTCTTGGCTCAAACGTGGCTATTTCTTTAGCTCGTGTTGGCGTTGGCAGACTTGTTATAGCCGACTTTGATATAGTTGAGCCATCTAATCTTAATAGACAGCAATATTTTATTGATCAGCTGGGCAAAGAAAAGGTTTACGCCTTAAAGGAGAATCTTTCAAGAATTAATCCCTTTATCGAGGTTGTTACTCATAATGTTATGCTAAATCCTGATAATATACCTGAGATATTCTTTAACTGTTGCGTAATAGTTGAAGCCTTTGATAGAGCAGATATGAAGGCTATGCTTATAAATACCATATTTGAAAAAATGGATGATGTCTATATAGTTAGTGCCTCGGGGCTTGCTGGGTATGGCCCTAATAATGATATTAAGACTAGAAGGTTTGCAAAAAGGCTTTTTGTTGTGGGAGATTTAGTCTCTGAGGCTAGGCCTGGTATGGGGCTTATGGCTCCAAGGGTAGCTATCGCTGCAGGACATCAGGCAAATCAGGTCATAAGAATATTGCTTGGCGAAAGAGATATTGAGGAGGATCTATGAGAAGACTTTTAATTATTGCGGGCTCTGATTCTTCAGCTGGTGCTGGTATTCAGGCTGACATAAAGACAGCCTCAGCGGTAGGTATATATCCCCTTACCGTTATTACGGCTGTAACTTCTCAGAATACAAAGGGGGTTCACAAGGTCCATCTTGTCCCTACTGTAGATATAAAGAGTCAGCTCGATGCCGTTTCTGATGATATTGAATTTTCAGCCATAAAAATTGGCATGCTTGGTAGCGAAGAAGTAGCTCAGGTTGTTCATAGATTTATTAAAAGCCAAAAAAAACCTGTTATCTTAGACCCCGTGATGTTCTCCCAAAGTGGTAGTATGCTATCACCTGACAATATTTTTAATAAAATCATCAAAGACTGTTCTCTTATAACCCCAAATTTTTACGAGGCTGAAAAGTTAAGTGGCATAGAGATAGCTTCTCTTAATGATGCAAAAGCTGCCGCAAAAAAAATAGGAAGACACGCAAAAAGGGTTTTGATAAAAGGTGGTGACGCTAAATACGACTATGATGTCTTCTTCGACGGGAAAGATATCTACGATTTTAAGATAGAGAGAATTATAACAAACAACACCCATGGCACAGGCTGTAGTCTTGCTACTGCTATTGCCTCTTTTTTAATTCATACTAATGATTATCTTGAGGCTATAATTCAAGCAAGGGATTTTGTCCATAATGCCTTAAAATATGGTATACCCCTGGGCTCTAACTTTGGCACATTAGATCAGTTTGCAACTCTTAGACGTTCTGCCTATCAATACCGTTGCATAGATGGACTTATTAAGGCCTTTATGAGGCTTAAGGAGCTTAAAATAGGTAAGATATTGCCAGAGGTTCAGTCCAATCTTGTCTATGCCTTACCTTGGGCTGAAAGCATAGATGATGTTGCTGGCTTTAGAGGTAGGATTATTTCAGTTGGCGATGATATTGATACGCCTTCTTTTCCTGTTTTTGGCGGGGCAAAACATGTAGGTAGGGTCATTCTCTCAGCAAAAAAGTTTTTCCCTCAACTAAACTCTGCTATGGCACTTAAGTATGATAAATTGGTTATCGAAAAGATAAAAGAGGCAGGCTATGAAGTCGGTTTTTTTGATAGAACAAAGGAGCCCCGCGAGATTAGAGAGAAAGAAGGAAGTAGCCTGGACTGGGGGGTTACAAAGGCATGCAAAAAACTTAAAAACCCGCCTGACTTTATCTATGATGAAGGTGGAATGGGGAAAGAGCCTGTTATTAGGATATTTGGTAAAGACCCGCAGCAGGTGGTAGATAAGATTACTAAGATAAAGGAGTTTTACAAATATTAATATGCTTGATTTTGGAGCTATTGAAGAGCTTTCAAGAGAAAATTTTACTATCACAAAGGATGGGCTTGAAAAGCTTTTATCTAGGGCTTTAGAAGGAAAAACTCTCTCATTAGAAGAGATCTCATACCTTCTTTCTATTGATAGAGAAGAAAGCCTAAAACAGATTCAAGAGGCTGCTTTAAAGATAAAGACCAAAGTATTTGGCAATAGAATTGTCCTTTTTGCTCCTTTATATCTTTCTAATGAGTGTACTAATAAATGTCTCTATTGTGGTTTTCAGAATGGCAATATTACAGAGGTTAGAAAGACCCTAACCCCAAAAGAGGCTTTAGAAGAGGCTAAATTTTTGGAAAAAAGAGGATTTAAGCGGGCATTATTGGTACTTGCCGAAAACAAGGCTCTCTGTGGGGTCGATTACATAAGTTCTGTAGTAAGAGAGATTTATAAAAAATCGGGGCTTAGGATATTGCATATCAATGCTGCACCTATGGAGAGAGAAGAGCTAAAGGAGATTAAGAAAGAAGGTTTAGGTGTATATCAGCTCTTTCAGGAGACCTATAACGAAGAGACTTATAAAAAACTACATATAAAAGGCAAAAAAAGCGATTTTTACTACCGATTAACTGCTATTGATAGGGCCATTGAAGCAGGTTTTTATGATGTTGGTATTGGTTCATTACTTGGGCTTTATGATTATAAATACGATGTTTTGGCAACTATATCCCATGCAAGATATCTAAAAAAAACCTTTGGCACCTACCCACATACCATTTCTGTACCGAGATTTAGATATGCAAAAGGTGCTTTATTAGAACATCCACCCTATCCTGTTGATGATTTTACATTTAAGAAGATTGTATCGGTATATAGAATCGCTGTCCCTACAGCAGGTATTGTTGTCTCCACCAGAGAGCCAGCCCAGCTAAGAGATGAGATTCTTTATTATGGTGCTTCTCAGATAAGCGCCGAATCCAAAACATCTCCTGGCGGCTACACTGATATAATAGAAGAAGAACAGGGCTCTCAATTTTCTCTTAACGATAAGAGAAGTTTAGAAGATGTGGTTTTTTCTATTTTAGAAAGAGGGTTTCTACCTAGTTTTTGCACTGCCTGCTATGGAAAGGCAAGAGTAGGTGGAGAGTTTCATCATTTAGCAGAGAAAGAGGTTATAAAAGATTTTTGCCACAGAAACGCCATTATTACCTTTAGAGAGTATGTCAATAGCCTAAAAGATGAATCACTAAAAAATAGGTTTAATGACTATCTTGATAAATTTGAGAAATCTTCACAATATAAAACAGCCAGTGAGGAGCTCCTATGATAGTTAAGATTAACGGAAAAGAGACTACCATACCTGATAACATAACTGTATCTGAGCTACTTAATTTTCTTAAAATTAAACAAAATTATGTGGCCGTCGAGCTAAACAAGGAGATAGTTAAACGTTCTAACTGGGACAGTACAAATATTAAAGAAAACGATCAAATAGAGATCGTAACTTTTGTTGGAGGAGGATAATATGCAAGATCTATTAGAGATTGGAGGAAAAAAGTTTAAATCAAGGCTCTTTGTTGGAACAGGTAAGTATGAAACACCTGAGCTTATGCTCGGCGCTATAGAAGAGTCCGGCGCAGAGGTTGTAACAGTTGCTCTACGAAGAATAGAGATCGCCAGTCAAAAAAGGACAATTCTTGATTATCTATCTGAGCTTAACATTACTATACTTCCTAACACAGCAGGTTGCTACACAGCTGAAGAAGCCGTTAGGACAGCAAGACTTGCAAGAGAGATGGGGCTTTCTGATATGGTAAAGCTTGAGGTTATTGGAGATAAAAAAACCCTCTTTCCTGACAACGAGGAACTCCTTAAGGCAGCTAAGATACTTGTTGATGAAGGTTTTATCGTCCTTCCTTATACAAATGATGACCCCATTATGGCTAAAAAATTAGAGGATATAGGTTGTGCTGCCGTTATGCCCTTAGGAGCACCTATTGGCTCTGGTTTAGGAATTAGAAACCCCTACAACATAAAAATTATCTTAGAGACTGTTAAGGTTCCAGTTATTGTTGATGCTGGAGTTGGTACAGCATCAGATGCTTCTATAGCCATGGAGCTTGGTTGTGCTGGTGTTTTGATGAATACAGGAATAGCTGCGGCAAAAAATCCTATTATGATGGCCCGTGCCATGAGGCTTGCCGTTGAAGCTGGCAGACTTGCCTATTTAGCCGGTAGAATGCCAAAAAAACTATACGCCTCAGCTTCAAGTCCCTTGACAGATTTAATTGAGTAATGGATAGGATTTATATTATTACAGACAGAAAGCTTGCAGGGGCTAATTTTTATACAATTGTCTCTGACTTGCTCAAGGAAGGATTTAATTTTATTCAGCTTAGAGAAAATGATTTAACAGCAAAAGAGTTATCGGAGACAATAGATAAAATTTTAAAGATAGCCGATGACAAGATTAATCTTGTCATTAATGATAGGGTAGATCTTGCATATATATACAATGTCTTTGGTGTTCAGTTAAAAGAGGTTAGTATTGAGCCTTCTCTTGTTAAGAAAAAATTTCCTCAACTTAAAATTGGACTTTCTGTCCATGATGAGGAGAGGGTGAAAAGATTTTGTAATGAGGCGGATTTTTTTGTATATGGTAATGTTTTTGAGACATCATGCAAAGAAGGCGTGGCAGGCAGGGGGATAGAGACCTTAAAAAGGATTGTATCGCTAACAAGTAAGCCTGTCTATGCAATTGGCGGTATTAATCAAGATAATAGCTATCTTATAAAAGAGGCAGGTGCCTATGGTATTGCTATAAGAAGTCTTGTTTTTGGTAATAAAGATTACCTAAAAAGTTTACAAAAATTAAGAATGCAATGGGGATAAGATGAAAGAACTAATAAGTATTGTAGCAAAAAAAGAACAGGTAGATATAAGCATCTTAGAGAAAGGCTTAGAGGAAGGGTCTATTGTAATTGTAAAAAACAAGCAGAGAGACATTGAGCCATTGGGGATTGGCTTTCCTCTATCTGTAAAGATTAATGCGAATATTGGCACCTCAGAGAGACATTGCGATATTAAAGAGGAGCTAAAAAAAGTTAAGGTCTCTGAAGAATTTGGAGCCCATGCAATAATGGACCTATCAACAGGTGGGGATCTTAAAAAGATTAGAAAAGAGATCTTATCTCAGACAAAACTACCTCTTGGTACAGTACCAATCTATGAGATTGCCTATGATCTTATAGTGAAAAAAAATGTTGGTTTTGAAAAGATGGATATAAAAAACTTTCTCGAAGTCTTGGAAGAGCAGGCAGAAAGTGGTGTCGATTTTATGACTATACATGCTGGGCTTACAAGGCATTGTGTAGAGAGATTAAAGAAAAATAAACGGATACTTGGTGTAGTCTCAAGAGGCGGATCTCTTCTTGTTGAGTGGATGGAAAAAAATAATAAAGAAAACCCTCTTTATGAGCATTTTGAAGATATTTTAAGGATAATGAAAAAATATAGCGTTGCAATTAGCTTAGGAGATGGGTTAAGACCAGGCTCTACCCTTGATGCCACCGATGCAAGCCAGATAAGTGAGCTTATAATACTTGGTGAGTTGGTAAAGAAAAGTAGAGAGCTTGCTGTACCAGCAATAGTTGAAGGTCCTGGCCATGTACCGATTAACCAAATAGAGACCAATATAAAAATGCAAAAATACTTATGCCATAATGCACCCTTTTATGTGTTAGGTCCTCTTGTTACAGACATCGCTGCAGGCTATGACCATATCTCTGCTGCAATTGGTGCTTCTTGGGCCGCTTACTTTGGAGCAGATTTTCTCTGCTATGTTACTCCTGCAGAACATCTAAAGCTACCAACGGCAGAAGAGGTAAAAGAAGGCGTAATCGCTCTTAGGTTAGCTGCTCACTCTGCCGATTTAGCGAGAGCTAACAAATTAGCCTGGGAGAAAGAAAAAGAGATGGCTTTAGCAAGGAGAAAGTTAGATTGGCAAAGGCAGGCAAGCTTAACCTTTAATCCTAAAAAGGCAAAAGATATGTTAGGTGATAAGCTAAGTCAAGAAGAGCCTTGCACAATGTGCGGTGACCTTTGCGCCATAAAAACATCAGATAGATGTAAGATATAAGCTAATTAAAAGAAGATATAAAGGAAATTTTATAAAATTAAACGTCCCCACGGGGATTCGAACCCCGGTTACAGGCGTGAAAGGCCCGTGTCCTTGGCCTCTAGACGATGGGGACGTGGTGAGCCGCGATGGATTCGAACCATCGACCACCTGCTTAAAAGGCAGATGCTCTACCGTCTGAGCTAGCGGCTCATAAATATAGAGTATATTTTTATACTACAAATTTTTTTCCTCGTCAATAAAATTTTTTTCAGCTATACCTATCTCTGTTATATATTCTCTTTTTGCAGTTATGAGAGTCATAATAGGTATAATAATTAGCGGCACTGCCATACTAAGGACGCTCACCATAGGCAACTTAGCTGGATCAAAATTATAGATTATTGATAAGACAATCGTTATAAACAAGCCACTAAAAGTACCTGTTATAGCAGATATAGCATTTACATTCTTACTAAAGAGACCATAGAGATAGGGCGCTAAAAAAGCACCTGAGACAGCCCCCCAAGAGATTGCCATTAATGATAATATAATTGTTGGCTTCTTAAGAGCGATATACACTGAAAGACAAATAAATACTAAAGAAAATATTCGTAAGGCAAGTATCTGCACCTTATTATCTTTAAAAAGGCCTAAATCTCCTAAAAAATCTATAGTAACGGCTGAGCTGGAGACAAGCACAAGTGACGAGAGGGTAGACATTGATGCAGAAAGGACTAATAAAAAGATTAATGCTGTTACCCACTCAGGCACGTAGTTAGATAGCATCTGAGGCACAAGCAAATCAGGATTGGCCTTCATTGTAACGGGGTCGTAGGGTATGCTTTTAAAAAAGAGAGGAGTTAAAGAACCTGTAAAGTAGGCTCCTACTGCAATTATCAAGGCAAATATAGAAGAGATATATGTAGCTGGTTTTATTGAGTTTGTATCCTTTATGGCATAAAATTTTTGGATCATCTGAGGCATCCCCCAGGCACCAAAACTCGTAAGTAACATAAGAAAAAAAATGGATAAAAAGCCCTTACCTCCCCAAAACTCCGTATAGCTTGGGTTTATCTCATAGAGTCTTACAGGCACATTTTTAATACCCTCTATTTTCTGATTTGCAAGAAGAAAATAGACCATCAAAAAAACACCTGCTATCATAATAATTCCTTGAATAAAGTCTGCCAAGGCAACGGCTCTATAACCGCCAAGAAGAAGATATATAGTAGTTAAGCCAGCCATAAACAAGAGAGCATAGACATAGGGAATTTTAAATAGAGATTCAAAGAAATAGCTTAGCCCCATATAAACAGAGGCAGAATAGGGAACCAAAAAAACAAAGATAATAATTGCCGAGATATACTTATAGGCTTTGCAGTTATATCGAGCAGCAAAAAACTCTGGCATAGTGCGTGCGTTAAGCCTTTCCGTTAGCTCTCTTGTTTTTTTTGCAAGTACCTTCCAAGCGATGAAACTGCCTAATAGGGCGTTTCCAACAGCAATCCAGAGCGATTTAAGCCCAAAGGTGTATCCAATCTTTCCTGCGTATCCAATAAATAAAACAGCAGAAAAATAAGTTGTACCATAGGCAAAGGCAGAAAGCCATGGTCCCACATTCCTATTGCCAATAACAAAATCATCAGCTGTTTTTGTTTTAAAAAAACCCAATAGGCCTGACAAAAGCATAAGAAAGACAAAAATAACAACAAGCACGTAAATACTCATCAATCATCCTTTAGTTTTTAATAATTTTATAGTTTTTTACCTGATAAAACAACGACGAATTAATATTTAGAAATGTTATTAGCATTTTATTAAAAAAAGAGGTGCTTTATTAGCACCCCTTTTTTAAGATATCAGATATTTCTTAGAAGTTGTATGTTAAACTTGCAGAGACAGTATGGATCTTTCCATCTTCGTCACCATATACATAGCCCTTTTTATCCTTCACCACAGATAGGAGATAGCCAAGGGACACCTTTAAATTATCGGTGACCTTATAATCTCCGGAGATATTAAAATCATAAATATCATATTGGAGATCTGAAAGCTCAGGCAAGATATTCATATAGGCAAAATTATAAAGCAATACTTCTGATGGATTATTGCCTTGTATATTATCTATACCATCATAAAGATAACCCAGCTTTTTGTCAGTCCAGACAGAGTTTGCAAAATTTGGTCCCTCTATGTAGCCTTTAATCTTGTTATATACAAAGTTTGCCGTAAGGTTAGTCTTTTTATTTAGACTATAGTTACCACCTAAGAGTATTGTGTTTGCTTCGTTTTTATAGTTAATATTGTTTTGCTCAGAGCCAACCTGGCTTGAGAGAATTATGTTTGCTCAACCATCGTAATAGGAGGCACAGAGGATACTATCATATTTTTCTCTAAGATAGTTGTAAGCAATGTATAGGCCAAAATCTTGGTTTACAGCATAGTTCAGATTGGCATTGGCGTTGTAAATCTTTCTTTTCCAGTCATAGGTGGCAAGATCATCATTTTTTGCATCTTTTATTTTTGCAGAAAGATCAACACCAAGCTTCTCTGTTGGAAGATAGTTTATTGTTAAGTCAATCTGATGTTCTCCTGTAGGCTCTATGCTCATGCCTGCCTTCCTTCTATTGTATACAACCGGACCATATAAAGCGTCCCACCGATACATTCCAACAGGTACATTGTAATAAATATGTGGTTCTAAGCCATCGGTATCATTAGCATCGCCTCGTGAATAAGATTCAGCACAACCAGCTTTAAAAAATATAAAAGGGTCATCTATTTTAGTATATTTATATGTTAGCTTTGATCTTAGCGTGGAAGAGGGTTTGTAGTTTGCTCCTATTTTTAGACTATATTTTTCTGTTTCTTCAGTCACCTCATACTCATGGGCATAATCTCTCTTTATCTTATCTACACCAAGTAAAGCAAAGAGATTAAGCTCTTTTGACAGTCTATAATTTAGATCAAAATTAATCCCCATCTCGTCTCTATTAAGTAGTGAATGTCTTGTAAAATCTAAAACAAGTGGGTTTGGATAGGCTTCTATACCAAAGGAGGTAAAATTAGTTGTAGTATTATAAGTGTTAGTTTGAAGACCATTTAGAAAAGTTACTGCGCCACCTGGTGCTCCAGCGGGGTTTAATCTTTCTATGACATCTATAAAGACATCATCATTTTCTTGTGTTTTATAATAGGCCTTCATATTAAAGGTAAGGTCTTTATTAATCTTTCTATGGTATTTTAGATCTAACGCTTTATAATCAGACTCAAGGTCTTTACCATACTTACCTCTTAAAAGGTCATAGGCACCGTTGGTTGACTTGTTTGTAGATTCAGAAAGAATACCTGTAACTATAATATTTGCGTTTTTGGAGAAGTCGTATCTTAGCTTTAGAGTGTTTGTAAATTTTTTTGATTCAGGGTCAACATTAGCTGGTAGATAACCGTCATCTATATCAAACATATTCCTATTTCTGAAGGGGTTTGAATTATCAAGAGGGCTGCCTGTTCTGTCGTATTTAAAGGTCTCTTCTGCCTTATTTGAGAAGTCTCTTGCAGACATTTTATAGTTGAAAGAAAATTTACCAAGCTTAGCATCAATAAAAGGAGTGATATCTGTGGTTTTTTCTTCTACCCTTTTATCGTAGCCTGTTACATGACAGGTGCTACAATGGGCAGTTACGGTTGAATGGTCAAAACCTTTTCTTTCTAATATCTTACTCTTTATACCAAAGGTTACTCCATTTAAAGCTGGCAGATTTACATAAAGGTTATTTTTCCATTCCGTAACGGATTTGCCATAATTTGACATTGTCGACATATCACTATTATAAACCGTCGCTGAGCCTATTTGCCCTAAAGAAGTTGTTCCTGTTGCTGGTACTAAAGCAAATCCGGGTGCACGCATAGGATCTGCATTTCCATCTGGCCCTGATGCCAAAGTGGTATTGTTCCTATAATCTTCACCAACATGGGCCCAAAGATTTTTTAGATTATCCTTACTGGTGATATGAAAAAATCTTTGATAGTCTGTTTCGAATCTAAAGACTCTTTCACCATCAAGCTTAAACTTATAATACTGACTTTCTGGGTGGATATAGCTACCTTTAAACTCTATCCTTGCCTCTTTATCATAGATACCTTTAATCTCTACTAATGGGTTTATGTCATTCTTGTTTTCTTTGTTGTATTCAGATACAAGGGTGCCCGAATCTTTTAAATCATGGCCTGAGCCACCTATCTTTATGGAGCCAGAAAAACTTTTATCATCTCCGTAGGATAAGCTCACCCCTAAAAGCAAACATATAATTGATATCATAATTTTTTTCATATGGCCCTCCTATCTTGTCAAACTTTTGCCCTGACTTGTTATGCCCTGAGATGGCAGGTCAGAACCATGAACAGATGTATGACACTGGGTGCACTTGGTTAAGTATGCCTTCTGGAAACCTCTTTGGTCTGGATCACCTTTTATAGTAACTGGATTATTTGTATAGGGATCCCGAATGCCTAAATATTGCAAATCATTCTTAGAGGATGCTCTAAGGGCGTGGAAATGGGCTTCGTGACACTGTAGACAGACGAAAGGCTCATTTTGTTTAAGAAGCTTATTGGCTATTGTCCCGTGTGGATTATGACAGTTCATACAATCTTCTATAACAGGTGCATGTTCAAATACAAAGGGACCTTGATACTTGGTGTGGCAAGAAAGGCAAAGCTCTTTGCTACCCTCATCTGTGTTTAACATACCAGCGTTAGCATTGTGTACATTATGACAGCTTGAGCAAGACATTTTGGCCTCCCTAATAGGATGATGAGAGGGGTTATAAAGCTTTGATTTAATATCTAAATGACATGTTGTACAGAGAGCGGTTTCTTCTTTTTTGAGTAACTTTGCTATTTTATTGTCGTGCACCTTGTGACATTCAATACAGACTATACCATCCTTTGCATGGGCTGTGCCTTCAAAGGACATGGTCTTCATTGTTTGATGACAGGCCATACATTGGGATACTACGTCTAAATCTTTTTTCTTAAAGCTAATAATCTTTTCAACCTGACCTTCAACATGTAAAGAACCAGGACCATGACAGCTCTCGCAACCAGTCTTTATCCCGCCAGTCTCAAAATCTTTTACCCTTAGATGCACATTTGCTTTGTCACTGAATACTTTTTCGTGGCAGCCCTTACAGCTTTCGCTACCTACATAAGAGGCTCCCTGAAGATACTCTAAGGGTGAAAACATCTTTGCCCTTTTTTCTTGCATAGTGGCACAGGCAAGAAAAAACATTAGGGCAACAACCACAAAGAAGCCTTTTTTTAGCATAGATCCTCCTTTTTTTCACCTACGTGCCATTCATAGGTTTTGTTTATACTTATAATTAAAAATATATTAAAAATCTATTTATAGTCAAATGATTTAATGTTTTGTTAACTTCTTTGAAATAATAAATTAAAAAATGTTGTTTATAGATTAATATTCTCGACTTTATTAATAAGGTTAATGCCTATCTCTAAGGTCTCTTTTATGTCTCTTCTTTTTTCTTGGTGGATAAATTTTTTCTCAAAAAATTCTGCGAAATCAAGAATTTTTTGTTCTTTTTCGGGCAAACCCTCTCTCCCAGAGAGTGCTGAGAGTTTTCTTAGATCAACACCTTTCGCATAAAGTCTGTATAGCTGATTTGCTATGTGCCGATGCTCTTTAAGGGTTTTACCCTCACCTATACCTCTATTCATAAGTCTTGATAGGCTTGGCAAAACATCTATTGGTGGAAATATATTTTTTTGGTGGAGCTTTCTTGATAAGACAATCTGTCCCTCAGTTATATAGCCTGTCAGATCTGGTATAGGATGGGTAATATCATCTTCTGGCACAGTAAGAACAGGAAGAATTGTAACAGAGCCTTCTTTATTTTTTAATCTACCTGCCCTTTCATAAAGACTAGCTAGGTCAGAGTACATAAAACCCGGATATCCACGCCTACCAGGAAGCTCTTCTCTTGCAGAGGATATCTCTCTTAGGGCATCACAATAGTTAGTCATATCAGATATAATAACAAGCACATCAAAGGCATGTTCAAAGGCAAAGTATTCCGCAACTGTAAGGCCATAGCGAGGTACTAATAATCTTTCCATTGTAGGACTATCTAAAAGATTTATAAAGGCTACATAGTTTGCATTTAATGTTTTAATAGTATCTAAGTAGTGATGATAGTCATAAAAGGAAAGACCAATAGCAATAAAGACTACAGCAAAATTCTTATCACTTCTTATCTTTGCATTTTGTAATATAAACCTTACAATCTCCTTTGAAGGAAGACCTGAGCCTGAAAATATTGGTAATTTCTGGCCTTTTACAAGAGTGTTAAGCCCATCTATGGTAGATAATCCTGTTTCTATAAAATCTTCTGGTGATGCCCGACTTACTGGATTTATGGGATAGCCTGTGATAGGAACCTTCTTTACGGGAATAAAAAACCCTTTATCATCTAAAGGCTTAAAGGAGCCATCAAAAACTCTATTTAGTATCTGCATAGATAGAGGCACTTTGGCTATATCATTTGTAAAAATTACCTGAGCCTCAACAGAAAGCCCCTTGGGATCTGAAAAAATCTGTATAAGCACTTTATTTTTATCTATTTTTAATACCTCTCCTCTCCCCTCTTTTTTATCGGGGTAGATTATCTTAACCACCTCTCCCGATCTAACGGAGAAAACTCCCTCTAAAAAAAGTAGTGGTCCCTTTATCTCGCTAATATTTCTGTAGGATATCTCAAAAAGATTCATAGACCCTTCTTACCTCAAAATAGGGATTTCCTGTCTCAAGTAACTCTTGGGCTTCTCTATATTTTCTCTTTATTAACTCAACCTTCTCTACCATCTCTTTTGGTGTTGAGAAGGCATCATGACTAAAGGCATTTTGACTCAAAAATTTATCTTTAAGAAGCTCTGCTGTATCTATGATTAATCTATCCCTATCTTGTAAGCTTTCGTATCCTATTATATCAAGTATCTCTCTTAACTTTTCTTCTTCATTAAGTAATGTCATAATAAAACTTTTAAGTTCTTGATAGTTCTCACCAAAGATATCTTTTAAGGCCCTCTGTAAATCTCTCTCATAAAGACTGTAACTAAGCTTATGGTTGATGGCAGGGAAAAATCTTCTGCTTGCCAGTTCCTTATCAAGCATAAGTAAACCTCCAGCTGTCCTAAGGCAGCTTTGTGTAACTGGCTCTGTTGTGTCTCCTCCTGGAGGGGAGACAGATATTAACATTGTTATAGATCCTAAGGTGTTATTCAAGGTATCAAAAAGACCTGCTCTTTCAAAAAAATCTGAAAGCTTTGATATAAGATAGGTAGGATATCCTTCGTCCCCTGGCATCTCTTCCAAGGAGGAGGAGATCTCTCTTAAAGCCTCGGCCCACCTTGATATACTATCAACTATCAAAAGCACATTAAGACCACAATCTCTATAAAACTCAGCAATCGTTACACCTGTGTAAATTGATGCCTCTCGCGCCGCAACGGGCATATTAGATGTATTTACAACAATTATCGTTCTATCCATTAAGGGTCTATTCTCCCAAGGATCCTTTATCTCGCTAAACTCTTCAAGTAGTTCAGCCATTTCGTTCCCCCGCTCTCCACATCCAACATAGATTACAATATCAGCCTGTGCAAATTTTGCTATAGTCTGTTGTAAGATTGTCTTTCCCGTACCAAAACCCCCGGGGATAATAAAGGTGCCACCTAAGGGGATGGGGAAGAGAAAATCAATAACTCTTTGGCCTGTTAGAAGAATCTTTTCGGGTTTTCTCTTTTTTTTATAAGGTCTTTTTTCTTTCAATGACCAGCTATGATGAAATCTTATTGCCTCTCCTCCTTTTAGCAGGGCTACCTCTTTTTCTACATCTATCTTTCCTTCCTTTATCTCTTTTAAAAACCCCTCTCTGTGAGAAAAAATAAATATCTTAAATCCCTTCTCAATTACATAACCTACCGCTTCTCCTTTAAAAACTCTTTCTCCACTTTTTTTTAAAGGGACAAAGTTAAGTTTGTACTCACCAAGATTTATGTCTAATAAGTTTTTCATAGGCTTTATGAAGCTTCCATATCTTTCCATCAAGAAGCTTAGCTGTCTTTGAAGACCATCATAAATACCTCCTAATAAGCCTGGTCCTAAAAGGACGTTAGGCTCCTTATCTGTAAAAATAATCTCTTCTTTTAACTTAACATCTCTTGTATCTTCAAATACCATTATAAGACAGCCTTCTTTAAGTATCCTTACTACTTCTCCAGCGAGATTTTTTTCTCCCACATAGACTCGCTCTCCTATTTTTACATCTTTAAAGGAAGACTGGACAATATGACCAGAAATGCCTTCAACATAACCTTTTTTCATAAGAATTCCTTAAGTTATCTTTAACTGATATCCTAAAACTCTTGTTATCTCTTTCATTGTGTAGCCTTCTTCTATAGTAAGCTCTTTTATTGAAGGTAGCTTACAGATAGCTCCTTTCCACCTCTTTTCAAGGATAAAACGGGTTTTTTCAGTTAATTTTTTAAAGAGTTCTTCTTCAATAATTATCAAACCTATACTCTCATCCCCTATCTTTTCTTTTATAAGCTCTTCGGCTGAGTAGATATCACTTACAATATATTGCTCAAAACCTATTATAGAAAAAATATTCTCCAGCTCCTCTGTAGTAATTAATATCATCTTTTTAGTCATACTATATATGTCTCCATCTCTCTCTCTATAGAATTTAACCTATTAAAAAGTATGTTTAAATTTATGTTTTCTAGGTATAGATTGCTTATATAAAAGACAAAGAGATAATAATCGGAGTGAGCTATTTTTTTTCTAAGCTCATTAACAATTTTTCTCATATACCTCAAGCTACTTGTGAAATCTTCTTGGGAAGACATCTCTTCTAACTGTTTTTTTGTATAAAATCCTCCCTCTATAAAAAGGGGGGCTTTCTCGCTGTTCCAGTAATTTGCCTTGCTTAAGCCATTTAAATTGATAAAGTCAATGAACCTTTTAATAAAATCTCTAACTTCTGGGATATTTTTTTTATCCCTAACTAGCCCTTCAAGAATAGCTTTTGTAAAATTTTCTTCAAAACTTCTAAAGCTTTCTTCATCAAAGGTATTTAATATATTGGGTAACTCTCTGTTTATCTGACCTAAATGATAATAGAGGTTTTCAAGCTTTTTTTTAAAACTATCGTCTCTTAAAAAGATAACCCTTATCACGTCACTTAAAAGAGATTTTTTAAATATCTCTTTTATCTCTTCTTTCCTCTCATAGAAGGCGTATCTTATGAGACTTATAAGATTTCTTATCTCAAAGATTATGAAGAGGTTTCTTAAAAGCACCCTTTCTTTCTCTTCAATGGAGAAGTAAAGATTTACATACTCTCTTTGAAAGGTAAGGTTATAGCCATTCCAGTCAAAATCACTTTGGCTCTCAAGATTACCTTTTAAATAGGCTATAGTTGTAATAAGCGAGTTAATACGGTTTCTTAACCTTGCTATTAAAAACTCGAAGGGATAGCCTGATTTAATATTCTCTTTTAACATTATCTTTCCCAAAGTAATTAATTAGCTCTTTATATATTCCTAATAAAGCCTCATCTCTTATCTTTTCAGCTCTTTTTTCAAAGGTATTATCAATCATTACTCTTCCGTCCTTTGATAGGACAATAAAGCCGCCTGTAATTTCTCCATCTTCAATAATTTCTGCCTGAGGAAAGTATTTTTTTGCAATTTTTTTATCTAAAGGATTTATCTTAATAATACTCCATTCTATATGAGGTAACTCATTGAAGAGATTAAAAAACACTTCCTCATATCTCTCATCTCTTAGAGAAAATATGAGCTTTTTTTCTATACTCTTTATCTTATCCATTAAAAGATGTTGGAGTGACAGTTCAAGGTCGAGCTCTTTCTGAAGATACTCATCTTCAATTTTTTTTCTTAGCTCTTTGATCATTTGCTCTTTAGTTTTTTTGTAACCTTCTTCCAACCGTAACTTTTCTTTTAGATAATTAGACTCAATCTCTCTCTCTTCCTTCTCTTTCATTTCTTGAAGAAGAGCCTTTTCTCTTTCAAAACTCTCTAATAAATGTCTTAGTAAACTTTCTTTTTCCATCACTTAATCATAAATAGAATCATTGATGCGATTACAAAACCTAATATTATGATTGTTTCAGGGATAGCAATAAGTATAATTATTGTGCCGCTAAGCTCTGGTTTTTCTGCTAAAGCTCCACAGCCCGCTGAGCCTATCTTTGATTGAGCCCAAGCTGTTGCAATGCCACATAAGCCAACGGAAAGAGCCGCCGCAAAGGCTAACAAGACTTTTTCATCCATATATATGCCTCCTTTATAGGGGATTAAATTTTTTTCCACCAAACTTCATAAACTTAGAGAAAAACTCTACATAATGTAATCTCAATGAGTGTATAGTGGGTGAAAAGACTGAAAGAACTATGTTTATACTATGTATAAGTAGGGCAATCAAAAACCCCACAAAGATATTACCTATAGCTCCCAAGAAGTTGTTGGCTATGTTAGCAAGAATTACTGACGAAAGGCCAATAGCCATAATCCTCCCATAGGAAACAATATTTCCCAAAGTTTTTATTAACTCGAGTGGAAAGATTATGCCAAAAAAGGTTATTGATAAGGCAAATATTATTATTCCAAGAACTGTAAGAGCATATAAGATCTTATTATCACCGCCAAGGAACAAAAGGAAGATAATTATAGAGATTATTGCAAGGGAGATTAAAATAGATAATGAAAGGCCCCTTTCTTTTTTGTGGCTAGGCTTTATTATAGCTAGTATAAATCCAATAACTATATGGCTTATCCCTATAAAAAGAGCTATTAAAAACATCTGCATTATAGAATGTTTTCTATCAAACAACTTAATTCTCTTTAAAAAATTTATCTCCTCCCCGAGCTCACCAAAAAACTCTCCATAGACTACACCAAAAATAATAGCGCCTACCCCGCCGTAGAAAAGCACCTTAGAGATGTTTCTTAAAAAGTCCTTTTTAAAATATTTACTCCCAATAATGGCAAGGATGCTTATAACAATACCATAGCCCATATCGCCAACTATAATCCCGAAAAAAAGTGGGAAAAAAATCCCTAAAAACAATGTGGGGTCATAGGATCCATATGAGGGAAGAGGAAAAACCTTAGTCAAAACCTCAAAGGGCTCAAAATATGCAGAGTTTTTTACTATAACAGGTACCCTTTCTATCTCATTTTCATAAAGAGGAATCTCCTCTATAAGTACTAACTCCTTAAACTCCTTTTTTATCTCCTTTACTACATTTATAAGTCTTTCCTTTGGTACCCAACCAAAAATATAAAAAAGCCTTTCCGATTTGAATAAAAAAACTCTATCTTCAAGCTGTTCAAGCCTTCTTTTAATAATCTTTAAGTTTTCCAGATATAATGCCTTTTTCTCACTAAACTTATCGTTTTTCTCCTTTATTAATAGCTCTCTTTGCTCATCAATTTTCTTCAATTTATCATCCATTAGCTCTATCTTTTGACTTAGGGGTACCTTTGTTACCTCAGAAGGCGTTGCTATCTCTGGTATATTTATATCTTTAAGATACCTTTTTAGCTCTTCCTTAACCTCTTTAGGATAGATAATAATGCTTATTACGTTATTCTTTTCATCTTTTTTTGTTATGATTTTATAAAGCCCCCTGCCCTTCTCTTCTAAGATTTTTCTTAATCTCTCAGCATTTTCTTCATTCTTTAGTAGCAATCCTGTAATCTCAAGGCTTGTAAGATCCAAAACATCTTCAAAGGATGCCTTTGCTAAACTCAAAAATTTTATATAAAGCTCTATCTCTTCTTTCTTTTTCTCAAGTTCTTCTATCTTTTTTATGTAATTTTTCAAGAAGTTGGTGTCTTTCTCAATCTCTTCATAATTAACATTAATATCTTCGATATTTAATCCTTCCCTCTCCATTAATGTTACATCTCTTGATATCTCCAAAAAGTTCTCCACCCTTCTTTTAAGACTTTCATAGAAAATTTTCTCCCTCACGATCTCTTCACTGGAGCTATAATTCTTTAAAAAAACTTTTAAATCGCCACAGAAGCTCTCTATCTCTCTTTCGGGATGTATTATTTTTCTTATTTTTAGAAAATCTATGACTTCCGCAAAAAGCTCAAGGGGCCCTATTATCTGAATCTTAGAGATTGGTACGATCATACCTTAATTATTAACCTGTAGTATTTGCTTGCAAGTTCAATTAAGCTTTTTTCATCAAAATTACTGAGAGATTGTTCTATTGATTTTAGTCTATCTATTTTTAATTCTAATTGTTCTCTGTAATCTTTTTCTGCCTGCTCTACCTCCATTCTGATCTTTTGGGTAAGCTCTTGCTCATAAATTTTCAAATTATCATCTGTCTCTTTTCTTTTATTTGATAAATATTCGGCAACTTTACGCCTTTCTTCTTCCAAAAGTGTTTTGATCCTTTTTTCTTCCTCTATTAAATCTTTTAAGGTACTCATTTAAGTGTTAACCCCTTTTAATTAAGATTTTAACAGTTTTCTTAGATAAGTCAAAATTGTGGGAATTTTGTAGATTAATGTTTGAACAAAAAAGATTTGCTTTGGTTCTTCATAAAGCTTTGAATTTATATACGGCATCATTCATCAAGGCGCTGTTGAAAACACCAAGATTAACCAGAAGGGATGTCAAAATAAAATTGTGTTAGCTTTATACTTAGCATTGGCTAAGATAAAATTAATCAGTGATTTTGGAGAAGCAGTCAAAAAATTTGAATCTCTTCGTGGTGGATATGAAAAGAAATATCCTGAAGGGCTACAGATATACAGGGCAGATGGAAGAAGCCATTAAGTGTATCAAGGAGTATATTTTATGAACTTAGGCAGATTTTTAATAGTAGATTTGCGAAGATGTCACAATTTTCTTGACAAGTACCATTGTGGACTCAACTTGGGTTTAATTTGCCGATAGAGGGAAGGTCATTTTTTCTCTCCGCAAGTTCTTTTCACAGCTCCAAGCTTATTATACTACAAACTTTGAACTCACCCTTTGGGTTCAAACAGTGAAGTTTGTTGACCTTCCATTTGCTAGTTGTAACTTTACCTTAAAAATGGTAAATTAAAAATATAACAGCCAATAAAGATTAGCTATTAGATAGTTGGTTTTAACTATAATGCTTAAAATAATCCTACTCCTATAACAGATTGTGATTCTAAGAGTCGAATCTAAAGACATATATAATTAAGTTCTATCTTCATCGATTATGTTTTTTGAACATATACGTTAGATTTAAAAGTTTGTTAAGATCTAGTATTAAACTACTTTTCGTACATTTACATATTATTAAGTTAACATAAAAGGGGGTACCTATGACTCCAAAAGCAACTCCAAGTTTTAGTGCAAACTTAAGGATTGAATATCCTAATATTGTAGGGATGCTTGGCAAGATTACTTCTACCATAGGAGGAGCAGGTGGAGATATTGGTTCCATTGATATATACAAAATAGGTAAAAATACTATAACTAGGGATATTAATTTTGCTGCAGCCAGCACCGAACATATACATCAGATTATAGAAGAGTTAAAAAAGATCTCTGGTGTCAAGATTAAACATGTAATTGATAGAACTTTTGCCATACATCAAGGTGGAAAGATAGCTATAAAACTTAAACACTCTATTAACAATAGAGATGACCTTTCTATGGTTTATACACCTGGTGTTGCAAGAGTATGTATGGATATTTATAAAAATCCTGACCATGTTTATAATTACACTATTAAAAGTAATACTATAGCAGTTCTTACAGACGGTACAGCTGTATTAGGTCTCGGCGATATTGGTCCTTCGGCAGCTTTACCTGTTATGGAAGGCAAAGCTATGCTTTTTAAACAATTTGCCGATGTAGATGCTTTTCCAATATGCCTTGATACAAAAGATACAGAAGAAATTATTGATATAACAAAAAAGATAGCTCCTGTCTTTGGGGGTATAAACTTAGAAGACATCTCAGCTCCCCGCTGTTTTGAGATTGAAGAAAGGCTTAGAAATGAGCTTGATATCCCAGTCTTTCATGATGATCAACATGGAACCGCAGTTGTTGCCCTTGCTGCGCTCTATAATGCACTGAAGATAGTAAAAAAAGATATAGATAAGGTAAAAATCGTAACATCAGGGGCAGGCGCTGCAGGAATAGCCTGTGTAAAGCTATTAATAAAAGCAGGAGTCGATCCTAAAAAGGTGATTGTCTGTGATAGTAAAGGAGCCATCTACAAAGGTCGAAAAGAAGGGATGAATAAGTATAAAGATGAACTTGCTGTTATTACAAATGGTAAAAAAATTAAGGGCTCCATACACGAAGCAATAAAAGGAGCCGATATATTTATGGGTACTTCTGGCCCAGGGCTCTTAACAGGAGAAGATATAAAGAATATGGCAAAGGATGCCATAGTCTTTGCTATGGCAAACCCTATACCAGAGATCATGCCTGAGGAGGCACAGCCACATGCAAAGGTTATTGCAACAGGTAGATCCGATTATCCAAACCAGATAAACAATGTCCTTTGTTTCCCCGGATTTTTTAGAGGATTATTGGATTCCCGTGCAAAAATGATTACCTATGAGATGAAGTTGGCTGCCGCACAGGTAATAGCAAACCTGATTAAACCATCAGAGTTAAATGAAGATTATATAATTCCCTCTCCCTTTGATAAACGGGTACCGAGAGTAGTTGCCGATGCTGTTGAGTCAGTGGTAAAAAAACTTAAATTGTCTAAGAAGTAATAAAGATAGGGATGTCCCTTCTAAGTTACATAAACCTTGTTGTTAATAAACCCCTTTAGAAATTAGATTAATTTTTGTTAACAAAAGAAAGTAGTTTCTCAACTTTAACATTTTCATAAAAATTAGTAATTTATTGACAGCTGATCAAAAATAAAGACCTGACCCCTGACAATTTGTTTCTTGAATAATGGTATTTTATTTGGTAAATTGATAACCTATGGTTATGACAAGTCTCTGGAAAAAGTTTCTGGAACGTTCAAAAGATTTTTTTGATGAATCAACCATAGCAATATGGTTAGAACCAATGAATATCTCCAATTGGAATGATGATAGTATACAATTAACTACACCTAATGACTTTTTTAGAGATTGGGTAAATGAAAATTACCTTCCTACCATTGAAGGAATCTTCTTTTCTCTTTTAGAAAAGCCTATTAAAGTTATTATTTCAACAGAAAAAATATCTGGTACAAAAGAACCTGTTCAACAGAAGCTCCACCCTTCTTTAATTCCAAGATATACCTTTGAAAATTTTATAACTGGTCCTTCTAATGAGTTTGCAAATGCAGCAGCGAATGCTGTAGTTAATAACCTTGGAAATCAGTATAACCCTCTTCTAATTTATAGCAATGTTGGCTTGGGAAAAACACATCTTATTATGGCCATTGGACATGCCGTTTATCAAAAGCATAGTAATATTAATATATTATATTGTCCATCCCAGAAGTTTGTTAATGAGTTTATTAGCTCTATCAGGTTTAATAAAATGAATGATTTTAAAGATAAATTTAGTAATATTGACCTCTTCTTAGTTGATGATGTCCAGTTAATAGCAGGAAAAGAATCAACTCAAGAGGAGTTTTTTTCTGTATTTAATAGCTTATATGAAAAGAAGAAACAGATTGTTATTACAAGTGATAAGTACCCCAAGTTGATTCAAAATATTGATGAGAGGTTAAGAAATAGATTTGAATGGGGACTTATAGTTGATATTCAACCACCTGAGTATGAAACAAGAGTTGCCATTATTAAAAGCAAGCTTGCCTATCACAACTTATCTCTTCCTGATGACATTATTACTTTTCTTGCCTCAAATATAAACAATAATGTAAGGGAGTTGGAAGGGGCTTTAACAAAGTTATTAGCATACTCCTCTCTTACAAAGAAAAAATTAAATCTTAACTTAGCAAAGGAGATATTAGCAGACCATCTCCCAAAAGAAGATTCTATAATAACAGTTGAATCTATTCAAAAGGCTGTCTGTGACTGTTTCCAAATCAAAATTACTGAACTTAAATCACAAAAAAAACAAAAAAAGATCGCCTTAGCAAGACATATCGCCATATACCTCTGTAGAAAATACATAGATATGTCCTTATCGGAGATTGGAAATAAGTTTGGAGGTAAGGATCACTCAACAGTTATCCATTCCATTAATAAAGTTACTAAAAATATTGAAGAAAATGAGGGTTTTAGAAAACAAGTGGAGTATATTGAAAATCTGTTGAAAAAGTATTAACAAATTTTTTAAACTACTTTTTAACGTTGACAAACTTTTTTTTATGAACATTTTTTGCACATACTTTTTTATATTAATAACAAGAAGATATATATATTTATCAACAAATTAACATAAACTACTAACATCTACCACATAAGGAGTAAATAATGAAAGTAATAGTAAGAAAAGAGGAAATCTTAAAATCTTTAAAAAAAGTACAGGGCGTATCTGAAAAAAGAACTACAATGCCTATCCTAAATAATATACTTATTGATGCCACTGACAAAATCACTATAAAGGCGACTAACTTAGATAACTCCATCATAGCCACATCATCAGGAAATATAGAAAATAAGGGTACCATCTGTGTCCCCTCTAAAAAGTTCTTTGAGATAATAAAAAGCCTTTCTGGTGAGTCTATTACAATAAGCCAAGAAGAAAAAAATTTATCCATAAAATCAGGTAAATCCTCTTTCAAGCTCTTTTCTCAATCACCTGAAGATTTTCCAGCTATAAAAAGACCCTCTTCAGACAAAAAGATAGCCTTAAAAAGAGCAGACTTCATAAAAGCTCTTAATAAGGTTGACTACGCCATATATCCTGATGAATCAAGGCTTAGCCTAAATGGTGTCTATATTCACAAACTAGATGGAAAGCTAAGGTTTGTTGCATCTGATTCCTACAGGCTTTGTTTCTACGAGTTTCCCTTTGAAGATATAATAGAAAATACTCTTATATCTAAAAAGGGTGTTGCAGAAATTATTAAGATCTTTTCCCAAGAAGAAGGAGATACAATATTTATTTCTATTGAGGATAACTATGCAAGTTTTGAAAGCGATGATACAACCTTTATTACAAGGCTAAGAGAAGTAAAATTTCCTAACTACATAGAGGTTTTACCACTAAACAATCCCTTTAAATCCTATATAGATAAAAGCAAAATATTAGAAAGTCTTCAGAGACTTCTTATAATAACAGAAGAAAATACAAAAGGAGTTATGTTCTCACTAAAACAAGATGTTATATCCATTAAAAGTGTCAATATAGAGTTAGGTGAAGGTGAAGATGAGATTGATCATATATATGACGGAGAAAGTTTAGATATTGGCTTTAATGCTCAGTATCTTATTGAGGCTATCTCAAATGTTGAGTCTGAAAAGATAGAAATGTCCATTAAAGATTCAAATAGGGCTGTTTTGATATCAGGAGATGAAAACTACAAAGCCGTTGTTATGCCCATTAAACTTTAGATGTATTTAAAACATATTGAAATTTGCAATTTCAGAAATATAGAGTCTGCTAATATAGCTCTAAACGATACTACTAATATCTTTTTTGGTACAAACGGTCAAGGAAAAACAAATTTTTTAGAGGCCATCTACATTCTATTCAATAGGAGAAGCTTTAGAAAAAGTTTAGAGGATAATATTTTTTTTGAAAAGGATTTCTCTTATGTTAAAGGTATATTAAGTGATGATGGCATTGAAAACACTATATCTTTTAAACTAACAAGGAATAAAAGAAGCTTTTTTATTGACGAAAAACCGTATAGAAAAAAAATATCTCTATATACTTTCTTATTAGGTGGCGACGTCCTTTTTTATTTTAAAAATTTTAGTTTCTACAGAAAAAAACTAATAGATAGGATGTGCCTTTACCTCTATGGAAATGAATTTCTATTAGTTTATAAAATGTTGATAAAATCAAGGCGAAGTTTATTAATATCAAAGGAAGACAAAGAACGAAAAATCATTGAAAATATCATCTTTAAATATAAAAAAATTGTTGATACTTATAGATTGAGATTGTTAGAGGAGATAAAAGATAGTTTTGATAAAATGAAAAAAGAAATGTCCTTACCTGATTTTACTGTTAAGATACGTCGTGGAGACAGAGATGACATAATTTTTTTAAAAGATGATAAAAAATACCTTTCCGTTGGAGAGATAAAAAGTTTAATTTTTATAATGTTTATCTCTGTTTTGAGTAAAATAAAAAATTACAGCTCAATAATGCTTATTGACGATTTTAACTCTGAATGGGATAATAAGAGAATAGAAAGTGCTCTTAATATTTTGTCCAAAATAGATTTGCAAAGCTTCATTATGATGAATCAAAGAGTTGCTAAAGCAGATTTTGAGATTAGAAAAGGAGAAATTTTTCTTTATGAGTGAGATACAGTTAGAAGAAAAGTATGATGCTAGTAGTATCACAGTTTTAAAAGGTCTTGAGGCAGTTAGAAAAAGACCAGCTATGTATATAGGTAGTACATCTTCTCAAGGGCTACACCACCTTGTCTATGAGGTTGTTGATAATAGTATTGATGAAGCATTAGCAGGTTATTGTAAAAATATTGTTGTAACTATACACATGGATGGCAGTATTAGAGTGGAAGATGATGGTAGAGGTATACCTGTAGAGATACATCCAGAAACATCCTTATCTACATTAGAGACGGTCTTAACAACCTTACATGCAGGTGGAAAGTTTGACGGAAAGAGCTATAAGGTTTCTGGTGGTTTACATGGCGTTGGTGTGTCCTGCGTTAATGCCCTTTCAGAGTTTTTGGAGGTAGAAGTAAGAAGAGATGGTAAGGTTTACTATCAGTGTTATGAGAGAGGTATTCCTAAAAGAGATGTTGAGGTAACAGGTACTACTGATAGGACAGGAACAACTGTAAGATTTATTCCCGATAGCGAGATTTTTGAAACAACAGAGTTTAGTTATGATATCCTTGCTCAAAGGTTTAGAGAGTTATCTTTTTTAAACTCTGGAGTATGTATTAGGTTAAAGGATGAGAGAACAGGCAAGGAACAAAGTTTTTGTTATGAAGGAGGAATTATCGCCTTTGTAAAGCATATTAATAAGAATAAAGAAGTGCTCTTTGATGAAGTTATTTATTTAAAAGGCGATAAGGATGATATATCTGTTGAGGTTGCTATACAGTACAATGCAGGATATAACGAGACAATTTTTAGTTTTGTTAATAGTATCAATACAATAGAAGGTGGAACCCATTTAATGGGTTTCAAATCAGCCCTTACAAGGACCATAAATAGTCAGTCTATAAAAACAGGGCTAAATAAAGATGGAAAAGAGACCTTAACAGGTGATGATATTAGGGAAGGTCTTACAGCAATTATTAGTGTTAAGATGCCTAACCCTCAATTTGAAGGCCAAACAAAAACTAAGCTTGGCAACAGCGAAATAAAAGGGATCGTTGAGAGTATTGTAAATGAGGGTCTAAATAGCTTCTTTGAGGAACATCCAAATATATCAAAAATTATAATAATTAAAGCTTTAGAGGCAAGACGAGCGAGAGAGGCCTCTAAGAAGGCAAAAGAATTAGCAAGAAGAAAATCTGCTTTAGAAGACCTTACCTTACCAGGGAAATTAGCTGATTGTCAGGAAAAGGACCCTGACAAAAGTGAGATCTTTATAGTGGAAGGAGAGTCAGCAGGGGGGTCTGCAAAACAAGGTAGAAATAGAAAGTTTCAAGCCATATTACCTATAAAGGGTAAGATAATAAACGTTGAAAAATCGCGCCTTGATAAGGTTTTAAGTAGTGAAGAGATAAAGGCTATAATTTCTGCCTTAGGCGTTTCCATAGGTGGAAAGGAAAATGGCGAAAAAGAAAAGATAAGGTATAAGAAGATAATAATTATGACCGATGCTGATGTAGATGGTTCTCATATAAGAACACTATTATTAACGTTATTTTTTAGACAAATGACCCATCTAATAAAAGAGGGCTATCTATATATTGCTCAACCACCTTTGTACAGAATTAAGAAGGATAATTTTGAGAAGTATTTAAAAGATGAGAAGGATTTAGAGGAGACAATTGTTGACTTAGCTTTAGACAAGATTGCTATTAGGGGAAGTTCTGAGATTAAGGGAAGAAACGAGTTAGCCTTCCTAAAAAGGCTTGTTAACCTGAAAAGATTAGCCGAAGCTTTGGAGAAAAAGAATATTGATCCAAAGGTTTTAGAGAAGGCATATTTTCTCTTTGCTAATGAGGAGGAGTTTAAAAGTGAAGAGAGTTTTAACGAAAAGATAGGAAAGATAAAGGAGTATATGGAAGAAGGCTATGGCTACATTAAGATTGGTGATGTGAAAAAAGATTTTGAACACGAAAGCTTTTTTGTTGAAATAACTACCGAGAGAAATCTTAAAGTTTATAATACAATAATCTCAAGGGATATTTACACCTCTGCCGATCTAAAAGAGATGAGAGGAGTTATTCGACTATTAAAAGAAAAACTTGGAATGCCACCGTACACTATTTTATCTGATGATATATTTGAGACAAAGAGTCCCCTTAAGATTTTCGAAAAAATATTTGATATTGGTAACAAAGGTGTGTATATTCAAAGATACAAAGGACTTGGAGAGATGAACCCTTCTCAACTCTGGGAAACTACTATGAATCCTGAGACACGGGTTCTTAGAAAGGTAATGTTAGAAGATGAGGTTATAGTTGATGATATATTTAGCATGCTAATGGGAGAGAAGGTCGAGCCAAGAAGAAAGTTTATAGAAGAGAATGCCTGGGAAGTAAAAAATTTAGATGTTTAGGAGAAAAATGGAAAAGCTTGGGTTAAAAGATGTTACAAGAAAGAGTACTTTTTCATCCAAAGGCAAGGAACTAAACAAACAAGTCTTCTTTGACATTCAGAAAACAACCATAGAGGCCATTGAGTTTGGTCTTGATATCGAATCAGATGGCTACAATATCTTTGTTTTGGGAGAGCCAGGTTTAGGAAAACATCAGCTTATATCAGAAATAACAAAACAAAAGGCTCTCTCAGAGAAAGAGCCTGAAGATTATGTCTATGTTTACAATTTTAAAGAGCCAGACTGCCCTATCTACCTTAAATTTCCAAAGGGTTACGGAGTTTTTTTCGCCAAGGAGATGGATGAGTTAATAGAATCTTTAAGAAAAGAGATACCAAAGGTTTTTGAATCTAAAGAATATGAACAAGAAAAGGCGCAGATAATAGAAAAATTTCAAGAGTTTGACAGACAGGTTTTTGAAACACTAAATAGTGAGGCTAAAGGAAGGGGCTTTATCTTAGAAAAGGGAGCAGAGGGCTTTGTCTTTCTTCCTGTTAAAGACAATGAGGTTCTTGATGAAGAGAAGTTTTCAAAACTCTCTGAGGCTGAGAAAAAGGCAATTCAAGAAAAGATAAAGGTACTTCAAAATAGATTAAAAGAGGCAATAAAAGTTGTAAAAGAGGCGGAAAAAGAGACAAGAAAAAATCTACAAGAGTTAGAAAAAAGGGTTGTTTTCAATAACATCTCCTACCATATAGAAGATCTTAAAGAGAGATTTGGTCTTAACCAAAAAATTATTAATTATCTACAAGATGTTCAGGAAGATATACTAAACAACTTAGAAGACTTCAAACAGGCAGAGCTTCCTGTTCCTGCCAATATGGCTTTTAGATTCTTAAAGCCCGAACCCTCTTTCGTTAGATATAAGGTAAATGTTTTAATTGATAGATCTGGCGAGGTAGGAAGACCTGTTATACATGAGACAAACCCAAATGCCTTTAATCTTATTGGTAAGATAGAGTATCGATTTCAGATGGGAATGGCTTTAACGGATTTTACCTTAATAAAATCTGGCTCACTTCATAAGGCCAATGGTGGCTATTTAATACTTGATGCTATAGATGTTTTTAAAAACCCCTTTTCCTATGACGTCTTAAAAAGGGCAATTAAGAATAAGGAGATACGCATAGAAGACCCAATGGAGCCCTATAGAATCTCGACAGGAACACTAAAGCCCGAGCCGATACCTCTTGATGTTAAGATTATAATAATAGGTAATCCTTTAATATATTACATACTTTTTAATTATGACGAGGAGTTCTCAAAAATCTTTAAAGTTAAAGTCGATTTTCAAGGAGATATTTTGTGGGATGATAAGGGAGAAGCATCCTATGCCTTTTATATAAACCATCTTGTCGAGAAAGAAAAACTACTACCCTTTGATGATTCTGCAATTCAAAGGATTATAGAGCAGGGAGGCAGGCTGGTTGATGATCAAAGGAGGCTTTCTATTAAAGTCGAAGATATAGCTGAGATTGTTAGAGAATCAAACTACTTTGCAAAAAACTCAAGAAAGACAATTGTTTCACGGGAAGATGTTATTAAGGCATTAAATAAGAAGAGGGAGAGACACAACAAGATTGAGAAGAAGATACAAGAACAGTTGATGAGAGATATTTTACTCATTGACACAGAGGGCATGAGAGTAGGCGTTATAAATGGTCTATCTGTCTATGACTTAGGCGATTATAGATTTGGTAGACCTTCTCGTATAACTGCTACTGTTTATGCTGGCAAGGGTGGTATAATAAATATCGACAGAGAAGCAAAATTAAGTGGAAAGATTCACGATAAGGCATCTATGATAATCTCCTCTTTTTTCAATAACATGTTTGGTAAGAAAAGATCTCTTAGCTTTAGTGCTAATATCTGTTTCGAACAGCTTTATGGTATGGTGGAAGGAGATAGTGCCTCTATTGCAGAAGTTGTTGCCCTTATCTCTGCTATATCTAATATACCTATAAAGCAATATATATCTGTTACAGGTTCTATGAATCAGTATGGTGAGGTTCAGCCAATTGGTGGTGTAAACGAAAAGATAGAGGGGTTTTTTGAAGTTATAAAAGAGAGAGGCTTTAAGCAAAAAGAGTCTGGAGTCATAATACCAAAGTCAAATGTACAGCATCTTATGTTAAATGAGGAAGTATGTCAATCCATTGAGAAGGGTTTATTTCACATTTACGCAATCGAAAATGTTTCAGAAGCATTAGAAATATTAACAGGTCTAAAGGCAGGTACTTTAGATCAAGAGACAGGTAAATTTGAGGAAGGTTCAATAAACTTTTTAGTAGAAAAGAACCTCTTAGAGCTCATAGAAAAGAGCAAAGAAAGTACTAAAAAGTCTAAGGAAGAAAAAAATGAATGATGATATTGAGAAAAAAGAAGATCTTGATGATGTAGAAAAATTTATAAATGAAGAGAAGGAAAAGATAGAGGAAGAGCTTAAAGAAGTCCATAAAGAGTTATTGCGTGTTTACAACTCTTTGTCTTGTTACATAGAGATATTAGACAAAGAGATTAATGAGGCTTACAGAAAGTTCGATGATAAGAAGTGGCTATCCCTCACAAACAAAAAGAATATTATTCTTCAGCACTTAGCTGAGCTTGAAGGCATAATTAAAAAGAGATAATTTTATCAATTTTTTCCATAAACTTATTAAAATCTTCCTCTTCTTTTTCAAGAATAGCCTTATCTCTTTGTTTTTTTGGTAATTTATCCTTTAAGAATAGCCCAAGATGCAAACCAGAAGGTTGATAGGGTTTTAATTCACTTTCAATGTGAGATAGTAGTGCCCCTAAGGCAGTCCTTCTCGAGGGCAAGATAGGGGGAATCTTCTTTATTTTTAATATTAAAAAAAAGGCTGATAAAAAACCTGTAGCTATCGACTCAACATATCCTTCAACGCCAGTTATCTGCCCGGCAAAGAATACCTGTTCGTTATTTTTCATATTTAATGTAATATTTAAATGATTGGGAGCGTTAATAAAGGTGTTTCTATGAATAGAGCCATATCTTAAAAAAATAGCTCTTTCAAGGCCTGGTAGGAGCTTAAAAACACGTTCCTGTTCCCTTATTGTAAGTTTTGTCTGAAAACCTACTATGTTATATGCAGTGCCTTCCTTATCTTCTTTTCTTAACTGCACAACAGCATAGGGCTTAAAGCCTATTTTTTTTTCATCAAAGCCGATAGGCTTCATAGGTCCGTATGCAAGGGTATCGTCTCCTCTCTCTGCTAATACTTCTATGGGAAGACAGCCTTCGTAATACTTAGGTTCTTCAAAATCCCTAAGGGGTACCTTCTCTGCCTTTCGTAAGCTCTCTAAAAATAAATAATACTGCTCCTTAGTAAGAGGAATATTGATGTAGTCATCTCCACCCTTATTAAATCTTGAACCATAAAAAACTTTGCTTTTATCAATACTTTCAGCATCAATTATAGGTGCTATAGCATCGTAAAAATATAGGCTATCTGAACCTAACAAATCTTGACTTAAATAATTGACAAACTTTTCCGATGTTAATGGTCCTGTGGCTATTATATAGTAGTCATAACCTTCGGGTAGCTTTTCCATTTCATGGTTGATAATTTTTAGATTTTTTCTTTTCATCAGGTCATCAGTTACAAGCTTTGATAGAATTTTTCTATCTACAGCTAAGGCATCACCAGAAGGTACTTTGGCAAGTAATGCTTTAGTAAGTATAAGAGATTTCAAAAATAGGAGTTCCTTTTTAAGCATCCCTTGAGGATGGTTTTCTCTCATAGTCTTTAGAGAGTTACTGCATACAAGCTCAGCAAGAGTAAGCATCTTATGGGCAGGAGTAAGTTTTTTTGGTTTCATATCAAAGAGGTCAACAGAGAGATTGTTTTTTAGTAATAAATCTGTTGCCTCACAACCAGCAAGACCACCACCAATAACAGCAATTTTCATAAAGTTATAATAACATAGATAATTATCTTTCATCCACAAATTGAGAAGTCTTAAGATTTAAATTTTTAAAAAACGCAGCACTATCAATGTAAGAAAACCAAAAAACTGTCAAGTCAAAATAACAATGTCCTATTTTCACCAAATATACCTTACGTTATTTTTACTATCTTCCCTGACATCACCTCCTATATATGATATGGCTTTTTTATAGCTTATTGTGTTATCATTCCTAAGAATTCTGTCTGTTTTTATGCAGAATATTGCATCAAGGTCCATACCTTTAGGCACAGGCATGTAAAGGGATTGCGTCTTTTGCATATAACTTATCACCTATCACTTAAATTGCATACACCTATCATTCTTTATCTTTTAATAGTTAAAACTGTTTTAAAGGCTTAAATGATTCTGCTCTTGACAAATTTTCAAAAAATGCTAAATAGATAATATGAACATCGTAATAGTAGGCCTTAGTGCAGGCGGCCTATCTTGTTTAGAAAATCTCATTAATTTTTCTGAAGGCCATAATATTATCGCCATTACTAATGAAGACAATATCTACTCTCGTTGCCTCCTAACCAATCTTTTGGGGAAAGAGTTAGAAGAAAAGGACCTTATCATTTCCGAAGTAAGCAAGATAAGTAGAGCAACAGTTTTGACAGGCAAAAGTGTAGTTAAAATTAACAGAGAGAAAAAAAGCCTTCTCTTGGATAGTGGAATGGAGATAGCCTACGATAAGTTAGTATTGGCAATAGGTGCCGATCCACTCCATCCTACCTATTGTAAGGAAGAGAAAAATGTCTTTACCTTAAGGTATCTAAAGGATGCAAAAAAGATAGAAAAAAAACTTAGAGAATCTGTAGTTATTGTAGGTGGTGGTTATGTAGGGATAAAGGCCGCCTACGGCTTTTTTAAGAGACAGATTAAAATATCAATGGTAATAACTTCTCCCTATCCTTTGTCCGTTACGGCTGATGAAGAAACAGGAAATATTGTGGGAAAAGAGCTTATTAAGATGGGGATTGACCTTAAGCTTAGATCTGATGTTGTTGAAGTAGAAAAAATAGACGGAAAAACTAAGGTTAATCTTAGAGATGGAAGAGAGCTAATTAGCGATCTTGTAGTAGTTGGTAAAGGGGTAAGAGCTAATATCGGCTTAGCTAAGGAAGCAGGACTTATCTGTGAGAGTGGAATTATAGTGGATGAGTATTTAAGAACTTCAGACAAAGATATTTATGCTATAGGTGATTGTATCGAGGCATTTGATATTGTACGAAAAGATAGATATATGAACGCCATATGGCCTATGGCTGTTGAACAAGGCTACTTCTGCGCCTTGAATATCTTAGGAAGAGATATTCCCTATCCTGGCGCTATGCCTATGAATAGCCTTAAGATGGGGGATTTTCATCTTATATCAGCAGGTATTCTGAAAGGAGATAATGTTTTGGTATATTCTCTTTGGAATAAAGGAAAGAATCAGTTAAGAAAGATTGCAATTAAAGAGGGTGTACTTGTAGGTATGGCCTTTTTAAATAACCCTGAAGAAGCAGGGATATATGTAAATCTTGTGAAAAGAGGTGACACTAAAGTTTCTGATCCTGAAGAATTTTTGTCAGTAACACCACGACTTGATAGTAAGTTTTAGTTAGGAGGTACTGTTATGAAGACGGTTATTATAAATCCAGAAAGATGTGTAGGCTGTATGCAATGTAAGTTTCAGTGTGCACTGGCTCATTCAAAATCAAAAGATAATTTCTCTATTTTCGAGGAAATTTTATCCAAACCGAGAATACATATTGTAAAGACTAAAGATAATGAGCCTCTTCCAAATAAATGTAGGCATTGCAGCCCTGCTCCCTGTGAAAATGCCTGTATAACAAAGGCAATTTATAGAGCTAATAATGACGAAATTGTACTTATAAATCCTGATAGATGTATTAATTGTGGTATGTGTGCTATGGCCTGTCCCTTTGGTGTAATTAGATACCATAGATATATTCACAATCGCTTAGCTGCCCACAAGTGTGATCAGTGTATTTTGCGTTTAAATGAAGGAGATATCCCTGCTTGCGTTTCTGTTTGCAAGGTAGGAGCTCTTATATATGATGATGTTAATCTCTATATGGAGAATGTGGAAGGAATGAAGATGGCAGAGCTTGTATATCTTGGAATTAGAGAAAAAATGGAAAAAAAAGAAAATAGTTATAGTCTTTTGAAGAGTTATGAAAGATCACTTAAAGAGATATCAAGGAGGTAGATATGAAAGATTATAAAGAGTTTTCCATATGTAAAGATGCAATAGAGACAATTAAGAAGGCTGAAGAAGAGAATATAGAGCTTGTATGGGATAGAAAAAAGGCTCAAGAGCCCCATTGTGGATACTGTGAGCTTGGGCTTTCCTGTCGAATCTGTACAATGGGACCCTGTAGGATTGATCCTTTTGGAGATGGACCACAAAAAGGGGTCTGCGGTGCCGATGCAGAGATCATGGTAGCAAGGAATCTCTTAAGAATGATAGCTGCTGGTTCAGCCTCTCACTCAGATCACGGAAGGGATTTAGTAGAGGTTTTGTATAAGGTAGGAGATGGCAAAGCAGGAGGTTATGAGATTAAAGATGAAGAAAAACTTAGGAATATCGCAAAGATTTATAATATTCCAGTAGATGGCAAGTCTTTAAAAGATATTGCAAAAGAGCTTGCTCTGGCTATGATGGAAGATTTTGGTATGAAAAAAAGCGAGCTCTCTTTTATTGCCCTTGCTCCAGAGAAAAGAAAGGAGCTTTGGAGAAAGTTAAATGTCATACCACGAGGGATAGACAGGGAGGTTACAGAGTCTATGCACAGAAGTCACATGGGCGTTGATAATGATTACGTCTCCCTATTGCTACAGGGTGTTAGAACAAGTCTTGCCGATGGTTATGGTGGCTCTATGATAGGGACTTATGTATCGGATATACTTTTTGGCACACCTGAGCCAAAGGTATCAGCTCTTAATTTAGGTGTTTTGAAGGAAGACTATGTTAATATTCTTGTTCATGGTCATAACCCTGTTGTCTCTGAAATGGTTTTTTTAGCAGTTGAAGATAAAGAGTTAAATGATTTAGCAAGATCCTATGGTGCTAAAGGTATTAATTTAGCTGGTCTTTGTTGTACAGGCAATGAGCTTCTTATGAGAAAAGGCATCCCTATGGCTGGTAATCATTTGATGACAGAGTTAACTCTTGTAACAGGTGCTGTTGAGGCAATGATTGTTGACTATCAATGTATAATGCCAGCCCTAGGAGAGATAGCAAAATGTTATCACTCTCTTATGTTTTCTACTTCCGATAAGGCAAAATTTCCTGGTATGGAGCATATAGAGTTTACACCTGAAAACGCAAAGGAAAAGGCCTTCAAGATAGTAAAACTTGCCGTTGAAAACTTTAAGAATAGAAGAAAAGAGAGAGTTTATATACCAGTAGCAGAAGTAAAGAGTATGACTGGTTTTTCAGTAGAGGCTATACTTAAAGCCTTAGGGGGTACTTTAAATCCTCTGATTGATGCCATAAAGGCTGGAAATATAAAAGGAGCTGTTGGAATAGTAGGTTGCAACAATCCAAAAATTAAGCATGATTATGGTCATGTAGAGCTGGCAAAAAGATTGATCAGCAACGATATACTTGTCCTTACAACAGGTTGTGCTAATGTGGCTATAGGTAAAGCAGGCCTGCAAGTACCCGAAGGGAAGGAGTATGCAGGAGCAGGTCTTAAGGCTGTATGTAATGCCTTAGGTATACCACCATCACTTCATATAGGTTCCTGTGTTGATAACTCAAGAATTCTTGTTGTAGCCAGTGCCCTTGCTAATACCCTGGGGGTTGATATATGCGATCTACCTATAGCTGGTGCTGCCCCTGAATGGTACTCTGAGAAGGCTGTAGCCATAGCCTTTTATGTTATGGCAAGTGGTATTTACACAGTTTTGGGTGTTATGCCGCCAATCCTTGGTAGCAAAAAAATTACTGATCTGGCTGTAAATGGTCTCGAAGGTGTCTTTGGTGCTAAGTTTGCCGTTGAGCCAGATCCAGTAAAGGCAGCTGATTTAATTATTGAACATATAATGAAAAAAAGAAAGGCACTGGGTCTTTAATTTTTATTGATTTTTTTCTTAAAAAAAAATATCATATCCTACTACTGGCGGCATAGCTCAGGTGGTCAGAGCATGCGGCTCATATCCGCAGTGTCCGGGGTTCAAATCCCTGTGCCGCCATCTTAAAAATTAACAACCCTCTCTTTTTCTTCGGGCTGTTACAGTCTCCCCACCAATACCCCAATTATCTGTATCGACTTCTTCTATTACAACAACTGTTGTTTGAGGGTTTTTACCTAAGATTGTAACGAGTAAGTTTGTTACTTCCTTGATTACTAGAGCCTTCTGTTCTGATGAGGCACTATCTTTTGTAATTTTAATATTTACGTATGGCATATAATCCTCCATAATCTTTTTTATAATTCTACTTAAAAATCTTCTAAAAATCTATTTATCACTTTATAATAATCCTATGGTTTACAAAGTTGTGGAGCTTAGTATAGTTACTGATGAGACTGTTGAGGATGCTCTTAACGAATGGACTCAAAAGGGATATGTATTTGACAGTATTCATTTTGTAGCCAGAGATTCTTCCAGAAGACCTGTTATGGCCTTTATTTTCTTCATAAAGAAAGATGATTGATGCTTGAGGTAAAAAATTTAACAAAAACTTACAAAAGCTCAAAGGGATATATTGAGGCCCTCTCAAATGTATCCATTTGTTTCGAAAAATCAAAAATATATGGTGTTATAGGTCCTAATGGGGCAGGAAAGACAACCTTACTTAAAACAATCTGTGGCTTAATCTACCCAGATGAGGGAAATGTATATATAGATAACGATACACTCTACCCTTCTAATTTTAGATTACTTAAAAATATAGGGGCTATACTTGAAGGGTCACGCAATATTTTTTGGAACTTTACGCCACTACAAAATGTAAGATACTTTGCTTTATTAAAAGGTATAGAGCTAAAACATGCTATATCAAGAGCTTTAAAGTATTTCGAGCTCTTTAATATCATTGATAAGATTAACATGCCTGTAAGAAATCTCTCACAAGGGATGAAACAAAAAATAGCTATAACTATTTCTACATTACATAATCCATCTATTCTATTACTTGATGAGCCTACTTTAGGGCTCGACCTCTCTTCAAGTCTTGCTATGCAAAGAGTAATTAAAGATCTTGTTTATATAGAAAATAAAACAGTTATCTTAACCTCTCATCAAATGGATATTATTGAAAAAAACTGCGATTGCCTAATTTTCTTAAAAGAAGGTAAGGTTAAGTCTTTTGATAGTATTGTTGAGATCAAAAAGAGATTTGCTGAGAAAATTTATATTTTTACGTTTAAAGAAGGCAATCATTTAAAGACCCTCGAAAAAAAATTAACCAAAGAAGAACTTCCTGAGTTTTTAAATTTGCTGCAAAAAGATAAAAATAGGACATTGATTGATATAGAGACAAGAGAACAGTCTTTAGAGGACATTTTTTTAAAGGCCTCTCAAGGGTCATAAATTTTTTGGAGTAGCCAATGTTTTCTATTATTTTGGCAGAGAGTTATAGAGAGTTTGTTTATTTTAGAAGGTATATTTTTGAAAGATTTTCCTCTATTGTAATGCTTTCTTTTATATTCCTTGGTTTTGTCTATTCTTCTTCAACTATTATTAATGGTAGCTTTGTTATAGATAAGGTTTCAACCTCTCACAAGCTTATAGGCTTTCTTGTTTGGTTTTTTGCTCTTGATGCGGTGGGTCATTTAAGCTCTGCTTTGAGAGAAGATTTACACATAGGAATACTTGAGCAGATAGCACTTACTCCTTACTCTTTAATTTACAACATGTTTGGAAGAAGCATTGCTCGCTTTTTTATAACTCTATTTAATGCTTTATTAATTCTTTTTCTCTTTAACTATATTTTTGATCTAAAAATCTCAATACCTCTTAAGGTATTACCTTTTTTCTTTTTAACCTATTTAGGCCTCTATGGTCTTGGGCTTTTTTTTGCTGGGTTAACATTAATATTTAAAAGGTTAGGTCCAGTAACAACAATCACAAGGTTTTTGCTTCTTATTTTTACTGGAGCACTTTTTCCAGTTCAGGTTTTTCCTGAGAGTTTACAGAGCTTATCAAAGGTCCTTCCTATGACGGCAGGCTTGGATATTATGAAAAATATAATTTTCAATGAGGGTGGCTATAAAATAGATTTAAATTATCATCTTTTACTTGTAGCCAATACATTATTTTATCTCTTTTTGGGTATTATTGTTTTTATGTTTCTTGAAAAAAGGTCAAGAAAGATGGGCACTTTGGGTACCTATTAAAAGCTTTGGAAGCTTAAACTACCCTCTTCATAGATAAGATATGTTCTCTCTATCTGCCAACTTCCTAAGGTATAAACTGTGAAAGTTTTGCCCTTAATACTACGCCTAATGACGGAATTTTTATGAAAATGTCCTAATATTGCTCCAGAATAGTTGTTTTTTGACAAAAAAATTATAAAGTCATCGAGTTGCTCATCTTTAAAATCTTCTTTTATCCTTTCTCTACTAAACTTTGAGACTAAATGGGCAAAATGATAGACAAGATAAGGTGGCAGTAAATAAGACAGGAGATTAGTAAATCTATTTTTTATGAAAAAGGTCATTATCCTGTGAGAGTAATTTCTTTTGTAGATAAGGTCTCCATGGGTTAGATATAGCTTTTCACCTAAATTAATGGCAATTTTTTGAGGCACAAAATTTATTTTTGAGCCGTATTTATTGAGTTTTTTTAGAAAAAAGTCATGGTTACCTTCTATGTAGAAAATGGAAACGCCTCTATTTTCCAACTGCTTAAGAAGTCCCAAAATCTCTAAGTGTTCATAAAAGACCGTGTGTGGGAAGCCAACAAAGAAATCGAAAAAATCTCCTAATATAAATAGGGCTGATAAATCTTTATCATTAAGTATTTTTTTGAGAAAATTTACCATGTCTATGTATTCTTGGGAGTAAGGTGATTTTAGATGGGCATCGGCAACAAATATTGCTTTTTTCATAATATGCTATATAATATATTGAAAGTATAAAAATTGGAATGTTTTTTGCATAAATACAATTATGGTAAATAACTATATAAATCTTAAGTTTTTCAAAGGCTTTAAACCAGAAGAGGTTTCACACATAACAAAACTAATGATACCTGTGGTATACGCAGCAGGAGAAGAAATATTGAAAGAGGGTGAGGTATCAAAGGTTTTGATGCTAATTACATCTGGTCAGGCAAAAGTTGTTAAGGCAATAGATGAAAAGAATTTTAAGATTCTTGCGCTATTAGGAGAAGGTGAGATCTTAGGAGAGATGTCTTTTTTTGATGAGAAGGCTCACAATGCCACTGTTATAGCTCATAATAGTGTTAATGTCTTAGCCTTAAGTAAGAAAGACTTTGAAACAATAATAGAGAAAAATCATACACTCGCCTTGAAGATACTTATTAGAATAATTCAGTTCTGCAGTCAAAGGATTAGAAATCTTAACGATGAAGTCAAAGAGCTGGCGCACTGGTGTGTTTCATTAAGAGAAGCCAAAAAATAGTAAAATTTGACTATTATATAATCTTTTATTAACCCCCTTTGAATAATATCATACTGATTTAAATCGTTTTTTCTTTTACCACTTGACCTATTTTTAAAAATGTAAAATAATATAATGCTTATTTCTCTTTGAGGGGGTTTAAATGAAAAGGACTTATCAACCATCTAATACAAAAAGAAAAAGAACTCACGGCTATCTTAAAAGGTCAAGCACAAAGGGAGGGCTTAAGGTTCTTAAGAGCAGAAGAAAAAAAGGTAGATGGAATCTTGTACCACAAGTTGCTGGAAAATAGGTGAGACTAAACAAAAGAGTTTCAGAATTAATTAAGAATGGGAAGGTTTTTTCTAAAGGTAGACTCACTGTTTATTACTTGCCTCGAAGAGGTGAGAAGATTTGTGTTTTTTATTCTTTAAGCAAAAAAATATATACTTCAGTTCAAAGAAATTATATAAAACGTCTTGTAAGAGAGGCCCTAAGAAAAACTGACGTGCCCTATGACCTTTTAGTAAAGGTTGCAGAAAAAAATATAGATTTTAATGTAATTAATAGTTTTTTTACCTCTTTTAAAGAGTTATTTAGTTATGAAGATTCTACTAATAGCTGTAATTAGAATATATAAAAGGATTTTAAGCCCTCTTCTTGGTCCCAAATGTAGGTTTTATCCTTCCTGTTCTGATTATGCAATAGAGGCTCTTAAAAGAAAGGGTTTTTTTGAGGCCCTTTTTTTGATATTTTATAGATTAATAAGGTGCAATCCTCTTTTTAAGGGAGGGTTTGATCCTTTGAGATAAGGGAGTTAGAATGGAAAAAAGGACAGTTATTTTTGTTATAATAAGTTTGCTTGTCTTTGTTTTTTGGGATTATTTCTTCATAAAAAGAAATGTGCAAGAAAGTACTTTTAAAAATAGTACCTCAAAGGTTGCCTCAAACCTTGATAAGAAGACAGCAGTAGCGGAAGGCAAAAAACCTTCTCCATTAACTCAGCCAGTTCATCAATCTTTAAAAACTATAGATACAGAAAAATTCCACATTGTCCTTTCACAGGAAAATGGGTTCTTTAAAAAGTTTTTGCTTAAAAACTACTATAAAAATATACAAAAAAAGGATTATGTTGACCTTTTTTATTCAGGACTCTATGACGTTTATGACACTCTTTATATAGACGATGTGGGGACAAGGATTGTATATAATAACTTTCAACTTTCTGAAAATGATAAGGCTATTGTTTTTGATTTTTCTTCCACAGTAGGCTTAATTGATATAAAAAAGAGATTAATTGTTGATAAAACCGATTTCAAAGGGTCTGTTTCTTATACAATAATACCTAAAGAACCAATATCTCAAAAAATTTCTATAGGCTCTGCAATCGTACAAAGCTCAAGCACCTTTGACTCTTACGAAGAAGGGCACCCACTACCTATATTTTTTTATAACAAAAAGCTGGAACATCCATCAGAAAAACAGCTTACTAAAGGATATAAGGCTCTGAATGTAAAGTTGGGAGGTATTTCTGAAAAATATTTCGCACTTCTTTTTATTGATGAAAAAGAGAAGATGTCCGCAGATTCTACATATGTTGATGGACGAATTGATACCATCCTGACTTTTATCGAATCCAACGCTATCTCAGCACCTGTTTCTGCTGAGTTAGGACTATTTTTTGGTCCTAAAGATTCTAAAATCCTTAAAAGAGTAAATAAAGAGCTAACAGTTATTGTTGATTATGGTTTTTTCCATTTTATCTCTAAGCCACTCCTTATGATTCTTAACTTCTTTTACTCTTTTACTAAGAACTATGGTGTTAGCATTATACTACTTACTATATTGATAAAGATTGTATTCTTCCCCCTCAGTCAAAAGAGCTATAGGTCAATGAAGGAACTACAAAAACTACAGCCTAAATTAGAAGAGATTAGAAAAAAATACGCTAATGATAGAGAGTCATTAAATAGAGAAATGATGCTTCTTTATAAAAGACATGGTGTTAATCCCATGAGCGGATGCCTTCCTATGCTTGTTCAGATACCCTTCTTTATAGCCCTTTATCAGGCTCTTATGATGGCTATAGAGTTAAGGCAGGCACCTTTTATGTTTTGGATTAAAGATTTATCTGCCGCAGACCCTTACTATGTAACTCCCATACTTATGGGTGCTACTATGTTACTACAACAGATGTTAACACCTTCAACTGGTGATGTAATGCAAAAAAGAATGATGTATATTCTGCCTATTGTCTTTACTTTTATGTTTTTAAATTTTCCCTCAGGGCTTGTAATATACTGGCTTATAAATAATGTATTTTCTATCGCTCAACAGTTGGTAACGATGAAAAAGCAAGATGTATGATATATTCGATACAATAACTGCCATATCAACCTCTTTAGGCAATGCAGGCATATCTGTTATTAGGATATCCGGGAAAGAAGCATTAAATATAGCTAAAAGAGTTTTTATAAAGAAATCATCTGATTTAGAAACATATGAACCCTTTCATTTTTATTATGGTTTAGTCAAAGACATAGAGTCTAATGAAGTTTTAGACGAGGCTTTACTGTTGTATATGAAATCTCCAAAAAGCTATACCGGTGAAGATACAATAGAGATACAGTGTCACGGAGGGGTTATCTCTACTGTATCAGTTCTGAAAAACATAATTAAAGCAGGTGCGAGGCTTGCTAAGGAAGGAGAGTTTACCTATAGAGCCTTTTTGAATGGTAAAAAAGACCTTACTCAGGCAGAGGCTATTGAGAGCCTCGTTCATTCAAGGACAATGACTCAACAACAAAATGCCTTAAAACAACTCTCAGGTTATTATAAAGAGGAGCTCGATAAAATATTTAATTATCTTGAAGAATGTCGTTTAGTTTTAGAAGCGGAGATAAATTTTCCTGATGATGTATATAATATCTTTACTTTTGATTATGAGAAAATTAACTTTTTAGAGGAAAAATTATACAGGCTTGCAAAGTCCTATGAAGAAGGTATCCCCTTATTCAAGGGAGTTACAAGTCTTATCATAGGCAAACCAAATGTTGGCAAATCCAGTTTTCTCAATACTATTTTGCAATATGAACGAGCAATAGTAAGTCATATACCAGGAACGACAAGAGATTTTATTGAAGAAAGTATCGTCTTTGAGGGGATACCACTTAAAATCATTGATACAGCAGGTATAAGGTCAGCGGTAGATGAGGTTGAAAAGATAGGGATTTCTAAGGCTATAGGTTTTTTGCCTATTGCTAAGATAATTTTTGCAATTTTTGATATTTCCACAAGTTTTGATGAAAATGATCAGCTTATATTAGATAAACTAAAACAAAAAGATGATGCCTTAATCTTTGTTCTGGGCAACAAGAAAGACAAAGGCATTGTTGAAAGATTAGACAATCTTCCTTTCAAAAATATTTTTTATATCTCTTTAAAAAGTGGTGAGGGTTTTGAAGACTTTAAAGATGCCTTTAGAAGGAATATAATTGATATATTTAGTCTTTCAGGAGAGATGGATTTTTACGTTACTAGCGAGAGGCATTTTATTATTGTAAAGGAGATGTTAAAAATAGTAGGAGAGATAAAGGATAATTATTTTGATAAATCCGCCCTCTTGTTCTCTCTTAGCTCACTACTAACCCTCTATAATAAGTTGTTAGGTAAAGAGTTTGATCTTAACGAGATTGAAGCAATCTTTAAAAAATTCTGCATAGGTAAGTAGTGTTTCACATGAAACAATTGACCAATGAGGCATTGAAAATATTTGATTCTTATGTTGAGATTCTATTAAAATGGAATGAAAAAATAAACCTAACTTCTTACAGCAGGGAAGATCTGTATAAAATTGCCTTGTCAGATTGCTATGTTATGCATCTACTTTTAAAGAATTTAAAGATAAAAGAGATTCTTGATATAGGCACAGGTTATGGAATGCCAGGGCTTGTCTTAAAAATTATGAATAATAATCTAAAGGTTAACTTGATCGACTCCTCAGAAAAAAAGGTTGCTTTTTTGGAATATGTGAGTAGAATTTTAGGTATAGATGTTTCTATTTATCAAAAGAGGTTGCCCGATAAAGCTTTTAATAATAAATTTAACTGTATTATCAGTAAGGCATCAATGGAAGAAAAGAAGCTCCTTAAAATCACAAATAATATTATAAATGATAATGGCTACCTTATATATTATGCAGGGAACAAGAAACCCCTTGAAGACCGATTTTTATTGATAAAAGGGGTCATTCACTATAAGAGAGAAGATTATTCTTGTAGTAATATCATTATAAGGAAAAATTATGCTAATTGTTACTATCGCTAATCAAAAAGGAGGGGTTGGTAAGACAACAACAGCAATTAGCCTTGCTGCCGGATTGGCAATGAAAGGAAAAAAAACCCTCTTACTTGATATGGATCCACAGGCAAATGCAACAAGTGGTATAGGAATTAATCCAAGAGATCTTAATAAAACAGTTTATAACGTACTTGTAGGTATTGATGAGATAGGTAGCGCAATTATTAAGACTGAGCTTGAAAATCTATTTTTGCTTCCATCAACGCAAGACCTTGTGGGTGCAGAGATAGAGCTGGTCTCAATGGAAAAGAGAGAAAAAAAGTTATTATTCTCTCTACAAAGATTATCTGATTTTAATTATGTTATTATAGATTGCCCACCTTCCTTAGGGCTGCTTACCTTAAACGCTATGGTTGCCTGTAAATACATAATTGTTCCTCTTCAATGTGAGTATTATGCCCTCGAGGGACTTGCCCATTTGATAAAAACAATAAAGATAGTAAAAAAAGAGCTAAACCCCCATCTTGAGATAATGGGGATACTATTAACTATGTTTGATTCGAGAAACAATCTTTCAAAAGTTGTCTATGAAGATGTTATTACACACTTTGGAAGAAAGGTTTTTAAGACAGTCATCCCGAGGAATGTCAGGTTGTCTGAAACCCCAAGTTATGGTATGCCAATATATAAGTTTGACAACTCCTCTAAAGGATCCTTGAGTTATCAGAGTTTTGTAGAAGAGTTTATCACAAGGAGTATAGGCAATGAATAAAAAACCACCTATGGGAAGAGGATTGGCTGCATTAATGGGAGAAGAAAGTTTAACATCCAGCGAGATTCAGGAGGTAGATATTGATGCTATAATACCCAATCCTTATCAGCCAAGAAAGGTCTTTGATAAGGAAAAGCTACAAGAGCTTGTTGTTTCAATAAAAAATCAAGGAATACTACAGCCTATATTATTGTCTAAGGATGGAGATAACAAATATACCCTAATTGTTGGTGAGAGAAGATGGCGGGCAGCAAAACTTGCAGGACTTATTAAAGTACCTGCCATCATCAAAAATATGAGCAAGAAAGAGATTATGGAATCTGCCCTTATCGAGAACATACAAAGAGAAGATTTAAACCCACTTGATATTGCAGAGGCCTATAAAAGTCTTATCGATGAGTTTAAATATACTCAGGAAGAGCTTTCAAGCATAGTAAGTAAAAGCAGAAGTGCTATAGCAAATACCTTAAGACTTTTGAGATTGCCGGACTATGCAAAAGATGCTTTAAGAAATGGGGTTATTACTGAAGGACATGGCAGAGCCCTTTTGGCTATAGAGGACGAGAAGGAGAGACAAAAACTATTCAAAAAACTAACGGAAGAGAAGCTACCAGTTAGAGAAGCAGAAAAAAGAAGTAAGAAGGTTACAAAAGACCAAAACATTGTGGCATTTGAAGAAAGACTTTCTAAAGTCCTAAAAACTAAAGTAAAGATAGAAGGAAGAGTTAAAAGGGGTAAGATTATTATAGAATACTACTCCTTAGACCAGTTTGAGGAGATAGTCTCAAATTTAGAAGGTGAATAACATGTGGTCAAAAATTTATCACTGCAATAAATGTGATTTTGATTTTGAGAGAATAGTTATAGAAGATGAAAAGGTTAGGTGTCCCCTTTGCGGAGAAGAAGATATTTATCTTAAAGAAGAGGGAGAAAAAAAACCGACAAGCTGTGATGCAAACTCAAAATACACCTGACTATAAATCCCAATCTTACCGTTTGTAAGATAAGTATTTAAAGGTATTGAGATAAAAGGAGAGAAATAAAGAAAAAAATATTTCTAATAACAAAAATTTTTGATATAATTTCTTAAATTTATTTTTGCTCCTTGCTCCAATTGGGGCTAATTAAAAATTAACCAGAAGGAGGTAGTTAGATGCGTTACTACGAGACAACCTATGTCTTATCGTCAGATCTTTCTCCAGAAGAGAAAGATAATCTCAAAAGCCGTTTCAGAAACGTAATCCAGAAAAACGGAAAAATTATTAAAGAGGATGAGTGGGGTAGAAGAAGACTTGCTTACCCCATCAACCACAAAGATTTTGGTTACTATGTTTACCTTTTCTATGAGGCAAACGAGCAATGTGTTAAAAAGTTAGAGCAGGAGATGAATCTTCAGGCTGATGTTTTAAGGTACCTATCGGTTAAGATTGATGACCCAACACCCTATCTGCCAAAGGAAGAACAAAATAAAGAAATAGGAGAATAAAATGGCATCCTATAACAAAGTGCTTTTGATGGGTAATCTCACTGCAGACCCTCAACTAAAGCACAACCCCGCAGGGCTTGCGGTAGTCAACTTTACTCTTGCAATCAATACAAAATATACTAGCCGGGAGCAGGGAGCGAAAGAGGAAGTTGGCTTTTTTGATATAGTTGTTTTTGGCAAGCAGGCAGAGAACTGTGCAAGCTATCTTGCTAAGGGGAGACAGGTTTTTGTAGATGGTAGGTTGGCTATGAGAAGGTGGGAAGCGCCGGATGGGAGTAAAAGGACAAAGATTTATGTTATTGCCCAGAGAGTTCAGTTTTTAGGTGGAAGGGGATCAGGAGGGTCAGCATTAGAAGATTTAGGTAGTGACTCAGAGACGGATGTAATTGAAGATTTACCATTAGAAGAAGATATACCATTTTAAAATTTTTATGGAGGTATTTTATGGCAATGAATATTAATGATAGAAAGAAATTTGTACCAAAAAAGAAGTTCTGTAGGTTTTGTGCCGACAAAAAACTTATTATTGATTACAAAAAACCCAATTTTTTAAAGCAATATGTCTCAGAAAGAGGGAAGATACTGTCAAGACGATATACAGGTAACTGTGCAAAACACCAAAGAGAGTTAAGCACCGCTATTAAAAGAGCTAGGCAGCTGGCACTTTTACCCTATACCACGGTAACCCATGTTTTCACAAGTTAATGATAAAAAAATATTATTCTTAATATTTGTAATTTTTGGAGCCTATTTTTTTGCGTCAATCGCCTTTGTATCTTTGAGTTATCTTCTTGGAGGTATAATCTTAGGCTCTGTTGTTAATGGTAGGAAGGTTTTTTTATTTCTCTCTCTTGGCTTAACCTTGCTTGTTTTGTATATGAATGAGCAGATGGTACTTGTTTTTAATCTTTTTTATCCCTATGTATATGCTGGGGTGGTGTGGCTAATTTACAAAAAGCTTGAGAATGTAAGCAAAGGAGATATCTTTTTACTATCGACAATAATAGTATCAATCTTTTTTGTTTTTTATATGGCAATACTTGAGATTAAGATGGGACTAATTACCAAAACTGTTAACGAAGCTTTTTTAGAGGTAGATAATATTTCTGAAAAAGTGCTAAAAAGCTATATGGATGAAAAAGCACTACTGGATTATCAAGAATTTAGTAAGTCTCTTATAAAAAGGTTTTATCCCTTTCTTGCTCTATTGCAGTTTGTTATTTTTGGGGTAATAAACCTTTATATGGTTTTAAAGCTTTTTCCTAATATGCCCGAGAGACTTGCTGAGCCCTTTTCAAGTATCAATATCAGTTTTTTTGGTGTCTGGATCGTAAATTTAGGGATAATCTTGTACATACTTTTTGGAGAGGTTGGGTTAGGTCTTATTGGTATGAATTTAGCCCTTTATTTCTTATCCTTTTATTTTTTTCAAGGGGTGGCTACTACTAACACCTTTTTTTCAGCTTTTGGAATACCAGTATTTGTAAGTCTATTTTTCTATTTCTTTTTTCTAACTAATCATATAATGTGGTTTTTAATAAGCCTAATTGGTGTACTAGATGTTAAATTTAATATTAAAAAGCGTTTAAAGGAGGCATAAATATGAAAGTTTTATTACAGGCAGATGTTGAATCTCTCGGTAATGCAGGAGAGATAGTAAATGTATCCGATGGCTATGCAAGAAATTTCCTTATACCAAGAAAATTAGCAGTAGTAGCTGATGAAAAAAACTTAAGAGTCTTTGAACATCTAAAAAGACAGACAGAAGAAAAGGTAAAAAAGATAAAGAAACAGGCTGAAAGCCTTGCGGAAAAACTATCAAACTTAACGTTAACAATTGCTGCTAAAGCAGGTGAAGAAGGAAAGCTTTTTGGTTCCATAACATCTATAAATATTGCGGAAGAGCTTAAAAAAGAAGGATTTAATATTGACAGAAAGAAGATTTTGCTAGAACAGCCATTAAAAATGATTGGCAATTATGAAGTTAAGATAAAAATGGAAGGAAACATAACAGCGAATTTAAAGATAGCTATTGTAAAGGAAGATGAAAAACACAACTAAACTATTGCCATATAATAAGGATGCTGAGCAATCAATATTAGGTGGTATTTTAATTGACAAAGATGCTATACATAAGATCGCAGATCAACTAAAAGCGGAGGATTTTTATTTTGAACAACATAGGCTCATCTATCAGGCTATCATAGAGATGACCGATAGAAATGAGCCTATTGACTTAATCTCCTTAACTGATTTTTTTTTAAAAAAGGGGTCCCTCGATAAGGTTGGAGGTGCTGGTTATATCTCAAGTTTGATTGATAACATAGCATCATCAGCCCATATAAACCATTATGCCAAGATAGTTAAAGAAAAGGCAATCTTAAGAAAACTTATAAATATCACTGGAGATATTTATAACTCCTGTTTTGAACCAATTGAGGACGTAGATGCCTTTATTGATAAAACAGAAGAGATGATCTTCTCTATCACTCAAAAAGAAAGAACTCTAAACACCGTAAGTAATATAAAGGAAGTTCTAAAATCAAGTTATTCTGCCGTAGAAAGACTCCACAGGATGAAAGAGGCAATCACCGGTATTCCCACAGGATTTAGCAAGCTCGACAAACTAACAGCAGGTCTACAACCTACAGATTTAATAATAATAGCTGGAAGACCTGGAATGGGAAAGACCTCCTTTGCCCTTTCTATACTTAAAAACGCTGCTATCTTAGGAAAGGTTCCTTGTGCCTTTTTTTCACTTGAGATGTCAAAGGAACAGATAGGACTTAGATTAATCTGTGCAGAGGCTCAAATAGAACTACACAAGCTAAGAACAGGATTTGTTGACAGGAAAGATCTCGGAAGGATAGCTATTGCTATGTCAAAGTTATCTACTGCCGAGATTTATATTGATGATACACCAGCACTTTCAATAATGGAGCTAAGGTCTAAGGCAAGAAGACTTAAAACAGAAAAAAATATAGGGCTTATAATAATTGATTACTTACAACTTATGAGGGGTAACGAGAGAAAAGATAATAGAGAACAAGAAATATCGGAGATATCAAGATCTTTAAAGGCCCTCGCGAAGGAGTTAAATGTACCAGTTATAGCTTTGTCCCAGCTTAATCGCGCCGTTGAGACAGGTAAGGGAATGGAAAAAAGGCCACAGCTTGCCCATTTAAGAGAATCAGGAGCTATTGAGCAAGATTCTGATGTAATAATGTTTATTTACAGAGAAGAGTATTATCTCAAGTTAAGCCACAAAGAGGTTCCTGAGGACAAGAAAAATATTGCCGAGATAATAATAGCAAAACAAAGAAATGGCCCAACTGACACAGTAGAGGTATTTTTTAACGATAGACTTACCCTGTTTAGTGATATTAGTCATAGCTACAGCTCAGATATTGGTTAGAGTTAGTATTTTATTGACAATTGGTGATAATATCTTCCAATAAAATTTTTTTTATGATTAAATAGAATAGATGATTTCATAGGAGGAAATAATGATTACTAAAGATATGACTTTTCAAGAGGTAATTAGAAGATACCCACAGACAATTCAGGTTTTTGTAAAATATGGATTAGGTTGCATAGGCTGTCATGCTGCTCAGTTTGAGAATATCGAACAGGGCGCTATGGTTCATGGTATTAACGTAGAACAGCTTGTTAAAGAGTTAAACGAAGCAGCTGGAGTTACAGCTTAGTCTTTATTTCTTTTTGAATCGTATTTATTATTTCTATTATCTTTTTTGCAGAGAGGTAAAGGCTTTTTTCTCCCTTACCTTTTTCAGCCTTTGTGGGGTCGCCCCAGATACCGCTTTTCCAATGCCCTACCTTATCTTTTAAGATCTCTCCTTGTGGGAAGTTAGGTCTGTCAAAAGTTATGTTTTCCGATTACCAGCTAAAAATTTGATAAGCTGTAGTAGACTCCTCCTGTATCTTGATATGAACTCTTTTTGAAGTCTGCTATTAAATAAATTGGAGGTATAAAAGAAAAAAATTACATACAAAACTGTAGCATAAAATTGTTAAAACTTATCTTAACACCAAGATAAATCAGAGGCATGAATATAGATTTAAAACAGCTTGTTAAAATATGATTTCAAGAGATGCTTCTAAATTTTTTTAATTATTCCCTAAAAATTTAATTATGTTTTATTAACACTAACTAAGCTTTTATATAAATTAATATACCTTTCAGCAACAATGTCTTCGCTAAACTCCTTTAAAAATTTATCTCTTGCCCTTTCTCTTAATAAATTAATATCTGAATGTTCTAAAACCCACTCAATACCATAGGCTAAATCATTGGTATCAAAAGGCTTAGCAAGGTATCCATTTTGCTTGTGCTCAATCATATCTGAGTTGCCACCAATGTCAAAGGCAATAACAGGAGTCCCACAAGATAGAGATTCCAATATAACGTTAGAAAGATTTTCCTGAATACTCGGCACAACTATCAGATCAACAGCGTTATAAAGCATTTGTAAGGACGTTTCATCATTAAGCTGTCCCATGTAATGAGTTTTTTGTTTGAATGGTGTAGGATAGGAAAAGAGGACACGAATCGGTATAATACAAAAGAGGAGTTGTCTAATGGAAAGATTACCCTATGGGAAGTACACAAAAGAGTTTAGGGAGGAAGCAGTAAGGCACTTGTCAAGAAAATTGTGTCTACTCGGGTCTGTCAACAATTTTGTGTAACCCTCCGGATTGTTTAATTGCAATATTTTTCACAGTTATTTCTCCAGCCGTTCTTCAAAGTATACTGAAAATTGAGCAAAGATATATGACCAGTTTTTTATCGGAGTCGTCCATTTTTTCGCAATATCTTGAACCGCAAGGTAAAGGAGCTTGAAAAGGGATTCTTCATTGGGGAATATGCCCTGTTTTTCGTTACTTTTCTTAAACCCCGGTGAAAGCTCTCTATCGGATTGGTCGTATAAACAAGCCTTCTTATCTCTTCAGGATATTTGAAAAATGTGGAAAGTTCTCCCCATCTCTGTTTCCATGACTTTGATATGTACGGATATTGGTTTACCCATTTGCCTCAAATTTTTCAAGCTCCTGCAAAGCTGATTCTTCGGTTGCAGCCCTGTAGAGAAGTTTCAGATCATTTGTAATCTCTTTCCCGTGTTTGTATGATACATATTTGAGGGAGTTTCTTATCTGGTGCACTATGCAGCTTTGGAATTCTGTTTCTGGGAAAACTGCCTTGATCGCTTCTTTAAAGCCAGTAAGCCCATCTACCGCACAGATCAATATGTCTTTAACTCCTCTATTTTTCAGCTCGTTTAATACCGAAAGCCAGTATTTAGACGATTCACTCTCCGCTATCCATAGACCCAGGCAATCTTTCTTGCCCGTTATATCCACTCCAACCATACCATATACAGCCGGTGTCTTTACCTGTCCATCTTTTCTCATTTTGTAGAACAGGGCATCTAGAAATACAATGGTATAGAGTTATTTTAATGGCCTTGCCTGCCATTCCTTTGCCTTTTCCGTAACCCGATCTGTTATGTTGCTTATCGTCTCCGCTGACATCTCATAGTTGTAAAGCTCTTCTATGTGCCCCTGTATGTCCCTTACGGTCATACCCTTCGCATACATGGAAATGATTTTCTCTTCCATCCCTGCTATTTCTTTCTGCCCCTTTTTTACTATCACCGGCTCAAATTCAGATTTTCTATCCCTCGGTATTTTAAGCTCCATCTCCCCAAATTTTGAGTTCACTTCCTTCGAGTAATTACCATTTCTTGAATTGTCCGTATTTTTTGATGTATAATCGTATTTCCCATACCCAAGATGGTCTTCCAATTCACCATCCAACATTATTTCCAATACCTGACTGGATATGTTCTTTAAAAATTCATTCACATCTTCCATGCTCTTCATCTTATACTCTTTTACAAGCTTTTTTAGCTCTTCCTTGTTTAACATAACCATCTTCTTTACCTCCAGAGTTTTTATTAAGTTTGCCCGATAACCTTTTTTTAGCCTATCTTTTCTGTCTCCGAAGGTTTACACAGAATATTTTACAGTACGGAATATTTAGCTTATTATCAGATAATAAATTATAATAATACATAGTTTTATACCCACTGACCAGTTGCAAGATAAATTCCCTTATTCATCGCATCGTAAATTCCTTCATCTTTTTCGCTTATCCATAAATCAATCTTATCTTCATACTTTTTGATGATGTCTATTGTTTCATCGGTGCTTCCACCGTCTATTATGATATATTCTACATTTGGATATGTCTGGTTTATTACGCTTTGGATTGTTTCTTCTAAGTACTTTTCTCCATTGTATACCACTGTTATCACTGTAATAAGAGGTAAGCTATCAATTTGCTTATCAGTTTGTGTTTCTGAAGATACATTAGTTATGTAATCATTTATCATTATTTGTATATCTTCTTCTGCAGGTTTTATTAGATTTGAATCCGTATCGCATATATATCACACGTAATTTACAAGCTTATAACTATGCTTAAATAATCCTTTTGTTCGTAACACACCCTCAGCCGTTCTTTCTAGATTAGGAGGCAAAAAAAGTGAAGTTTGGAATTTATATTCTGGCTTATTAATAATCTTTGGGGTTTCTTTTGTTATAAGCATTTGTTTAAACCTTAAATCTTTGGAATGATTTAGTATATTGATGCATAAGTAACTGGCAACATTCAAAAAATTTAATTTTTGTTATAACATTATCCAACATAGTTCAAATTTTATAGGTATTAGAAACAAAAGGGGTCTTTTTCAAAATGACCTTCTCATCAAAAAGTGGCTTTGAGACAAAGTCTTTAATTTCTTGTGAAGTGAATTTTTTCTTTTAAAATCTCCTCTACTTTATTTATTACTTTTTTGTAACTAATTTCATTTATGTTTAGATTTGATATGAACTGATATGCATTGCTCAATTTTTTATAGTCTTCAAGATCTTTTTCTATTTCTGGATGGTAGATTGCATGGTAGTTATTTGTCATACAATCTGGATAAGGAATAAATCTGAAAAAATGGTTTCCATTATATACGACTATTACAACTTTGTTCAGTGCAACACACAAATGGGGAACATAACTTTCATTGGATAAGACAATTTCTGACTTTTCAACAATTTTTATCATCTCAGTTAAACTTGTCTTGTTTACCAGATTTATGATATTTTCATTATATTTTTCTAAAAATTCAAGCGAATCGTTTACTTCTGTGGGGCCACCGCTTAAAACTACAGGTAGATCATATTTAGAGTGAAGACTTTTTACTATGTTAATCCAATTATCAACAGAGTATTTTCTGAACTTTTCCCCTGCTCCTAAAAAAATAAGAATGTACTTTGAAGGTAGCGTCTCTTTTAATTCAATTTTATGCAAATAAGTGCTATCTATGGTTGGCTTAACTATTTTTATTTCCTCTTCTAATAAATTCTCAAAAAAATCTTTATTTCTGTAAAATTCAAATATAATCTCTTCTGTTGCAGGTAGAAGTTTTGTGTAGTATTTATCAGAAATTTTCTTTTGCCACTTCCCTATGTTGCTTAAATTACCTGAATTCCCTATTTTTTCTTTGGCATTAATATTTTTTATCATAAAATCCATATCAAAAGTTCTTGAATAAACAGGATTTATAAGTATATCACAGGTATGACTAGACAATTCTTTTAATATTTTAAATTTATTTATAAGATTTTTCTTGTATTTTATAGGATCAATCCAAACGAAATCATTAATATGTTCACCGTCTAAAAATTCTGCTAAGTTCTTCCACCTTATGTTTCCTATTAATTTGATTTGGTATTCTTTGAATTTTGTAGAATTTCTGAGTATTCCTATAAAATTTCTAAATAACAAATAGTCGCCTATAGCATCTAACCTAATTAAAATAATGGATTTTTCATGCTTTTTTGGTCTTTTAAAAAATCTAATAATTTTTATCAGATTTAGAAACAAAAAGACTAATAATAAAAAAACATAATATTTAAATTTTTGCAAGATTACTTTAATATGCTTTGCATTTAATTTCATAACTAAATATTAAAGGAAAATCTCCAATATGATAGGAACTGCGTGTAACTTTATTCAAAAAAAGTTTGTTGACTTTGTATAAGTTTAGCAGAAACTTTTTAATCATTTTCTTATAAAAAGGACTAGACAATGTACAATCCACATCCAAGAATTCAACATATTCAAATCCTGCACTTCTTAAAACATAATACAAACTCCCTGCAGTAAAAAGGATGGTATGAGTAAAATCTTCATACGCCCAGTAGCAATCAGTGTTAGACATAGCATTTGGCACTGATACCAATAGTATCCCTCCTGGAATAAGCAAAATATCTTTTATTTTTGCTAAGAAATCTATAATTTTGTTTTTTTTTCTATATGTTCTATAACATGATTAATAATCACAACATCGAATTTAAAACTAAAAGGATTTTCACTAAGTTCCTCATTTACTTTTTTAACAACTAAACCTAAATCTGAACAGTTGTTTAGAGCGGTATTTTCAATATCTACAACATAAACATTTCTATAACCTTCTTCTATTAATGCTTTAATTAATCCTCCAAAGCCACATCCAAAATCAAGTATTTTCCATTCTCTATTTTTAATTTCATTTTTTATCCATAAGGGCACTTTCCAATCTCTCTGACTCTCCGGCAAACTTTCCTAAAATGAAAATATTTTTTAAGTTTAGTGTAATTTTCAATATTTTCTTTTATAAATTTATGTTCTACTATATCTTACTTTTTATTTGACAAATTTTTTAAATATTTATAATCTTCCCATGTTTTACTTTTTAGTGTTTTTTTGGCTAACAACTTATGCAATCCAAAGTTAGTATGATTTAAAAAATTTAGTTTAAAATTTGTAATACTTTTACTTTCAGTAAAAATATGAATATTCCTAGAATTAAAATATTTAAGGTCAAAATTATTAGCTATAAACTGTAAAGTTTCTTTCGAGTAAAAACTTATATGCTGACCATGATCTAAGCCATAATACCACCAATCATCAGGTTTAGGAATAGGATTTGGCAACAATTCAGTTGTAAAAATTATATTTCTAGATACAGAAAGCATTTTCTCAATCTCTTCTAATGGATTCACAAAGTGCTCAAAACTTTCGAAAGTTGTGATAGCATCTATTTTTAAAGATGAATTATACTCAAATCCACGAGCAAATAAATTAGGCGAATATTTATCCTCCCAATAAAAATCAAAGCCTATATCTCTCATTAATCTTACGAAAACACCGTATCCTCCTGCATAATCAAGAAACTTTCCATCTTTATTAAAAAACATGAAAAGCAATATGGTTAGTTTCTTAGAGTAATACAAGTTCCTTTGAAGATAGCCTGTGTCAGAGATATTAATCGACTCTCTATATGCTTCTTGCAACCAAAATGGCTCTTCTGTTTGTAAAAAGCCACAATAATCACAAAAACAATATTGGATATTGTATTTATTTAATATTTTAGCCTTAAATATTGTTTTAGCTTCTTTTCTACAAATTTTACATCTCATTTTAACATTCTTTTTATCTTATTTAATGCCCTTATATGCAAAGGTGAAATAGAAAATAACTTTTTACTACTGTAATAATCCGCCTCTATGTTTTGCTCTATTTCTATGGGATGTTTCTCTATCATTATCTCAAACCTTGGCAAATTAGCATAACTTGAATCGTTTCCCTTTGTGTGGGTTCCCTCGGTGTTAAAACCTATGTTTATTACTAAATTTACATTGGGTAATACAGATAATTGTTCTTTTTTCCATAATAAAAAAGTTAATTGATAATCCCAAGTATCAATTTGCATCTTCTTCATTTTTTCAAAAATATTTTTAAAGTATTTTTTACTCTCCTCTGGAATATTTATCTTATCTATAAAACCATCATTTCTAAAACTATTTAGAGTAAAATCGTAGTCTTTCCATCTGACTGCCCAGCTTGCCCATCCCCATATATGTGGATAAATAGAAAAGTAATAATCAGCATCCCCTCTCTTTTTACCATCCTGAAAATTATTACCACTTATTATGCCAATCTTTTTTTCATTTTTATACTTTTCCAAGAGCTCTTCACAATACCAAAAGAAGCTTTGGTTTGGCAAGGTATCATCTTCAAGAATTATCCCCATCTCTTCATTTTCAAAAAACCAAGTGATAGCCTCACTTACAGCCTTGCCACAACCTAAGTTTTTTCTCTAAATAGGGTTTTTACCTCACATTGCCAGTCCATATTATTCATCACATATTCTCTGACTGCCATCACTTTTTCATACTCACCAGCAACACTCTCTCTTGGGCCATCAGAGGCTATATATAAACGTGGTGGCTTGGCTTTTCTAATTTCCTCGAAAACTTGCTTGGTTATGTCCAAACGTTTATAGATGAGAAAAAGAACAGCTGTTTTAAGTGGTGATGGAGGAATAAAATCACTCAACAATCTCATTTTAAACATCTCCTTTTTATATATCTAAGACATTATATTTAATATGAGTATCTTTTTTATACTCTGTTATTTTCGATGATAACCCATTATCCAGAGGATAATTCAAGTCATATGAATTGAAGCCACTCTCTCTTCATCAGCATACATGTCTAAGGCTTCATTCATATATTTTAAAAATCCGGGACTCGTTACAAGATCATCCTCAAGAACTATAATCTTTCCGTATTCATTAACTATTTGAGTCACCCCATCAATTATATTGTTAGCAAGACCCCAGTTTTTTTCTCTCTCAATAACCGTAACATTTTTAAAACCATTGATTGTCTTTAGATATTTTCTAACTTCCTCTACTTTCTGCGCATCAAAATCTTTTTTAGCACCATCAGAAAAGACAAATAAATAGCTTTCTTTGGCTAATTCATTTCTCTGTAGCGCCTCTACCGTTTGTTTTGTATGCTGCAATCTATTATATGTAAACAATACTATTGGTGCTAACTTAATTTTTGTCATTTGCCGATTTTATAGTATATATCATGTTTTATAAAAACAACAGTGTGAAAAGTTTTAGCAAATAAAATATAATTTTTACTCTTTAAAAAGGACACTATTTCATTATTTAAGACATTCTCTAAACATGAACTTAACATTTCTATCAAAATCACCTTAGGTTTGTATTTATCAAAATCAATTGATTTTAATACTTGATAATCCAACCCTTCTACATAAATTGAGAGAAAATCAATTTTTTGATTAACTGGTAAATATCTATCCAACACTTCAGTTAAAGTTACTGTTTCTATTTTTACAATGGATTTAATGAAATAACCATCCTTACCATGCCTCTCCTCTGCCAATTCTTTAGAAAAAGTATTTAATGCAGGTTCATTGAAAATATAATAATTTAAAACTTCTTTTTTGTCGGATATAGCAAATTCTAAATTTATATCCCGTGGGCGTATTTTTTTAAAAAGTGCCATACTCCCTGGCTTTGCATCAATATTTATACCATTCCAAGTTTGTTTATAAAAGAAATAAGTATTTGAAAATCTCATTGGATGATGAGCTCCTATATCTACATAGAATCCTGTTGTTGATTTTTCAAATATGCGCCTCAAAATCATATCTTCACCTTCTTGTGAATATGACCTCAGGCATAGCCACTTAAATAGTCATAATATATTTTTTTAAAAATTCCATTAAATTTTGGCATTATTAATTTGACTATTTTCTTAATCATTCTTCTCCCTCCTGTTTTAGTGCTCCAAAAGAAAAAAAGGGATATCTTTCTCCAGTTGGTTTAAATCTAAAATTTCTTGAAAAAAATATAGAAGTTGACAATGTATAGTTATTTATAGGACTAAAACCATGAAAATCAACCTGAATCGGATCCATTTTCTCTCTTATATATTTCGCTGTTTTATGATACCAATCAGAATTATCTAAGATTATCATGAATCCTTCTTCCGATTCTTTGTTAACACTGTTTTCAATTGCTTTTGCACATTGAAATCTACGAATTCCATCAATTATTATAACATCAAATTTTGCATTAAATTCTAAAATAGAATTCTCGTACTCTTCATTGTCTTGTTTATAAATTATACTTTGGTTGCTAAGAGAAGAATTTTTAATCTTATTAAACCACTCTAAATCATGTTCAACAGAAATAACCTTTTTTGCTCTCTTTGCCCAATAAACAGATGAATTACCGCTACCAAATTCAAAAACTATTTTTTCTTGAAAATTAAATGTATTTAGAAACTCAATTGCAGGATAAGTATACCAAGGAATTTCGTTCCCATGTTTATCTATACATTTCCAAAGCTTAATAGTTTTATATTGTCCGTAATCAACAGCCAATATTTTAAAATTTCTTATTTGCTCTTTAATATTCGAAGTAATAAACTTCTTTAATATCTTTGTGATCATAATAAAATCCTATTTATTTTAATTCGGTTTATATGAAAAATAAAAGCATTCCTAAATAGTTGGCTTTCTTGCTTCTATATATAGAGTTTCCCACTCTCAATCTTTAAAATCCAAAAGCAAATTTTCATCTCTACCCTCACCATAAGCAACTCTTTTAACATCAACAAATCCTATTTTCGATAAAAACATTGATAAAAGTTGGTAATACCAGACAGAACGATGTCCCCAATTTTGAGTTAGCGATCTGATAGCCTCAGCGCCAGTAGAGCATTTTTTAAAATTTTCATGTATATTCTTTTTGCAGTAGTAGGCAATATATTTCTCAAGGTCAGGAACTGTAATCCTCAGAAAGCATCCTGGTTTTAAAACTCTAAATAATTCCCTTAATAGGTTAAAAGCATGTACAGGTGTTAGATGTTCTAATGTATGTTCACAAAAAATACCATCCCAATAATTGTCAGAACATTTAAGTGGATATCTTAAATCTAACATCCAATCAATTTTCTTAGTTTTCCTTTTCCAAAATTTGATATTAAATGTAAAAAAATCTGCATTTACATACCCATTAAAATACCTATCCCCGCATACTAAGTTAAGCAATTTCAAACCAAATTTATTTGAAACTTTAGGTTTAAACTTATTAAAAAAAACCTGCCTATAAAGCTTTTAATTTCAAATTTAATTACGTCAATTAACCTAAACTCATATTTATTAGAAAAAACCGAATGGTCAGGAACAGAAATAGAATTTTCTGAAATATTTCTGATCATAAGAATAAAGTTCTCCTAAAATTCAATGTATTTAACTTCATATAAAAAATCGGTTTTGTTTTTCTATTAAAAAAATCAAAAAAGAATGCGGCGACAAAGTAACTAATTAAAGTTGATAAGGCAGCGCCTTTTGCTCCAATTTTTGGTATTAAAATATAGTTTAAAAAAACATTAAAAATCATTCCATAAAAAGCCCTCCAAAAGGAAATGCGTGTCAAATTTTCACTCAGCAACCAACCACTACTCGACACTCCTAAGCTGACAAATACCCCTGCCCATATGTGAATGACTAGCACGACTGAAGATTCATAATAAGCTTTTCCATAGAGTAAGTTTACAATCCAATCACTCAATAAGGTTGTTAGCAATGCAATTGATATTGATAACCATACCATCAAATCAAATAGACGTTGAAGCCTTGTTTAGTAAAGATTCTCACTATGTTTTTTAGAATTGATTATTGCAGGGAAAAGTGACGAAGTAATAACCATTGGTATAAAATACCATGCTTCACTAATTCTTACCGCTGCAGAGTATATGCCTGTAGCTTCGCTTCCAAGCATGTTCTGAATCATAACCTGATCTATGCGCATATAAATCATAATTACTATACCACTCAAAACAAGAGGCCAAGAATCCCTAAGTAGGGCTGTAGCAGAGTCTTTCTTAAAATGCAGATTCTTTAGAAAAAACCCCATATTCTTAAAGTAAAAATAAATATACCCCAATGCTAAAATTAAGCTATCAAATAGCACCGATACAGCAAAATAAATTAAAGGAGCTTTGGCTAAGATTAATATTACTTTTACTATGCTGGATATAAGTAGGCTTATGGAATTAGCCAAAGCAATGTATTTCACCAACACCTTTGCCTGAAAATACATATCTATTACATTTAAGGACTGGAATATAGTTGAACTTGCAATTATAAAAATTAGTAGATTCGTAAAATTATCATTAGAAGTGAAATTTATAACTATTGCCAAAATAATGAATGTAGCAATAGCTCCCATGACCTTTAACCAAAAGGCTGTTCCTATAAGCTCACCCTTCTTACTTTCATCCTTCGCTATCTCCCTTATCACTATTCCATCGAGCTCAAGTGTCGCTATAGCACTAAAAAGCGCCACAAATGCCTGTGCATAGTTCAAAAGCCCAAACTGTGCTGGTCCTAAATAACGTGCTACCCACACTCCTATAAACAACCCAACGACAAGTCGTAGGGCTTTTTCTACTAATAGCCAGGAGGTATTTTTAAGATACCTTAAAAATCCAGAATTGTCGAAAAGTCTTTTTATATATATTATCACTATTTTCTTATCTTTACAAAAATTTAACAGTGTGGTTTTTTTTGACCACCGATGTCGATAGTGGACACGAATTGGGTCATGTTACCTTCTTTTTTTCATAATATTTCTTTTCATAAGCAACTGGTGATAAATAATCAAGTTTTGCCCGTTTCCTTTGACGATTATAAAATATCTCTATATACTCTCTTATATCTTCCATCGCCTCTTTTTTTGCTTCTATATTTTCGGTGATATACAAGTTCCTTGCTTAAGGATCCCCCAAAAACTCTCCATAGGGGCATTGTCATAACAGTTACCTTTTATTCTCATTGATGCTCTTATCCCAAACTGTTCAAGTGGTATTATTTATTCATTAATAAATTTCTGGGAGTTGATGGATTCACAATCCTTCCCTCAATTATAAGTTTTACTGCTTACACCCAAAATCTTTTGTGTACTTGCCATAGGGTAATCTCTCCATTTGGAACCTACTTATTTGTATTATTACAATTAGTGTCCACATTTTCTATCCTGTACCAAGGTTTTAATCTCCTTCAGGGCTCATCTCCTGTGCTATTTGTTTGGTTAAATAAAGAATAAGGTAATCCTTTATTGTTTTCCATCACGAAATTAGGGATGCTTCTCCTTTATTTCTTTTTGAATCGTATTTATTATTTCTATTATCTTTTTTGCAGAGAGGTAAAGGCTTTTTTCTCCCTTACCTTTTTCAGCCTTTGTGGGGTCGCCCCAGATACCGCTTTTCCAATGCCCTACCTTATCTTTTAAGATCTCTCCTTGTGGGAAGTTAGGTCTGTCAGGTGCAAGTTTTTTAAAATCGCCTTTCACAAGAGAGGGGTTGATATAGAGCATCCTTGATGTCTCTATCTCTCCTGCGTGAGAATCATAACTTGTTTCAATAAAACTAAATACATCATTACTTATTAACTCTAGCTCTGAGAAGTAAAAGATCCTTACATTATGATTGTCTTTTAGGAACTCTTCGCAGGCCTCTATGACAGAGAAGCTATGGAGCTTCCCTGCATGGCCAGAGATAAAAAAAATTGCTTTAAAACCTTGATTCATTAGAGCTCCAAGCAAATCCTTAGTTAATAATCTTAATGTTGTAGGAGATATACCTACAGTTCCTATGTGTTGTTCTGTGCTTCTACAAACACCATAATTGATAGCTGGTGCAATAAAAACATTTGTCTCCTTTTCTACTATACGTAAAATTTCTTCAACTTGGATAGTGTCTGTCCCAAGAGGTAGATGGGGGCCATGTTCTTCTAAAGAGCCTAAAGGTACTATAACAATCGGATGTTTTTTGATGTTTCTTTTTAATTCTGTCATGGTAATGTTGTAAAGACGCATTATAATACCTCCTCAATGATTTTAATAATTTCTCTCTTACCAAATTTATTTAAGGAGGAAAAATATATTGGTTTTAAACTCTCATAATTAATCATTTTATGTCTCAACTCATTTTTTGAGAGTCTATCTATTTTAGAAAAGATTACTCTATATGGTTTCTTTATATGGTTTAACCAATCCATTAATTTAATCTCTTCTTCCTCTGGACCTCTCTGTATATCAATAACAATAAAAACCATTCTTAATTTTTCTGAATAGGTAATATAGCTCTCTACAAGCTCTTTCCATTTAAATATCTCTTCTTTTGACACCTTGGCATAGCCATATCCCGGCAGGTCAGCAAGGACATATCTATCTTCAATGAGAAAAAAGTTTATAGACTTTGTCTTACCAGGAGTCTTGCTGGTATGGGCAATTTTTGAGTTTACAAGAGCATTTATTAGTGATGATTTGCCAACATTAGACCTGCCTGCGAAGGCAAACTCGGGCAAGCTAAAAGCTTTGTAGTCTTTAAAGATATGAATACTTTTTAAAAATTTATATTTACTCATTCGAACTTAATCTCGCCAAGCCCATAAAGATTTATGTATAAAAAGAAGACAAAATCGGAAGGTTCTTTTCTATTTCTAAAATCTAATTTAATACTATAGCAGTTTTTTAAATAATCGAGAATAAGGCCTGTCTCTTTTAAAATATTTTCTTTTATATCAAACCTGCCTAATAATCCAATATTAAGGGTATCCTTAAACTTTTTTGATATGGACATATTTGCAAACTCAGATATGTTAAAACTTTTGTTATAGTTTAGATTGAAATTAAGTATCTCTGATTTGTAATCGCTGTAGAAAAAAAGACTTGTTAGGTCGCCTCTTTTATGATTATAATCTCCTATAAGAGTTAATGTAAGATTTGATAAGAAAGTTCTTAGTTGTATCTTAAGATCAGAAAATCTCTCACTTTGATAATCATCATCTAAAAAATAATCCTGACTAATCTTAAAATTGTATAATAGCTTACCATCATCTTGTTTTATAAAGTCTTCTTCTAAACTTAACTCAACCCTCTTTGATTTATTAAAGAAATCCCTTCTATCGTTTATGAAACTTATGTTGTCGATCTTTATAAAAGGCAAGAAAGATGTAATTTTTAGGCTGTTTCTTGCTATATATATATTATCAATGAGATAGGACATGTGTATTTGTGCCTCTGGATTAATTATAAAGAATGCTCTTTTCTCCTCTTCTTTAAAAAGTTCTTTATAATAAGTGATATCACCATATAGTTTTAATGACAAGTCATAGGTATCTCTTGAGAAGCTATACATCCCATAGGGCGAGATAAAAATTCTTGCAAAATCATCACTTCCCTTATTTAAATAACTTAGAGAAGCATCAATGTTATAAAAGATGTTATTAAATGAGATAGGGAAGGAGACTCTGTTGAGCGTAAAGGATGTAAAATCTCTCTCTTGAAGATTAATGTCGTAGAGATTTAAAAAGTCAAGAGAGTAAAGGGCTCTATAAGATACAGTCTCATAAAAGGCTAAGCTCCTTAAATAGGGAAGACTTTTTAGATATGTGTCATTACTATAATCATAAAAAAAATCAGGCCTATTAATAAGACTTAAGTCAGCCTTAAGTGAGTTATTCTTGCTATGCTTAAAGTTTATAAAAAAGTAGTCTTTTTCTTGATGAAAATTGTTATATAAAGAGATGTTAAATAAACCCTCTTCATTTTTTGAAAGTCTGTAGCGAAACTCATTATCAAAACCAATAGTGTTTTCACTTCTTACTTTAAGGCTTAGGGTATCATCGTAGCTTTCATGGAGAAAGAAATAATATGGCAGTTCCATCATAAAACCGTTTTTTCCAGAGTAACCAAAGGTGGGAAATAAAAAGCCTGATTCCTTTTCTTTTTTTATAGGAACAAGAAAATAGGGGGAATAGACAAGAGGGATATTTGCACCATAGAGAGTAACATTTTTTGCTGTAAGGTAATCTCCTAAAGTAATATCAATATCATTAGCTTTTATATACCATGGTTTATGCTCACCCTCACAGCTACTAATAGTGCCTTTTGAGAGAAAAAAATTATGTTTATCGAAGATAACTATATTCTCGCCGCTAATAAATTTTTGCTTCTTTTTATCTTGAGAGAAATAGAAAAGGTCACCTTTATTAATGTATCCTTCTTTTTTTTTTAGATCGTACTTAAGGCCATCAAACAAACCGAGGAAATCATTGATTAGCTTAAAATTGCCATCAATATATATCATCTCAGTTTTTTTATCATAAAGTATACTATCTGAAAATATGGTATAGCCTTCAAAGTATGAAACAACATTTCCCTTAGCAACATAATAGCCTTGGTCATTATCTACAATAAATTCTTCGGCAGTAATCTCTATCTCTTTTGCATATGTTATATTAGATAAAAATAGAACTTGTAAAAACAAGAAGATAATGATTTTTTTTAACATTTTGAGAGGTATTCCTTTGCTTCTCCAATCCCATATAAAGAGCCTGTAAAGACAGTAGGCGTATTTTCTGAAAGGGCTTTTTGAATTGCAGAGGGTATATCATCAAAAACAAAAAAATTCTCTCTTTTTGAAAAACCTTTTCTTAACTCATCAGCAGAATAGGACCTTTCGTTTTTGTTTGGAGTAAGATATATGTATTGAGAGTAGGGCTTGATACTGTCTATCATCTCATTAATATCTTTATCTTTTAATATATTTAAAATAAAATTAAACTTCTTGTTAGGATAAAAGTTTTTCAAATTATCTATCAAGGCCTTGATGCCGTGAGGATTGTGGGCACCATCGATTATAAATAGAGGCCTTTTTTTTATAATCTCAAAGCGCCCCTCCCATTTAGCATTTGCTATACCCTCCCTTACAGCATCCGTTGAGATTTTAAAACCCTTTGTTTTTAATAACTCAACTGAGGCAAGGGCTAAAGTAGAGTTCATAAACTGGTTAATACCTACAAGATTTTTAAGTTTAAGGTTACTATAGTTATTTTTAATACCTCTGTAATCATAATCAAAAAGACTCTTTCTACGATAATTAAAATCTCTACCTAAAACATAAAGAGGTGCCTGTCTATCTCTGGCTATGGTAGTTATAACTTCTAAGGGACTCTCTTCTGTAACGGCTGTTACTGCAGGCACATCCTTTTTGATAACAGAGCCTTTCTCAAAGGCTATTTTTTCAAGGGTATCACCTAAAAATTCTTTATGTTCCAATCCAACATTTGTAATTATTGTAACAAGAGGATTTAGTACATTTGTTGCATCAAGCCTGCCCCCTAAACCAGCCTCAATAACCGCTATATCAACTCCTTTATCATAAAAATACTGAAAGGCAAGGGCTGTAGTTACCTCAAAGAAAGTATAGGGTCTATCTTTGTGAGGAGATTTTTCAATTCTTCCTTTTATATCAAAGGCGATGCGTTCTATATCTTTATCTGAGATAAATCTTTTGTTTATTTTAATTCGTTCGTTGAATTTTATAAGATGAGGAGATGTGTAGACACCAACCTTATATCCTGCTGATAAAAGGATATTAGAAAGAAAAGATGCCGTTGAACCTTTTCCATTGGTGCCCACTATGTGAATAGTTTTAATCTTTTTTTCAGGGTTACCAAGAAGAGATAATAATATCTCTATATTTTCTAAACCTAAAAGAATACCGTACTTTTCTAAACCATAAAGATAGCTAAAGACATCACTTTTCATAGCTTGTAAAGTTATTATATTCTAATTTTATGTCCATCATCTAATATATAAATACTTTTATTTTGTAACTGGCAGAACTCTGCTTTTATCTGTTCAAGAAAGGGGGGTTTAATGTGAAAAATATATATTTTTGTCTTTTTGTTGTTAAAATTCTCAAGCTCGCTCATTAAAAGTGATGGTGTTAAATGTCCTGTAATTAAAGCCAATTCTTTATTTTGGCTTGGAAAAGATGTTTCTATAAATAGAGCCTTCAAATTTTTTACATCGTTAAGTCTTTTCCATAGAGCTGGGCATGGTCCAGTATCTCCAGTATAGGCGATATATTTATCTCCACATCCTATTAAGTAGCCTGAAGAGGAGACAGAATGATTTGTCTGCAATGCTTCTACCGTATATTTACCATTGATAGTTACAACATCACCCTTTTCTATAGGGTTTAATGTAAGCACAGTTTTGCCTTTTTTTCCCTTTATCTCAAAAAAATCTGGCCAGATCTTATTATTCATGACATTTTTCTTAAGCATATCAAGCACTTCTTTAGTGCCATAAACATTTATAGGACCTTTCCCCATCATTACAAAATTATCTGCCAAGAAACATAGGTCCTTAATATGGTCTAGATGAGAATGAGTAAGTAATATTGAGTTAATCTTTTTCTGCCTTTCTAAAGGTAGGATAGACACAACAGATCCTGCATCTAATAATATCTTCTCGTCAAGCATTAATGTGACAGGATTGTGCTTGGGGTCAACTCCACCAAAACAGCCTAAGACCTCTATTTGCATAAAACCCCCTAATTAATAAGTTGAGAGGAGTAGGTATATCTCAGTTTAAAATAAAACTGATCTTAAGGTATTTTAGCGTAACAACTCTCAACCATTGATTTGAAAAAATTACTAAAATCTGTAAAATCACCAGTTGCGTTATAATTTTCCCATCTTTTTACTAAAGCACTTCCTACAACAAAGCCATCAGCAAATTTGTAGAACTTCTTAATAATATCAGGAGATGAGATACCGAACCCTAAAACTACTGGTAAACCTATGGTTTTTTTTACAAGAGATAGGTTATTGGATAATTGATCAGACAAATCAGCTCTTTCCCCTGTAACTCCTGTAACTGAGACGAAATAGATGAAGCCCTTCGCAAAATTTTTAATTTTTATAAGTCTTTTTATATCGCTCGTAGGAGTTGCCAAGAAGATAGGAAGAATCTTGTGTTTTTTTAGAGTTGAGACAAACTCTCTTGCCTCTTCAGGTGGCAAATCTACTGTTAAGATACCATCTACGCCAGATGAGGAAGCATCTTTAGCAAAATTTTCAAGACCATACTTGTAAAAGGGGTTATAATAACCCATAAGTATAATCGGTGTTGAGTAGTTTTCTTTAAACCTTTTTACTAATGATAAGACATCTCTTAAACTTGTTTTTGCCAAGAGAGCCCTTTCCATTGCCCTTTGGATAACCTCTCCATCTGCCATAGGATCTGAAAAAGGAACACCTAACTCAATTATGTCTGCCCCTTCATCAGAAAAAAATTTTAATGCCTCATAGGTCCTTTCTAAACCATAGTCTCCTGCAGTTATATATGGAATGAAGGCCTTTTTTTTGATTTTTGCTAAATTTTTAAAAACAATTTCAATGTTATTCATTTAATAGCTCACTTACATAGGATACGTCTTTATCACCTCTTCCTGAGAGGTTTACAACTACAAGCTTATCTTTTAAGTTGGTTGCATTTTTAACAACATATGCAATAGCATGGCTACTTTCTAAGGCTGGTATAATACCTTCCGTATCAGAGAGGAGCTTAAAAGCAAAAAGGGCCTCTTCATCTGTTGCATAGGTATATTCTGCTCTTCCGGTCTCAAAAAGATGTGAATGTTCAGGACCCACACTGGCATAATCTAAGCCTGCCGATACTGAGTGGGTCGTTAAAATCTGTCCATTCTCATCTTGTAAAAGATAGCTTTTGGTTCCTTGAAATATCCCTATACTACCGCCACTAAATCTTGCTGCATGTTTTCCTGTCTCAACACCAAGACCACCTGCTTCAACGCCGATAAGCTTTACGGATTTTTCCTTTAAGAATGGATAAAATATCCCCATAGCGTTACTACCACCACCAACACAGGCAACGATATAATCAGGGAGTCTCCCCTCACATTTTTTTATCTGTCTGGAAGTTTCAATGCCTATTACTGATTGAAACTCTCTTACCATCTCTGGATAGGGGTGAGGTCCAAAGACAGTTCCAATGATATAATGGGTATTGGAAACATTAGTAACCCAGTCTCTTAAGGCTTCATTAATTGCATCTTTTAGTGTTTTACTGCCAGAATAGACAGGACATACTTCAGCTCCTAAAAGCCTCATCCTAAAAACATTTAGGGCCTGCCTTTTTGTATCTTCTTCGCCCATATAAATTCTACATTTTAGTCCTAAAAGAGCTGAGGCGGTAGCAGTAGCAACTCCGTGTTGACCTGCTCCAGTTTCTGCTATAATCCTTTCTTTTCCCATTTTTTGGGCAAGTAGACATTGGCCTAAGGCATTATTAATCTTATGGGCACCTGTATGACAAAGATCTTCCCTTTTTAAGTAGATTTTAACACCTAATCTTTGTGATAATCGCCTTGCAAAGTATAGTGGAGTTGGTCTGCCAACAAACTGAGAAAGATAATATCTAAACTCTTTCTGAAATTTTTTATCTCTTATAATGGAGTAAAAAGCCTTCTCCAACTCATATATAGCTGGCATTAGGGTCTCAGGAACAAAACGTCCTCCAAATTTACCAAAATATCCTCTCTCGTCCGGTAGGTATTTCAAAATAAACTCCTTAAAAATTCAGTTTAGACAACTCTTATTAGCTCGCTAAGAAGATTAAAAAACCTATGCACCTTATCGGCATCCTTTAATCCGGGTTCTTTTTCAATCCCAGAAGAGACATCAATCCCATAGGGTTTATAGCTTAAAGCAGTTGCCAAATTATTAATGTTTATTCCTCCTGCAAGTATATACTTTCTGTTCATTTTGTTCAACAGCTGCCAATCAAAGGCTTCTCCTGTCCCTCCGTAGTACTTCTCGGAATACTTATCAAGAAGAGGAAAATAGGGACTATTATTAGCAATGTCGATATCAGATACATCTTTTACTCTAATAGCTCTTATTACCCTCTCTGGGGGGATTTTTTCATAAGTTTTAAAGTTATCATCTAAAATTTGTACTCTATCTATATTGCAGTTTTCTATAATTTTAAGCACATCTTCTTCTTTTTCATTAACAAATACGCCTACCTTTACAATAAAAGGTGGCAAATCTTCTATAATCTTTTTTGCCCTTACTGGCTCAATATATCTCTTGCTGCCTTTGTAAAATATAAAGCCAACTGCAGAAGCCCCTAACTCAGAGACAAGCAAGGCATCTTTTAAATTTGTTATACCACAGACCTTTACCCTAATCATAGAACAAGAAGTTCTCTAAGTTTTTTTCCTATATCATCTGCCTTGATTAGAGAAGTGCCTATAAGAAAACCACATGCACCTACCTGCAAATATCTTTCAATGATTTCTCTATTATCAATACCACTTTCTACTATCACCGGCAACTCTTTTGGTAGAAACTTAATGATCTCTAGAGCATAATTAACATCAATCTTTAAAGTATTAAGATCCCTATTGTTTATACCTAAGAGATAGCCAGTTAAGTCTGAGACCTTATCGTAGGCTTTAAGAGAGTGCACTTCTAAGAGCACATCTATTTTTAGCTCCTTTGCTAACTCAAGATAGTCTTTAATTTGTCCTCTCTCAAGTATCTCTGCTATAAAAAGTATGGCATCGGCACCATATACTTTTGCTTCAAATATCTCATATTCATCAATAATAAAATCCTTTCTTAGAAGGGGAAGATTAACAGATTTTCTTATTTCTTTTAAAAAGTTAAGAGACCCTTGAAAAAATTTTTCCTCCGTGATAACTGAGATAGCGCAGGCCCCATTATTTTCATAAATTTTTGCAATCTTTAGGGGGTCAAAATCTTCTCTCAAAAGACCTTTTAAGGGGGAAGCCTTTTTGACTTCGGCTATAATTCTTGTTTTGTTAAGAGACCTTTCTTTAAATATCTCATAGAACTCTCTTTTCTCTGCAAAACCTCTTTTTTTAAGCTCTAAAAGGGGAATCTTGATTTTTTTTTCCTTTAAGAAAAACCTTTTTTCTCCTACAATATCCGTAAGAAAACTCATTGATTGCTTTCCCTTACTAAATTTTCAAGAGTTTGTAAAACTTTTTTTGAGTCTATAAGTTCTTCAGCTATAGTTATTCCTTCTTTGATAGTCTTTGCTCTGCCTGATATGTATAAAGCAGCACCAGCATTCATTAAGACAATAGCCCTTTTTGCCCCTTTTTCCTTACCTTCGAAGATATCTTTTATGATTCTTGCGTTATCTTCCGCAGAACCTCCCTTTAACTCTTTAAAATCATAAATTGGTAGACTAAAGTGGGTTGGATTAATATAATAACTTTTTATCTTCCCATCAAATACTTCAGAAACTTTTGTATCTTTAGTAACAGTGATCTCATCCATACCATCAAGGCCATGTACTACCATTGCCCTTTTTGCACCAAGTCTAAATAGTACATGGGCAAGAATATCACAGAGCTCTTCTCTGTATACACCTAAGAGCTGGTATTTAGCACCTGCTGGGTTTGTAAGAGGTCCTAAGATATTAAAAATTGTTCTTATCCCAATCTCTCTTCTTGGGCCAATGGCATTTTTCATGGCACCATGAAAGGTTGGGGCAAAAAGAAAGCCGATACCTACCTTTTTGATGCATCTTGCAACAACTTCTGGACTTGCTTCAATGTTTACGCCAAGCTCTTTTAAAACATCGGCACTTCCGCAGATGCTTGAGACAGATCTATTGCCGTGTTTTGCAACCCTAATACCTGCAGAAGCTACTACAAAGGCAGTTGCTGTTGATACATTGAAAGTTAAAGTGCCATCCCCTCCAGTACCGCAGGTATCAAGGATAGTTTCCCTATCAATATTTATGTCGTCTCTATCAAGGTCTACTTCTACATCATCAACAGGTATTTTGAGCGCCTTCTCTCTCATCACCTTAGCAGCACCAACTATCTCGTCTACAGTCTCTCCTTTCATCCTTAATGCTGTGATGAAAGCCCCAATCTGTGCTGGAGTGGCATCACCAGTCATAATCTCGTTCATTACTTCAATCATTTCTATTTCTTCTAAGTCTATTTTATCAACCACTTTGTGTATAGCCTCTTTAATCACCTTTCTCCTCCCAGAATTTTTTTGAAAGGTCTAAGAAATTTTTTAGTATCTTTTTCCCCTCTCTTGTAAGAATAGATTCAGGATGAAACTGAACACCCTCTATGAAAAGTTTTTTATGACGAAGTCCCATAATCTCTCCATCAACTGTCCATGCCGATATCTCAAAATCTCCTATAAGAGTCTCTTTTTTTACGGCTAAAGAGTGATATCTTGTTGCTTCAAAGGGGTTTTCTACCTTTTTAAAGATACTTTTACCATCATGAAAGATAAGGGATGTCTTACCGTGCATAAGGCATTTAGCTTTAATAATCTCACCCCCAAAGGCATAGCCTATGGATTGATGTCCTAAGCATACACCAAGTAGAGGTACGCGGCCAGCAAAATGTTTAATGACCTCAACAGATATACCTGCCTCTTTAGGACTACATGGGCCTGGTGAGATAACTATCTCCTTTGGTTTTAAGCCCTCTATCTCTTTAGTAGTTATCTCATCGTTTCTAAATACTACGACCTCTACTCCTAACTCACCGAAGTACTGAACGAGGTTATAGGTAAAAGAGTCATAATTATCAATCATTATTAACATATAAATCCTCTACTCAATAATCTGTTTTAAATCTGTTAAGGATTTGAAAAGAGCCTTAGCCTTATTTATTGTTTCGTAATACTCATTTTCTGGTACTGAGTCAGCAACAACACCGGCACCTGCCTGTATATATATGTTGTCTCTCTTTTTTAACATAGTCCTTATGGTGATACAAAAATCCATATTACCGTTATAACCAAAATAGCCAACTCCTCCAGCATAAAACTCTCTTTTTTCAGGCTCTAACTCTTCAATTATCTCCATTGCACGAATCTTTGGGGCTCCAGTTACTGTACCTGCTGGAAAGGTAGCTTTAAAGACATCAAAGGCATCAACCCCCTCTTTAATAACACCTTTGACGGATGAAACTATATGCATAACATGGGAGTAACGTTCTATTGTCATTAAGTCTGGTACAGTAACTGTACCAATCTTGGCTATCCTCCCTACATCGTTTCTGCCTAAATCAACAAGCATTATATGTTCCGCTATCTCTTTTGTGTCCGATATAAGCTCTTCTTCTAATCTTTTGTCTTCTTCCTCTGTTTCTCCTCTCTTTCTTGTGCCCGCTATAGGCCTAACTTCAACAATGCCGTTTTCTAATCTAACCAATATCTCAGGAGAAGAGCCTATGAGAGAGTAGTCATTAAAATCAAGATAAAACATATATGGCGAAGGGTTTATAACTCTTAAGGCTCTGTATAAATCTAAAGAGTTCACCTCTGCTTTTACATTAAATCTTTGAGATAAAACTACCTGAATAATATCTCCATTGCATATATACTCTTTTGCTTTAGATACCTTTTCCTGAAAAAGCTCCTTTGTAAAGTTACTTTTTAGCTCCTCAAAGGAAAACTTAGAAGACCCTCTTTGTCTCATAGGGCTTCTCAGAAGTCTTAGGATGTCTGAATCTGATTCATTTTTAGTTTCATAGGGGGATAAAACAATTATGTACATCTTATGGGTAAAATTATCAAAGATTATAAGGTTTTCAGGAAAGATAAAAAACATATCGTAGATACCAAGATTTTTAGGTTTTATATCAGGTATTTTCTCAAAAAATCTTATAGTGTCATATCCTATGTAGCCTACAGCACCACCAGGGAAACGTATATTAAGAGGAACATCTGTTAAAGAAAAGGATTTAAGAATGCTTCTCAAATCTTCAAAGGGGTTGGTAGATATAAAATCATCGGAGATAAGGCCCTCTAATATAACCCTTTTTCCCAGACTTTTAAAGGTGAGAAAAGAGTTAAAGCCAATAATTGAGTACCTTCCCAGTCTGTCTTTACTCTCGACACTTTCAAGTAAAAAACAGGGACTATTTTTGTATTTTTGGGAGATTTTTTTATAGCACGAAAGGGGGGTATCAAGGTCAGCTAATGACTCTTTGACGCTAACCTTAATCTTATAGTTATCTTTAAGTGATATGAAATCTTTAAACTTCGTATAAGCCCCCTGTAATTAATTGAGAGATTATATCATAAAAAAATCAACTGCAAGCCTTAAATTTTTTATCTTTTTTTTCCCTTTTTTATTAATTTTTCAAGCTCTGTAGCAATAAAGACTATAGATGCTAAAGCAAGAGTATACTTAAGCTCTTTTAAGCTTAAGGGCTCGGTGTGAAATATATGATTAAAGGCAGGTACATAAACAATTAAGAGTTGTAATGTAATAGTTAACAAGATGGACAATATTAAAGCCTTATTTGAAAAGAAACCGATTTTAAAAACGGAGTCAATAAAAGACCTTACGCTAATAACAACAGACATCCTGCCAATTACAAGGGCAGTAAAAATCATTGTCTGCCATTTTAAATCATTTATTTTAGCGAAGTACATAAATAAAAGAGTTGATATCCCTATTAATAACCCATATTTTAAGATAAAAAGGCCCCTTCCCTGAGAGAAAATACCCTCCTTAGGGTCTCTCGGTGGTCTTTCCATAATATTGGGTTCAGGGACTTCTGCCGTTAAAGAAAGACCAGGCAGGCTATCGGTAAGGAGGTTCATCCACAAAATCTGTATAGGGAGTAATGGAAGAGGCAATCCAAAAAAGGGGGCAAGAAATATTGCCCATAATGTTCCTGCGTTAGAGGTCATGGAATAGACGATGAACTTAAGTATGTTATCAAAAATCCTTCTTCCTTCTTTAACTGCCTTTACAATGGTAGCAAAGTTATCATCAAGAAGTATCATTGAGGCAGATTCTTTTGACACATCCGTTCCAGTTATCCCCATTGCAACACCAATATCTGCATATTTTAAGGCTGGCGCGTCATTTACTCCGTCTCCAGTCATAGCCACATATTGCCCTTTATCTTTTAATGCTTTTACAATCTTTAGCTTCTGTTCAGGCGCAACCCTTGCGTAGACCCTTATCTTTTCAACTCGCTCTTCAAACTCCTCTAATGGTAGTCTCTCTAACTCTCTACCAGTAATTACACACTTTGTATCTTTGTCTGTCTCCGACAAAATTCCTAATCTTTTTGATATAACCATTGCAGTGATGGGATGATCGCCTGTTATCATGACAGGAGTTATACCTGCCTTTTTACACAAAGATACGGCTGTTTTTGCCTCATCTCGTGGTGGATCTAAAAGTCCAATTAAACCAAGTATAGTGAGATCCTTTTCTATGTACTCGGGGGAGGTGTCATCAGGAAAACTATCAAAAAGCTTAATCCCAAAAGCAAGAATCCTTAATCCATCTCCTGCCATCTTTTCTATAGTTCGGTGTATAGCCTCTTGATCTATAATTCTTAGTTCATTGTCTATCAAGATGTTTTTTGCCTTAGAAAGTATGACCTCAATTGCTCCCTTGGTAATCGCTACAGTCTTTCCGTTAAATAGACCTTCTTTATCTTCGTGGATAGTTGTCATGGTTTTTCTATCAGAGTCAAAGGGAATTTCATAAACTCTTGGTAGAATTTTTTCAAAATCATCCTTTGAAAAGCCCTTCTTTTCAGCCAACTCATAGATGGCTGTCTCCGTAGGGTCTCCTATTATCTTATTCTCACTGTTTTTATTTGTATCATTGCAGAGAGCCATTGCTATAAAAAAATTTTTTAAATCCCTTTGCGCAAAAGAAGGCTCTATTTCATTGGTAAGGAAGATTTTGTTATTAGTGTAGATTTCTTCTACCGTCATCTTATTTAAAGTAAGGGTACCTGTCTTATCAGAACATATATAGGTAATAGAACCTAAGGTCTCTACAGCAGGTAGTTTTCTTATCAAAGCCTTTTGTTTTACTAATTTTTTTGCACCAAGAGCAAGGGTAATGGTGATTACTGCAGGCAGAGCCTCTGGTATCGCAGCAACAGCTAAGCTTATAGCCGTAAGAAGCATAAAAACAATCTCTTCACCCCTTATTATGCCTGCTAAAAAGACTATGGCAGAGATTATAAGTATTACAACAGCTAATTTTTTACTGAAAACATTAAGTCTTTGCTGAAGAGGTGTTTTTGTGTCAATATCTTCTTGTAAAAGAGAGGCTATCTTACCCATCTCTGTATTCATTGCTGTGGCAACAACTATCCCTTTTCCTCTGCCATAGGTGATTATCGTACCTTGATAGACCATATTTTTTCTGTCTCCAAGAGGTAGATCTATCTCCGATAGCTTTCTTATATCTTTTTCAACAGGTACTGACTCTCCTGTTAATATAGATTCATCAATCTTAAGGTTCGCTGATTCAATTAATCTTATATCGGCAGGTACTATCTGCCCTGCTTCGAGTAGTACAATATCTCCTGTCACAAGCTCATTAGCAGGGATTGTTGTTGCTTTTCCTTCTCTTATTACGGTGGTAAAGGGTGTAGAAAGCTTTTTTAGTGCTTCAATTGCCCGTTCTGCTTTATATTCCTGAAGAAAACCTATTATTGCGTTAAGAACTACGATGGCAAGTATAGCAAGAGAGTCTATGGGCTTTCCTAAGGTGCCAGCTATGATTGCAGAAATAATAAGAATAATTATTAGTAGATCTTTAAACTGGTTTAAGATCATTATTAGAGGCGTCTTTCTCTTCTTTGCCTTTAGCTCGTTTAAACCATCCTCTTCAAGACGCCTTTTGGCCTCTGCATAGGATAGACCGTAAGAAGTGCTATTTAAGGTTTGATAAATCTCTTCTATCTCTTTTGTATACCAGTTCATTCTCATCTCTCTTCCTTTTTTATTTTTTCTATAGCCTTAATTAATAGTGTTATATCTTCATTTGTTGGAGCAAGTATATTCTTTACGTTGGCAAGTTTGACAATAGCACCGTTTAAAGCATCAATCTCAGTTCTTTTGTTTGAGATTATATCATAATACATAGAAGGGAAGTGCTCTCTTGTTGGTGGTATTAGTTTTTCATAAAAGTGTTTAATATAATCATCCTTATTTTGCCAGTTTAGTTCTATATTGTTGGCTTTGGTTACGTAAAAGATCTCTTCAATGATCTTATTCATTACTTTTCTTGCATTTTCATCCTCTGCTAACTTGCCGTAGTTGCACCTTAAAAGGGCTCCTAAGGGGTTTAAGGCACAGTTATAAAGTATTTTATCCCACAATATCTGATAGACCCTATCGGAATATGAAGTGGGGATGCCAGCTTCATTAATCATCTGGGCAATGTTTTTCAAGATTCCCTCGTCTATCAGTCTGTGGGGGTTTCCAATAATTACATCATCAGCAATTACAGTAACTTCAGCTGAACCATGCTCAATAAGTCGGGAGCCAAAGATTACTCTTCCAAGTATTACTTTATCAAAGCCTAATATTCTTCCAGCGGTTTCGTAATTACCATAACCGTTTTGAGCAGTCAAGAGGAAGCTATCCTTTGCCATTAGTCCTTTTATATCACTTATGGCTTTCTCTGTATCAAAGGATTTTACAGCGATAATAATAAGGTCAAAGTTTATATTTGAAAGAGCTTGAGGACTTTCTACTACGTCATCGAGTAAAACCTTCCTATCACCAAATATTCCTGTAACAGTTAACCCCTTTTTTAATATCTTCAGGTATTTTTCTTTTGTCAACCCATATACACTATGACCTGCTGATTTAAGAAATGTGGCAAAAACGGTACCTATAGCCCCAAGACCTACTACAAGTATATTCATATAACCATCCTAAAAGTTTGATATTATATTAAAATATAACTGTGTTGCCCCATCTTTGTTAAGTCCTCGAGCAATGCCTAATATAGGGGTTATCTTTGCCCAGTATCCTATTGTAGCATCGGCTCTAATCTCCAAGCCGATACTTTGCCTAATCTCATTAAATTTAAAAGAGCTATGGTCACTCCAAACATTTCCCATGTCAGTAAAGATAACATTATATAACTTCTCAAGGAAGATAGGTTTTGTGTCAGGACCTCTGAATATATATGATAGGGGATTTTTATATTCAAATGTTAAAGTTGATATATATGATCCTGTAAGAAAGTTGTGTGGATAACCTCTTAGATAAAATGGGTTTGTGATTGAAGGTATACCACCAAGAGAAAAGGCGTTTTGGGCTGTCTTAGTCTCTTTAGAGTAGCCAACATTAAAATCAAGATAGAAAGTTCTGTGGTTAACTATCTCACCTATCTGAAAGTATTTATCTAGAGATAATAATAACTCATAACCTTTAATGTCAGAACCTAATAAGTCAAGGTATTTATTATAGGTTAACTCTAATTTGTAACCTGACTCTAACCCTAAAGAAAGAGGTGCCTTTGTAAGTCTACCATAGGAAAAAGTTAGATAGAGATAGTTTTTTTGTCCTTTAAATATAGGTATTCCAAAGAAAGAGCTGTTATAAAGTTCTGAGAGAGGGGATTTATCTTCTAAATGTAGACCTAATTTTAGCTTTGGAGACTTAGGAAGGGGCAACTTAAAGTCGAAGAATAAGTCAAGAGCACTTTCTCTTTCCCAAAAATCAGCAATTCTATAGAAATTATAATATAAGACTGGCTGGGAATAACTCAAAAGCTTAATAGAGGGTTTATATGACTCATTTACATAGGAAAGCTTATAATATAAATCAAAGCTCAAAAGACCATAGGCGATCTCTAAAAAATAGGTATGTTTTCCTAATACGTCTTGATTAGCTGTAAAGATGCCAAGAACAGTTCCTTCATGGTCTGAAAAGATATTGGGGAGAAAAAATCTTGGCATAAGTGTTTCAGTAGGGCTATAGCTTTTTTCTATAAACTCTTTATTTGACTCTTTAATCTCTAATCTATTAGGGTAACTAATTTTGTTGATTACAGCAGGAGTTTGGGGGTAGATAGATGCTTTTTTGGTTCTTCCCAAACCATAACCACTACTTTTAGGATAAAGAAAATATAAAAAGTCTTCTTTATAAATGGGTTTTAATATACCATAAAAATGGTTTGTTAAGATATTTACATCTCCTTTATCAAGATCAATCTCTGCCAAATTAAAGACACCACTTCTATCCGTTACAAATAGGATTTTTTTACTATCCTCCGAGAAAAAAGGAAATGCTAACTGTTCATTGCTTTTATATATCTCAACGATGTTTTTGTTTTTTCTGTTATAGAGGGTAATAAAGTAGGTGCCTTTGAGCTCTTTTTTTATATAGACAATCTTTTCGTTATCCCTTGAGAGACTTGGATGGGACAAAAGATAGCTCTCTTTATAATCTGTAAGCTTTTCTACAGAGAAATTTTTATCTAAGATAACCAAATTTTCTACTATGCTTTCTCTTTGTATACCTATAAATACATCATTATGCTCATCGTAAGAAAGATCTTTTACACGCAAGTTAGTTGTTAGTTTTTTTATATTTTTATCTTCTAAATTAAGCTCAAATATGTCTTGCTGTCTCTTTGTGATATCTTTGAATATAAGCTGGGTAAAATATATCTTTTTACTATCTTTAGAAAAAATAAGGCTACCACAGGAGGGTTGTTTTTTTATGTCAAGAACCTTTTCATAGTTTGGTAATTTGTAGACTACAAGCCTATTGCCTGAGTGAGGATCGAAGGCATCAATAGCAAGTAGTTTATTATCTCCCGAGAAGGCAAAGGAGTTTATACTTTCATAGTTCAATGAAAGAGGCTCAAAGACTGTTAGAGAGGAAGAGGTTAGTATATCAATATTTCTTTTTTGTCTATCTAGCTCTTCAGTTATTGCACTATTATAGATTTCCAAATAGTTTTTATTAAATTTTCTAAGGGGAACAGCGTTTATAAAATAGGGGAACCTGCTTGAGTGGTCTTCTATGAGCTCTCCAATCTTTTCAATACCATATTTTTTCTCTATATACTCAAAGACCTTTTGTCCCCACCAGTAGGGGGCATGGCCATAGGGATATCTGCCTATATCTCCATTTATCTCGTCTATTTTTAATAGTTTATTATCCTTAATTGAGGCTCTAAAATAGGAATCTATTAGGGAGAAGTTTCCCCTACCCTTGCCTGTGAAGTAGGTCTCACCAAAAGTTGAAAAACCCTCATGATACCAAGGAGGCAAAAAAATATTAGGCGGAGCTATTACAAGGAAGAAAGGGAGGGCCGTTGGATTTTCAAAGGGTATAGCTGGTTTGCCAAAGATAGATCTTGTTGTTTCAGAAAATCCCTTTTGGGCATCCAAAAGAAGTATATGTAAGTACTCATGGACAAACAAATTAAGCAGATAATTATTAAACTCACCAACAGTGGAAAAGATATCTGGTTGGGTTAGATTTAGATAAATCCTGTTGTAAGGCAGGTTTGTCGATAGACCATCTAAATTATCACTATAGTCAAGAAGTACCACATGGGTTTTTTCATAATTTTTTAGTTTTAATGTTTTTGTTAGCTCTTTCTCAATAGATTCTGAAAGGTTAGCAAAATAATAGGCAGTGCTTTTAAGTCTTGGTGGGTAATAAAAGTTAAAATTATCTGTCTCTATAACTTTATAATTATCTGAGGGATCTACAATCTTAAAGGCAAAACTATTGATTGGTAGGATTAGAAAAAATATAGAAAAAAACAAAAAAAATTTGTATTTCATGGGAATATTTTAACTTAACTTTCTAATATTAATGAAATAAACTATTTTCTATTATATCTTTAGGGAGGTACAAATGAAAGCAGGATTTATAGGGCTGGGTAATTTAGGTAGGGCAATGATAACAAGGTTGATGTCAGAAGGGGTTGATATTAATATATGGAATAGAACGAGAGAGAAGGCTAAAAGTGTAAATGCCCCCTATATTGATAAGGTAAAAAGTTTAGTAGACCAAAATGAGATAGTATTTTTAAATCTCTTTGATAGTAATGCTGTAGAGAATGTCTTAAAAATGGAAGATGGTCTTCTCTCTTCAGATATTCAAGGCAAGATTATAATCGACACATCAACTAATCATAACGTAAAAGTACTGGATTTTCATAAGAGCATAAAAGAAAAAGGTGGCTATTATTTAGAAGCACCAGTACTGGGAAGTGTTGTACCAGCCTCAACAGGAAATCTAACTATTATAGTTAGTGGTGAAGAAGGTGCCTATAATAATGCTTTGCCCTATCTCAAAATTTTAGGAAGCAACATATTTTATGTAAAGGAAGAAGGTCTTGCATCAAAGATAAAACTTATAAACAACCTTCTATTAGGGGTTTTTATGGCTTCCATATCTGAGGCCATAAACATAGGGGATAAGGCAGGAATAAATAGAGAGCTTTTAATAGAGATACTTCTTAAAGGGGCTGGTAACTCAATGGTTTTAAACGCTAAGAAGGAAAAACTAATTAAAGAAGATTTCTCTCCTCATTTTTCCAGTGCCTTGATTTATAAAGATTTACATTATTTGCAAGACCTTGCGAGAGAGCTTAAATCACCTCTATTCTTGGGTAGCGTGACAAAAGAGTTATTTGGTTTAACTTATAAAAATAAAGAGGAGGAGCTTGACTTCTCAGCGGTTTTAAAAGTCTTTAAATAAAATACATATATTTTTTTTCTATCTCGCGTGGTATTTTTAAGCTCTCTGCGATCTCACAGAGCTTGGCTATTGTAACGCTGTCAAAAATTCTCTCAACATCTCTTGAGATCATGTCCCAAATGGGTTGAGCAACACAGTCTTCTATCTTTTTGCACTTAGAATTTGGCTTCTTGCAGCTTACAAGGGCAAAGGGACCTTCCGTTGCTCTGTATATATCACCGATAGTAATATTATAGGGGTTTTTTAAAAGGGTATAACCACCCTTTGGACCTCTTTCGCTTTTTACAATGCCAGCCTTTTTTAATCTATGAAAGATCTGCTCGAGATAACGTGGAGATATGTCTTGTCTTTCTGCTATATCTTTTACCTGTCCTGTACTACCTGAACAGTGATAGGCTAAATCAAAAACAGCTCGTACACCATATCGTATCTTAGTTGAAAGTTTCATCTATTATTTTTCTCCTAAATTTTTATGTTATACTTTTAAAAAAAATGAGTAATTAAGTCAAGATTTTTTTATTTCATTTTTATTTTTTTTTGTGCTACAAATTTCATTATGAAGATTGCCATTATTCCTAAGAAAAGCGAGAAGGCTCGTATATATGCGAGAAAATTTAGCAAATGGTTGGAGGAAAGAAACCTTTTATCAAAAATTTTTGATAATTTCTTTTCAATAGAAGAAGTTTCTGGCAGTGATTTTATTGTAGTTATAGGAGGAGATGGAACATTAATACATACGGCAAGAACTATAAAGGGGAGCAATATTCCTATCGTAGGAATTAACATGGGGGGGCTTGGTTTTTTGACGGAACTATCCCCTGAAGAGGCCTTTAAAGCCTTTGAAGACTACTATCTTAAAGGAAATTATGAGATCTCCAAAAGGATGATGCTCGATGTGTTGGTCTTGAGAGACGATAAGGAGTTAAAAAAAGATACTGTCTTAAATGACTGTGTGATAAATAAAGGCGATTTAGCAAGAATTATAGAGATAAATACCTTTGTTAACGATGAGTTTTTATATTCCCTTCGGGCAGATGGTTTAATAATCTCTACTCCAACAGGTTCTACTGCCTATGGCCTTTCTGCGGGCGGCCCCATCTTAACACCTGAACTGAAATGTATGATACTTTGTCCTATCTGTCCCCATACACTCACGAATAGACCTATTGTCATATCAGGTGATTCTGAGATAAAAACTATTATTAACAGTGATGCAGATGTTTTTCTTACTCTTGATGGTCAGGAAGGGATAAAACTAAAGAAAAAAGATGAAGTTATAATTAAAGATTCAAATATTTTTACCTCTATTGTTAAAGCACCTACAAAAAACTATTTCGAGATATTAAGGACAAAACTTCACTGGGGTATTAGGTAATGCTTTATCAGCTTAGGGTAAAAAACTTTGCCATAATCAACTCTGCAGAGGTTACCTTTGAGGAAGGGCTAAATGTTCTTACAGGTGAGACAGGAGCTGGTAAGTCCCTTTTAGTAGATGCCCTTCTTATTTTTTTTTACAGGGGTGGTGCTGATTTTGTAAGAACTGGAGAAGAGAAGGCTATTGTTGAAGCAGTATTTGAGAGAGAAGAGATGCTCTTAGATTTTGAAGAGGTAGATGAAGAGCAAATAATCTTAAAGAAGGTTATTCAAAAAGACGGGAAAAGCAGAAATTATATAAATGATTCCCTTACCACTCAGACAAGGCTAACCTCTCTTTTAGAGAAACTTCTTCATATCTATGGCCAAAGTGAAGAGAGAGAGCTTTATAATGCCGAATATCATCTTGAGATGTTTGATCTTTATTGTAATGTTGAAAAGTTGCGGGAAGAGTTGTCTAATTTACTAAAGAAAGCAAAAGAGATTAGAAGGGAGCTTGATGAGATAATATCTAAAGTAAAAGAGAGAGAGAAAGAGATTGATTTTTTATCCTTTCAGATAGAAGAGATTGAAAATGCAAATCTTAATGATGACAAGGAAGAGGAGCATTTAAAACAAAAAAAAGAGATACTTATGCTAAGAGAAAAGATTATTAAAAACTTATCAATTGCCTATCAGTACCTATATGAAGGAGATTGCTCAGTCTATGATAATATCTCAAAATCAGAAAGGCTTGTCTCTGATCTTCCTTTAGAAGGGACGGAGATAGAAAAGTTAGGCCGAGAGCTTGAGACAAAAAGGGAAGAGATTAAAAGCTATTCTTTAGAGATAAAAAACTTTATTGAAAAGGTCTCCGAGGAGACATTACCTCTTGAGGAGATCGAAGAAAGGCTTAATATCATCTATAAATTAAAGAAGAAATATGGTAACTCCATATCAGAGATTAAGAAAACCTCAGTAGAACTAAAAGAGAGACTTGAAAGACTTAAAAATTTGGATGTTTATAAAGGGGACATCGAAAAAAGGCTAAACAATTTAAGAGAAGAGATTAAAAGAGTAATGGATCAGTTATCAAAGATTAGACTCGAAAAAAAGGAAGTCTTTGAGAAACAAGTTGTTAAAGAGTTAAAAGATTTAGGTATGGAAAAGGCAGACTTTCAGGTTGTCATAAAAAAAATAGCAACAAGTTATCCAGAAGAGATGTCAGAAAAGGGTGATGAATTAATAGAGTTTTATTTTACAGCCCACAGGAGTGAAGAGATTAAGCCTCTTAATAAGATAGCCTCTGGAGGTGAGCTTTCAAGAATTATGCTTGCCATAAAAAATACAATCCCTAAAGAGAAAAAAAGAACATTGATCTTTGATGAGGTTGATAGTGGAGTTGGTGGTTTAACGGCAGAGATGATAGGTAGAAAACTAAAAGAGATCTCAAAAAGGCATCAGGTGCTATGTATAACCCATTTACCACAGGTGGCGGTCTTTGGAGATAATCATATTACAGTGGAAAAGACAGAAATAAATGGTAGAATAGAAGTGTCTATTAGAAAGGTTGTAGGTGAGGATAGGGTTAATGAGATTACCCGAATGCTGGGTGGCGATATAAAGTCTAAGGGAAGGGATTATGCCTTAGAGCTACTTAGGAAAGGAGAAAGTAATTGTTAAGAAAGGCTAAAGTTTCTGATGGCAAGAATATTCATCAGCTTTTGTTGGAAGGCTCAAAAAAAGGAGAGCTATTACCAAGGTCTTTAAATGAGATTTATGATAATATCAGAGATTATTTTGTCTTTTACGAGGGAGATGAGTTAGTGGGCGTATCTGCCTTACATATATGCTGGGAAGACCTTGCAGAAGTTAGATCTCTAATGGTAAGAGAGGATAAAAGAAGGTTTAAATATGGCTCTCAACTTCTTATGGCTTGTCTTGATGAGGCTATACAGTTAGGTTTAAAAAAGATATTTGCCCTTACCTATCAGGTAGATTTTTTTAAAAAGTTTGATTTTAAAGAGATAGACAAGAAAGAGCTTCCACATAAAATATGGTCCGACTGTATCAAGTGTTCAAAGTTTCCTGATTGTGACGAAGTTGCAGTGATTAAGGTGCTATGATCTTTATTTTTAGGAATTTTAAGATATTAATAAGGATGAAATAGTAAGATGAGAGAGATTATTGATATTGTCTCAAAAAGATACAAAGATTTTGAAGTGTGGCAGGAGAAAAAAATTATAAGAGTTGTTGAAAAAAGTGATGAAGGAAATAAAAAAGACTATATATCTTCCTTAAATATAGCAATTAGAGTTTTTGAGCAAGGAAGAAGAGGTTTTGTTTGCCTAAGCGGTGAGAACTATCAAGAGGATTTAATATTTGACAATCTAAAATTTTCCCTAGAAAGCTCCTTTTTAGATGAAGCAAATATTTTGCCTCTATCTACAATAAAAGATACCCAAGAGTTTAGAACAGAAGAAAAATCTTATGGGAGCGAAAGCTTAGATAATAAAGTAAAGACTCTCTTAGAGAGTCAGAGAGAATACAGAGAGATAAAAAAGATTGAACGAGTTACTGTGAGCGGAGAAGAAGTGGAGATAAATCTATATAACTCAAGAGTTGGCATGGCAAGTCAAGTTTATCAAAAATATTCTATGGGAGTTGTACTTGTTTTATCTAAGGATGGAGATGAAAAGATTGAGTGGGATTATGCCATATCGGATGACCTAAAGGAGCTGGATGAGAATGCAATTTTTTTAAATGCCTATAATAGAGGGGTAAAACTACTTAACTCAAGTCCGCCTAACAGTGGAAGATATGTTGTGTTAATGGAAAATCGGTCGGCCTGTGATTTTTTAGAGGTCCTTTCAAAGAGCTTTGTTGCTGAAAACCTGTTCAAGAAAAAAAGTCTCTTTGATGAAGGTGGGAAATTATCACCACTCCTTAATATCAACGAAGATCCTTTGGTCTCTTATGGTAGCTATAAGTACTTTTTTGATGGAGAGGGATTTGTAACATCAAGTAAAAGCTTGATGAGAGATGGTGTGGTTGTAGATCTTTTATATGATAACTTTTTTGGAGTTAAATTTGGAAAAAAATCAAATGGAGGCTCTGTTAGGAGAAAAATTGCCCTACCACCACAAAATAGCTATACCAATATATATATATCACCTGCTGAGAAAGATAATATAATGCCTTTGTTAAAAGAGTTAGAAGAGGTAATAGTTATAGTTAGCCTCATAGGGATGCATCTTGTTAATCCAGTAACAGGTGAGTTTTCAGTAGGCTTTGAGGGTTACTTATTGAGGAAAGGAGAGTTTGCCAAATCCCTCTCAGGATGCACTATCTCTGGTAATATTAAAGATATTTTTAGCAATATTTTAGCATTGGGTAGGGACTTAAAATTTTATGGAAATACAGGTAGTCCTTCAATCCTCTTTTCAGAGATAGCCGTTTCAGGTGTGTGAGTTAATTAAAAACCTTTTTGAAAGGCTGGCTCTATTTTTTATTTTTCCTCGCCTCCTGCGATTTAATAACTACTACTTTATTTATTTTCTTTTTTTAAAAACAACGTTTGAAAAAAAAAGTTGAATTTTTACAGATAATTAATATAATATAGTAAAAAAATTTTAGGAGGTTATATGTTAAAAAAAGCTTTTACTTTGTTTGTAACAATTTTTTCTATTTTTATTTTCTTTAGTAACTCTGAAGCGCGAGCCTATAGATTTTCAGGAGGACCTTCTGGAGGGGTTTATCAGTATTTTGCAAGTGGTATATCTACTTTATCAAAGAAAGCAGATCTTAATATTTTAGCAAGTGCCTCAGGTGGCGCTATAGAAAATATAAGGCTTGTAAACTCCGGCAAAGCAGATTTTGGTATTGCAAATTCAGGAGATCTATTTAATGCAAGAAATGGAAATTTAATAGGAGATACAAATAAGTATGAAAATACTTTAGCGATTTGTTTTTTCTACAGCGCTCCTGCTCAGTTAGTAGTTAGGGCAGATAGTGGGATCACTTCAGTAAAACAGTTAGATGGTAAAAAGGTAGGAGTAGGTAACCCTGGCTCAGGTGCAGCAGCAGCGGCAGAGTTATTTTTCAGAGAGACAGGCATGTGGGATAAGATTAAGAAAGAGTTTTTAGGCTACAGAGAAGCAGCAGATGCCTTTAAAAATAAACAATTAGACGCTTTCTGGGTTTTTGCAGGCTTTCCAAATGCAGCAATCCTTGAAGCAGCATTACAGAATAAGATAACCCTTGTTGATGTATATAAAGATGCTGAATCTGCAGGTATGTTGAAAAAATACCCCTATCTTGAAAAAGAGATTATTCCAGCCAATACCTACAATGGTCAGACAAAAGATGTTATCACTTACTCTGATTCAGTTGTATTTTTTGCCAATAAAGAAGTCCCAGATGATGTAGTCTATAACTTATTAAAAGTTCTATACAGCAAAGAAGGCCTTGAGCATATGGTGAGTGTTCATAAAGCAGCTCAAGAAATGTCTGTTAAAGATGGTGTTAAAGGTATAGTCACGCCTCTCCATCCAGGTGCAGAAAAGTTTTGGAGAGATATGGGAGTTATTAAGAAAAAATAGTTTTGAAAAATTATTTAACCCAAAAGAGCGGATATAATTTTAGTATCCGCTCTTTTTTTGTGTAAGGAGAGAGATAAAATTATGTATGATAAACTAAATAAGTTCGAGAAGTTTTTTTTTAATATTGCCTCAATAGGGCTACTGCTTTTTTACTCTTATTCTGCTTTGATCTCACCTGCCTCTACACAGTATCATAGGGGAATTTATGTATTTGTTTGCTATATCTTAGTTTTTTTACTCTACAAATCTAAACATATTATATTTAGAGTTCTAGATTATATTCTAATTTTAGCCACAGCATTTACTGTAGGTTACTGGATACTTAATTTTGCAGTGATAAACTATCGAACTGGTGCGGAGACAATGCAGGATCAAATTATCGCACTCATAGGTGTTTTGATAGGAATAGAGGTTGCTCGAAGGGTTGTGGGTACCGTTTTTGTCTTTATAGGACTCGGAATGCTTGCCTTTGGTATTTATGGGAAACATATGCCCGAGTTATTTGCCCATCCTGGTGATACAATACTTGGAATGTGTACCACTATTTTCTATAAAAGCGATGGTGTCTTTGGTATAATGGCCGATGTTCTTGCTACTTATGTTTTGCTCTTTGTAATGTTCGGTGCCTTTCTTGAGAGGTCTGGTGCTCAAAGGTTTTTTATAGACTTTCCTTTGGCTGCTGTGGGGCATAAGATTGGTGGTCCTGGTAAAGTTGCCGTTGTGGCAAGCGCACTATTTGGATCAATTTCGGGTAGTGCCATAGCTAATACCGTGTCTACAGGAACCTTTACTATACCTTTAATGAAAAAGGCAGGGTTTAAACCACATATAGCAGGAGCAGTTGAGCCAGCAGCCTCTATAGGTGGAATGTTTATGCCACCAGTTATGGGGGCTGGAGGCTTTATAATGGCTGAACTAACAGGCATCCCCTACTCTAAGATTATGTTAATAGCCCTTTTTCCTGCTCTTATGTATTTTTTTAGCGTTTTTATATTAGTCCATTATTACGCGAAGGACAATAATTTAGTTGGAGAAAAATCTAAAGAGAGTGTATGGCAAATTTTAAGAAGAGAGTGGTACTATATTTTGCCATTAGTGGTTATAACAGTGATTCTTCTTTTAGGTTATTCTGCAGGTTTTTCGGCTGTATGTGGTATAGCCAGTTGCATAGTAATTAGTTGGTTTAAAAAAGATACAAGAATAGGATTGAAACAGTTTGTTGAAGCGGCCCGAGTAGGAACAGAAAGCAGTCTTACTATTGGCGCAACAATTGGTGTGATTGGGATTATTATCTCAGTTCTTACCTTTAGTGGGCTTGTCGTTACCTTTGCTGACATAGTAGTTAAGCTTGCTGGAGGCAGCCTTTTCTTATCAATAATTCTAATTGCATTAGCATCATTAATTCTAGGGATGGGAGTACCTGTTACTGCTGCATATTTAATAACTGCTGTTGTTGCAGTTCCAGCTCTAACACATTTTGGCGTAAGTCCCATAGCTGCCCATATGATAGTCTACTGGTTATCTCAGGATTCTAATATAACACCACCTGTTTGTGTCGCCGCCTTTGCTGGAGCAACCATTGCAGGGGCAAATATGTGGAAGACCGCCTTTGCATCATTTATATTTGCTAAATTCCTCTATCTTGCACCATTTCTTTTTGCCTATGTTCCTGCCTTTTCTCTAAATGATACTCCCCAAAATATATTTATTGCCTTTATCTTAATAACTATAGGAACTTACGCCTTTTCCTATTTTTTAAGCTTTACTTGGTGGAAATACGTAAAAAGAATATTTTCAAAATAAGAATATTGCTGTGGGCATAGCAAATTTATTTAACCTGCTTTATGCCCATAGCAATTAACAAAACTACTACAATAAGACTCAAATTAAAAAGTAGAAAAAGATTCCAGCCATAATTTACATAAATAAAACCTGGCAAGTAAGAGCCCATAGCCCCTCCTGCATAATAAAAGCAAACGTAAATCGCATTAACCATACCTTTGTTTGCAGAAGTTAGCTTGTTAACATAACCAGATGTTATAGAGTGAACTAAGAAGAGAGAGCCACAAAGTAAAAAAATTGCAGGAAAAATAATATAAAAATCCTTTGATAATAAGAGTGAAAGAAGGACTATAAAAAAAGAGAGCCCCACGATAATAGCTCTTTTTTCTGATTTAAATAGTCCAATGATACTTGCTGATTTTAAAGATATTACAATTCCCAATAGATAGCCAGCATACATAATACCTATTATAAACTCATTGACACTATCTTTTATTTCTACCAATCTAAAGGGGAGATAGTTGAGTATAGCTAAAAAAACGAAGAAAATAATAAATGGTATGGGATAGATATTTAGGTATTTTCTATTTTTGAGGATATTGTAAAGCAATCTCAACTCGATATTACTAGAGCTTACAAAAGATTTCAGAGGAGGTATTTTTAGCAAAAAAAGAAAGCATATAAAAAGATTAATAGATAAGAGAAGAAAAACGTAGGGCCAACCAAAAAAAGTTGAGATAAATCCAGACAAGACCCTACCGGAGAAACCACCTAAAATTGAGAAAGCTATATAAGTGGACAGTCTTTTTTGGATATTTAGGCTATCTGAGGTGATTGATAGATATGTCATAGTAGAAACAAGTGATGCAGGAATAAAAATACCTTGAAGAAGTCTAAGAATAACAAGTTGTTCATAAGATTTTGAAAAGGGGAAAAGGAAAACAGATAAAGATAAAAAAAATATAGCAGTTGTGAGGAGTTTTATAGGATTTATCTTTTCTAAAATATATCCATAAAGAATTGGTGCAAAACTAAGAGGTATAATGCCAGCAGACATTATAAAAGCTGATTGAGTCTTACTAATATTAAAATACTTCATAAAAACAGGTGATAGGGGCTGAGGTGCATAAAGGGCTGAAGTAGTAAGTGTTGTTGATAATAATATGGTGAATAATTCTCTTCTATTCATAAAATAAGGTTTTAAACTAATAATTTTTTTATACAAAGTAAAGAGAAATATTCTATAATTAATTAAAGTTAAGATTACAATGCAGCATCGGTCCCTTAATTTAAAAACTATAATAAAAGGAGGAGCTATGATTTTTTATCTTGTATTGTTTATATTTTTGGTAGCTTTTTTAGGTAGTATATTAAGGATAGTTCCTGAATATGAAAGGGGTGTTGTTTTCCGTCTTGGTAGATGTATAGGGGCGAAAGGTCCTGGTATAATTATTCTTCTACCTCTTGGTATTGATAAAATAGTTAAGATTAGCCTAAGAACAGTTACTCTTGATGTTCCTTCTCAAGATGTTATTACAAAAGATAACATATCAGTAAAGGTCAATGCAGTTGTATATTTTAGGGTTGTTGAGCCCATTAAGGCAATTTTGAATGTAGAGAACTACCATTATGCAACTTCACAGCTTGCCCAGACGACATTAAGAAGCGTCTGTGGTCAGGTGGAGTTAGATAAGCTCTTAGCAGAGAGAGAGAGGATCAATGAGGAACTTCAAAAGATTCTTGATGTTCAAACAGAGAACTGGGGAGTTAAGGTTATGAATGTAGAGCTTAAGCAGATTGATTTACCTCAGGAGATGCAAAGGGCAATGGCTCGTCAGGCAGAGGCAGAGAGAGAAAGAAGGGCAAAGATTATTAACGCAGAAGGTGAGCTTCAAGCAGCAAATATGCTTTCTGAAGCATCAGATATCCTTGCTAAAAATCCTGTTACTTTACAGTTAAGGTATCTCCAAACTATAACAGAGATATCTTCAGAAAACAATACAACTATAGTTTTCCCATTACCAGTGGATTTTTTGAGTCACTTTATGCAGAAAAAAGATAAATAGGTCCTTTTGTTACTTTGTTAATGATAAAGGAGAAAATTTATTATGGCCAGTTAGCAGCGGCATTTCTAATATGGAGTTCCTGGCTAATACCAGTAAGAAATTTAAAGATTAACGCCTTTACTATAAGCTTTTTTACCTGTCTTTGGGCTGCCTTGTATTGGGGTATCTACTGTTTTTACAAGTATAGGGGTAGATTATTAATAGAGAAAAAGATCTATATTAATCTACTCTTTTTGGCCTTTTTTTTTCTACTTAACATGCTTACCTATTTAGGGGCATTAAAATATACAACAGGTGCAGTTGCAGTATTGACACATTACACTGCACCTGTCTTTGTTGCCCTTTTAGCCCCCCTTTTTTTACAGGAAAGAATAACAAAGAAGATACTTACAGGGTTAGTTCTTTCAATGATTGGCTTTATTGCAATCTTTTATACAAGGGAGGTTGTAGATGATAATTTCGTAAAGGGAGCTCTTTTAGGGCTTGCTTCTGGTTTTTTTTATGCGGTAATAATTATTGTTGCGAAGAAGACTCTTCTGAGATTAAATGAAGAGTTTTTGCTTTTTTATCAGAATCTTTTTAGTGCCATAATTTTTCTACCCCTTTCACCTTTTATAGATATAAGTATAGAGGTAAGAGACTTTTTTTATTTAGGGTTAATAGCCTTTATATATTCTGTAGTTGCTTCAAAATTATACATTAATGCCTTAAAAAAGGTTGAAGGTATAAGAGCATCAATAATTGGTTATACTGAGCCACTTGGTACAATAATGTGGGGATTTATTTTTTTTCAAGAAAGTATTACAATAAAGACAGTTTTGGGTGGAGTACTAATTCTATTTTCTGGTTATCTTGTTAGCACTAAGGATTAACAATTGGAAAGCTTCCTTACCTCCTTTTTGATGGTCCTTACAGCTGAGATGGGTGATAAGACTCAACTCCTTGTCTTTGCACTTGCTATGGAGTTTGGGCCTCTTCCAATCCTTTTGGGGGCATCTCTTGCCTTTGGTATGCTTAATGGACCAGGTGTTTTTATTGGTGAAAAGATTGCCCATCTAATCTCACCTTTTTATATAAAGCTAATTTCAGGGCTAATTTTTTTTGCCTTTGGTTTATATATTTTTCTCGAAAAAGGAAAAAAGGATGAAGAGGTTAATAAACAAAACAGAAAGAATGGTTTTTTAATAGCCTTTACAACTATATTAATTGGTGAGTTAGGAGATAAAACTCAGCTATGTTCTATTGTCCTTGGAGCGAGATTTAAGAGCTTCGGACCTGTTTTTTCAGGCTGTTTTATTGCCCTTATAGTTGCTACTGTATTAGCTGCCTTTTCTGGGGGTTACCTCCAAAAATGGTTACCTAAGATACCTTTTAAAAAGATATCAGGGGCAATAATGATATTAACCGCATTTGCTACGTGGGGTAGCATGTTTTTTTAAGCTATCTAATTGTAATCTGCCCCAATATGTCTGTCCTTAAAGTCAAAATCTTCTGATCTCTAAGAAAATTTATCACCTCAGCTGAAGGCAGGTTCCAGATATTATCACTTCCAAGGGAGATTATAGCTACTTTTGGATTAAATCTTTTATACATCTCTGAGGAGAATGAAGATTTTGATCCATGATGAGGAACTTTAAGATAAATAATATCACTTTTATTAATTACAATAGTGCTTATCATTTCATCAATAACTTTAACCTCCGTGTCGCCTGTATAGATATACTTTCTATTACCCTTTTTAATAACAGCCCATAGAGAGTTGTTGTTAACCTTTTTATCAAAAGATTTAGGAGGGATAAGCTCAATCTCTAAATCATCAATTGTAATTGTTTCTTTTAAATCTACCTGTTTAACTGTTACGCCCTCTGGTATATCTAAGTTCATTAAAGACTCTTTTGTAAGATAAATCACTTTAACTCTCATATTTTCTATAATATCTTTAAGAGCCTTAGTGTGATCAGGGTGATGATGAGAGATAATGATAGCTGAGATTTCCCTAATCTTGTGGGTCCTAAAGAAAGGAGCATAGGCTCTTTTATAAATAGTTTCATCATACATATTACCCCCACAGTCAATCATTACTATAGCGCCCTTTTCTGATTTTATAATAGATGCATCGCCTTGATGAACATCAAGAAAGACAGCTGAAAAATCTTTCTTTGGGGCATCCTTTGTTGGAAAAAATAAGAAGAGTGGGATAAACAAAGCAAAGAGCTTTAAATATTTTGGCAGATAAAAAATTGATATTATGAAGAGATAATATACTAAAGAAGTTTTTATATCGAAATGGAAGTTAAAAGAAAAATCTTCCATAAGTAGATTAAGATTATTCAATACCTTCACTAAGACCCTGTATGACAGCTCAGGAACCATTAAGGAAAAAGAGAACACCTCTTCCCCTAAGGCTTGGAAGGGTAAAGATATAAACAAAAAGGGTAGTATAAAAAAAGAAAAGAGGGGGATAGCAAAAATATTAGATAAAAAGGTGGCTAAATAAAATTTCCCCTGTAAATTTGTGATAATAGGTAATATTAAAAGATTCACGCAACAGGTAGCAGTAAAGATACCTAATAAATATCTAATTAATCTGTTGCTTATCTTATTAATCAGCGAAGTCTGAATTTTTTCTCTAAAGATAATAAGGGCAAAGACACTGGTAAAGGAAAGCTGGAAAGATATAGAAAAAATATAATTAGGCTCAAAGACCAAAAAAAGGAGGGCAATTAAAGAAAGAAGAGATAGATAGTTAGGGTTTTTATTAAGTATAAGAAAAGAAAATAATAAGATAAAGACTAAAAAGGCCCTTGTGGCAGGAATAGACATCCCAGACAGAAAACCATAAATGATAAGGAGCGGCAGGGCAAAAAAAATCGTTAAAAGCTGTCTTGGGATATTAAATAATATATTTGGATACAAAAAACTTAAGACATAGACAAATATATAGGCAAAAAAAATGGTAAGGCTAAAGTGTAGCCCCGAGATACTTAAAAGGTGTGCTGTCCCGCTTTTATTAAAAATATCTCTTATATTCTCCTGCAAGACCTTTTCTCCAAATAGTACCTCTAAAAAGAAAGATTTACCCGACTTATTAGAAGCAGAAAAGCTTTCCTTAATCTGCTCCCTAAGGGTGAATAATTTTGTTATTAATGGTGATTCATCAATCTTCTTAACAAAGTTTGCCTTTACATAGGAGCTATTTGTTAGATAGTTTTGATAAAATTTAGGATAATCATTATCATTTCTATAAAAGAGCCTTTCTTGTTCCCTTCCGTGAAAATAGATTTCGTCAAGCAATTTTAGAGTTACATCTTTATCATATCTAAAGGTTTTGTATGAGTATAGGGGACGAGTTGCGGATTTTATCTTTACTATCGCTTCATTATAATAGTCAGTTTTTTTAGGGAAGGTAATAACCTTTCCGTAGCCCCTTATCTCAGATTTATTAGTTAAGAAGCTATAGGAGATTCTTAAAGCGCCTAAGGACAGAAAGAATATGACGATTAAGAGTATTAAAGATAACTTTTTGAAGAAAAAAACAAGGGGAATTATAATAAGTCCAATAACTAATAAGTAGTGATTTTGAGATTGATACCATAAAATAACCCCTAAAACATAGGATATTAAAGCAATAGGTAGTATAAGAAGAGAGATTCTATTGCCAAGGTCTCTTAGGTGGTTTGATATATTTATTAAGATTTTCAATGAGTTCTTTTGCCTCTTTAGACAATTTATCAGGTATCTCTATGGAGATCTGACAATATAGGTCTCCAACTCTTCCTGAAGCATCTTTCATCCCCTTTCCTGCAACTCTCAGTTTTTGATTATTTGATATTAAGGGAGGGACGGTAAGATAAATCTTCTTGCCCTCTGGTGTTGGTATATCAATCTTGGCACCTAAGGTGGCTTCAGTAATAGAAATAGGTAGCTTAAGATAAAGATCGAGACCTTCTCGTGTAAAAAATGGATGTGGCAATACATTTATAGTTATGTATAAATCTCCTCTAATCCCCGAAGATGATGCCTTCCCTTTTCCGCGAAGTCGCATTCTATAGCCATTATCAACACCAGGAGGAATCTTAATCTTTAATTTTTCTGTGTTATAAATTAGACCAGCACCATTGCAGTTATTACAGGTCTTAATTTTTGAATATCGGAGTCCCTTACATTTCTCACAGGGCTTTTGAATGGTAATATTTCCTTTTCTTTCTGATTTAATCCCTCTACCATTACAGTTTGAACATAAAGTTGCCTCTTTATCATCAATTCCTGAACCTTTGCATTTATGGCAAGGGTTATCAATCTTTAATTCAAAGATTTTCTCAATACCTTCGTAAGCTTCTTGAAAGGTTAAAGTAATTTCAGCTTCAATATCTTCGCCCTTTTCGACCCTATCCTTCTTTTTAGAGCCAAAACCAAAAAAATCTGAAAAGATATCCTCAAAGGAAGAGGAGCCAAAAAACTCACTAAAAAAATCTCTACCTGAGTAGGTATAGCCAAAACCACCTTCTGAGGCAGGATTAAAAAAGGCATCACCCATCATATCGTAGTTTTTCCTTTTTTCTGGATCTGAAAGGACTTCGTATGCCTCATTGATATCTTTAAACTTCTCTTCTGCGTCCTTGTTTCCAGGGTTTACGTCAGGGTGATACTTTCTTGCTAATTTACGATATGCTGTCTTTATTTCATCTACAGTAGCATCTTTTGAAATGCCCAGTATCTTGTAATAATCTTTCTTACCCATACTTAAAATATAATAATCTTTCTTATAAAAAACAATAGAAAGAGAATAAATTGATAGGTCCTTTAAATTTTAAAAAAATGGCTTGGTGATTTTTTACCATTTAATATGGTGATTATTTATCGTTATAAAAAATAACAAAGTTTGTAAATAAAAAAAATTATTTAATGCATTGATATTATTGATAATAAATTAAAAAACAATTTGGCATAACCGTTGCTTGAAAGGTAAAACATTTTATTTAATATAACATTTTTTTAAATTATTTTTTTTATTAATTGAAAGATTGTAAGTATAATTGATGATAAAACTTTAGTTTAAAAATACAGAGCTAATATTTTTAAGAAATACAAAAAATAAAAGGAGGGGGAAACATGAGTTTAGACTGGCTTCCCAGAGACAATGAATTAAAAAATCATGCTTTATTTGGTGATGAATATTTTGGTAAAGAGGCGCCTTGTACGATTTATGAAAAAAGGCCACTGAGGGATCCCGAAGGCAAAGTTATTGAAGACCTTTACGTTGCATGGATAATATTAAATAATCCTGCCCAGTATAATTCTTATACTACTGAGATGGTAAAAGGTGTTATTGCAGGTTTTCAAAAGGCCTCATCTGACAGGTCAGTTGTAGCTGTAGTTTTTACTGGTACTGGGGATAAGGCCTTCTGTACTGGTGGAAATACAGTTGAGTATGCCTTCTATTACTCAAAGCGTCCAAATGAGTATGGTGAGTACATGGATCTATTCAATGCAATGGTAGATGGCATTCTTAATTGTAAAAAGCCTGTTATATGCAGGGTGAATGGTATGAGGGTAGCTGGTGGCCAGGAGATAGGAATGGCTTGTGATATAAGCATCTCCTCAGATTTAGCTGTCTTTGGTCAGGCAGGTCCAAAACATGGTTCTGCTCCAGATGGGGGCGCAACAGATTTTCTCCCCTGGTATCTTTCCATGGAAGATGCTATGTGGAACTGTGTTTCCTGTGAAGTTTGGAGTGCCTATAAGATGAAATTTAAGGGACTAATTTCAAAGGTGACTCCAGTGTTAAAAAAGGATGGAAAATGGGTTAGAAACCCACTTGTTATAACAGAAGAATTTGTTAAAGACGGAGAAATTGTTTATGGTGAGAATAAAAGAGGTGAAGAATTAGATAAGGCTAAGGCATTGCTAAATGAGTGTACCACTGATTTTGAGCTTCTAGATAAAGCTGTTGATGAGGTTATTTGGCGGTTTGTAAATCTATTCCCCCAGTGTTTGATGAAATCCATCGATAGTATTAGAAGCAAAAAGAGATATTTCTGGGATATCTTCAAAACACCAAGCAGATACTGGCTGGGATTGAACATGAACTACGAAGCCTTCCCTGGCTTTACTGCCTTTTCTACGAGAAAGACCACTGGGAAAGATCTTGTTGATTTTATAAAGTTTAGACAGATGATTGCTAAAGGTGCTTTAGCTGATGATGCAATGTGGGAAGAGATAATACCGAAACCTAAATAATGATTGTTGGAGACAGGGTAGATTTTGTAATAAGGTCTCTGACAAAGGTAGATTAAATTTTTAAAACAGGATAGATAATGGTTATAGACTTTCATTTTCACTTGGCAAGGAGAAATGAGCTTTATAGAGATATATATCAGTTCTGCGAAAAGGTATGGGAAAAGGAAGGTATGAGTTTTCTCGATATCATAAATGGTGATATTGATGAGTATTTAGAGTCTCAGGGAGTAGATTATGCTGTTGGGCTTGCCGAGATAAGCCCTATAACAACAGGTATTATTGATAATGAAGAGGTAATTGATATTTGTAGAAAGCATAAAAGGTTAATACCAGGTGGGAATATAAACCCCTATATGGTGAGAGATCTGAGGGAAGAAGTAAGAAGACTTTATAAAATGGGTTTTAAAGTTCTAAAGCTTTATCCTACTTACCAGTACTTTTACCCTAACGAAAGTTTCTTGTATCCCCTTTACGAGACTGCACAGGAGCTAGAGATCCCCGTAATGTTGCATACAGGAAGCTCTGTTTTTAAAGGGGCAAGAATTAAATATGGTGACCCTATCTTTCTTGATGATGTGGCTGTTGATTTTCCAGAACTTAAGATACTACTTGTTCATGGTGGAAGAGGTTTTTTTTACGATAGAGCTTTCTTTTTGTCTAAGCTTCATAAAAATATTTATCTTGAAATTTCTGGACTTCCACCTGAGAATCTTCTGAAATATTTTCCCGAATTAGAAAAGATTCCTGATAAGGTGATATTTGGTAGTGATTTTCCAAGCACCGGCAATGTAAAGAAAAACATTGATATGATTAAGAAGCTTAATTTAAGTGAGGATTGTGTAAAGAAAATTTTGGGGGAGAATGCTAAGAGACTACTTAAATTAAAGGGAGGGAAAAAAGTATGAAATATGCAATAGTAGGGGCAGGAGCATTAGGTGGTACTATTGGTGCAGTAATGACATTAAACGGAGCTGACAATATATGGCTTGTAGAAGTAGATAAAACAAGAGTAGAACTAATTCAAAAGGAAGGTTTAAATATAATATTACCTGATGGGTCAAGACATAACGTTAAGTTAAAGATAACGAGTAATCCAGAAGAGGTAGGTATCTGTGATTTTATTCAGATATCTGTTAAGGGGTTTCATACCGAATCGGCTGTTTTGATGAGTAAGCCTATGATTGGAGCAGATACATACCTGCTATCTGTCCAAAATGGCTTGGGTAATCTTGAAATTATAGCTAAACATGTAGGTGCCGATAGGACAATTGGTGGGGTAACTGCCCATAGTGCACAACTACTTGGTCCAAATGAGATTAGATATGTAGGAGGTATGGGATATATATATGTAGGTAGAATTGATGCAAAAGAAGATCCCAATGTGAACGCACTTGCAGATTTTCTTACAAAATATGGTTTCAAGACAGATGTTAGCAAAGAACCCATAGAGATACCTATTTGGAGAAAACTTATTGCTAATGTTGCCTGCAATGCCTTTTTAGCTGTAACAGGCATGACTGGCAATGAAGCATTGGCCTGTGAAGATGCTAAAGATTTTATTAAAACAGTAGCTGAAGAGATGGCAAAGGTGGCTAGAGCTAAGGGATTTACCTTTGATGTATTTAATAACCCTGGTGAGTTTGCCCTTAAAGCATTAAGTGGTGTTAAGGACAATAAAGTATCAACATTGCAGGATTTAGAGGCTGGAAGAAAAACTGAAATTGATAATTTAAATGGTGCCATTGTTGAGCTTGGTAAACAATATGGAGTTGAAACGCCTTACAATTTAGCATTGCTAAAGCTTGTAAAGTCTATAGAATTAAGAAATGCTATGAGGAAAAATAAATGATAGAAAAAAGCTTGTCTGAGAGAAATTTGTTAGGAGGGGATAAATGAGAAAAGTATGTATAATTGCAGGAGGTATGTCTCAGTGGGGGGTAAGACAGGCAACATTAAGAGAGATGTTTCAAGAAGCAGGTAAAGCCTGTTTTGAAGACAACCCAATGGTTAAAAATAAAGATGTAGATGGGCTTATCGTCGCATCAGCCTACACTGAAAGATTAGCTACCCAGACACATTTAGCGCCACTTGTTGCTGAGTCTTTAGGTATAAAGACAAGGAGTGTCTGTGCAAGAGTTGAGCTACTTTGTGCAAGTGGCTCAAGCGCAATTATAATGGCCTATGGTTTAATCAAGGCGGGGGTTGCTGATGTAGTTATGGTTGCTGGGGGAGAGAAGTTAAATACCCCACAAAAATGGGAAGCCTTTTATAGTCAGTTGTGTTCAGTTGACCATGATTTTGATGGAGCCCATGGATTAGGATTACCACCAGCGGCATTAGCAATGGTGGCAAAACTTCATATGAAAAAATATGGCACCACAGAAGAGCAAATGGCGATGGTCTCTGTAAAAAATAGACGAAACGGTCTTAATAATGCAAAAGGGCAGTTTAGGGAATGTATTGATTTAAAAACCGCTATGTGCGCAAAGGTTGTAGCAAAGCCATTGAAACTATTTGATTGCTGTCCTTTGACTGATGGCACAGCTGCTGTGATTTTAGCCTCGGAAGAGAAAGCGAAGCAGCTAACTGATAGGCCACTTGTCTACATTATGGGGACAGGTCAATGTACACAATATAACGCTTCAGCAAATAAGGTCGACTGGACAAGCTGGGAGGCCTTAAGAATTGCCTCACAAAAGGCATATAAAGAGGCAGGGATAACAGCAGACCATATAAAGGTAGCGCAAACACATGATTGTTTTACTATCTCAGAGATCATTGAATATGAAGAGTTAGGATTTTGTAAGAAGGGAGAAGGCGGCCCCTTTGTTGAAACAGGCCAATCTGATTTTGGTGGTAAGGTTGCGGTTAATACAGATGGTGGGCTCCTTTCCTGTGGTCATCCCTTTGGCGGTACAGGTATTAGACAAGCCATAGAGATTATGAAACAGCTGCAAGGAAGGGCTATGAGAAATGTAGAAGGCGCACAGTTTGGTTTAACTCAAAACTTTAGCGGTATGATAGCAGCGCAAACAGTGCTTGTTTATGGGAGGGAGATATGAGAGGTATATCAAGGTTAGAAGGAAAATATGCTGTTACAATGGATCTATACCCACCTCAGGGTAAAGAGTTTACAAGGATTCAACCTTTCTTTGATAACTTGAGACAGAATAGATTTACAACAACCAAATGCAAACAATGTGGGAAGCTATCATATCCACCTAGGGTTATATGTCCTGAATGTTTATCGGAGGATTTAGAATGGGTAGATTTACCGACTGAAGGGACAGTTGTAGAGGCTGTTGTTGAGGAGATTGGTGTTCCCATTGGTTTTGAAACACCACTTGTCCTTGCTATGGTTGAGTTGCCAAAGGCCTTTACTTTTATAGTTAGAGTCATAAATTGTAAGCCTGGTAATTTACAGGCAGGTGATAAAGTTAGACTTAAAGTTTTTGAAGTGGAACCCTTTCCTGCAGACTTTGGTAGAGAGACAGTTGAGATCCCAAGGGTCTATTTTGCCTTTGAGCCTGTAGTAGAGAAATAGGATTTTGAAGTAGATAAGGAAAGAGGTAAATAGATGACATATTATGAATATTTGAATAATTTAGCGACAAACAAAAAGATAGTTGGTTATTTTGATACCTATTTCCCAGAAGAGTTTATCTACGCTATGGGCTTACATCCTGTTAGAGTAATGAGTGATGAAGAAGAGCCCATCAGGGCAAATGAGTTTTTGCAAGGTTTTTGTTGCCCCTATGCCAAAAATATCCTTGAACAGGCACTAAAGGGGAAGCTAAGTTTTTTATCAGCCGCCGTATTTACAAGATATTGCGATTCTCTAAGAGGTGTCTATGAGGTATGGAAGTCAGAAAAATTAAGTCCGCTTACCGAGTATATAAGATACTCACAGGTCGTAAGAGATACTGCAAAGTATTATCTTGCTATAGAGTTTAGGGAGGTATTCAATAGATTAAAAGAACAGCTACAGGTTGATTATAACTATGAAGGATTGAAAGGGGCAATAATAAAGGTTAACAAAAAGAGGGAGGCCCTTCAAAACCTCTACAATTTCAGAAAAGAAGGAAAATTGAGGGGCACCTCAGAAGATTTTTACAAAACTGTTTTTTCCTCCACATGGAAAGATATAGATGATTTTATTAAAGATTGCGAAAGTTTGATTTCTTTGAATATTAATAGTAAGGGCAGATATAATGAAGGGAATATTATCCTTTCTGCCACTGAGCTTGATAGTTTAAGCTTTTTTAAGTTATTAGATGAGATTGGCTTTTACGTTGTCAGTGATGATATAGCAAGTGGGACAAGGTATGCAAAGGACCTAGTATCGGAAAAGGGAGATAATATTTATGAGCTTATAGAAAATATAGCTATAAGATACATAATGAAACCACCCTGCTCTGTAAAGGACCCTTCAGAGCGAAGAATAGAAGAGCTTATAAAGGAAGTGAGAACTAGCAACGCCAAGGGAGTAGTATTTTTTAGAACAAGATTCTGTGACTCCGAAGGGGTAGAATATGCTTTTATTAAAAGGAGACTTGAGGCAGAAAAGATACCCCACCTTTATATTGAAAGTGACCATAGGCTCTCTAATTATCAGCAGATGAAAACAAGACTGGAAGCTTTTTATGAACAGGTCTTTGGGATTGGTGTTTAGACTATGGGCAAAGGGATAAGAAGTTTCTTAAGGAGCTAAGATGGGCAAAAGGTTAAAGGCTACAGAAAGTTTAAAGAAACTTATAAAAAATTATTACGATGACTATTTTGCCTGGTCAAAGGATGGAAAACCAACAGCTTGGCTTAATGTGGGGGTGCCCTGTGAGATCTTTTATGCAATGGATGTTTTCCCTTTTTATCCAGAAAATTATGGAGCCCTCTGTGGTGCTCAGAAAATAACCCCCGAGCTATCACAAATAGCAGAACAAGATGGCTTTAGCAACGATATTTGCTCTTATGCAAGGGTAAATATTGGGTCACTCTTAGCTAAAAAAGGTCCAGTAGGAGAGTTGCCTCTCCCTACAATTCAGGTAGAAACGACAAACTCCTGTATTATGATTATGACATGGTGGAGGGCTGTAGAAAAGCTTTATAGTGTGCCAACCTTTGTAATAGATGCCCCTCAAGTAAAAATGGAGTCTGAAGGACACCACCTTGACTATATGGAAGAAGAGCTTAAGAGAATGATTGATTTTGTCGAGGGAAAAACAGGCAATAAGTTCAATAGAGATAAATTTTCAGAGATTGTAAGGATATCCAACGAAGGGAAAAGGTTGTGGGCAGAGATATTAGAGCTAAGAGCACATGTGCCCTGTCCAATGAACGCTGGAGATATATTTACCCATATGTTTCCAATGGTTTCCCTTCGAGGCACAGAACAATATATAGAACATTTAAGGTTTTTGAGGGATGAACTTAAAGAGAGAATTCTAAATAAAGATTTTCCTGTAGCAGAGGAGAAGGCAAGACTTCTTTGGGACAATCTCCCAATCTGGTTTGATTTAAGGCTATTTGATGAGCTTGAGCATTACGGAATAATTTTTGTTATTGATACCTATACTCAGGCTTGGGGACCACGTTTTATGGGTGTTGTAGATGAAGAAAATCCTATAAGAAGCTTTGGATACTATCTAGGTTCAGGATTTCTAAATGTACAAATAGAAAGAAGATGGCAGCTTATGCAGGACTTGATAAAGCAATATAAGGTTGATGGCATTATTTTTCATTCCGATAAAAGCTGCAAGCCTTACTCCCTTGTTCAGCCTGAACTTTCAAAAATTATAAGAGATAGCTTAGGAGTTCCTTCCTTGATAATAGAGTCTGATCATAACGACCAAAGTGGCTATGATAGAAATAGGGTGATAGATAGAATTAAAGATTTCAGCCATATGATTATAATGGGGAGGAAATAGCATGGGCTGGGTAACCATAGGCGAAACTATCAAAACTTTTGCAGAAAGAAGGCCAAATAAAATAGCAACACTGGACAAAAATAGAAAAATAACCTTTAAAGAATGGAACGAAAGGGCAAATAAAATTGCTAACTCCCTTAAAGGTCTGGGTATTGAGAAGGGTGATAGAGTAGCTGTCCTAGCATATAACTGTATTGAGTGGATGGAGATTTATGCAGCCTCAGCAAAGGGTGGCTTTATTATAGTGCCTATTATGTTTAGGCTTGCTCCGCCAGAAATGAAATATGTGATAAACCATTCAGGAGCAAAAGCCCTTATCTATTCTGAAGATTTTAAAGATACCGTTAATCTCCTAAGCAGAGATATACCTGAAGTAAAGATATATATTAAGTTTGGCACCAAGGAAGGTGAATGTGATTGTGAAGATGAAACTACCTATCTTTATGAAGGATTGATTGAGAAGGCAAGCTCCCTTGAGCCAGATGTTTTAATTGATAGTAAGGATATCTGGATAATAATGTATACAGGCGGCACAACAGGTCTTCCAAAGGGAGTTATAAAAACACACGAGTCACTTGTAGCTCAGTTTTTAGTAACAGCCTACGAGAAGGGGTTTGATGAAAGAGATATAGGTATGGTAGTAATGCCCCTATGTCATATAAACTCTGTTTATTATGGTTTTACTTTTACCTACTTAGGGGCAACCTGCTATGTCTATCCTATGAAAAGTTTTGATCCAGAAGATTTGTTAAAAACAATCTCAGAAGAAAGAATTACTTTTACATCTCTTGTACCAACACATTATATAATGATTCTTGCTCTACCAGACATTGTAAAGGCAAGATATAACGTTGACTGTATAAATAAGCTTCTCTGTTCCTCTGCACCAGTAAGGAGGGATACGAAGCTACAAATTCTTGAGTTTTTCAAAAACTCACAACTTTATGAAGCCTACGGTTCTACAGAAGCAGGTATTGTAACCATCTTAAGACCCCATGAGCAGCTATCAAAGTTAGGCTCCATCGGAAGAGAGGTTATAGGTATTGGAAGGATTAGATTACTTGATGAGAATGGAGAAGAGGTAAGGATAGGTGAGGTTGGCGAGCTTTATTCAAAGGGACCAATGATGTTTTCTGGATACTGGGATGAGCCTGAAAAGACTGCAAAGGCTTTTAAAGGAGAGTATTTCAGCGCTGGCGATATGGCTTATAAAGACGAAGATGGCTTTTTCTATCTTGTAGATAGAAAGGCAAATATGATTATTACTGGCGGAGAGAATGTATATCCCTCGGAAGTAGAGAATGCGGTAGGCTCTCATCCTGCCGTTAAAGATGTGGCTGTAATTGGTGTGCCCCATGAAAAGTGGGGTGAACAGGTTACAGCAGTAGTTGTATTACATCAAGGCAAATCAGCAACAGATAGAGAGATTATAGAGCATTGCAAGGGTAAGATTGCAGGTTTCAAGATACCAAAAGAAGTAATATTTATTAAAGATGAAGAGATGCCAAGAAGTGGAGCAGGAAAAATCTTACATAGAATTTTAAGAGAGACCTACGGTAATGAGATGAGGAAGTAGTGTTTTAGCTATGGAAAAGGTATAAGTTTTTTAGTTTCTGACCTTTTCACTTAAATATTATGGAGGTTATATGGGAGTATATAGTTTTCTGACAATTGAAAAAGATGAAGCCGTAGCAGTAATAAAAATGAATAGACCGCCTACAAATCCAATAAATAGAGACTTTGTAGGAGAGATTAATAGTGCCTTTGAAGAGCTAAAAAAGGATGAAAGCGCAAAGGTTATAATTATTACAAGTGCCATTGAGAAATTTTTTGTAGCCGGTGCTGATATTAAAATGATAGCCACAATGACAGAAAAGGATGCCCATGAAGTAACAGAATTTTTTCAAGAGAGCTTTCATAAAATCAGTGAGTTAGAAAAGATAGTTATTGCCACTATGAATGGTTTTGCCTTAGGTGGTGGTTGTGAGCTTGCACTTGCCTGTGATTATAGATTTATGGCAAAGGGAGAACATAAAATTGGACTACCTGAGGTTACATTAGGTATAATTCCTGGAGCTGGTGGAGTTCAGAGATTAGGAAGATTGTTGGGACCTAAGGCTTTAGATTTGCTTATTAATAGAACTATGCTTAGCCCAGAAGAAGCCTTAAATATTGGTCTTGTAGATGCTTTATTTGAACCACAAGATTTAATGGCAGAATCAATAAAGTTTGCAAAAAAATTAACTAAAGGTGCTACAAAAGCAATGGGTATTATAAAAAGATGTTTAAATGTAGGTTTTGATTTGCCGATTAAAGAAGCTCTTAAACTTGACAAAGGTGGGTTTGTGGAGGTCTTTAAAACTGCCGATGCTAAAGAAGGTCTAAAAGCCTTTATAGAGAAAAGAAAACCAAATTTTACAGGAAAATAAAATTTTTTAGGAGGAGTTTATGGAGTTAAGTGATATCAAAGTTATAGGTGTCTGTGGCAGCGGATCAATGGGTGCTGGGATAATTCAGGTTTCCGCACAGACAGGCTTTACAGTTAAAGTTTTAGAGGCTAATGAGGAGGCCATAAAAAGAGGAAAAAATATTATAGAAGGTGGTATAAAGAGGCTTGTTGATAAGGGCAAGATGACAGTTGAAGAGAGAGATACTATCTTAACGAGGATTTCCTTTTATACCGATGTCTCTGGCTTTGGCGATGTAGATTTTGTGATTGAAGCTGTCTTTGAGAATATAGAGGTCAAGAAGGAGCTTTTTCAGAGATTGGATAATGTAACAAAGGATTATGTAGTTTATGCAAGCAATACCTCTTCTCTCTCAATTACTGAGATGGCATCTTTTTGCAAAAGACCCAATAAGTTTATAGGTATGCACTTTTTTAATCCTGTACCAGTAATGAAACTTGTGGAAATAATACCGGCCTTACAGACAGACGAAGAGACAATAAAACTTGCAAGGGCACTTTCCGATAAGCTTGGTAAGACAAGTGTTTTATGTAAAGACACACCAGGCTTTATAGTCAATAGATTGCTTGTTCCAATGATGCTTGATGCCGCAAGGCTTTATGAAGCTGGCGTTGCATCGGCTGAAGACATCGATAGTGCAATGGTTTTAGGCACAAACATGCCAATGGGACCATTAAAATTAATGGATTTTACTGGGGTTGAGATAGCCTATTATGTGGGGAATATTTTCTACGAGTATACAAAGGACCCACGCTTTAATCCTCCTGATATTATGAGAAAGATGGTGAAGGCGGGGTATTTAGGGATGAAGGCAGGTAAAGGCTTTTATGACTATACAAAAAAAGATTAAATAGAAGGAGGAAGAAAAATGCCTATCTGGAGTGATATTGAAACATTGAACAGAGAAGAGCTTAAAAAGGTTCAGTCTCAGAGATTAAGACATGTATGTGAGAGGGTTTATGAGAGAGTTCCTTTTTACAAGAAAGCCTTTGATGAGAAAGGGATAAAACCTTCTGATATAAAATCTATAGATGATATTGTAAAACTACCTTTTACCACAAAGTTAGATTTAAGAGACAACTATCCTTTCAACCTTTTTGCAGAGCCACTTTCTAATATAATAAGAATTCATGCCTCCTCTGGGACTACAGGTAAGCCAACAGTGGTAGGATATACAAGATATGATATTGAGATGTGGGCAGAATCTATGGCAAGAACTATGAGCGCAGCAGGGGTTACAAAGTATGATATTGTTCAGAATGCCTACGGATACGGACTTTTTACAGGTGGACTTGGGGCTCATTATGGAGCTGAAAAAATTGGTGCAGCTGTTATTCCCATATCTGGCGGACAGACTCAAAAGCAGATTATGCTTATGCAGGATTTTGGAAGCACAGTTCTTTGTTCTACCCCCTCTTTTGCTCTTTATATATACGATGAGATGCAAAAGATGTGTATAAACCCCCAATCATTAAAATTAAGGGTTGGTATATTTGGTGCCGAGCCTTGGACAGATGCGATGAGAAAAGACATAGAAAAACACTTAAATATTAAGGCAATAGATATTTATGGCTTAAGTGAGATTACAGGACCTGGAGTTTCCTATGAATGTGAAGAGGCACAGAGTGGTTTACATATCAATGAAGATTTATTTTATCCTGAAATTATAGATCCCGATACCGGAGAATCTTTGCCATATGGCGCAGAAGGAGAGCTTGTTTTAACAACCCTTGCTAAAGAAGGCATCCCGCTTATTCGCTATAGAGTTAAAGATATTACAAAATTAAACCCAGAAAAATGTATCTGTGGTAGAACTTTTGTTAGAATGGATAGAGTTAGAGGCAGAAGTGATGATATGTTAATAATTAGAGGCGTAAATGTATTTCCATCTCAGGTTGAATCGGTGCTCTTAAAATCTCAAGAAATAGCTCCTCATTATATGATTATTGTTGATAGAAAGGGTAGACTTGATGAGATTACCGTTCAGGTTGAGGTTACTCCAGAGTTTACAGAAAAATATTGTAAAACAATGCTTTCAGAAGATGGAAAGAGGTTTGCTGGAGAAACCGATGAGATGAGAAAGCTAAAAAATGTAGTCCAGAAAAACATTAAAGAGATTATAGGAGTTAATTGCTATATAATACTTATGCCACCTCAGACAATAGCAAGAAGTGAGGGTAAGGCAAAAAGAGTAATAGATAATAGGCCTAAGGAATGAGATTAAGATGATAGGTAGTTAGTGATTTTTCATAACCAAGTTAAATAAATTGGTAATATTTTAAAAATGAGGAGGATTGATGAAGGCAATACTTTCAGGAAATGAGGCAATAGCAAGAGGTTTTTATGAGGCTGGAGGGAAGGTTGTTTCATCCTATCCTGGTACTCCCTCTACCGAAGTGACAGAGACACTTGCTGCTGAGTATAGGAGTAAAGGGATCCATGCTGAGTGGGCACCTAATGAAAAGGTTGCCTTAGAAGTTGCTATTGGTGGGTCTATTGCGGGTGTTCGCTCTATGGCATGTATGAAACATGTTGGCGTTAACGTAGCTGCCGATTCTTTAATGACAGTAAGCTACACAGGGGTCAATGGTGGATTAATACTAATGGTTGCCGATGATCCTGGAATGTATAGCTCTCAAAATGAGCAAGATACCCGTCATTACGCAAGATTTGCAAAAATCCCTTGTCTTGAACCATCGGATTCTCAAGAGGCAAAAGATTTTGTTAGGATTGGTTTTGAAATAAGCGAGATGTTTGATACACCTGTTATACTAAGAACAACTACAAGAATTTCCCATTGCAAAGGGGTTGTTGAGTTAGAAAAGGAAAAAACAGTAGAAGACAAAGGACTTCAAAGAGATTTTTTAAAATATGTAATGCTTCCTGTTAACGCACAAAAAAGGCATGTTATTATTGAAGAAAGGTTGCTGAAACTAAAAGATTTTGCAGAAAAAACGGAACTAAACATTTGGGAAAAGGGCGCATCTTCCTTAGGCATTATAACAAGCGGTATCTCATATCAATATGCGAAGGAAGCATTTCCAGAGGCATCTATTTTAAAATTAGGTATGACATGGCCACTGCCAGAAAAAAAGATTAAAGAGTTTGCTAAAAGTGTAAAAAAATTAGTTGTTGTTGAACAGTTAGACCCTTTCTTTGAGGATTCAATCAAGGCTATGGGTGTGAAAGTTCATATAGGAAAAAATAAGTTTCCCCTTTGTGGAGAATATACAAAGACTTTAGTTTACAAAGTAATTTCTGGTGAAAAAACAAAATCAAAGGAACCGCTAACAAATCTTACAAAAAGACCTCCTACCTTTTGTCCGGGTTGCTCCCATAGAGGGCTCTTCACGGTCCTTTCAAAACTTAAAACCTTTGTTTCTGGTGATATAGGTTGTTATACCCTTGGAGCCCTTCCCCCATACACAGCTATGCATAGTTGCATCTGTATGGGTGCAAGTGTTTCTGGTGCCCATGGGATGGCTGTGGGTCTAAAGATGCAAAACATAAAAGAAAAACCTGTTGCTGTTATTGGTGATTCCACCTTTATCCATTCTGGCATAACTGGTCTTATAGACATGGTTTATAACCAAGGGGATGCAATAGTTGTTATTATGAACAATGATACAACTGGTATGACAGGCGGGCAAGAGCATCCAGGTACTGGAAGAACAGCCTCTGGTGAACCAACAGTTAAGCTTGATATTGAAAAGCTCTGTAAAGCCATAGGTGTTGAGAGGGTAATTGAGATAGATACATATAATTTGAAGGAGTTGGAAAAGATCTTTAAGGAGGAGATGGAAAAAGAAGGCCCTAGTGTGTTGATATCAAATGATCCCTGTGTTTTGAGATACAAGGTTTCTAAAAAACCACTTAGTGTAAATAAAGAGAAATGTACAGCCTGTAAGATGTGTTTAAAAGTAGGCTGTATAGCACTAAGCTTTATTGAAAAAGCTGGCGCTAAGTATACTCAAATAGATCCGCTTCTTTGTAATGGTTGTACCGTTTGTCAACAGATGTGTAAATTTTCAGCAATTGAAGGGGGTAAATAATGAATGTTTTAAACATAATAATAGCTGGTGTAGGCGGTCAAGGGGTACTACTGACAAGCAAAATTATTGCGGAAACAGCGTTAGATCAAGGTTTTGATGTTAAGCAGAGCGAGGTTCATGGTATGGCCCAGAGAGGTGGAAGCGTTATCAGTCATGTTAGAGTTGGTGAGAAGGTATACTCCCCCATAGTTAGCGAAGGTGAGGCTGATTTGCTCATAGGTTTTGAGCCTTTAGAAACAGCAAGATATATTCATTATCTCAAAGAAAATGGGATAGTTATATATAATACCTATAAAGTTAGTAGTATTACCGTATCCATTGGAGCTGAAAAGTATCCAGAGGATATTGATGAAATTATAAAGAAAAATGCTGGGAAGGTTTATCCCTTTAATGGCACAGAACTGGCGGTGAAAGCTGGAGACAAGAGAGCTCTTAATGTAGTTTTGTTGGGAGCATCTTTAAAGTTTCTACCATTAGAAGAAAACGCTGTTTTAAAAACAATTGAGAAAAACGTTAAAGGCAAGGCTGTTGAGATAAACAAAAAGGCATTTCAGTTAGGTTTAGATCTTTTTAAGGAAGCCAAATAAAATAGCATTTTAATTTTTTTTGTAGTAATATTTTGTTATTAAACAAAAAGGAGGGAAATATGAAGGGAAAAAGTAGTATTTTAGCAAAACTTTTAATTTTAGTAGTAATTTTCTTTTTTACAGCGAAAGTAAGCATTGCTAAAGATCCCTACAAGATTGGAGCTATCTTTGCTGTTACTGGTGCTGCTTCCTTTTTAGGTGAGCCTGAGAAGAATACAGCAGTAATGTTAATGGACCAAATCAATGCAGCAGGTGGTATAAATGGACACAAGTTGGAGATTATTATTGAAGACTCAAAAAGTGTTGAAGCCGATGCTGTTTTAGCAGCAAAAAAGCTATTAGAAAAAGATGAAGTTTTAGCTATTGTAGGACCATCAACAACAGGCGAGTCTATGGCACTAGTTCCCATTATGAATAATGCCAAAACTCCTCTTATATCCTGTGCTGCGGGGTATGGTATAACAAATCCAATAGAAGAAAGGTATTGGATATTTAAAACTCCTCAACATGACTTGAGCGCAGTTCAAGCAATCTATAACTATATGAAGAAAAAGGGCATTAAAAAAGTTGGCATAATCACAATCTCTACGGGCTTTGGAGATGCAGGCAGAAAGGCTTTGCTTGATGAAGCTCCAAAATGGGGTATTGAGGTAGTTGCCGATGAGAGATATGGCCCAAAAGATAGTGATATGACAACACAGCTTACAAAGATTAAGGCTTCAGGTGCCCAAGCAGTAATTAACTGGTCAGTAGGTCCAGGTCAGGTAGTGGTAACAAAAAACTGGCATGATTTAAAATTGGGGATACCTTTGTATCAAAGCCATGGTTGGGGAAGTAAGAAAAATATTGAGCTTGCTGGTAAAGCTGCGGAAGGCGTAATAGCTCCACTTGGCAGACTTGTTGTTTGGGATAAACTGCCTGATAAACATCCACAGAAGGCTTTGCTTAAAAAGTATGAAGAAGACTACAAGGCCCGTTTTAAATCAGAGCCGGGGACTTTCGGCGGGCATGCTTATGATGCTGTTATGATGGTAGTTGAAGCCCTTAAAAAGGTAGGACCAGATAAAGCAAAGATTAGAGATTATATTGAGAAAAATATTAAGAACTGGCCAGGTACAGGTGGAATCTTTAATATGTCAGAAAAAGATCATTGTGGTTTAGATATGACTGCCTTTGAAATGGTTGTTGTTAAAAATGCAGATTGGGAGATTTTAAAAGATTAGTTTTAAAGGGGCTGTATATACAGCCCCTTTAAAATATTATAATCAAGAGGTACTTATGCTTACCATGCTTTTACAATTTCTTCTTTCGGGTATTACTGTTGGTGCCATATATGCCCTTGTAGGTTTAGGATTTAACATAATTTATAACGCCACTTCAATTATTAATTTAGCCCAGGGCGAGTTTGTAGTAATGGGTGGCCTCATTATGTGGTTTTTCTCTCAATCCCTCCAGATACCCTTTGTTTTATCATTAATTCTGACTTTGCTTATCGTAGGGCTTATCGGTTTAGTTATGGAAAGATTAACAATTAAGCCACTTAAAAACGCAGATTTGTTACTTATGATAATGATTACAGTAGCTGTTTCTATAGTCTTTAGAGGACTGTTAATGTTTAAATTTGGGAAGGACCCTTATAATTATCCACCTTTTACTGAAGGGGAGCCAATTGTGTTGTATGGAGCTGTTATACAACAACAGGTTTTATGGGTTTTGGGTATTACTCTTTCTTGTATTGCCCTTATATTTTTATTTTTTAATAAAACTATGATTGGGAAGGCAATGAGCGCCTGTGCAGTAAATCCAACAGCTGCAAAGCTTGTGGGGATAAATGTAAGTAGGATGATTATGTTTTCTTTTGTGCTGAGTGCCATTTTAGGTGCCATAGGTGGCATTGCGATAACACCTATATCTCTTATGGAGTATGACAAAGGTCCGGCCTTAGCAGTGAAAGGCTTTTGTGCTGCCATTATGGGCGGACTTGGAAATGGTATTGGAGCAGTTGTAGGTGGTTTTATAATAGGTATTCTTGAATCTCTAACTGCAGGGTATATTCATTCTGGTTTTAAAGATGCTGTAGCACTTTTAATACTTCTTGGCATATTATTCTTTAAACCTGCAGGGATTTTTGGTAGTAAGTCAACCTTATCAGTAAGGAAGTTTTGATGAGAAGACATATAAACTACCTTATATTTATTACATTGATTATAATTTTCCCAGCATTCGTAAGGGATAACTATACACTTTCTATCGCAATTTTTGCTGGTATTAACGCACTACTTGCCATGGGACTATCTCTATTAATGGGCTATGCAGGTCAGGTGTCCTTAGGACAGGCAGGTTTTTATGGTATTGGTGCCTATGTTTCTGCAATAATTGCTATGAAATTTGGTATGCCTATCGTTTTTTCAGCTTTTTTGGCAGCTCTGGTTGCAGCTTTTGCGGCAGTTTTGCTTGCCATTCCAGCTTTAAAACTAAAAGGACATTACCTTGCGGTAGCTACTTTAGGTTTTGGTGAGATTATTTATATCATTCTTAATGAGTTAGGACCTGGAGGTCCTTCTGGCTTTGGTGACATTCCTAAAGTCTCCTTTATGGGCTATAAATTAACAGGTCAGATAGGTCATTTTTATTTAATCTGGTTTATTGTTTTTGTACTTATAATTTTTTCTTATAACATAATCAATTCAAGAATTGGTCGAGCAATGAGGGCTATTCACGACACTGAGATAGGTAGCAGTGCTATGGGGATTGATGTATCGGCATTAAAAATAAAAATTTTTGTATTAAGTGCCATTTATGCATCAATCGCTGGGAGTTTTTATGCCCACTATATTACTTTTATCAGTCCTTCAACTTTTTCATTATTCCACTCCGTATTAATACTTACAATGGTAGTTATTGGTGGGGCATCAAATCTTTTTGGAGCTGTCGTAGGAGCTATTATCATTACTATACTCCCTGAAGCTTTGAGAAAGTTTGAAGAGTTAGATGTTTTAATTTATGGTTTGATATTAACACTATCTTTACTTTTCATTAGGAAGGGTATCGTACCAACCTTGATTCTGAAATTGAAAAAGAAAGGGATTGCAAATGCTTAAAATAGAAGGGCTATGGAAGACCTTTGGTGGTATAACTGCGCTGATGGATGTAAGCTTTAATGTGGAAAATCAAGAAATAAAGGCTGTAATTGGTCCCAACGGTGCTGGCAAAACAACACTATTTAATGTTGTTAGCGGTGTCTATAAACCAGATAGAGGCAAGGTTGAATTTAATCAAAAAGATATCACCAATTTTGGTTCACTTAAGATTGCAAGGCTTGGTATCTCAAGGACCTTTCAGAATGTGGAGCTATATGGGCACATGACTGTTCTTGAGAATGTTATGGTAGGTAGGTATGTAAGGACGAAATCAGGCTTTTTAAGCTGCGGTCTAAGACTTCCCTTTATGATTAAAGAAGAAAAGGATATAAGAAAAACAAGTGAAGAAATATTGGAATATGTTGGTTTGTACGATAAAAAGGATTATCTTGCCAGTGAGCTTCCTATAGGCTCCCAAAGAATCTTAGAGATCGCAAGGGCATTAGCAACGGAACCAAGGCTTATTATGTTTGATGAGCCTGCATCTGGTCTTAATGATGCCGAGACAAAAGAGCTTTCAGGTTTTATTAAAAGGTTGAGAGATGAAAAAAATCTTACAGTTCTACTTGTAGAACATGATATGGCACTTGTAATGGATATATCAGATAATATAGTGGTTTTAAATTTTGGTGAGAAACTGGCAGAAGGAACACCCACTGAAATTAAGAGTAATAAGAGTGTCATTGATGCCTATCTTGGTGAGGAGGAGGACCTTTTTTAATGCTTGATGTAAGAAATATTAATGTCTTTTACGGAGGTATTCACGCAGTAAAAGACTTAAATATAAACCTTAAAGAGAAACATATAGTTAGTATCATAGGGGCAAACGGAGCAGGGAAATCAACTTTGCTCAAAGCCATTATGAATCTTGTCCCTATCAAATCTGGAGAGATCTATTTTCTTAACAAGAGGATAGATAAATTAAGCACTCAGGATATTGTAAAGATTGGTATTAGCCTTGTACCAGAAGGAAGGATGCTATTTACACATCTTACAGTTAAAGATAATCTCCTTTTAGGAAGTTATAACTACTATAGTAAGATTACTAAATCGGAGCTTAATAAAAAATTAGACAGAGTTTATGAGCTTTTTCCTATTCTAAAGGAGAGAAAAAAGCAGATATCTGGCACTATGAGTGGTGGTCAACAACAGATGCTTGCTATAGGAAGGGCGCTTATGACTGATCCTTCTTTACTCTTACTTGATGAACCCTCTATGGGATTAGCACCTTTGGTTGTTAGAGAGATTTTTAAAGTAATAAAATATCTAAATGAGGAAGGAATGAGTATTATCATGGTAGAACAAAACGCGAGGGCTGCTTTAAAGCTTTCTCATTACAGTTTTGTTTTAGAAGTTGGTGAGATTGTAGATTGGGGGAAGTCTTCAGATCTTCTTCATGATGAAAAGATAAAAAAGGCATATTTAGGTGGCTAATTATAAGAAAAAAGGTATTTCAGCCTAATAAAGGGAGGAGAGCCTATGGCAAAATACAAAGGCGTTGATTTTGTGAATTTTGACAATCTCTTGACTAAAGAAGAAAAAATGTTAAGAGAGACAGTAAGAAAATTTGTTGAGGAAGAGATAATTCCTATAATAGCAGAACATCACAGAAACTGCACCTTCCCAAAAGAGCTTGTATCTGCTTTTGGTGATATGGGTCTTTTGGGTATGCATTTAGAAGGATATGGATGTCCTGGTGGCACAAATGTAGAGTATGGCCTTGCTATGGAAGAGTTGGAAAGAGGTGATAGTGCTATAAGAAGTTTTTGTTCTGTCCAGGGTAGTCTCTGTATGTTTCCAATCTGGAAATACGGCTCGGAAGAGCAAAAAAATAAATATCTGCCAAAAATGGCAAAGGGTGAGCTTATAGGCTGCTTTGGGCTCACAGAGCCTGATGCAGGATCGGACCCTGGTAGTATGAAAACAAAGGCGATAAAAGATGGTAATAGTTATATTTTAAACGGAGCAAAGATGTGGATTACAAACGGAACGATTGCTGATTTAGCGATTGTATGGGCAAAGACAGAAGATGGAACAATTAGAGGCTTTATAGTAGAGAAAGGAACAGCAGGGTTTGAAGCACCTGAGATGCATGGGAAGTTTTCTTTAAGGGCCTCTGTAACCTCTGAGCTTATATTCAATGATTGTAGGATACCAGCGCATAATATTCTACCCTTGGCAGGAGGCCTAAAATCTCCTTTAAGCTGTCTTACTGAGGCAAGATACGGTATATCTTGGGGGGCCATTGGTGCTGCAAAGGCCTGCTATGATGCGGCGCTTAATTATTCAAAAGAAAGGATCCAGTTTAATAAGCCCATTGGTAGTTTTCAGCTTGTACAGCATAAGCTTGTTGGTATGCTTACAGAAATTGTAAAAGGAGAGCTTCTTGCACTACAGGTTGGTAGAGAGAAAGATAAAGGTTCCTATAACTTTGCCATGGTTTCTATGGCTAAGATGAATAATGTGAAGGTTGCTAGAGATTGTGCAAGAATTTCAAGGGAAATCCACGGTGCCAATGGTATTAGCGATGAGTATGTACCCATTAGGCACATGTTAAACATAGAATCAGTCTACACTTATGAAGGAACACATGATATACATGAGTTAATAATAGGAAGGTATATAACTGGTTTAGATGCCTTTGGTGCCTAAGAATTTTGATTGATAGAGAGAGGTATAAAATTATACCTCTTATTTGTTAGTTCTAGTTACTTTTTTTCTTCTCTTAGGATTGCAATAGGACCTGACCTGACAAGCTCCTTAATGCCTAAAGGTCTAAGGAGATTAACTATTGCTTCTATCTTTTTTTCGTCACCAGTGACTTCGATGGTATAGGTGGTGGCAGATGAGTCAATTATTTTTGCTCGAAATATATTTGTAATCCTTAAAGCCTCTTCTCTATCTGCGCCACGTGCGGAGACTTTAATTAATGCTACCTCTCTTAAAATGTAGTCTTGATCACTAAAGTCACTTACTTTTATAACGTCTATTGTTTTATTCAACTGCTTTGTTATCTGTTCTATAACTCTATCATCTCCTGAAGTTATTATGGTCATCTGTGAGACAGAGGGGTCTAAGGTAGGAGCAATTGATATAGATTCTATATTAAAGCCCCTACCGCTAAAAAGTCCTGCTACACGGGAAAGAACTCCGAACTTATTCTCAACCAATAAGGAAAGTATATGGGTCATAAAAACTCCTTCTAATTTTATTTGACAATTTTTAGCTTTTCTTTCTTCTCCTTTTTTTCTGGGAGTATCATCTCGTTTATGGCAGCCCCAGCAGGCACCATTGGGTAAACCTTTTCGTATAAATCAACCTTAAAATCCATAAAAACTGGTTTTTTAATCTTTAAGGCCTCTTTGATTACAGGCTCTACCTCTGATGGTTTTACTGCTCTTAAACCAACTGCACCATAGGCTTCTGCAACTTTAACAAAATCAGGTATTTCACAAAGGAGAGATGATGAGTATCTTTCACCATAAAATAGTTCTTGCCACTGCCTTACCATTCCTAAACAGCAGTTATTTATTATCGCTACCTTAACATCAAGTTGTTCAACAACAGCTGTAGCTAACTCTTGAATGTTCATCTGGATACTTCCATCACCAGCTATTGTAATAACAAGTTTGTCTGGGTTTGCTACCTTTGCACCAATTGCAGCAGGAAAACCATAACCCATAGTACCGAGACCACCTGAGCTAAGCCAATGTCTTGGGCTATTAAATTTATAAAACTGAGCTGCCCACATCTGATTTTGACCTACCTCAGTAGTGATAATTGCTTCTCCCTTTGTTAGCTCATATATTTTTTCAACGACAAACTGAGGTTTTATAACATCATCAGAGTATTCATAACTTAATGGATGGTCTTTTTTCCACTGATTTATCTGCTTTTTCCATTGTTTTCTTGCCTCATCAATAACTTCATTTGTTTCAGTTATTGCTTTTAACTCTTTTAATAAGTCTACTAGGACGAGCTTTACATCTCCAACTATTGGAATATCAACATGGACGCTTTTCCTAATGGAAGTAGGGTCTATATCTATATGAATTATTTTTGCATGAGGAGCGAAATCTTTTACTCTACCAGTTACTCTATCATCAAAGCGAGCACCTATTGCTATTATTAAGTCTGAGTTGTGTATTGCCATATTGGCTGTGTAAGTGCCATGCATACCAAGCATGCCAAGAAAAAGGTTGTGCTCCCCTGGAAAGGCACCTAAACCCATGAGTGTTAAGGTTACAGGTATATCTGTAAGCTCTGCTAACTCTCTTAGCTCCTTTGAGGCATTAGATAAAATACATCCACCACCAGCATATATAATTGGCTGCTTTGCCTTTTTTATTGCTTCAGCAGCCTTTTTAATCTGCCATCTGTTGCCAATATAGTTTGGGTTATAGCTTCTTAAAGATACGGTTGGTGGATAAAAAAAGTCTGCCTTTGAGGCAATAACATCCCTTGGTAAATCAACAAGTACAGGGCCAGGTCTGCCTTTGAAAGCTATGTAAAAGGCTTCTTTTATTGTGTAGGCTAAATCGCTAACATTTTTTACAAGATAGTTGTATTTTGTGCAAGGTCGTGTTATCCCAACAATATCTGCTTCTTGAAAGGCATCAACACCTATCATTGGAGTGGGTACTTGGCCAGTAAATACTACTATAGGGATAGAGTCCATAAAGGCTGTCGCAAGCCCTGTTACAGTATTAGTAGCACCAGGACCTGACGTGGCAAGGGCAACACCTACTTTTCCTGTAGATCTTGCATAGCCATCGGCCATATGAACGGCTCCCTGCTCATGTCGGGGTAGGATAACCTTAATATCTTTTTGATTGTATAGGGCATCAAAAATTGGAAGTACAACACCACCAGGGTAACCAAAGATATGTGATACTCCTTCTTTTTTTAGTGATTCAACAAAAATCTCTGCACCTGTTAGCTTCACTAATCCTCCCTTAAGACCGCTCCAAAAGCGGCTGATGTAACAAACTCGCTATATCTTTTTAAATAGCCAGACAATTTTTTCCTAACTGGTTTAAAGCTTCTCTTCCTCTTTTCAATCTCTTTTTCAGTAATAAGTGCTTCTAATTTTTTGTTTGGAATATCAATAATTATCTCATCATTATCTTTAAGAAGCCCTATTAGACCGCCCTCCACTGCTTCTGGTGATATATGTCCAATACAAGGACCCTGAGTACCACCAGAAAATCTACCATCCGTAATTAATGCTGCCGAGCTACCAAGCCCCATACCTATTAGAGCAGCGGTGGGAGATAACATCTCTCTCATCCCAGGACCTCCTTTTGGTCCCTCGTTTCTTATAACTACTACATGCCCCTTTTTAACCTTTCCTGTTAAAATTGCTTGCATCGCATCTTCTTCGCATTCAAAAACAAGAGCCTTTCCTTTGAATTTTAACATATCCTTTGAAATAGCAGATTGTTTTACAACGGCGCCTAAGGGGGCCAAGTTGCCTTTAAGTATAGCTAATCCGCCTTCTCTATGATAGGCTTTATTTAAAGGTCTAACTATATCTTCGTCATAAATCTCGGCCTTTTTTGCTATATCTTTTATGTCTTCACCAGAGACTGTTTTATTACTTAGGAGTTTGTTGGATAACCTTTTAAGGACAGCTGGAATACCACCTGCTCTATCAAGGTCTTCCATATAGTACTTACCCCCAGGTATCATGCTAACAATATGTGGAGTTTTTGTACTAATCTCATCAAAGAGGTCAATCTTAATAGGTCTTTTTGCCTCTATTGAGATCGCCGTTAAATGAAGAACAGTATTTGTGGAGCCGCCAAGTGCAACGTCAACCATAACGGCATTTTTTATAGCTTTCTCTGTAACTATATCGCGAGGACAAATATTGTTTTTAACAAGTTCTACAATCTTTTTGCCACTTTCAAAGGCAATATGTCTTTTTTTACTTGATACTGCTAAGGCTGTAGCACAATAAGGAAGAGAAAGCCCCATTGTCTCAGTCAAACAAGCCATTGTGTTTGCAGTATAAAGACCCTGACAGGAGCCAGCACCTGGGCAGGCATTAGATTCGTAGCCAATCAAATCTTCATCATTAATCTCGCCCTTTTTATACCTGCCTACAGCCTCAAAGGTTCCGCTTACAAGTGATAATCTTTCCCCTTTGTAATGTCCAGCAAGCATTGGCCCAGCAGTAACAAAGATAGCAGGTATGTTTAATCTTAAAGAAGCCATTATCATACCAGGAGTAATTTTGTCGCAGTTTGTTAGAAAGACTAGACCATCCAACTTATGGGCAGAGACTACAGATTCTATGATATCTGCTATTAACTCCCTTGATGGTAATGAATATCTCATTCCGGAATGTCCCATGGCGATCCCATCACAAATACCTGGTACAGTAAGAGTGAAGGCATAACCACCTCCCGTGTGTATGCCCTTTTCAATAAATCTCTCTAGATCACGCATTCCTATGTGACCTGGAATGAGGTCTGTGGCGCTACTTACAATACCGATAAAAGGTTTATCCATCTCATTGCGTGGTAGCCCACAAGCCATGAGTAAAGCTCTATGGGGGGCACGCTCAATACCCTTTTTTATATCATCACTTTTCATTTAATACCTCTTTATTTATATTTTAATTTTTACTCTGATAATGTTTAATAATTTCAAACATTCTATCTTTTCCTGCTAATTTTATCTTTTGTAACCTTTTTCTCTCTGCCTCTTCGTCTGCTGTAAGAAAATGTTTTTTGTCTATCTCTGCTATCTTTTCTTCAAGCTCTAAATGTTCCACATAAAGCCTTTTAAACTCATCGTTTTCTTCGAGGAGTTTTTTTACAAGAGTTTCGTCTTTGATTAAATCCATAGAGCCCTCCTTATTTTTTATTAAAACCAAAGAAATTAATAATACTGTCTTTAGCAGATTGAGGAGAGAGACCAATTAAGTTAAAAACATCATCAGGTGTACCTGAATAGCAATAATTATTTACACCCAATTTTAATGTTGGGATACTTATGTTGTTATCAAAAAGATAAGAGGTTATTATGTTAGCCAAACCAGTATTTACATTATGATCTTCATATATTACGAGTCTGCCTGTTTCACATGCTTTTTTTATGGCTGACAGGTCCAACTCCTTTGGAGTAGAAATATTGATTATCATAGCACTAATCTCAAGTTCCTGCAAGAGCTCTCTTATTTTTAAAGCCCTATATAACATTACCCCATAAGACAATATAGCCAAATCTTTACCTTCTCTTATTATATCTGCTTTGCCGTAGGTAAATTCATAGCTATCATCAAAAAAAGGTCTTCCGTCTTCTTTTGTAATTATTGGTGTTACTGATCTGCCCATACCTATAAAGTAATTACCGCTATCGGCAAAGCAAGATAGTATAGCTTTATAGGTTTGATTGGCATCTGACGGAAGGACAACTTTAAAACCGAAAAGATTTCTTAGTAGACCAATATAATCAATACATTGATGAGTTTTGCCGTCTTCGCCCACATCAACTCCTAAGTGGGTACAGACAACTTTTAAATTAGTATTGTTTATATCGTTTAGTCTTTGCTGATTATATACCTCGTCTATTCCAAAAACACCAAAGTCAGTAAAGATTGATAGAATGCCGGTTGTTGATAAACTGCCTGATATTGTAGCAGTATTGTGTTCTTGGATGCCACTTTGAAAGAAATTATCTGGAAAGATTTTAGCAAAGGCATCAACCTTAACAGAAGAGGCTAAGTCACAATCAAATATAGCTACAGGTAAGTAATTATCTCTTATGTTTTCCTTGGAAATTGCTAAAAGAGCCTCTCCAAAGGCAGATCGATTATCAATCTTCTTATCTGATGGATAGGTTATTGCAGTGGGGACTTTGAGCATGGGGTATTTATTTTTTGTCTCAAAATGACATCTTGATATATTAAAGTTTTTTCGCTTTTCTATATAGTAATCGAGCTTATTGGTAAAACCAAGCTCTGACAAAGCTTTTTCATACTGATCTTTTGTAAGTGCCTTTCCATGATAATCTTTAATGTTTTCCATGAAGGAGATGCCTTTCCCCATCACAGTGTGGGCGATTAGCACAGCAGGTCCTTCTTCTTGTAACATAATATGGAGCGTTTTATATAGTTCAACTATATTGTTTCCGTCACAGTCAAAAACTTTCCATCCATCAGATATATAATTTTCTTTGATATTTTGAGGCATTACATCATTTATTGAGCCTGATATCTGTAACCGATTGTAATCAACAATAGCGTATAAATTCTTAAGATTGTATTTTTTAGCAAATCTTCTTGCCTCTGATAGTTGCCCCTTTTGCTGTTCCCCATCCCCCATGACTACAAAAACAAGATTATCTAACTTTTTTATCTTTGATTCCGTAGCAAAACCACAACCGGCCGAGAGTCCCTGTCCTAAGTTACCTGTTGACCATTCAATACCAGGAATGTGTCTTTCTATGTGCCCTTCAAAGGGACTACCCGCTAAACGAAAACCTGCTATTGCATCTTCTATATCAAAAAAACCAAGATTACCTAAAACTGCATAAACTCCAGGTGATGTATGACCGTGGCTTATAATAATTCGGTCTCTATTTTCATCACTAATGTTCTCTGGTTTTATGTTTAGGAAATAATAAAGCGATAAAAAGATCTCAAGTGATGACATAGACCCACCAGGATGGCCAGAACCGGCAAGGGTGGTCATAGTCAATATGTCTAATCTCGATTTTTTGGCTAACTTTTGTAAATAATCTTTTGTTTCTTCTTTTAGTTGGGCATCTTGAAATCTGTTTCCTCTTTGCATGGTGGGATAATCCTTTCTTGATTTTTGTTATTAATTTTAATACAAAAGTGTTATAATGTTTAGAAAAAAATGATTGATATTGTAAACTTTCTTTTTGAAGTGGGGATGTTAAAAAGGACGCCAAGAACTGGTTTTCAGTTTCTTGGTAGCGGCTATGAGTCAGTAGCAGAACATAGCTTTAGAACAGTCTGTATAGCCTATGTTCTTGCAGACAAGATTGGCAATATAAATAGAGAGAGGCTTATACTAATTTCTCTATTTCATGATTTTTTAGAGGCAAGAACGGGCGATTTAAACTACATGAATAAGAAATACGTAAGTGTTGATGAAAAAAAGGCTTTAAAAGAGGCCATAGAAGGATTACCTTTTGCCGATGAACTTTCTGATTTAGTTACAGACTATATTGAACAAAGAAGTCTTGAAGCAAAACTGGCAAAAGATGCTGATAATTTAGAGCTACTTCTTCAGCTAAAGGAACAAAAAGATCTTGGTAATCCCTATGCAGATGATTGGATTAGGTTTACTATGCAAAGGCTTATTACAGAAGTAGGTAAAGAGTTGGGGGAGACTATACTTAATACAGATTCTACCCACTGGTGGTTTGATAAATCGAGCGATTGGTGGGTTAATGGGGGAGGAAAATAGGATGCGAATTACTAATCAATCAGAGTATGCTATAAGGGCGGTTTTAGAGATTGCCAAGAATCCAGAAAAGACTTATACGCCGTCAGATCTTTTCGAAAAAATTTCAGTGCCAAAGGTATTTCTTGCTAAGATATTGCAAAGATTAGTCAAAAAAGGTATTTTAAGCTCCTCAAGGGGTGCCACAGGAGGATTTAGACTTAAAAAAAGACTCTCTGAAATTACAGTACTTGATATAGTTGAGGCGGTAGATGGAGAGATTGCATTGAATAAGTGCCTAATTCATGGCTATGATTGCACGAGAGAGCCAAAATGCCCTATCCATCCTATCTGGACAAAGGCACAGAATACATTAAAGGATGTATTATCATCAAAAAACTTTGAAGAGCTAATTAAAGAAAAAAGTAGTAACTAAAAAATTAACCTTAACTTGACATTTTCGAAAAATATTATACATTTTTAACAAAAAGTATTACTAAGGAGGACTTATGTCAGAAAATGTAAGAGAAATAAGAGACATTGATTTTGACAGTTTTGTATTAAAGTCTGACAAACCAGCTCTTGTTGATTTTTGGGCTAGCTGGTGTGGTCCCTGTAGGATGATGGCACCAGTTTTTGAAGAAGTTGCTGGTCAGTATGCTGACAGAGTTAATTTTTACAAAGTAAATGTAGACGAAAACCCTGAATCTCCTAAAAAATACGGTGTTAGAGGAATACCTACTCTCATTCTCTTTAAAGGTGGAGAGGTTGTAAGTACTATAGTAGGTGCTGTCCCCAAGGGGCAGATTGAAGACCTTCTTAAAAAGGTAATTTAGAAAAAAAGAAGGGTTTATGGTCAACTCCTGATCATAACCCTTCTTTCAGTACTTGCTTAATCTTAAGATAAAGCTGAAAGCACATATATTTATCAGTAAAGATGTTCCACCATAACTGAAGAAGGGCAATGGCACACCAACTACAGGAAATAATCCTGAGACCATAGCTATATTAATAATAAAATGAGAGCTATATAGAAAAATAAACCCCGAAGCGGTTAAGAAAAGGAATCTATCTTTTATATTCCTAATAGCTTTAAACATCCAAAAAATCAAATAGGCAGATAGTATTATATATATAGTAACCCCCAAAAAACCCCATTCTTCTGAAAACACAGCAAATACAAAATCTGTATGTTTCTCAGGTATAAAACCTAACTTACTTTGAATACCCTGTAAGTAGCCCTTACCCCAAAAACCACCGTTAGCTATGGCAATTTTAGACTGGATTGTTTGGTAACCAGCACCTAATGGGTCATCCTCTGGAAAGAGGAAATACTTAATCCTCTTTTTTTGATAATCTTTTAATAATCTCCATATTAAGGGAGAAAATAAGAAAAGACAGGATATGGCTCCAATTATAATTTTTCTGCTTATACCTAATAGAGATATAATAAAAAAACCGATAAGTAAAAGTATTATCGCTGTTCCCAGATCAGGTTGCTTGATTATTAGAAAAAAGGGGATAAAAATAATGATAGAAGGTATTGTTAAATGACTTAATCTGTAACCACCTTCTACAATGGGCATGTCTTTATAATATTTTGCGAGATAGAGAATTAACGCTAGTTTTATAAGCTCAGAGGGTTGAAAAGAGATGAAACCTAAAGATAACCACCTCTGTGCACCATATACTTTTTTACCTATAAATAAAACAAGTATTAAAAGGAGTAGAGCAAAAAGATACAAAGGAAAAGATAGACCTTCTAAGATTCTTAGGTTTATAACCTGTGTTATTAAGGCAGAAATTATAGATATAAATAGCCATGTTAGATGTTTGTAAAATAAAGGATTTAAACCACTGGGTCCATATAGGGCACTGTAAAGATTCAAGGTGCTCATAGTAATGAGAGCTATTATGATTATTAAGCCTTCATAAAACAGGATGTCAGTTTTCATTAACTTTTTTGTCATCGTCTTTGTCTCTATTAAAAAATTTTTCTAAAATCTCTCTTGCAACAGGTGCTGCAACACCACCACCATGCCCACCATGCATAACAAATACGGATACTACAATTTCAGGATCATAGGCAGGTGCATAAGCTACAAACCAAGCATGATCGTTATGAAAACCTGAAAACTTTTTTCTTTCTTTAAAGGCTTTAACCTGAGCGGTACCGGTCTTTCCAGCAACAATTACATTATTTATTTTTGAGGCCTTACCTGTTCCAGTAGGTTCCTCAACAACCCCTATTAATCCTTTTCTTACTATATCAATAGTCTCTGGTTTTAAAGAGACTTTACGTTTTATTTTAGGAGTATCTTCTTTAATAGTTTTATTCTCACCCACCTCAATCTCTTTTACAATGGTAGGACTTATTACGTATCCACCATTTGCAAAGGTAGCAAAAGCTATGGCTAATTGTATTGGAGAGACGGATAGATAACCTTGACCAATGGAAAAAGGAAGTGTATCGCCATTATACCAGGGCTTTTTATATTTTTTTTGTTTCCATTCTGGTGAAGGCACTATGCCTTGTAACTCACCAGGTAAATTAATGCCTGTTTTTTCACCGAGCCCTAACATCTTGGCATATTCAGAAAGTTTTTGTGCCCCAAGCTTTAAAGCAACCTCGTAAAAAAACACATCACAGGACTCAACAAGGGCTTTATGAATATCAACCTGTCCATGACCATGGTCTTTCCAGCATCTAAAATCTCTGTTGCCCACCTTTTTTTTGCCACTACAGTAGAAATTTGTGTTTTTATTTATTATACCTTCTTCTAAAGCTGCTATAGCAGTTACAAGTTTGAAAGTAGAGCCCGGAGGGAATATGCCCTGAATGGCTTTATTTTGTAAGGGATGTAGCGGATTTTTTACAATTTTTATCCATTCATCAGAAGGAAATCCTCTGACAAATATATTAGGATCAAAGTTAGGGTGTGAAAGTAATACAAAAACCTCACCTGTCTTAGGAGACATAGCAATAACAGCACCATTTTTTTCTGCCATAGCCTTTTCAGCAGCTTCTTGCAGTTTCCAGTCAAGGGTGAGCTTTACACCACCCCCTGATATGGGATCTAATTTATAAAGGACCTTCTTTTTTCTCCCACTTGCATCAACTTCAACCTTTTCTACGCCATCAAAGCCTCGTATATAATCTTCTAACTGCTTTTCTAATCCGTATTTACCTATCTTTGATCCAAATGGATAAGTTCCTTTTAGTTTTTCTATCTCCTTTTCTGTTATTTGAGATACATAGCCAAGAAGATGGGAAGCAAAATTTTTGTAAGGGTAGTTCCTCTCGGACTTATAATTTATCCTAACTCCTTTTAATTTCCATTTTAAGGCTTCTATCGAAACAATTTGTGTTCTCTCCAAATTTTCATATAAAACAACAGGATAAAATTTAGGAGTAATTCTTGATTTTTCAGCAAAATCTTTCATTACAGCGTCCTTTGACTTATTGAAAACTCTTGCTATCTCTTCAAAGACTTCATCGCTATTGGTAAGCTCCTCACGAACAAGCTCTAACTGAAAGGTGGGAGCACTAGAAGCAATAATGTGTCCTGTTCTATCGTAAATTATCCCTCTCGGTGCCGGAATTTTTAGATTTCTTATCCTATTTTTCTCTGCAAGTTCGAGATAATGAGAGTGAAAGATTATTTGGAGGAACCAATATCTAATTAACAATAAGAAAGATATTATGATAATGGCATTAATTATTAAGGCTAAACGTTTTTCCAATAGGGGCTGACTATCTAAAGTTACATGAATTTTTTTCATAGCCTATTTAATGTCAATCTAGTAAGGTATCTCGCTAAACTATATATGTAAAAAGATAATAGACCGTTTACAAGAGAGAAGATTAGTATATGAGAAAAAGCATATAGGTCGATCTTAATACTTTTTGAGTTGAACAGAAATAGAAAAAAGGCCTTACAGAATAGCAATAATGTAGTTGAGATTATCATGAACTGTTTAGAACTGATTTGAAAGGTCTTTTTGCAAGCAGATATAAGAAAATACATTAAGATGGCAAAATTAATATTAATAATTATGAAACCCTGAGATAGCCCTGTAATTAAAGCAAAAAAAACACTAAAAAAAAAGCTGCCTAAACCACCCAAGGTAACAGAATATATAATAACAGGAATAAGAATATCAAACTTGATAAGAAGTGAAGATGTAAGGAAGCTTATACTTTCAAGTAAAATAAAAAATAAGTAAAAAAATAGATAAGCAATGAGTCTCATCTTTTTTTCTTATAATCCATAATAACCATAACTTCTTTTAATCTTAATACATCAACATAGGGCATAACGAATGCTTCAAGAAAATAGGATCCAAAGGGTTTATTTATGTCAACTATATAACCAACAGGTATACCTTCCGGGTAACTATTATCGTATCCTGAAGTTACGAGTGTCTCACCAGGTAAAAACTCTTCATATTTGGGAACATAGTTTAGCTTTAAGACGGATGTTCCTGTACCAGATAGAAGGGCTAAGATGTCTGACTTCTCACCTCTAACATCACAGGCAAAGTCTTGGTCTACCAAAAGGAGTACCTTTGAAGTATTCTGATAAACTTCAGAGATCTTACCTACTAAGCCATCATTGGTTATAACAGGCATACCAGGCCTGTAGTTACTATCATTTCCACCATCAATTACAATAAACTGATGCCATAGTAAAGGGTTTCTGGCAACAACCTTTGAAACACTAATTGTAAAGGGATAAATTTTTTTTTGTTTATCTAAATTTAATAAGTTTTCTAAACTTTCAATTTGTTTTCTCATCAATAGTGTTTCTGATTTAAGAGCCAGATTCTCTTTCCTAACCATCTCAAGCTCATCATAGGCTCTTGAGAGATTGTAAATTTTGTCCTTTTTCTCACCTATATATATAAAAAAATTGTTTAAGAGATAGGCTGGATATATAAGGAATCTAAAAAAAGATTGCTCAGCGAGAGATTTATATTTATTTGAAAAACCTAAGAAAAAAAGGTTGAGAGATAAAAGGATAATTAAAAGGGCATAAACTGCCATTCTAAATCTTCCAAACATAATTAAACCTGAACGGATACTTCTTTCAGAAGGTCTAATTTGTCAAGTACGCTTCCCGAGCCTCTTACAACACAAAGTAAAGGATCATCAGCAATAATTATAGGTAGTCCTGTCTTTTCTCTCAAAAGAATATCGAGGTTTTTTAAAAGAGCACCACCACCAGCCAAAACTATACCTCTATCAACTATATCAGAGGCTAACTCAGGAGGGGTCTTTTCAAGAGCTACCTTAACTGCTTCTACTATAGCATTAACAGGCTCACTTAAGGCCTCTCTTATCTCGTCAGAGTTAATTTCTAAGGTCTTAGGGATACCGTCTACGAGGTCTCTGCCTTTTATAATCATTGTTTTGGTTTCACCATCTGGATAGGCGTTACCAATGTTGATCTTAATAATTTCTGCAGTTCTCTCGCCAATCAAAAGGCTATATTTTCTCCTAATATACTGAATAATTGCTTCATCCATCTTATTGCCAGCTACTCTAACAGATTGACAATATACAATCCCCGAAAGAGAGATTACAGCAACCTCTGTGGTACCACCACCAATATCAACTATCATATTACCAACTGGCTCAGTTATAGGAAGTCCTGCACCTATTGCCGCAGCCATAGGTTCTGGTATCATAAAAACTGCTCTTGCACCGGCTGATTCAGCTGATTCCTTTACAGCCCTTCTCTCAACTGGTGTTATACCTGATGGTATTGATATGACAATTCTTGGCCTTATAAAACTCTTCCTTTTATGAATTCTCTGGATAAAATATCTAAGCATTGCCTCTGTAACTTCATAATCTGCGATGACGCCGTCTTTCATCGGTCTTATAGCTATGATGTTTCCAGGAGTTCTTCCTAACATCTCCTTGGCTTCTTGACCAATGGCTAATATCTTTTTACTACCACTTATATCCTTTTGAATAGCCACAACAGTAGGTTCAGAACTAACTATTCCTTTACCTTTTATGTAAATAACTGTGTTTGCTGTTCCCAAATCAATGGCAACATCATTAGAAAACCATCCAAAAAAAGAATCAAATAACATCTTTTTCCTCCAATATGATTTAAACATTTTATTTTATTACAAAAATTAAAAAAAGAGAAAATTTTTTTGAGGAAGGCTTGCAGAAATTGTAAAATTGCCTTTAATCTTGCTAACAAGTATAATTTAGCTAACTATTAACTGGTTATATGATGAAAAAGATCAGGCTTAATAAAAAATTTTTTCCAAAACATAATCATCTTTGGATTTTCTCAAACGAGATTCAAGATAGGTTAGGCGATTATGAAAAGGGTGAGCTTGTTGAGGTCTATCTTAATAATGATAAATTTTATTGTATTGGATATGTAAACCCTATCTCCCTAATAGCTATTCGTATCTTATCCTTTGAAAAATCATCTATAAATAAAGAATTTTTCAAAGAGAGGATAGAGAATGCTTTTAGATACAGGAAAAGCATTAATTATATCTCCAATGATGCCTATAGACTCTGCTTTAGTGAAAGTGATTATTTGCCAGGATTGATAATTGATAGATACAAGAATATCTTCGTTGTGCAGATTTTAACAGCTGGGATGGAAAGATTATATCCTCTTATTAGGGAGGTATTAATCGAGAAGTTTAATCCAGAGGCAATAATAAATAAAAATGATTCTAACTTTAGAAGTTTAGAAGGTCTGGATCTGAATGTAAAGATAGACTATGGAAAGTATGATGAGGATTTAGTAATTGATGAAAAGGGTGTAAAATACGTAGTTGATTTAATTGGTGGGCAAAAGACAGGATTTTTTTTAGACCAGAGGGAAAATAGATTATATCTAAGAGAGTTATTAAAACATAGAAAGACAGAGCGAGTTCTTGACTGTTTTTCCTATTCAGGAGGTTGGGCATTTAGTTTAGGCTTAGTTTCTAATGGGGAGATATTTTGTGTGGACTCTTCAGAAAAGGCTATTGATTTGATAAGAAAAAACTCTATCCTTAACAATAGAAAGGTAACAGCGATAAAAGAAGATGTTTTTTACTTTTTAAAAGAGGCACATAGAAGGGGTGAAAAATATGACTGCATAATTTTAGATCCCCCTGCCTTTATTAAAAGCAAGGCTAAAATTAAAGAAGGCATAAAAGGATATAGAGAGATAAACCAGAGAGCTATGAGACTAATATCAAAGGGAGGCTTATTGATTACAGCATCCTGTTCCCATCACATGGAAAGAGAGGCTTTTGTTAGTTTGTTAAGAGAGTGCTCAGGTGATGCAAAAAGAAGTTTTAGAATTGTTGCAAGGGGTGCACAGGCTCTTGATCATCCCATATTGTTGACTATGGCAGAAACAGATTATCTGAAAGTTATCTTTCTTGAAAACATAGATCAGACAATTTTGCAAGTCTAACTAAAATTGTGATTAGTTATAAATCTAATGGTGAAGATTAAAAACATTAAGTGGAGCTGAGCGGAGTCGAACCGCCGGCCTCTTGAATGCCATTCAAGCGCTCTCCCAACTGAGCTACAGCCCCAGTAATTAAATGATATTACAATTTGACCTGCCTGTTAGTCAAGAAAAAACATTCAAATTTATTACAAATAAGATGATTACCGTTTACCGTCGCTATTTTTTTTGTTATTATAAATGCGAGCTTCTGGACAAAGGAGGAGTTATGCCAGAGATAAATAAAGACTTGGTGAAATATATTGCTGAGCTGGCAAGGTTGAGCTTTGATGAAGAGGAATTAGAAGATTTTACGAGAAAATTTAGAGATATTTTAGCCTATGTGGAAAAACTAACGGAGTTAAATGTAGAAAATGTTGAACCAACTAATCATCCTATGCCAATAGCTTACGCCATGAGAGAGGATGTGGTGAAAGATTCTCTCCCCACTGATAAGGCATTGCTTAATGCACCAGACAGGAAAGATAAATTTTTTAGAGTTCCAAGGGTTGTGGAATAAGGGGAGGAGAGATGGAGCTTAAGGATCTGAATTTATCAAACATATCAGAGCTACTCGATAAAGGAGAGGCTACTTCTAAGGAGATTACGGAGGTCTTTCTTAAGAATATCGAAAGGACTAATGAAAAAACAAATGCCTTTATTACTGTCTGTTATGATAAAGCCTTAGAGATGGCAATAGAAGCTGATAAAAGAAGAGAAAAAGGGGAAAGGGGCAGATTTTTAGGTGTTCCTATAGCTATAAAAGACAATATCTGCACTGAAGGTATTAAAACAACCTGTGCCTCCAAAATATTATCTAACTTTATACCAACCTATTCAGCCACAGTGGTTGAGAAGCTATTAAAAAAAGGTGCCGTAATCTTAGGTAAGACAAATATGGACGAGTTTGCTATGGGCTCTTCCAATGAAACCTCTTACTACGGACCGGTAAGAAATCCTTGGGACTTCGAGAGAATCCCTGGTGGTAGTAGTGGTGGTAGTGCTGTTTCTGTAGCAAGTTTAGAGGCACCTGCCTCTCTTGGAAGTGATACAGGAGGCTCCATTAGGCAGCCAGCAAGTCTTTGTAGTGTTGTAGGCCTTAAGCCAACCTACGGTAGAGTTAGTAGATATGGACTCATAGCCTTTGGTTCTTCCCTTGATCAGATAGGACCTATTACAAGAGATGTGAGAGATTGTGCACTCCTTCTTGAAGAGATATCAGGTTATGATGAGAAGGACTCTACCTCATTACCTGTAGATGTTGAGCCGTACCAATCATTTCTTACAGGGGATATTAAAGGACTAAAACTTGGTGTACCAAAAGAGTATTTTATTGAGGGTATAGAAGAAGGCATTATTAAGAAAATAAAAGAAGCAATAGATGTATTTAAATCCTTGGGGGCAGAGATAGTAGATATAAGCCTACCCCATACACCCTATGGAATTGCTGTTTATTATCTCGTAGCCACAGCCGAGGCAAGCTCCAACTTAGCAAGATTTGATGGAGTAAAATATGGGTATAGGGCTTTAGATGTAAAGGATTTAAAAGAGATGTATATTAAGACAAAGAAAGAAGGTTTTGGTGAAGAAGTAAAAAGAAGGATTATGTTGGGGACATTTTCTCTTGCTTCAGGCTACTATGATGCCTATTACAATAGGGCAAATAAGGTAAGGACTTTGATAAAAAAAGATTTTGAAAAAGCTTTTAAAGAAGTAAACGCCATAATCTGTCCCACCTCTCCAACAACAGCCTTTAGATTAGGAGAGAAAACAGGAGACCCTATCAAGATGTATCTTTCCGATGTCTTTACAATAAATGTTAATCTTGCTGGTATCCCCGCCATATCTATCCCTTGCGGCTTTGATGAGAAACAGTTACCTGTTGGAATTCAGATTTTAGGGGATTATCTAAAGGAATCAGAGATTCTTAATATTGCCTATGCCTATGAAAAGGCAGTAGGTGGCTTTAAGTTTTCACCTTTTATCTAAAAATTGGAGGTAATTGATGTCTTACGAAGCTGTTATTGGTCTTGAGGTTCATGCACAATTGCTGACAGATAGTAAAATTTTTTGTACTTGTTCTACAAAATTTGGTTCTACACCAAACTCACAGGTTTGTCCTATATGTTTGGGGATGCCTGGTTCATTGCCAAAACTAAACAAAAGGGTTGTTGAGTTTGCCGTAATGCTTGGTCTTGCCACAAACTGTAAAATAAATCAGAAATCTCTATTTGCAAGAAAAAACTATTTCTATCCTGATCTTCCAAAGGGTTATCAGATATCTCAGTATGAGTTGCCTATATGTGAGCACGGACATATCATTATCAAGGTTCAAGGGGTGGAGAAAAAAGTTGGTATTACAAGAATACATATGGAAGAAGATGCAGGAAAGTTAATTCATGAAGGTACTTCAAGTTTAGTAGATTTAAATAGAACTGGTACACCTCTTCTTGAGATTGTAAGTGAGCCAGATTTGAGATCTCCAGAAGAAGCCGTTGCTTACTTGAAAGAGTTAAGACAGATACTTTTATACTTAGGCATCTGTGATGGAAATATGGAAGAGGGAAGCTTTCGCTGTGATGCGAATGTATCTGTGAGAAAAGTTGGTGATAGTAAGTTTGGGACAAAGACAGAGTTAAAAAATATCAACTCCTTTAGGTTTATTCAAAGGGCTATTGAGTATGAAATAGAAAGGCAGATTGATATTATTGAAAGTGGTGGAAGAGTTGTTCAAGAGACGAGGCTCTTTGATTCTTCAAAGGGTATTACAATATCTATGAGGAGTAAAGAAGAAGCCCATGATTATAGATACTTTCCAGATCCAGATCTTATGCCAGTAATTTTAGATGAAAAATTCATAGAAGATGTAAAAAATGGCTTGCCCGAGGTGCCTTACGATAAAAGAAAAAGGTTTATCGCTGAGTATAACATCCCTGAGTATGATGTAGAGATAATTACAACCGATAAAGATATTGCCGACTTTTTCGAAGGGACAGTAAAGTTATTCAATAGTCCAAAAAGTGTTAGCAACTTTATTATGACAGAAGTTTTAAAAGAGCTAAACGATAGAAGGGTATCTATAAAAGACACAAAGATAACAACAGAGCATTTAGCAAAGCTATTGTTTCTATTAAAGGATAATAAGATTAACACCAATGGAGCAAGAACAATATTACCAAAGGTTATGGAGACAGGTAGAGATCCCGAGAGCTTTATTGAAGAGCTAGGGCTTGCACAGATATCAAATGAAGAAGATTTAATTAATATGATAGACGAGGTTATATCAGAAAATCAAAAGGAGTTACTTGAGTATTTGTCTGGCAAGGAGAAGCTTTTTGCCTTCTTTGTAGGACAGGCAATGAAAAAGAGCAAGGGAAAGGCAAATCCAAAACTCTTAAATGAGCTTATAAAAAAGAAATTGGATTTTCTGAAGTCTAATGATTGAGCTAATTTTTTTCTAAAAGACAAAAATTTTTGAAATCTCTGACTTTTGTAAAAACTCTAATCTTAGAGTCTACCCTTTTTAATTTATATCAAATCTCTATCACAATATAATAAAAAATCGGCAAGGAAGATATCATATTGACATTAGAAAATATAATAAAGTAAACTTAACTAAAAATATGAAAATAAAAAAAATATTAGTTGCTGAAGACGACAATGAAGTCAGGTGGTCTCTTGTTGTTTTCCTGAAAAAGGAAGGATTTACAGTATTTGAAGCAAAAGATGGTCTTGAAGCTTCATCCCTAATTAGAAAGGAAAAATTTGATCTAATCATAACAGACCTTAATATGCCCAACTTTTCTGGTGAAGATCTGCTTCAACTATGCAATAAGGAAAAGATAGAATCAAAATTTATTATTATAACTGCCTTCGGGGACTGCCAGAGCTTCTGGAAAGCTATGAAGATGGGTGTATATGAGTATCTCAATAAACCAGTTAGCTTGGATGAGCTTCTTTCATTGATTAATAAATTAGAGGATAGATAAGCATGAAAGAAATTAGAAAGGATATATTTACTGGGCAGTGGGTTTTTTTTAACACCGGTTTAAAAGAGAGGGTTGTTAAGTTTTGGGTAAATAGACAGTTTAATCTTCCTAAAAATACAAGCTGTAGCTTTTGTGAGGGCAAAGAACAGGAAACACCACCTGAGGTTTTAGCCTATCGTAGATCAGGGACATCACCTAATCAACCTGGTTGGTGGATAAGAAGCTTTAAAAATAAAGACTCAGCTCTAACGCTTGATGAAGAGCTTGATAGACGTCCTGTGGGTATATACGATATGGTTACGGGCTACGGTGTTCAGGAGATCATCGTGGAAACACCAGAACATGTTACTCAGCTTGAGGAGTTGCCTTTTAATCAGGTAAGAGATGTTCTTTGGAGTTTTAAAGAAAGGATAGCCGCTTTAAAACAAAATAAAGGTTTTAAGTATGTCCTTGTTTTTAAAAATTTTGGTTTAGGTACATATGGCAGTATGGAACATAGTCATTCTCAGATACTGGCAACACCTATTATGCCACGGAAAATAAAAGAAGAGCTTATCCAAGCAAAGATGTACTATTCTGATAAAGAAAGATGTATCTATTGTGATATTATTAAACAAGAAATTAGGCAGAAAGAAAGAGTATTGTATGAAACAGAACATTTTGTTGTAATGGCACCCTATGCCTCTAATTCCCCCTATGAGATGTTTATTTTTCCGAGGAGTCATAGTGCTATTTTTGAAGATATAACCCCAACGCTTGTTAATGACCTTACAGATACATTAATAATAACCCTTAAAAAACTCGCAAAATTACTATCGGTGCCGCCCTATACTTTGGTAATACATACAGCACCAAATTTTCTTCCAAGACCTGGTTACTGGAGTACTGTGCAGTATGACTACCATTGGCATATAGAGATATCACCGAGGTTGTTTCGTTTATCCGGGCTTGAATGGGGTACGGGTTTCTTTTTTAATCCTATACTGCCAGAAGAAGCAGTTTCTGAACTTAAGAACATCAATATTTAAAGGAGGAGATATGAAATTTAATAAAATATTGTGTCCCATTGATTTCTCAGAATATTCGGATAAGGCTGCTTTTTATGCAAAGGAGTTATCAAAGACTTTTAGCTCAAAGCTCTATATAATTCACATAATTTATGAACCAGCAGAGTTTACTGGTTTTTATGTACCCCATATATCCTTCGATAAGATTAAAACTGAGATTAAATCAGGTGCTCAAAAACTGATGGATGAGTTTATTAATAGAAATCTGAAAGATTTCAGTAATTATGAGGTGGTAGTTACAATTGGTGATCCTGCAGAAGAAATAGTTAAGTTTTCTGAAGAAAAAGATATTGATTTAATAGTTATAGGAAGTCAGGGCAAGAAGGGCATAGAAAAGGTTGTCTTTGGTAGCACTGCAGAGAAGGTCGTTAAGAGGGCTAAATGCCCCGTTATGTGTATAAAACCAGATAAAGCATAGAGTATGATTACTTTTGGTTTTAAGACAAATCGAGGCAAATATTTATTTGCGGGTGTTGTCGCCGGTATTTGTGCCCCCCTTGGATGGATAACTATTGCCCTTCTTTCATTTAAACCTACAACCATTACTTTTGGTGAACATTTTTTTAATTTTTTTAATAATAACTATAATCTATCCCTTATTTTTTATTTAAGCACCTCCATTATAGTTTTGGGATCTTTGGGATATATTATTGGATTTAATAGAGATAAGCTTCTTCAACAAAATAGCGAGCTTGAAAAAAATAAACAGGAGATACAAGTAAGAGAGGTTGAGTATAAAACAACTCTTGAAAATATTAGAGTTAAGACAAACAGACTTCTGGAGGCTACAAAAAAGATTCAAGAATCACCAAATATAAATACTGTACTTCAGGAGGTTGGAAGATGTGCCTATGAGATTCTTGGCTTTGATAGAGTAAACATATTACTCATAAATGAAGAGAAGGGTATAATATATTGTGTAGTTACCTATGGTACTAAAGACCCTATAGAAAAGATATGGGTTCCCTTAAGTAATGAGGGAGGCCTTCTTTATAGAGCAATTCAAGATAATAAGACCTACCTTGTAAAAGATATAAATGATTATCCCGATGACTTTCATTTGCATCCTCCCTATAGTAATATTGAAGCCTTTAGAACAAAATCCTTTTTCTGTCTACCCTTCCATAGATTAGGCAAACCAATTGGTGTAATAAATGTTGACAATAAATATAAGAGGAAAGTGGCCTCTGAAGATGAATTAGCTGTACTTACTGTCTTATCTCAACAGGTCTCTCAGGCAATCACTAATGTTTATTTTATGGAAAGCATAAACAATGTATCAAAAGAACTAGATGATACTTTTAAGATGATATTAAAGCAAAAAGAAAAACAACAAGAAATGTTTGCTAAATTTAGAGAGACTATCGAAGATATAAATGAAGGCTATCATTTTTTAAGCTCTAATGTCCACAACCTTTTTCAATCCCTTGAAAGAAGTGTCTCTTCCATAACACAGATTCATTCCTCTATAGCAGAGACATCAGGGGCACTAAAAAATTTATATAAATGTACAGAAGAGCTAGCTACAACTGCCATAGAGATGAAAGAGCTCGGTGAGGAGATTGCGTCTTCAAGTAAGAATGCAATTGATAGCAGTCAGAAACTTAACAATAAAGTTAAGGAAGGCAGCACTGTAATATCTAACATTTATGAGTTCGTAGAGAGTATTAAAAAGACCCTTGATGTATCGAGATCTCTCTTTGAAAAATATAGGAACACAATACAAAGTGTTTATCAGATAGTCCTAACAATCACCTCAATTACAGAACAGACAAATCTACTATCTTTAAACGCCTCTATTATAGCTTCTCAAGCTGGAGAGTATGGAAAGTCCTTTGCTGTAGTTGCCAATGAGATAAAGTCTCTCTCAGAAAGAACAAAGTTTTCAGCTGAGGAGATAAAAACGATAGTAGATCATCTTAAAAGTGAGTCTGAAGAGTTTATTAGAAATATAGAAGATACCTATGGTATGGTTGAAGAGGGTATAAAAATAGCTACAAGATCCAATATCATATATAATGAGCTAAAAGAACTTTCGGGCTCCACAAGACAACTCAACGAAAAGATTGAAAAAGCAGTCTTTGAGCAGCTTACAGGGGTAACCTATATGACCCAGTCTATAGATGAGATAAAAGATTCTACAAAAAAGATAGCCTATGCGGGAGAGGAGCAAGAGAAAGGTAGCAATCAGATAGTTTCGGCCAATGAAGATATAAAGAATTTAGCAAAGGAAGTTTTGTCTGCTAATGATAAAGAGTTTGAAGATTTTAAGGTCATCTCAGTAATGTTTAAAGATGTAACTGACTTCCTTGGTAAGATGTTTTCAGAGATTGAAATTAAAAATAAAGAGATTGAAAAACTTATCTCAGAGCTAAAGATATATTTTAAATAAAATGACAATAAATCTTTTTATTATTGATGATGATGATGAGATCCTAAGTCTTTTTAATCTCGCACTATCAAGGGCTGGCTTCTCAGTGGAGACAGCAAACAACCATCTAACGGCATTGAAAAAGATTGATAGCGGTTACAAACCAGACGTTGTACTTATGGATTACTATTTGCCAAGTTTTGATGGCATATCTTTGTCAAAAGAGTTTATAAAAAGGGGGGTTAAATCTCCTGTTTTTTTGTTTACTGCTGCAGATAGTGATGTAATTAATCTCTCCGAGAGTTCTAAAAATATCGTTGGTATTATAAAAAAGCCCTTTAGTTTTGAAGATATAATAGAAAAACTCAATCAAACTGTGAGATACCACAAATTTTATTTCCAGGAAAAAGAAGAGACAAAAGAGGATAATATTAACATTAATAACGAATTATATTCTCAGAAAATAGAAGATATTCAAAAGTTTCTCGACAAGATTTCTCACAAGATCAAGAACTCTTTACAGACCATTAGTAACTACGTGGAACTTTTGAAGAAGGGTTATATAGAAGAAGATGATAAGGATAGGGTCTTTCAAACAATATTAGATAAAGTAACACAAATAAAACATGAGCTTGATATTCTTAAAAGACCAGCTGAGTTTTATTTTGAAGAGAGTTTTTCTTTAAAAAATGCCATTAGAACATCACTCTCCACTTTGAAGAAAGAGATTAAGGACAAAGATCTCTACATAAAAACAAGTTTTCAGAAAAATCTGCCTCTATACTATGGCAGAAAAGGTATTTTTATAGAGTTTTTTTCAGAGTTTTTCAGAAAGATAATAGATTGTTCAGAAAAGTCAGGTGAAATTATTATTGCCCTAAAAAAAGATAACAGTGAGTATTCAGTTGAGATTACTCAATCAAAAATAGCACCTCATTGCACAGACCTAAATAACTATTTTGAGCTTAGTTTCAAAGATGAAAAGGAGATTAGATTTGTTAAGACATTCATTGATTTTAAGAATGTTGGTAGCAGAATTGTAATAGACAAAGACAACAAAGAAAGCGGCTTCTATAAAATTGTTATTCCCCAAAGTGATAATGTATCAAATAGAGATTAAAGTAGCTCCAGAAAAGGATAATCTAAAATTTGTTAAAGAAAAGCTTCTTAAGACGATTGGTCTAAAAGAAGAGGAGCTTACCTTTTTTTCTATAGCAAAAAAATCTCTCGATTCAAGGAGCAAATCAAAAATTTTTTGGATCTATCGGATAACTTTTAATACCTCAAAGGTTATCAAAGACTTGGACAGTTATAAAATCAAAAAAGTTGCAGATAGTCCTTTAGATAATAAATTAATATCAATATATTCACATGAGACATCAAAAAAAAAGATTCTTATTGTTGGTATGGGACCTGCAGGTATTTTCTGTAGCCTTTTTTTAGCACAAAAAGATTTTACTGTCCTTTTGATTGAAAGAGGTGATGCAGTAGAGGAAAGGGTAAAGGATGTAGAGACCTTTTTTAAAAAGGGTATCTTAAAGGAAGAATCTAATATTCAGTTTGGAGAGGGTGGTGCAGGGACTTTTTCTGATGGCAAGCTTACAGCTAGAACAAGGTATGAGTTTTATGATTTTATAATTAAAGAACTAATTTCTGCTGGAGCACCAGAGGAGATTGCCTATCTATACAAGCCCCATATAGGTACGGATAAGTTAAGGCAAGTTGTTATAAACTTAAGAAAAAAACTTTTGGCCTTAAATGTTGATATATCTTTCAATGAAAAGTTCATAAAACCAATCTTGAATGGTGATAGGCGCGTTGTGGCAGCCCTAACAAATAAAAGAGAGATTGCTTGTGATGCCATTGTATTGGCAACAGGAAATGCCTGTAGAGATCTATATGAAACCTTACAGGAGGAAGAGGTGGTTTTAGAGCCCAAGGGGTTTGCTGTTGGTTTTAGGATAGAGCTACCGCAGAAGATGATAAATGGGAATCAGTATGGTCGAAAGAGCTCTCTCTTGCCACCGGCAGATTTTTTTCTCAGTAGGTATTTTAATGAGATTAAAGGAAGTGTCTATACTTTTTGTATGTGCCCAGGTGGTACTGTAATACCTGCTTCCTCTGAAAAGAAAGGGCTTGTCTTAAATGGGATGAGTAATTACAAGAGAGATGGTGATTATGGAAATGCTGGGCTTGTTATATCAGTATCTCCTAAAGATTGGAATAATAGTCTCTTTGGTGGTATAATTTTTCAAAGAGAGATTGAGAAAAAATCTTATAATGTAGGAAAAGGTAATTATAAAGCGCCTTTCTGTACAACAATAGATTTTGTGGAAAAAAAGATTAAAACATATAAAACAGAAAGCTCCTATCCAAGAGGTTTAACGGCCTTTCCTATATGGGAAATTTATGAAAACAAGTATGAATATTTTAAAAATGCTCTTATTGATTTTAATAAAAAGCTAAAGGGGATAGTCTCTGAAAGATCAATACTAATTGCACCGGAGACAAGGACATCATCTCCAATAAGGATAAAGAGGGATCAAAATTTAATGTCTATAAATACAACACTTCTTTTTCCAGCTGGTGAAGGCGCAGGGTACGCAGGTGGTATAGTTAGTTCAGCTGTGGATGGCCTTAGGGTTGCGGAAAAGATTATCAAATTATTTGGAAGGTAATATGAGCAGAAAATTTATTCAAGTCTTAAAAGAGAATGAGAGTGTTGAAGAGGTATTTTTTATTAATGAGAAAACCATTGGTATAGGAAAGACTGGTAAGCCCTATATTAGTCTTAAACTTTCTGACAAGACAGGTTTTATGGATGGCAAGATATGGGAAAGGGTAGATATCCTTACGAATGTCTTTGATAAAGAAGATTTTGTAAAAGTTAAAGGTGTCACTCAGCTTTTTCAAGGATCTCTACAATTGGTAATATCAGATGTCAAAAAGATTGATTCATCAGACAAGATAAATATAGATGACTTTATGCCTGATTCAGGCATTGATATAGAGAAACATTGGCAAGAAGTACTAAACCTTGGTAACTCTATAAAAAACAAGTATCTAAATCAGCTTTTTAAAAGTTTTTTCTCAGATAGTAATATTGTTGAAAAGTTTAAGATTTACCCTGCGGCAAAAAGCCTTCATCATGCCTATAAAGGGGGGCTCTTAGAACACTCTCTTTCGGTTGCTCAATTGAGTCAGATAGTAGTTCAGCATTACGGTAGATTAATAAATAGAGATGTCCTTATATTCACTTCCCTTTTACACGACTTAGGTAAGATATGGGAGCTTGATTTTACAATTGTGCCTACCTATACAGATGAAGGTAAGCTTTTGGGTCATATTGTATTACTTGATGAAGAGCTAACAAAAAGGGTAGCTAAGATTAATTCCTTTCCAAAAGATCTTCTTGTATACATAAGACATATACTTCTAAGTCATCACGGAGAGTATGAGTTTGGTTCGCCTAAAAGACCAAAGATAATAGAAGCTTTAGTACTCCATTTTTTAGATAACTTAGATGCAAAATTCAATAGCTTTAAGTTTGCCCTTGAGAAGGATGTTCAGCAGGGTAACTGGACAGCTATCATAAAAGCTTTTGAGAGACAACTATTTAAAGGTAAGATAGAGACATCCTATGAAGAAGAAGAGAAAAAGAAAGAGGCGGTAAGTAATAGATTCAACCCGGTTATAAAAAATTTTAATTTTGAACTATTTAATAATCAGGAGTAGAATTAAAAATATACTATGCCACAATCAAAGCCTATTGGTTTAATACTTTTATGGGGAATTTATTTAGCACTTTTTTATTTTATCTATAAGGTAATCAATCCCTTTATTTATCCTATTCTGTGGTCATCTATATTTAGCATTCTCTTCTATCCTGTTTATAAATATTTTCTTAAGATAACAAAGAATAGGGAGACTCTATCAGCTAGTTTCACATTAATCGTTATAATATTCTTAGTTATTATTCCAGGGATCTCTATCGTTACTTTAATAATTACAGAGGCTATAGATTTTGCCCAAGAGATAATTCAAGACAAACACATAAGCATTATTGATATTGTTAATCATCCCTACGTGCAAAAGACAATAAAGAAGATAGAGAATATCTTGCAAGTTGAGACTGTAGATTTGAAGAGCTTTTTTCAGGCTAAACTAAAAGAGATAAGCTCCTTAGTAGTTTTAAAGGCTGAACAGATACTTTTTGAGATACCATCAAAATTTTTTGATTTCTTTATAATTCTCTTTACTACTTTTTTTATGATTAAGGATGGGAAAGCCTTTGGTAACCTTTTAAGAAATCTCTTGCCCTTCTCCCAGAGTGAGATAAATTACTATTTTTCGAATCTAAAAAAGGTAATACTTGTAACATTTTTAGGAGTCCTTTTAACCGCCTTTGTTCAAGGTTTTGTAGCGTTTGTTGCCTTCTATCTTATAGGCATTAAGTCTTCCCTGCTTCTTGGGCTTGCTGTAGCTGTAGCATCTCTTGTTCCCATGATTGGGAGCGCCCTCGTATGGGTGCCTTTAGCTATATATCTCTTAGTTGAGGGACTAATTTTAAAAGGGTTACTAGTTATAATAGTAGGTGTATTTTTTATTAGTTTGGTAGATAACTTTGTAAGACCAATATTTTTACATCAATACCTCTCCTTACATCTTGTTCTCACCTTTTTCAGTCTCTTTGGTGGTATCAAAGCCTTTGGACTTATAGGAATTTTTTTAGGTCCTATAATTATCTCTGCCTTTATTGGTTGTTGCCTCTTCTATCAAGAGTTTAGACAAAAAATATTAGAAGAGGAGGTATCAAATGTCTAAGGAAGCTAAATACTACGAAAAAGTTGATGGGGATAAGGTAAGATGTAGCCTTTGTAAACATAATTGTGTAATAGCTAAAGGAAAAAAAGGTATCTGTGGTGTTAGAGAAAATATTAATGGCCTTTTATATAGTCTTGTTTATGGAAGGGCAATAGCTAAAAATGTAGATCCCATAGAAAAAAAACCTCTATTTCACTTCCTTCCCTCGTCAAAGTCCTATTCGATTGCAACTGTTGGATGTAATTTTAGATGTCTCAACTGTCAGAACTATGAGATATCACAGATGCCCGCAGAAGAAGATGCTATTATGGGTTCTTTTATGACTCCAGAAGAGATTGTAAACTCAGCTATCTATTATGATTGCAAGAGCATCTCCTATACCTATACGGAACCCACAATTTTTTATGAATATGCCTATGATGTAGCCTTTTTAGCAAAAGAACGGGGGTTAAAAAATGTCTTTGTCACTAATGGTTATATAGAAAAAAAACCTCTGGAAGATATAAGTCCGTACTTAGATGGTAGCAATGTGGACCTAAAAGGATTCAGTGAAGATTTTTATAAAAAAGTCTGTGGGGCATCGCTTAAAGGAGTTCTTGATAGTCTTATTAATTATAAAAAGTTAGGGATATGGCTTGAAGTTACAACCCTAATAATACCTAACTATAATGATAAAGAAGAAGAGCTAAGAGGAATAGCAAAGTTTATAAAAGAAGAGCTAGGAGACGATACGCCCTGGCATGTATCTGCCTTTTATCCCACCTATAAACTTCTTGATGTGCCAGCAACACCAGCAAAGACATTAAAAATTGCCAGAGAGATAGGTCTGTCAGAGGGGTTAAATTATGTTTATACTGGCAACATCCCTGGCAAAGAGGGAGAATCAACTTTCTGCCCAAGTTGTAAGAATCTGGTTATAGAAAGAATAGGATTCTCTGTTACAAAGCTTAATATTGAAAAGGGGAGCTGTAAGTTTTGTAAGAAGGAGATAGCCGGGATATGGAGTTAGAAAAACTTAAAGCCTCTCAAGAATATCTAAAGGGATTATTAAAAATATGTCCCTTAGACATTAAATTCCATAACGTCTTAGGGGTTGATTCTGCCTATTTAAGTAAAGAAGATGTTATTATCTCTACCGCAGTTATTTACAACACAGATAACAAAAATATTATTGAGAAGTCTTTCTATAAAAAAAAATTACATTTCCCTATATCCCTGGTTTTTTGTCATATCGTGAGATAGAATCAACTTTAAATGCCATTATGAAGCTTAAATCTGATTTTGATCTGATTGTAGTAGATGGTCAAGGTATTGCCCATCCAAGAAGGTTTGGGATAGCTTGCCACTTGGGAGTTTTTTTAAATAAACCTACAATAGGTTGTGCAAAAAAAAAACTTGTAGGAACTTATGAAATGCCTGAAAATATTTTTGGTGCCTATAGTTATTTGTGTGATAGGGATGAAAAGATTGGTGCTGTTTTAAGGACAAAGATAAATGTTAAACCAATTTTTATATCTCCAGGACATCTTGTTGATATAGAAAGTGCGGTAAGAATAATAATCTCTCTAACAGGTAACTATAGATTGCCATCTCCTGTAAAGGAGGCAGATATATATGCAAGGAGTCTAAAAAAAGGGTCAGAGTTATGAAACATTATTTTTTTATCCTTTTACTAATGTTTTTACCAGCAATTTTGTTTGCAAGAGATAAAAACATAATCCCCAATGCCCCAGGGGTTATGCAACCCTATGAAAGATTTGGTAAGTCCTATGTGCCCTTAGAACCAGAGAAGGCCGATGATTATAAAGAAAGGGGTATTGCCTCTTGGTATGGAGAAGACTTCCACAACTATGAGACAACGACTGGTGAGATATATAATATGTATGATATGACGGCTGCCCACAAAACACTACCTTTAGGTATTTATGTTAAGGTAAAAAATCTCAGGAACAATAAAGAATGTATTGTTAGACTTAACGATAGGGGACCCTTTGTAGATGGAAGAATTATTGATCTGTCATATAAAGCTGCCTTAGAGATTGATATGATAAGAAGCGGTACTGCTCCTGTTGAGGTTGAGGTTTTAGGTTTTAAAGAGGAAAAGGATGGAGAGACTGTTTTTATTAAACCCTCTTCCTATTTTGATGGTGTATTTAGCATCCAAGTAGCAGCTTTTAAAAATATAGATAATGCAGAGAGGTTAAAAAATCGCTTTATTCAAGAGGGGGTTAAAGCAAAAATTGTAGAGTTTAAGAAGAAAGAAGAAGTTTTTTTTCGTGTTAGAGTTGGCCAGTTTAGAAGCATTGATGAAGCAAAAATATATCAAGTTGGGTTAAGCAGAAGAGGTTTTAACCCAACCTATATTGTTGGAGAGTAGAGTGATTAAGTCTTATGCAAAACTTAATCTCTATTTAAAGATAGTAGGTAAAAGAGCAGATGGCTACCATCTTCTTAATATGATAAATGTGCCCATTAGTATCTTTGATGAGATAAAGATAGATATTAAAAAGGGTAGTGGACAACTAACCCAAAGATTTACCCCACCTATTAACTGTTTACCAGAAAAGACAACTATTTATAAAGCCTATGAGTTGTTGAAGAAGTTCATTCCAAAGGAAATTGATATTATTGTTGATATAAAGAAGGTGATACCAGAAGGCTCAGGCATGGGAGGAGGTAGTAGTAATAGTGGATTTTTCATTAAAAAATTGGCAGAGCTCTTTTCAATAAAAATAGAGAATGAGTTACTTCTTGAGATAGCCAATAAGGTTGGAGCCGATGTCCCCTTTTTTATTTTTAATAAACCAGCCTACCTTGAAGGCATAGGAGAGAAGGTTTACCCCTATGAATCCTTTCCATCTCTAAAGTTTTTAATTATAAAGCCTGATTTTTCCATTAATACTGCCTGGGCCTATTCCTGTGTAAAAGAGCTTTCCCAGCAAGATGATTCATTTAAAAAAAATAGGCTCTCTAAAGAGGACCTAATAAAGATTATGGAGAATGATCTGGAAAAAATTATTGAAAAAAAATTTTTTCAGATTAAAAAAGTAAAGGATTTTTTGTATAATAATTCTTCAGTAAAGGCTATGATGACAGGAAGTGGCTCTGCGGTATTTGGTATTTTTGAAGAAGAAGGGGTTATTGAAGAGGTTTTTTTAAAGGTAAAAAAGACATTTCCTGAATATAAAATCTTTAAAGCACATACCATTGGGGCGTAGGCGAATTGGTAAAGCCACCAGACTTTGACTCTGGAGTTTGGAGGTTCGAAGCCTCCCGCCCCAGTCATTAAAAAGTTTGACATAATAGCCTAGAGGGAGGGCTAAAATGTTTCCTAATATGAAAACCTTAATATTGCCAGCCGTAATCATATTAGTAGCCACTCTTATCCTATTGATAATTAGGGTGGTTTGCTTCAAGATACTCAATAAATGGGCCAGTAAGACAGAAACAAAGATAGATGATATGATTGTAAAATCTTTACGAGTTCCCTCAATTTACTGGTGTATAGCTATTGGTTTTTATATAGGGCTATCTTTGTCAGAGCTACCAGAGAAGCAAGTATTTTATATTAATAAAACCATCTACATCCTTATGATCCTTTCCATAACGGTAGCCGTAGCAAACTTAGTAGGAAAGATCTTTAAAAACTATGTCCAAAAATCAGATCTGCCAATACCAACAACAGGTTTAGCCTATGGGGTTATAAAGGGGGTAATCTTAATCATAGGCTTCTTAATAATACTATCGGTGCTTGGTATATCCATTACACCATTAATTACTGCTTTAGGAGTAGGAGGTTTAGCTGTAGCCCTTGCCTTACAGGATACACTTGCAAACCTCTTTGCAGGTATACATATCTTATTGGAAAAATCCATCAGGGTAGGCGATTTTGTCAGATTAGAAAGTGGCCAAGAAGGTTATGTTGAAGATATTACTTGGAGGACAACTAGAATTAAGATGTTACCTAATAATATGGTTGTCATCCCAAACAGCAAACTTGCCCAGAGTATTGTAACTAATTACTATCTTCCAGAAAAAAAGATGGCTCTTCTTATTCCTATAAGCGTTAGTTACTCCTCTGATATAGATAAAGTAGAAAAGATACTGCTTGAAGAGGCAAAAAAGGCTATGACTGAGGTTCAAGGTATGGTTACTGATTTTGAACCAATCGTTAGATTTGTGCCTGGTTTCGGTGAAAGTTCTCTTGATCTTACTCTTGTTTGTCAAGTGTATGAGTTTAAAGATCAGTTTCCAGTCCAAAGTGAGTTAAGAAAAAGGATCTTAAAAAGATTTAGGGAAGAAGGTATTGAGATCCCCTTCCCCCACAGAACTGTATATGTAAGGAACGCTTAAATATGGATTATCAAGGAATAATAATTAGACCTCCCAGCGAGGCAGAGAGCCTTATATTACAAGTAACTATTGGTTGTTCCCATAATAAATGCAGCTTCTGTCCCACCTATAAGGGTGTCTCTTTTAGATTAAAAGATGAGTCTATAATAGATCGAGATATTGCTTTTGCTAGCAAAAGATATGGTCCTTTAATTAAACGAGTGTTCCTCTGCGATGGGGATGTCCTGATTTTAAAAACAGAATACCTCTTAAGTCTTTTTAAAAAGCTTAAGAGAGCCTTTCCAAACTTGAATAGAATTGGATTATATGGCAATGCAAAGAGTATATTAAGAAAAACTCAAGAAGAGCTATCTTTATTGAAGGAAAATGGTTTAGGTATAATCTATTTAGGTGTTGAGTCTGGGAACGATGAGGTCTTAGAGAGAGTAAGAAAGGGTGTTAACAGTAAGATGATGTTATCTGCTGGGGAAAAGGTTGTTGCTTCTGGGATAAAGCTGAGTGTTACAGTACTTTTAGGGATAGGTGGAGTGGAACTATCAAAAGCCCATGCCATTGATACAGGTAGACTCCTAACTGCCATGGAACCTAATTACATAGGTGCCTTAACAGTTATGGTTATAGAAGATACGCCCCTATATGAAGAGCAAAGGGCAAATCGTTTTATTCTACCATCTCCCTTTCAAATACTGGAAGAACTCAAGATTATGATTGAAAATACTAATCTTAGATCAGGACTTTTTATGGCAAATCATGCCTCCAATTATCTGCCAATAAAGATTAGAATACCAAAAGATAAAGAAATGGTGTTAGCTTTGTTAAATAAGGTAATTTCAGAAAAAGATAATAGCTACTTAAAGCCTGAGTATTATAGAGCGCTATAATAAATCTTGCTTATCCTTATTTAAGTAAGAAACCATACTTACCGTCAATCTTAATCTTTCTATTATCCATTGTTCTTATAATGGCTCTATCATTAAGCGCTCTTGTTATCCAAAGGGGGAGGTTGTTCCAGTTAAACCATAGATGCGAAAAATCTTTTATATATCTAAAACTCTCTTTATTTAAATCTGGTGAGATAGAAAAGGCACTAATGCCAAGCTTTTTTAAAAAATACAGGGCGGCTTTGTTAGTAACGTAAAGATAAAAAGAGCCATAAAGGATTTTATTATTAAAAATATTGACTTCACAGGGATGAGATATAAAAAGCCCATCTAAATCTTTTTCAACTTCACTCAATTTTTTATAAACATAAGTAGCGGATTCATAAATATCTGGTTCAATAAAAAAGAATCTTTTGCCATTAACTTCATAAACCCTTTCTGGGTGATAGGTCAATTTTAAAATCTTTGGACTATTACTTTCTAAAAAAAATCTATCCTTATAATCTTCTCTTAACTTTCGTAATGCCTCATCAATATTAGGCATATTAGCATAAATAGGTATCTTTAACTTCTTTTTATAGCTAAACCTTCTACTTACAAGGTATATTTTTGCTGACTTTGACAGACCCTTTTCATTAAAGGGTATACCTATAAAATCACCTGATTTTGCAGATGAAACCTTTTTATTGTCTTTATAAATTGCCTTAACAGGAGCTTTAAAGGCCCTATCCTGCTTATCAACGAGCCTTAAAGTATCACCTACCTTTATATCTACCTTTGTTTTGAAATAGATTGATTTCGCATAAGTTGAAGAGATCTCACCTACAAACTGACCAACACTATCACAATCATTAGTGATAAAATCTTCTCCTTTCTGCTGATAAAGAAAGAATCCCTTAGTGGTCTTTCTTGTAAAAGCTAAGTTTTCTAACTCTCTCTCGAGCTCATATAAGGGGGTTGAGTTATCTTTTTTCTCCATAAGCTCTAAGGCCTCTTTATAAATCCTAACAACATTATATATATACTCTACTCCTTTAAGCCTCCCCTCTATTTTCAATGAGTTAACACCAATTTTTTTTAGCTGTGGAAGTAAGGTAAGGGCAGATAGATCTTTCATATAAAGAGGTCTTGTATGGTCTTTGTCTCCTTTTATATAGCTCCATCTACAAGGCTGGGCACAGTCTCCTCTGTTTCCACTTCTTGTGCCCAAAATTCTTGAGAAAAAACAGTAGCCCGATAGGGAAAAGCACATAGCTCCGTGTATAAATAACTCTATCTCTATTTGTGTTTTTTCTCTTATAGATCTTATCTCATCAAGGCTTAACTGTCTTTCAAGGATAACTCTTTTAAAACCTAACTCTTCTAAAAATCTTGCCTGGAAATGGTTTTTGGTGCCCATCTGTGTACTGGCATGAAGTGGAATAGGCAAATTAAGCTCTCTTACTATCTGATAAATACCGTAATCCTGAATAATTAGGCCATCAATATTAGCAGATCGCAAATGTAGAAGAATCTCTAATAGCTCTGGTATTTCTGGTTCAAAAATTAATGTGTTCAGGGCTATATAGAGCTTTTTATTAATCCTTTTTTTTATCTCTGAAGCTTTATAGAGCTCTTCAATAGTAAGATTTTTTGCTCTTGCCCTTGCTGAAAATTTTGTAAGACCTGCATAAACAGCGTCTGCTCCTGCATCGAAGGCACAAACTAAAGTTTCTAAATCTTTTGCTGGCGAGAGTAGCTCCATTTTATAAATTATACAGTCTGATCTTATATCTTAGGGTACTTCTATCCATTAAAAGGAGCTTAGCTGCCTCACTTTTATTGCCGTCGCATCTTTTCAATGCCTCACTTATTATCTTTTTCTCAATATCTTCTATATACTTTTCCAGACCCACCTTGGAAACATCCGAAAAGTTGTGTTCTTCTTTATAAGTCTTTTTAGCTTTTTTTGAAATCTCATAGGGCAGATGATCTACATCAATAACTTCAGTATCTTCAAGCAAACAAATTTTTTCCATAATATTTTTTAACTCTCTCACATTCCCTGGAAAATCATAGGCTAATAATAATTTTTCTGCACTATGAGTAAAACCGGTTATCTTTTTGCCATATTGTTCATTAAAATTGAGCAAGAAAAATTTCGCCAGTGTCAATATATCTTCCTTTCTCTCTCTTAAAGGAGGCACATTAATCTCCACTACTTTAAGTCTATAATATAGGTCCTTTCTAAACTTGCCTTCATCCACTAAATTGTTAATATCTTGATTTGTCGCAGCTATAAGCTGAATATCAATATCTATATCTGTTGTCCCGCCTAACCTTCTTATCGTCCTATTCTCAAGGGTTCTTAAGAGCTTAGATTGCAACTCATAATTCATATCACCTATCTCATCCAAAAAAAGAGTTCCCTTGTTAGCCTTTTCAAGGAGACCTATCTTTTTTTCCTTAGCATCAGTAAAGGCACCCCTTTCGTAACCATAAAGCTCACTTTCAAGCAAGTTTGACGGTATAGAAGAGCAGTTAACAGCAACAAAAGGCCAAACTGAGCGTTTACTCTCATAATGTATAGCCTTAGCAATCATCTCTTTTCCGACCCCAGTCTCTCCAAGTATTAATACAGACCTAACACCTTTATCTGCAACCTTTCTTATTATCCTAAAAATTTCTTGCATCTCCTTAGAAGAACCAATAATGTTTTTAACACCATATCTCTCTGCATTTACACGTTGAATCTGTCTTAGTTCTCTTTCTAATCTTGTTGTCTCTAAGGCAAGCTTAATGATTATATCAATATCCTTTGTCCTAAAGGGTTTTTCTATAAAATCAAAGGCGCCCTTCTTGATTGCCTTTACTGCGTCGCCAATAGTGCCGTAGGCTGTCATCATAATAACGAGAGGTTTTTTCTTTTCCTTTGATAAAAAGTCAAGTAGATCAGTTCCTAACCCATCTGGTAGCTTAAGATCAAGTAGTATTAGATCAAAACTTTCTGATTCTAACTCGGTTTTTGCTCGGACTAAAGTATCGGCAGTTTTTATAATATAGCCTTTATCGCTTAAAAAATTAGACAAGGAATCTCTAATTATATCTTCATCATCAACAATAAGTATCTTTTCCAATATTAGCCCCTTGCTTTAGGTAAAGTTATCAGAAACTCTGTATAACTTTTTGCATCACTATTAACTTCTATGGTACCATTATGCCCTTCAATTATACTCTTTGTAACATAAAGACCAAGTCCTGCTCCCTTTTTTTTAGTAGTATAGAAGGGTTCATATATTTTATCAATTATATCTTTTCTAACACCAGAGCCGTTATCTCTAAAAGAAATTATAAAATTATCCTTATTTTCAGATAGCTCTATCTCAATCTTAGGCCTATCCTTTATAGCCTCTAAGCTATTATTAAAGAGGTTCATAAAAACTTGATTAAGCCTCTTTTCATCTACCAATGCCTTTGGTTTTTTTGAGTGGCAAGTATAAGTAAGCTCAATATTTCTCTGCTTAATTAAATCGTTTATTCTATAAATGAAGCTTTTTATTAAATCGTCTAAACTTTCATTTTTTAGCTTTAATGAGGTTGGTTTAGTAATCTCAAGTAGAGAGTTAATAAGGTCTTCGATATCAGAAAGCTCCTTTAAAATTTTATCTATGCTTTTTTTCTGATTTTCTGTTAGATTAGTTGCTGCCCTTAACATATCAAGAGTTATATTAATACCTGTTATTGGATTTCTAATCTCATGGGCGATACCTGCAGAGAGCTGACCAATCAAAGATAGTCTCTTAGCCTTTTCTTTCTCTTCGAGAGCCCTTTTTATCTCTGTGATATCATCTATTATAATCATTAAATCAATCTCATTTTGCTCAGTAGGTAAAGGTATCATAGTAATATTAAAAAAATTTCCCTCTCGTTCTATCTCAATATTCTTTCTTGGCTGATTATACTTAAAGACCTCTTGAAGCTTTGTAAGAATGATGTCTTGATTAAAAATACTTGTTACTACTTTCCCCTTTAAGTTTTCATCTGAAAGGAGGGTGCAAGCACTTTTGTTAAAAGTTTTAATTTCCCATTTTTTGTTAATTACAAGGATGCCACTTAAGATATTATAAAGAATGCTATCTCTAAACTCTTTACTTCTTATAAGCCTTTTGTGGTATATATAGCTTTCCATAGCTATTCCAACCTGATAACCAAAGACCTTCATTAGCTCTTTCTCTTTTTGGCTAAAGGCTTTGCCTCCTGTTCTCTTTCCTCCTATTACGCCTAAGATGTTTTTTTTGCCTGTGACTGGGACAGCGATAAAAAAAACAGTCCCCTTATCAGTATCTCTTAAGGTTTTAGTACAAATAGTCCCTTCTTTTCCTACCTGTCCGATAAAGCCTTCGCCCAATTTGTAAGTTTTTACTTCCTCATCAGTTGAAAGCTCAAGAATAAAATTTTCTCTCTTCTCATCAAGAACGTAAAAAAAGGCTGATGTGAGATTAAAAACAGAGGAGAGTCCCTTAATTACTACATCGGAAATATCTCTTCTTTCAGGACTGAAGCTTAGCTCTTTGAAAATATCTATCAACTTATAGAGTATAGTAAGCTCATCTTTGATAGACACGTTATCCACCTGCGATAGGCGGGAATAATGAAACTATATCTCCATCTTTCAACATATAATCATTATTTGCAAAATCACCATTTACAAGTCTTATTAAGGGGAAATCGTCAGGTATACCAAAATATTTTATAATATCTGACAATCTTGAGCCCTCTTGAAACTCTAACTCATTATACTTAGGGCCAAAATCCCTTAAAGTAGCAAAAAGTTTAACCGTCACTTTCATATCATTATTATAACAAAAACGTGAGAAATAATGTTAAGAGAAAACTATAACGACCATTATATTTTAATTTAACAAAAGATAATATAAAATAAAAAAATGTCTCTCTTCAAACTAAATACAAACTTTGAGCCCAATGGTGACCAACCAAATGCTATAGAGTCATTAGTTATTGGGATTGAGGAAGGGAAAAGACATCAAGTATTGCTTGGAGTAACAGGTTCAGGCAAGACCTTTACTATAGCCAATGTTATAGCAAAAGTGAACAAACCTACACTTGTAATGGCGCCCAATAAAACCCTTGCTGCCCAGCTTTTTTTTGAGTTTAAAGAGTTTTTTCCTGAGAACGCTGTAGAATATTTTGTTTCCTATTATGACTATTACCAACCTGAGGCCTATGTCCCAGAGACAGATACTTACATAGAGAAAGACTCTTCAATCAACGAAGAGATTGATAAGTTACGTCACAGGGCAACATACTCTCTTTTGGAAAGAAGAGATGTAATAATAGTAGCCTCTGTATCTTGTATATATGGCATAGGCTCACCTGAGGCATACTCAGGTATGATTATAGTTTTTGACAAAGGAGCTACCCTTGATATTAGGGATGTTATGAAAAAGCTAATTGAGATGCAATATATTAGAAATGACTATGATTTTTATAGAGGTACCTTTAGGGTTAGAGGTGATGTAATAGATATATTTCCTGCCTATGAAGATAATAAAGCAATTAGAGTAGAGTTTTTTGGTGACACGATAGAAAACATTAATACCTTTGACCCTGTTACTGGTGAGATAATCTCTAATCAAGAAAGGATTACCATATATCCTGCAAGTCATTATGTGGCCTCTGAGGAGAGACTTAAAAACGCCATTACTGGGATCAGAAGAGAGTTAAAAGAGAGGCTGGATTATTTTGAAAAGGAAAAAAAGTTACTCTTTGCTGAGAGATTAAAGCAAAGAACCCTTTATGATATAGAGCTTTTAGAGGAGATGGGATACTGTAAGGGCATAGAAAACTATTCTCGCTACTTAGATGGAAGGCCACCAGGTGTGCCCCCTTTTACACTTTTAGACTACTTTCCAAAGGATTTTCTGCTAATAATAGATGAATCACATCTTACAGTCCCCCAGATTGGTGGGATGTATGAAGGTGATAGGTCGAGAAAGCAGACACTTGTTGACAATGGGTTTAGACTACCTTCTGCTCTTGATAATAGACCACTTAAGTTTGAGGAGTTTGAAAAAAGAGTGAATTACGTAATTTATGTATCGGCAACACCGGGGCCCTATGAGTTGGGAAAAAGTGAAAAAATTGTAGAACAGATAATAAGGCCTACAGGCTTAGTTGACCCTGAGATAATTATCAAACCATCTAAAAGTCAGGTTAAAGACATTCTCTTTGAATCAAAAAAAGTAATTGAAAGAGGAGAGAGGGTTTTGATATCAACATTAACAAAGAGAATGGCCGAAGACCTTTCTGCCTACTTTAAAGAGCAGGGCATTAAAACAGAATACCTACATTCTGATGTTGATACCCTTGATAGGGTAAAAATAATAAAAGGACTTAGAAAAGGTGATTTTGATGTTTTAATTGGTATTAACCTTTTACGAGAGGGGCTTGATTTACCAGAGGTATCACTTGTGGCGATAATGGATGCTGATAGAGAGGGTTTTTTAAGAAGCGAGACCTCACTTATTCAAACTTGTGGCAGAGCTGCGAGAAATATAAACGGCAAGGTCATTTTTTATGCTGATAAAACAACAGAATCAATGGAAAGGGCAATTAGAGAGTCAGAAAGAAGACGAAAGATACAACTTGACTACAATGCAAAAAATAATATAACACCAGAGACAGTCAGAAAAAATATAAATGAAGACTTTGGTATTCTCTGTGAGAAAGATTACTTTACTATAGAGATATCAGAAAACAAAGATATCTACAAAGATATCACAACTGAGGCTTTAGAGAGGAGGGTTAAGATATTAGAAAAAAAGATGAAAAAACTGGCAAAAGATATGCACTTTGAAGAGGCAGCAAAGTTAAGAGATGAGATAAAAAAGCTTCTTGAAAATGCCGTCTTTACTTAAAGAAAGGTACTTCTGCAAAATTAAGCAGTAACAACTTGATTGCTAAATATCAAAATTAATAATTAAAAAGTGTCACAAAAGGTTAAATAAAGATAAAAAATGCCAGCTTATGACAAAGGTGTTTAGTTAGATTGGACTACATAAAAATGCCATTTTTACATGTTTTAAATTCATAAATAGCTGGCTCATTTGTTAGTAGGAATTTAGATCTGTTTTAAAGGGATTGCAACCTTACGTATCTCTTATCACCCACCACTTATAACTTAAAAATTGTGCACCTTCATTACTCATCTATTAATTTCTATTATTTTTTCTTTATTTTTTGATAGGTATGATAGGTATCATGTCTTTTCTGTTATTATAAGAGAATTTAATATTTGAAAGTCTAAGGCTGATTTATATTGGGCTTTTTAGGTTATTAACAGTACCTACAGTGAGTATTTTGCCAAATATAAAAGGAGGTCCCAAATTAAAGAATCTATACTATTGAAATTTTGCCTGATACAATTTTGTCGCAAAAGGTATTTATCTTTTTCATTTCCTTCTTTAAAAAGGCTGAGATTTTTTTGTAGTAGGGCTTTGGAATTTTCTTTGAAGGCAATATCTTACAATATAGGCAAAGAGGGTTATCGATGGGAGTACCTATACGGCTTAAAATGTAAATGTATATCTCTTCTAAGTTCTCAAAATTTTTATAGACCCTCTCTGCTAAATAGAAGGCAAAGAAATTATAAATCTTACCTATATGACTAACAGGATTCTTGCCAGCAACTGCCTCACTCGTGTGAGGTCTCATAAATGATATTAAGCCGTTTGCCCTATTTCCTCTACCTACTTCGCCAGAGTCTGCATCTTCTGCAGAGGTACCAGTCAATGTCAGGTATATACCTTCGATACCAGCTCCCTTTTTATCAAGTGTGTTAAGGTCTATATTAACCTTACCTTCTCTCCATCTTGAGGCAATAAATACCTCTAGCTTCTTTAAGACGATATCTTTTAATGAGAAGTATTCTTTTTCGTTTCTAATAAATTTTGATAAAAAGGGCATAGCTATGGTTATATTAAGGTTTTTTTTCTCTCTTAGAGACATAACTTTTACATCTTCGCCTGTGTATGGATGTTTTTCTTTGAAAATTGCAGAGTTGAGATATCTTTCTATCTCTAATGTGATGTTTTCTAATGGCGTTAAAGGATAATAGCCAACCCCGGTTGATGTGTCATTGGCAGACAAAAGTTTTTTTTTATCTTTAAAAATACTAGTAAGCTCTTCTGAGCCTTCCTTAAGCAATACAGTTGTTTTTATATGCTTTGGTTCTAAATATCTTATGTGTCTTTTGAACCAATTTTTTATGGAAGACTTAACCGTGTTATTTACAGGGATTTCGATATCACCATATTTATAAGTTGCTCTGTCGCCAACAAATATTTTTATGGGCTCAAGAAAGCTTCCACCAGCAAATGCTTTCTTGGTTTTACCTGCCGAAAGAAGGATCTTGTCGATATTGTAATGCAGCACCTTACCCGCTATGGAAAGATATGTTTTAGAGAGTTTTTTAGATATCTCCTCTGCTAAATTATCACATATTGTATCAGGATGCCCTACCCCTTTTCTTTCAACAATCTCAACATCGAAAGATTTAATGGATCTCCCCTCGAGCTCTTCTAAATTAATCATACCATTTATCACTTACTTAGAGTCTTTTTTGATTCAGCTAAACAATCTTGATACCACAAACAACTTTGCTGATCACAGAAACCATCTTTTGTGGTACCATAACAATCAAAATTGCCTTCTGCCTTTTGAATAGCCTTTATAAGCTCAGACTTCTTCATCTTAAGAGAGTTAACACCAAAGTTTTTTGCTATCTTTCTTACCTCATTTATGTGCATAAGCCATCACCTCCTTTTATGAAATAAAAACTTTCATGTTTAAAGTATAACAAAGTTGATTTTTTTTTTCAAAAAAGCTGTATTTTGCTTTTTAGTTCTAAATGATATAAAATTTGTAGGAGATAAGAATTAGATAAGAGGAGTTTATGGAAATAAAAGAGCTAACCGAACATATCTTTCCCTATGTTGTGGGAGTTAGAAGAGCCCTTCATTCTATTCCAGAACCAGCCTACAAGGAGTTTAAAACATCACAATATGTCTATGAAAGATTAGATGAGATGGGCTTGACACCAAAAAAGGTTTTTGGGACTGGAATTGTGGCTGATTTGGATACAGGCAAGAAGGGTCTCAACATTGCTATTAGGGCAGATATGGATGCCTTACCTATAGAAGAGAAGACAAATCTTGACTTTACTTCTGAAAACGTTGGTTTTATGCACGCCTGTGGGCACGATGGACATATGGCCATAGTTATAGGATTGGCATTACTTCTCACTAAAATTAAAGATAAGTTATCTGGCAAGATAAGGTTTATTTTTCAGCCCGCAGAGGAAAAACCGCCTCAAGGAGGGGCTGTATATCTTGTTAAGGAGGGAGTTCTTGAAGATATCGATATGATCTTAGGTTTCCATATAATTCCTGATATTAGCTTAGGTAAGATTGCGATAATCGAAGGTCCTGCTATGGCAAGTTGTGACGAGTTTGTTATAAGGATTACAGGTGAAGGTGGGCACGCCTCAGCACCTGAGAAAACGGTTGATACAATACTGGTAGCCTCAAAGATTGTCTGCTCTCTCAATGACATTGTCTCTCGTATGGTATCTCCCCTTGAGCCTTTAGTTATATCCTGCGGCGAGATAAAAGGAGGTTATGCCTTTAATATTATTCCTGATATAGTTGAGATTAAGGGCACTGTAAGAACTTTCAGCAATACTTTAAGGGATAAGTTACCGGAAAAAATAAATAAGCTTATCTGCTCAATTGCAGAGGGTTATGGTGCTAAGGTAGATTTTAGTTATGTAAACTGCTACCCTTCATTAAAAAATGATAGAACTGTATGTCAATATTTAAAAGAGGTTGCAAATACTTACTTAGGACATAATAGTCTTGTAGAGTTAAAACCACTTATGGGTTCTGAGGATTTCTCTGTTTATCTCGAGAAAGTTAAAGGAGCCTATATATTTTTTGGTGGCAAGAAAGAAAAAAGTCTATCACTTCATAGCCCCTTTTATGACTTTGATGAGACGGTGATGAGATATGCTATACATTTTTTTGTTAGGGCAATAATGAATGCTAATCTGTTAAGGACCTAAATAGATGGGAAAGGAGCTACAAGATTTAATAATCGAAGAGATTGAAAAGAACGGTCCTATTACCTTCTCTCGTTTTATGGATCTCTGTCTTTACCATCCAAAATGGGGTTATTATAGAAAGAGTTATTTACCTATAGGTAAGGCTGGAGATTTTTATACAAGCCCCTGTGTGCATAGTATCTTTGGTCATACATTGGCGAAACAGATTATAGAGTTTTTGGAAGCTATGGGAACTACTGATTTGTTTCTCATTGAAGCTGGGGCAGGCAGAGGGCATTTGGCTAAGGATATTGGTGAGTACTTACGAAAAAAAGATATCTTCCTTAAGCTTATAATCATTGAGCCCCATAAATCTTTTAGAGATATACAGTACCGAGAAGTTAGGGATTATTATAAAGAGGTTATCTTTTTAAATGATCCCCAGGAACTTAAGCCTTTGGAAGGTATTTTTTATTGTAATGAGTTGTTTGATAGTTTCCCTGTAGAAATAATTGAGAACATTGACGATAATCTTAAGCAAGTTGGGGTAATCTATGATAGGGGTATTTTTAGTGAGGTTTTGATGCCTCTTACTAATGAGTTGAGAGAGTTTATAGATTTTTGGAATATTAATATTCCACCAGGCTTTAGGTTTGAGTTATCTCCTTCTTCATTGTCTTTCTATAAAAACATTCTTAATAATATAACTAAAGGCTTTTCTCTGATAATTGATTATGGTTATAGCCAGGAGGAGTTTTTTTTCTCTCATAGAAGAAAGGGTACTCTTATGTGCTATAAAAATCATTTAGCCGATGAGAACCCCTATGAACTTGTGGGGGATAAAGATATTACTGCTCATATAAATTTTTCATTATTTTCAAAAACAGGTGAGATGTTAGGCTTTGATACTGTTGGTTTTACAGATCAACAGTATTTTCTTATGGGCTGTGGTATTTTAGAGGAGATAGAGGCTCTAAGAAATGGATTAACTCAGAAAGAGTATGAGGCTGAGATAGCAAAGATAAAAAATCTGATTCTTCACTCAATGGGCTATGTGTTTAAGTTTCTCTGCCAAAAAAGGGGCATAGATAAAAAAGAGTATAAAGGGTTTAGTATTAGAGATTATAAAAAAAACTTATAATTTTATGAAAAGGCTGATTATTGTCATTATTTTACTCCTTTTGTTGTGCAATAAGGGCTATTGTAAAACTCTTTTGCTGAAGGGCGAGATGTTTTCAAGGATGGAGGTTACTCAAAATGTAACCTTTAAGATAGGTCAGCCATTAAGGATATTGAAGTATAGGTTTGCTTTGCCAACTAATTACAGCACAGCATTAACTAAACAAGAGTTAGAGAAGATTGATATAGATTTTTCTACTAAGCCAATAAAGATGGAAGAGGAGAGAGATAAAGAAGGTAATACTTTTAAGGTAGTGCATTTTGAAAGTGTTAGTAAAGATATTGATGTAAAAATAAGTTTTGTTGTTAAAAAGGTAAATGACTTAAAGGAGCTAACCTTTGATGATACCTTTCCTATCAAAGAGCCTCTTAAGGTAGATCAGAGATATCTGAAGGCCACAGCTCTTGTTCAATCTGATGATGAAAGAATAAAGGCTGTAGCAAAAAAATTATCTGAAAATACAACAAACCTTTTTGATGTTGTTAATAGAACCATTAATTATGTTACAGACAATGTAAAGTATAGCTATAACCCAGAAAGATACGATGCCATATTTACCATTGAGAAAAAAACGGGTAACTGTCAAAACATAGCCCATCTATCTATTGCTTTACTCAGGGCTTTAAACATTCCAGCAAGAATAGTTGGTGGCATAACCTTGAAAGAACAATGGAAGATACCCCTTGGTAAGGAAGGCTACCTCGTGCAAAGCATGGGACAGGGAGGGCATGCATGGATAGAAGTTTATTTTCCAAGCTATGGTTGGCTACCCTTTGACCCACAACAGACTAAAAACTTTGTGTCTACAAGACATATAAAACAAACTCATGGGGTTGACTCCAATGAGGTTAATGACTCTTGGAGTGCTAACCCTAACCTTCCACTTTATGAGGAAGAAATCACAGTAAGATATTTATCAGATAATATGGATATAACGCTTTATTCCTCTGAAGATACGCCGAGGGCATATATAGCAAGCAATAGTTACAAGGCCCTTTTAACAAAATTGCCTGAGGTGATATTAGAGAGACCAGAAGAAAAAAGAGATAAGATTTATGTCTTTGGAAATATGGACTTTCCAAACTTAGTAAACCTATTCTTAACAAAAGATGATAAAGGACAGAGGATACTGGATAAGGAGACAGCAGAGTATGTTACTTCTTCTGATATTTATTCCCAAAGATTTGAGATAAAAGAAAGGGTAATACTAAAAGAGGTTTCTTTAGCAATGCATAAGTTTGGCGGAGATGGTGCTATTTATATTGATATACTTGAAGACGCAAATGGTAGACCTTACTTAAAAGGTATAAGGTCAGAGCTCTTATTTTTAAAAGATATTGAAAGAAAACCTGGCTACTACTGGGTTAATTTTAGATTTGATGAAGATGCTATCTTAGAGCCAAAAAAATACTGGATTGTGCTTAGACGTTCAGGAGAGGCAATAATGAACTGGTTTTATATTCCCGGTAATCCCTTTGGCGATGGAGACGATACAAGGTCAACAAAAAAAGGTTGGGATTGGAATGATATTCTCAACTACGACTTTGTTTTCAAGGTAAAAGTAGAAAGCTTAGGAAGATTAAAATAATCTTGACAAAAAAAGGTTTAAAGTGGTATTAAATATTTGCTCTAAAAAACTTTATGCAGGGGGGAAAAGATGGATAATTTGTTGCTGTACGTTTTACCTGCCCTTGGGATTCTTGGCATTATAATCGCTTTTGGGCTTTTCAGCGCAATAGCAGCCAAACCAGCAGGTAATGAAAGAATGCAGGAGATAGCTGGCTTAATTGAAGAAGGTGCTATGGCATTCCTCAAAAGAGAGTATAAAAGCCTTGCTATATTTCTTGCTATTGTTGCAGTATTATTAGGAGTATTCTTAAATGTTCAGACAGCCATAGCATACATTTGTGGCGGACTCTCATCAATCTTAGCAGGTATCTTTGGTATGAAGGCTGCGGTGAAAGCAAACGTTAGAACTTCATGGGCTGCTAAGGAGCATGGTGAAGGCTCAGCTTTAATGGTTGCTTTCAATGGTGGTGCCGTAATGGGTATGGCGGTTGCTGGTTTAGGTCTTTTGGGTGTTGGCGTCTTTTTTATAATTTTTGGTGAGCCAGAAAATGCATCAATTATAAATGGTTATGCCATGGGAGCTTCCTCTATAGCCCTTTTCGCAAGGGTTGGTGGTGGAATTTATACTAAAGCTGCCGATGTTGGATCTGACCTTGTTGGTAAGGTTGAAGCAGGAATCCCTGAGGACGATCCAAGAAACCCAGGTGTTATCGCCGATAACGTAGGTGATAATGTTGGTGATGTGGCAGGTATGGGTGCTGATATTTTTGAGTCCTATGTTGGTGCTATCATAGCAACCTTAGCTATCGGTGCTACAGTTATACCTGGTTCATTAGAGGCATCTTTAGGCTCAAAATTTCATCTTATGGTTCTTCCTATTGCCTATGCCGGTGTTGGTATACTTGCTTCAATTATAAGCATTGGGATGATGAAGGTTTTTGCTAAATCAGGCCCTGCCGCAGCTCTAAGAAATGCTACTTTCTCTTCATCTGCACTATTCCTTATCTTTGCTTGGATAGTCACGTACTTTTTAGATGTTAAAAACTCAGTTTTTATTGCTGTTTTGGTTGGTAACGTAATTGGTGTTATAATTGGTCTTGTTACAGAATATTACACATCAAGTAAACCCATACAGAAAATTGCTGAACAGAGCCAGAGTGGTCCAGCAACAAATATCATTTCTGGTATGGCAGTTGGATTAGAAAGTACAGCTATACCTGTATTCTTTATCTGTGTAGCTATTTTTATAGCTAATGCAGTAGCTGGTGTTTATGGAATAGGCGTTGCTGGTGTTGGAATGCTTGCAACTGTTGGACTTGTAATGTCTGTTGATGCTTATGGACCTATTGCCGATAACGCTGGTGGTATCACCGAGATGGCAGAGTTAGGTAAAGATGTTAGAAAGATTACAGATAAGCTTGACTCCCTTGGAAATACAACTGCAGCTATAGGTAAAGGTTTTGCTATCGGTTCAGCAGCTCTTACAGCTCTTGCCCTCTTTGTGGCTTATAAACAGGCTATTATGGTTAAATATCCAAATTTTACAATAGATTTAACACAACCAAAGGTTGTTATAGGTCTTCTTTTAGGTGGCATAATTCCTTTCTTAATAGGTGCTTTTACAATGACCTCAGTTGGTAGAGCTGCCTATGATATGGTTCAAGAGATTAGAAGACAGTTTAGAGAGATCCCAGGCCTTTTAGAAGGAAAACCTGGCGTAAAACCAGATCCAGCAACCTGTGTTGATATTAGTACTAAGGCAGCCTTAAGAGAGATGATATTGCCTGGTGTTACAGCTGTTATAGCACCTGTTTTAGTCGGTTTTATATTAGGACCAGAAGCTTTAGCAGGTCTTTTAGCTGGAGCAGTTGTAGCTGGAGTCCTTTTAGCTCTGATGATGGCAAACGCAGGTGGAGCTTGGGATAATGCTAAAAAATATATAGAGGCTGGCAACTTTGGTGGTAAAGGTTCTGATCCTCATAAGGCAGCCGTTGTTGGTGATACAGTTGGTGACCCCTTTAAAGATACATCTGGTCCTTCTATGAACATTCTTATTAAGCTTATGAGTGTAGTATCACTAGTTATTGCACCGCTTCTATAAATCGTTACAAATATAATTCAAAAGAGGGCGTTCATAGGAACGCCCTTTTTTTTAAATCATAATGTTGTATTAGGATTTTTTATTAGCTGTTTAGTACTTTTATAGGGTCTACCTCGGCAGCCTTTTTTGCTGGATAAATACCAGCAAAGAATCCAAATAGAAAAGATAACCCTATCGTATAAACGAAACTTATTAATGAGAACTTTAGAGGAAACTTACCAACAAAACTAATAATGACAGTTATTAGGTTTGCTATAAAAAGGCCAAGTAATGTACCTATTGTTGTCAGAAAGAGTGTTTCAAAGAGAAACTGATAAATTATATCTTTCTTAGTAGCACCACAGGCTCTTCTAATGCCAATCTCCTTTTTTCTCTCAGAAACGGTTAAAATCATAATGGCAAGGATACCAAGCCCACCTATACCAAAAGATAGAAATGAAGAAGTGTTGCCTAAATCATTAACGAGGTTTACGGCATCACTTTTAATAGTTGCAATATCTGATATTGTCTGGATAAAAAAGTCATCCTTATCGCCTTTTTTAAGCTTGTGATTATCCCTTAGTAGTTTGCGTATATCTTCTTTAGCTGTTTTTAGCTGCTCTTCTTGTTGTGTTTGGGCATAAATATTGGTTAAGTAGTCAACATTCAAAAAACGTCTCGTCATTGTTGATAAGGGGACGATTATCTGATTATCTTGATCATTTCCAGAAAGGTCAACGCCCATTGGCCTAAGTACTCCAATTACCTCCACAGGAGATCTGTATAACAACAAAATCTTTCCTATGGGATTCTCATCTTTAAAAAAACTTTCGTAAATCTTATAACCAATAATGGCTACTTTATCTCTATTTTCCACCTCCTCTTTAGAAAAAAATCTTCCTCTGGTAAGCTCTGTCTTTCTAATATTAGGGTAGTTCTCTAACACACCTAACACGTTAGCTATTACAGTAGTCTCACCATATCTAACAGGAAAAGATCTATCAAATACAGGAGTTGCATCTGTAATATAAGGTAGTTTGTCTTTAATATCTAAGGCATCAGTAACTTTTAAGTTCTTTGAGGTAGTAAAGCTTTGAGCCCTACCTGCAACTTGTAACACTCCGGCTCTAATAATGACCAAATTTTTACCAAAATTTTCGGCTTCAATCTCTACCTTTTTTTCCATCATTTTTGTAATATTGCCAACAATAACAAGTGAGAGGGTACCAAAGGTAATGCCAAGTATTGAGAGAAAAGCCCTTAATTTGTGAATATATAGATTACGCAAAGAAAGAATAATATTTACTTTGATCTTTTTGAGCATATTAAGACCTTATTGCCTCTATAGGGTCAAGCTCTGCTGCCCGCTTTGCAGGTATAATCCCCGATAATACACCTACTATTATAGAGACTATAGCACTAATCCAGAAAACTTTATATGAAAACATAATAGGTATACTTGTAAATTTTGTAATGAGTGTACCTGATAGAAGGCCCAAAAGAAGGCCTAAAATACTACCTATTAAAGCAAGTGTGACAGACTCTAATAGAAATTGTAAGATAATATCAAACTTTCTCGCACCGAAAGCTCTTTTAATTCCTATCTCCTTCTTGCGATCTTGAACAGCTATCATAAAAAGATTAGTCATTACAAAGCCACCAATTATAAGAGTGATACTTGCTGTAATACCTAAAAAGAGTATCAAAGTGCCTTGAATAACGCTTAAAAACTTTTTTACATCGTCGGCGGTACGTATAGTAAAATCATCTGGTTGATCATCTTTTAAGTTATGTCTATGCCTCAGAAGTTTTTTAACATTATTTATAGCGGTATCTAAATCACCATAAAATCTTGCCCTTATAGCTGTTATATACTTTCTTTCGTTTAAAAATCTTTTCATTACTGCTGTATAGGGCATAATAATTCTATCATCTAACCTCATATTTCCAAATCCTGCTCCTCTCTCTTTCATAACACCTATTATGGTAACAGGTTTTTTATTTACAAGAATAGTCTCCCCTATGGCTTTGTTAGTATCGCCATTAAAGAGCTTATCACAAATATCATTTCCTATAACTGTGACCATAGCAGCCTCTTCTATATCTTTTTCTGTATAGCTTGAGCCAGCCTTAATTCTCCACCCCCAGGATGTGAAATAACCAATAGTACTGCCCACTAGAAAGGTCTGCCATTTATTATCTTCATAGGCAACAGACGTATTAATTCTTGAAATCATTGGTATAGTTTCATAACAGCCCGATATCTTGTTTTTTATCTCTTCCATATCTTCAAGGGTAAGGGTACTTATTCTAATTCGTGCGGCACGCATCCTCTCTGTCCCGCTGAAAATTAATATAGAGTCAGGGCCAAAGTCACTCATAAGCTGATTTGCTCTTCTGTTAGCGCCATCGATAGAGGCTATTATTAGGGTTATTGAAACAATACCTACTGAAATGCCTGAGAGACAAAAAAAACTTTGTAAGGGTGAACTGATAATAGCTTTAAAGACTTGCTTAAGGATATTAAGTTTGTAAAATCTAAACAAGAAGTCCATCATTAATCTTTATGATTTTTTTGCACCTTTCTGCTATCTCTTTCTCGTGAGTAATAATTATTATTGTCTTACCTTGATTGTTCAGTTTGGTAAATATATCCATTATCTCACTTGATGTTTTGCTGTCTAAAGCCCCTGTTGGCTCATCAGCAAGAATAATCTGAGGGTTGTTTATCAAAGCCCTCGCTATGGCAACTCTTTGTTGTTCACCACCAGAAAGCTGGTTAGGTTTACTATTTATCCGGTGGTCTATGTTGACCATTTTAAGGAGTTCCATTGCTCTTTGTTTAACATTTTTTTGCTGCTGCCTCGAGTAAATTGTAGGCAGAATAACATTTTCGATAGCCTTTGCGTAAGGTATTAAGTGAAACTGTTGAAAAACAAAGCCAATAAACTCATTTCTTAAGTAGGAAAGTTCATCATCATTAAGTGATAGTACATCTTTACCAGAAAGAAAGTACTGACCAGAGGAAGGCCTATCCATACATCCTATAATATTCATAAGAGTTGACTTACCAGAACCCGAGGTGCCAATGATGGCTACAAAATCACCTTCATAGATAGTTAGATTTATGCCTTTAAGAACTTCAATATTTTTGCTATCTATTAGGAAGCTCTTTTTTATATCTATTAGCTTAATTAGTTCTTTCATGGCTTTTTGTTTGGTCTTTTATCGGCCGTCTTGTTTAGATTTTCAAAAAGGATAACATCTCCTTCTGTAAGACCTTCTATAACTTCAGTGTTATTCTCATCTCGAATGCCTACCTTAATCTTTTTTGTGGAAGGCTTTTTCTCGTCACCATAATAGACTACATAATCACCACCTTCAAACTTAACTGCCTCATTTGGTATAAGCAAGACATTGTTCTTTGTCTCAGTGAATATCTTTACGTGTGCTGTCATATCAGGTTTTAATAAGATAGCATCTTCTGGCTTAATCTTAACAATAGAAAGATAGTACACTATATTCTCTCTTATCTCGGGTTGAGGATATATGTCATCAATCTTGCCCTTAAACTTTTTGTCCTTGTAAGCATCTACAGTAAACTCTACTTCTTGATTTACCCTTATCCTGCCTATGTTTGTTTCATCTATGTATGTCCATATCTCAAGTCTTTCTGGGTTTAGTATAGTAATAAGGTTAGGTGCCGAAAGTCCAGCTACTACTGTTTCACCCTCTTGAGTAGCTACCTGTGAGACTATGCCAGAGGTAGGAGAGTAAATTCTTGTATAACTTAGATTAATCTCTAAATTTTTGAGTCTTGCCTTAGCCTGTTCAACATTAGCCTTAGATATCTCAATCTGTTTTTTAAACTCTTCCTTTAACCTCTCTAAAGTTTTTTCTGATTGTTCAAGATTAGCGGCTAAGACATTAATCTCTCTTACATTTCTGTCTAACTCGTCTTGTGTAGCGAAACCTCTCTTAAAGAGCTCTTCTGTTCTTTTTTGATTGGTTTTTGCATATTCAAGCTGGGCTTTAATACTTTTTATGGAAGCTTCCTGTTCTTTTATTTTCAGAGGGTAAGTATCTTCAACGAGTCTTAGATTACTCTCGGCGGTAAATAATTGTGCCTTAGCACTCTCTATCTCTGCTAATATCTGCCTGTCATCTATTATGGCAATAAGGTCTCCTTTCTTTACCTTGCTTCCTACTTGAAAGTTGAGTTTAGTAAGCGTACCTGTGGCTCTTGTCCCAACTTTTACAAGGGCACCAACCTGAGGCTTGATAATTCCTGTTTCTTTAATTGTTCGGGTGATTGAACCTCGTGTAACCGTTTCCTTTTTATAAGTTATATCCTTCTTGTTTTTTTTCTTGTAAAAGAAATAGCCACCAATAGCAGCAGAAATTAATAATATGACTATGAAAATAATGAAAAATTTTTTCATCTAATCTCCTCTATATCTCTGATTCCTAAAGATTTTTCTAAAGAATTTTTTGTTAGATAAAGATTTAAAAAGGCATTTACTTTTTGAATCTTTGAATTTGTTAAGGCTGTTTCTGCTTGTAAAAGATTAATCAGCTCCCCCTTACCTATTCGATACTCTTCAAAGATCTGTTCATAAGTTTTTTGAGCCGTATTAAAAATTTCCTCTGCTATCTTAAGTTTTTCGTATGCTCCATTAAGATCTATAATTGACTTTCTAATCTCTAAGGATATGTTTCTTTTGGTCTCATCTGTTCTCTTTTTTTGTGCAGAGATCTCCTCTTGATAGGCTGAGTAACGATACATCTTGCCCATGCCTGAGAATAGATTATATGTTAATGTTAAGGAAAATACTGTTTCATTGGGTGAAGGAAAAAACTTATCATCAAATCTTCTGTAGTTAATTGAGGCATTAATATTGGGAAAAAAATCAGCCCTAACTAATTTTCTCTCCTCTTCCAATCTTTTCTCTTGTATAGCCTCTTTTACTAACTCAACCCTTCTTTCAAAGGCTATATTTTTAAGCTCTTCTTCATTAATTGGGATAGTAAAAAAGACGAAAGAGTCATTTATGTCTTTATCGGTAATATTAATTCCTATAATACTTGATAAATCAGCCAATGATTTTTGCAAAGAGTTTTTTGAGTTGATTAGCTCAAGCCTTGTGTTTTCTAAGCTGACTCGTGCCTGCGATACCTCTGATATCTTTGCTATACCTACTTCATACTTTGCCAATGCTAAATTATAGGTATTCTCTGCAATTTTTAAAGTTTCTTCTCTAATTTTAAAAACCTCTTTATCATTGATGACTTTAAAGTATAGGTCCTTTATGAGCTTTATGAGTTCATTTTTTAATAAGTCAGTTTGGTATGACTCTGTAAGGTATACAAGTCTTTGACTATTTTTTTGAGGAGCCCTCTTGGCATCAAATAATTTATAACCAAGAGACAAGGAACCTGAGTAGTAACTTTTGTCATCAACAGAGGGATTAAGCTGTGAATCTAAGTAGTTGCTATATCCAAGAGATAAGTCTAAGGATGGGTAGTATGGATCGAGGGATGCCTTATATCTAAAAAACTGAGCTGCCTTTCTATGCTCTTGCTCGACTAAGGGGTTGTAATTTTTTATTGCTAACTCTATGGCCTCATTTAAAGTTATTGTGCGGGCTTCTGATAGGGTTATAAAAAATATTAAAATGACTAAGAAAAACCTTTTAAACACTCTATTAGTATACTGACTGGTCAGTTTATTGTCAAGCCTATTTTGTTTTTTCATCTTTTTTGATATTTGGGACTATACCTTTTCTTATATAGTTTTTAATTTTTAAATCAGCTTCAATAATTTCTTCAGGGTTATCTCCTTGAATTGTGTAATAGTAACCCTTTTTAGAGTCGTAGGAAAACTTAATAGTTATAGCTATTAAAATAAGGCAGATAAAAGAAGTAATCTTTTTCATAAGAAAACCTCACAATTTAATAAACCTATTTTACTTGACTAATTTATATTTATAATGCTAACAAATATGGCAGTATGTGTAAAGAGAAAGAGCTTATATATATACTTTGTGGTTTATTGCTAAAAGAATCAGAACTTTACAAGCTTTTTGTTATGGCAAAAGATATAGAAGATGTAGAAAAATACATAGTTAATAGGGCAAAGAAAGATGATATTGAAGAAGGGAAAAAAAAGTTACATAGGCTAAAAAATTTGGATGGTATGGCCATCTCTATTTTTGATGAAAAGTACCCATCTCCACTAAAAAATATTTATAATGCTCCCCCCATTTTGTATGCAGTCGGAGAGTATAAGGAAGAAGATAAAGAAGCCTTAGCGGTAGTAGGTTCAAGAAATATCTCAGAGCGAGGGAAGATACTAACTGAGATTTTGATAAAAGATTTACAGGATAGCAATATTACAATAGTTTCAGGCCTTGCCATTGGTGTTGACACTATTGCACATAGGGAGGCATTAAAAAGAGGATTAAGGACCATTGCAGTTTTAGGTTCGGGGATAGATGTTATATATCCCTCAGATAATAGATCACTATTTGGCAAAATAAAAGAGAAGGCTGTAGTGTTTACGGAACAGCCCTTGGGCGTTAAACCATTACCCTATAATTTCCCCAAAAGAAATAGAATCATTAGCGGACTTTCTAAGGCAGTAGTTGTAGTTGAGGCAGGAGAAAAAAGTGGAAGCCTTATAACTGCTAGATATGCAGCCGACCAAAATAGAGATGTCTATACCTTTCCAAGGACTCCACTTGACAAGAATAGTGAGGGCAATAACTACTTGATAAAAGTAGGTGCAAAGATTGTTACTTCTGGAAAGGATGTTATTGATGAGATTTTTCCACACCTTGCTAAAAATATTAATAATAAAAGAAAAAAGGAGATAGTGCTTTCTGAAGAAGAAAAAAAGATTCTCTCCCTCCTGCAAGAAGCTCCTGTTAATATTGAGAAATTGTGTTTTTCTCTTGACATAGGACCGCCAACACTGGCAAACTTCTTGCTTAATTTAGAATTAAAGGGACTTATAAAAGAGCTACCTGGTAAGCTTTATATTAAAATTTGAGGAGACTAGATGAACAATAGGATTTTAGAGATTATTGAGATTATTGAAGAAAGGTTGTCAGATGCGCCAGAAGTTGTCTATACAATTATGGAAGATCTGATTACAGAAGGTTATGATCAAGAAGAGATAGAGGAAGCAATAACATGGATTGAAACATATCAACAGGTGAGAGAGATGGATAGCTTCTTTGAGTTAAGTAAAAACTTTAAATCCATTAAAATCAAAGATGATGCCTATACATATCTGAATGAGTCCTTTGAAAGAGGTTTGATTGATTACGACTATTACCAAGACTTGCTAAGTTACTGTTTACTAAAAGACTATAATGAGATAGACTTGCATAAACTTATAAGCATCAACCGTGAGCTCAAATATATCAAATTGGATCTGGCTAAGGAGGCAAGAGCAAACTTCAATGCCTATTCTAACAATAAGGATTGTTAATTATGTCAAAAAGTCTAGTCCTTGTTGAGTCACCAGCAAAGGCTAAGACTATTGAGAAATATTTAGGCAAAAATTACAAAGTACTCGCTACATATGGGCACATTAAAGATTTGCCAGAAAAATACCTTGGTGTTAAGGTGGATAAAGATTTTGAGCCCATATACGAGCTAACTTCGAAGGCAAAAAAGGTAGTTTCAGAGATTAAAAAAGAGGCAAAAGATTCTGATTACATATATATAGCCTCAGACCCTGACAGAGAAGGCGAGGCCATAGCCTTTCACATCAAAGAAGAATTAGAAGAACTAAAAAAAAATATTAAAAGAGTCATTTTTTACGAGATCACAAAACATGCCATAGTAAAATCCTTTGAAAATCCAGCAGATCTTGACGAGAAAAAGTATGATGCCCAAAAATCAAGAAGAATACTAGATAGACTCGTAGGATATAAAATTAGCCCTCTCTTATGGTATAGAGTGAAATCAGGACTTTCTGCAGGGAGAGTTCAGTCCGTAGCTCTTCTTATAATTTGCAAAAGAGAAAAGGAGATAAAAAACTTTGTACCAGAAGAATATTGGTATATAAAGGCTGATTTTGTAAGTCCTACCAAAGAGGATAAAAAGGTTAGAGCTAAGTTAGAAGAGATAGATGGTAGAAAGATAGATCTTAAAAACAATGAGGAAGTAGATAAGATTCTTGAGTTATTAAAAGGAAGAGACTATTACCTTAAGTCTATAGTAGAAAAAGAAAAGACAAAAAATCCTTCCGAACCTTTCATAACAAGCACCCTTCAACAAGATGCTGTAAAGAGGCTCAGATTTAGTACTAAAAAGACAATGATGATAGCCCAGATGTTATATGAAGGCATTGACTTAGGCAACTTAGGTAGACAGGGACTAATAACTTATATGAGAACAGACTCCCCAAGAATCTCTAAGGAAGCTATTGATAGCGCGAGAGAGTTTATTGCCAAAAAATACGGTAAAGACTTTCTTTCTGATAAGCCAAGGCAGTTTGAGGGAAAGAAGCAGGCCCAAGAGGCCCATGAATGTATAAGACCTACTAATCTTGAGCTTGAGCCAGATTTAATAAAGGAGTATCTAACAAAGGAGCAGTATCTTCTATATAAAATGATTTTTAATAGGTTCCTTGCCTCTCAGATGAGACCAGTTATATACAGTCAGAGAATTTATGATATAGTTGATAAAAAAGAAGAAAAGTTTGTTTTTCGTGCCAAAGGGCTTGCCCTTAAGTATGCAGGCTTTTTAACTGTCTATGGTAAAGATGAAGAAGAAAATGATGAAGAAAAAGAAGGAAGCCTCCCTATAATTGAAGAAAAAAGCCCTTTAAAGATTCTTGAATACATACCTGAGCAAAATTTCACATCACCACCACCGAGATTTACCGAGGCTACTCTTGTTAAGGAGCTTGAAGAGGATGGGATTGGTAGACCAAGTACCTATGCAACTATTATCTCAACACTTCTTGAGAAGGATTATGTAAAACTTACAGAGGGGAAGTTTTATCCAACAGAGCTTGGTTGTACTGTAGCGGAGTTACTGACAAAAAATTTTCCTGATATTATGGATGTGGAGTTTACCGCAAGGATGGAAGAAAAACTCGACATGATTGAAGAAGGTAAAAATAAAGGCATAGAGGTTTTAAAAGAGTTTTATCAAAAGTTCGAAGAAACCCTTAATAAAGCAAAAGTTTCTATGGAAAATTTGAGAAGAAAAGGTATAGAGACAGACATAGAATGTGAGCTCTGTGGAAGTAAGATGGTTATAAAGACTAAAGGAAGGAGCGAGTTTTTAGCCTGTAGTAGTTATCCTAACTGCAAAAACATAAAAAGCTTTACTAAAGATAAGCTGGGCAAAATTATTGTCTTAGATAACAAAACTGATAAAAAATGCCCAAAATGTGAGGGATTACTTGTTATAAAGAAAGGCCCCTACAGCAGCTTTTTAGCCTGTAGTAATTATCCTAACTGTAAATACACAGAAAATATCACTACAGGAGTTAAATGTCCAAACTGTGAGGGGGAGCTTGTAGAGAGAAAGTCAAAAAAGGGCAGAATTTTTTATGGATGTAACAGATATCCTCAATGTGATTTTTTAATAAATCAAAAGCCTATAAATGAAAAATGTCCACAATGTAATCATCCCTTTTTGATAGAAAAAAAGCAAAAAGGGCAAATAACACTTAACTGTTTCAACAAAGACTGTAATTACAAAAAGTAAAATGACAGAAAAAAGTGGAAGGCTTTTTGTTGTTGCTACACCCATTGGCAATTTAGAAGATATCACTTTGCGGGCTCTCAAGGTGCTTAAAGAAGTTGATATAATCGTCTGTGAGGATACAAGACATTCAAAGAAGCTACTATCCCACTATGGTATTTCAAAAAATCTAATTTCTTACTATAAGCCCTTCGAGAAAAGTAAGATTAACAACATAATAGAGTTGCTTTTATCAGGAAAAGATATAGCTTTAATATCTGACGCAGGAACACCGGCCATATCAGACCCAGGAGATATGCTTATTAAAGAGGCAAGAGAAAAACAGATTGAGGTTATTGCTATACCTGGTCCTTCATCGTTAATCACAGCACTATCTATATCAGGGTTTCAGGTAGTGCCATTTATTTTTGATGGCTTTCCGAGTAAAAAAAAGTCAGAGATGATAAAAAGACTTGAAGAGTTAAAAGAAAGTTCCTGTAATATTGTATATTTCGTCCCTGCAAGAGGACTTACTAATTTTCTAAATATAGTAAAAGATACACTTGGCGATAGAAGAGTTTTTATTGGGAGGGAGCTAACAAAATTATATGAAGAGGTTAGAATTGGAAGGGTTTCAGAAATTTTAATAGATAGTATAGTAAATAAAGGTGAGGCTGTAGTTATTATTGAGTGTAAAAAATTAAAAGAAGAAGTAGTGATAGACGATGAGATAAAGAAGGAACTTATTAAGGCTATTAAGGAAAAAAAAACCTTTAAGGACCTTATAAAAAATGTTAAATTTAGAAATATTAAAAGGAATGAGCTATACAAGCTCTTTGAGAACCTTAAAAAGACATAGATTAATTGGGGGTTATTATGACAGAGGTAGAGAAAAAAATAGATGAGTCTGCAAAAGACAAGAAACTGCCTTGTAAACTAGCCTTCAAGTTAGCTGAAGAGCTAAATATATCTCTAAAAGAGATTGGAGAGATAGCAGATAAACTTAATATAAAGATTACCAACTGTCAGTTAGGTTGTTTCAAATAAAGACAGGTGTCTTAATGAGTTTCGGCAAATATCTACCTCAGATAGATTTTTTAATCAGAAAGGCTAAAGAAGCAGGCTTTAATGACAATCCTAAGCTACTTAAGATAGCCTTAAGAAACCTTGTGGAAAAACAAAAAAAACTGATTATAAATGGTGAGTTTAAGGAAGAGATGGATCTTTTTTCAGACGATAGGTTCTTAGAAAGCTTGAAAAGAGAGATAAAAGAGATTTCCTCTCCCACCTTTAAAAAAATTATCAATGCCACAGGAACAATAATCCACACAAATTTAGGCAGGGCTCCTTTATCTAAGGAAATTATTGATGAGATTACTCCCTATCTTTGCAACTACTCAAGTCTTGAGTTTGATATAGAAAAGGGTATTAGAGGGTCCCGGCAAGATCTTCTCTCGCCAAAGCTATTTGGTTCGGAAAGTCTTATAATTGTCAACAACAATGCTTCAGCCTGTTTGCTGGTTCTTTCTACTCTTGCCAAAGGCAAGGAAGTAATAGTTTCTCGTTCAGAGCTTGTGGAGATAGGTGGTTCCTTTAGAATACCAGAAGTTATGGAGCTCTCGGGCTGTATAATGCGAGAAGTAGGCACAACCAATAAGACCAAGTTAAGCGATTATGAAAAGGCAATCTCAGATAATACTGCATTAATATTAAAGGTACATAGGAGTAATTTTAAAATAGATGGTTTTGTAGAAGATGTATCATCTAAAGAGTTATCAGAACTATCGAAGAGATTCAATGTGCCTTTATACTATGATATTGGTAGCGGTGCCTTAGGTATTATTAGAAAAGTTGATAGAGAAGAACCAGTTATAGAAGAGACATTAAAAGATGGTGTAGATATCCTATCATTTAGTTGCGACAAGTTGTTGGGTGGCTGCCAGGGAGGGGCAATATTAGGATCTAAAAAATATATTGAGGTGATGAAGAGGCATCCCTTATATAGAGCCATAAGACCAGACAAGTTCACCCTGTATTATTTAGAAAGGATTTTTCACTACCTATCTCTTGAGGATTACTCAAAGTCTCCAGTAATTGATATGATATTTACTGATCTTAAGATAATCAAGAAGAGGGCATTAAAGGTCTATAGAGAGCTTGAAAGATGTAAAAAAATAGGGGTTCTTGAGTTAGTACAAGATCAAGCTACCTTCGGCGGTGGCAGTCTTCCGTTAAAAACAATGCCGACTTACATAATCAGATTTAGGTCAGAAAAGGACAGTGTAAAAACTAAAAAATTCTTTCTTAACTATAATCCATCTATCCTCGTAAGACAAAAAGATGACTATACTGTATTTGATTTTAGAACAATCTCTGATATGGAAGTTCCTATTATTATCAAGGCATTAAAAGATTTTTTCAGTTAGAAAGAGATGTCTAAATTTGAGCTACTACAGGCAACATAATATAGAAAGTGGCTCCAGGAAAATTATCTGGGTCATAACCATCGCTTTCTGCCCATATTTTACCTTTGTGGGCCTCTATTACGCCCTTTGCTATAGACAAACCAAGGCCACTACCTTTTAGATTTTTAATTTTTGGTACCGATGGAGGTGGAGGCAAGGTAAAAAACTCATTAAAAATCTTGTCTAAATTGAATTTTGAGATACCGCAACCTTCGTCCCTAATTGATATTTTAACATAATCAATCTGATTATCATTTTCTACCGACCCTGAGACAATAATCTTTCCACCTTCTTTTGTAAATTTTATTGAGTTTATAAGTATGTTTCTAAAAACAGTCTCTATTCTTTTTGCGTCAACATTAATAATTGGTAAATCATCCAAGTTTTGTATTATAAGCTCAATGTTTTTCATCTTGAGGAAATCTTCAATCTCTGAAACTATGGAATTAATTAAAGTTTTTACAGAGGTTAGATTTAGATTAAGGGTGATCTTGCCAGACTTAATCTTTAAAAGTTCCAGGATCTCTTCTGTAAGACTAAGGAGTCTTTTAGAGGCTCTGTCGAGAGCATCAAGTACATCGACTGATACAGTAGATTTTTTTAAAGAAGGATCGTTTTTTAGAATTCCTATGTATCCTTGAATTAGAGAGATAGGCGTTTTAAGCTCGTGTGAGATAGTTGAAAAAAAGACGTCTTTTAAGCTATCTACCTTTTTAAGTTCTTCATTTGCTTTTTCTATAGCGATTAGGGCATTCTCTAATTTTTCATTTGAGATTTGCAAAGCAAGTTGGGCAGTTTGATATTTATTAATAAGATTTTCAAGCTCCTTATTTTTTTGCTTCAGCTCTTCTACAAATTTTATTTTTTCTGAAATGTTCTGAAAAGTTAAACTAATTACCCTTCTACCCCACTCGGATGTTTCTAAAAGGTTTGCTTCTAAGGAACAATAAATCTCGTTCAAAGAACTATCTAAAAACTTGATTGTATCTATGCGAACATTTTCTTCTTTTTCTAAGACTTGATTAATCATGTCATTAAAAATATTTACAGAGTCATCAGGAACAAAACGCATTATATCCTGTCCGATAATCTGACTTTCGGCATTAAAGTTAAAGATTTTATAAAAGCCTGGATTAGCAAAAACAATGTTATCTTCTTTTATTACTGCGATACCCATATCTGTTTTTTCGATAATTTTTCTTAATTTTTCCTCTTCCTTGTAGAGCTTTACCAAGAGATCTTCTTTTTCATGGAAGATCTTTTTGAGCTCCCTAACCATCTTATTCATCGCCTCAGAAACTGCGTTAAACTCATTCTCCTCCTCTGAAAGGGCAAACTCCTCAAAAACACCATTTTTTATCTTTTCGACCTGCAAAAGGAACTTATCTAAATGAAGTGCTACTTCTTTCCTGTAGAAGAAGTAAATAAGAAAAAAACCAAGAAAACCAGCCAAGGCAGAGGAAAAAGACATTCTTAGGAAAACCATAAAGAGCTTTTTGTAGAGGTAATCTGGTTTGTAACCACCCAATATATAACCAACTTTTGTGGACTTTCCGTCAAGTATAGGTTGTGAGATTATATTTATATTTCCGTAAGGGCTCACAATGGCACTGACCTCTTTTGAACTGGATAGCTCTTCGAGGTAAAGGGGCAACTTTGTGCCTATAAGAATTGGGTCTGAATGAAAGAGAATTAATCCTTTTGTATCAAGGATAGCTAAAAAGGTAATTGGATCATTTTTTATTTCTTTCTCAAGCTCATCATTTAATGGCGGAAGATCTTCCAATGGTATGCCTAAGGTTGTCATTCTTTCAACAAATGTCTTAATTTTTTCTATCTTAATTTCAATACCTTTTTGTATGCTATTTTTAAGGTCCACGTAATAACCAAAGACATTTAATGACAGGGAAAGGAAAAACTGTGTGAACATTGCGATTGTTAAGATTAAAAAGAGCTTTTTTACAATAGGAGTCTTGATTTTTGATAGCATTTTTAAAAAATTATAATATTTTTAATATTTTTTTGCAACAGCCCTTTTCTGATCTCTCCAATTTCCCCAGACTAATCCGGATCCTGTTAGATACTCAATTTCTCCTAAAAATTTTTTGTTTAACTCAATAGGACTTTTATTGAACCAAGGTGTACCTGGAAGGGGCATAAAATAATGAAGATGAAATCTTACAGGTTTATCTTTATATCTGTGAATTAGATTAAAAGTTTTTGCTGTGTCCTCTTCTGTTTCCTCAGGCATCCCAAGTATTATATCAAGTTCTACAGAAAAGCCCGAGTTAATGACTATTTCTATTGCATTTTCAATTGATTTAACGTCATGTCCTCTGTTGGAAATTTTAAGAATTCTGTCACTTCCACTTTGGGCACCTATTATAATCCTCCTATTATCTACATATTTTCTCAATATATCCATCAACTCTGCTGTGACAAAGTCTGGTCTTACCTCCGAAGGGAAGGTGCCAAAGAAGATTCTTCCTTTATCTTTTATTACATTTCTAATTGAAGACAAAAGCTCCTCAATGGCAAAGCGATTATTTGAAGAAGCACCGTATGAAAAGGCATTGGGAGAAATAAAACGAAAGTCCTTAATATTTCGCTTAAAGGCTAACTCAACATAATGAAGAATATTTGGGATTGTCCTCTCAAGAACTTTAGTTCCGAAGAGATAACTTGTCTGACAAAAATAGCAGCAATGGGGACAGCCCCTCGTTATCTCTATGGGTTTATATTTGAAGTATTTAACAGGGAAAGGTTTATATTCATTGATATCATATACTTCTTCCTTGACCACCCTAATTAACTCTTTTTTATCTCTAATATTTTCAAGTATTTTTCTGATGGCTTTCTCTCCACTACCCACAACAACAACATCAAAGCCATCTTCAAGTAATAATAAAGGGTTATTTTGACAGTGGGGACCACCTGCAATAAAAAAATGTTTTCCTCTTTCTTTAAAAGCCTTTATAAGAGAAGAGATAAAATCCCTATACTTTTTATAAAAAAAGGAGTTTAAAGAAAAACAAAAGACTGTTTCATTACTGTAGCTGAATTTATTAATATCAGAGAAATTTATAATAAAGGGGTTAACAAACTCGAAGTCTTCTATTGAGGCAAAAATTGTGGCTAAACTATAGTAGTTCCAACTATTTTTTACAAAGCAGAGGTCTATCTTTTTCACAAAAATTATCATACCAAATTTTGTTATAAAAAAAACTTGTATTAGCTTTTAAGTTATGGTAAAAGGATAACACAATTATATTTTTTGGGGGGGTAAACGCTATTTAGGCTATCTAATTAGTTAATCCCCAGGGTTTTAAACTTATAAAATTTTATCAAGAGGGAGGTTTGTATGCCATTACCAGAGTCTATTTACAAAGAGTTTACTGAGAAGTTGGGAAGAGGTGAGTTAAAGGATTGGCAGATTGCAGAAGAAGCCGAAAAGACTATGAAGCCAATCAAGCAGATCGCTGAAGAGTTAGGTCTTACTGATGAGGAGTTGCTACCCTATGGCCACTACATCGCAAAAGTTGATTATCTGAAAGTTCTTGAAAGATTAAAAGACAGACCTGATGGTAAATATGTTGATGTTACTGCTATTACTCCAACACCATTAGGAGAGGGAAAATCAACCACAACTATTGGTCTTGTTCAAGGAATGGGCAAAAGAGGTAAAAAAGTTGTTGCCGCTATAAGACAGCCCTCTGGTGGACCTACAATGAATGTTAAAGGTTCTGCTGCAGGTGGTGGGTTATCTCAGTGTATACCCCTTACAGAGTTTTCCTTAGGTTTTACTGGTGACATTAATGCTATTATGAATGCCCACAATCTTGCAATGGTTGCATTGACATCAAGGATGCAACATGAATACAACTACACCGATGAAGAGCTTGCCAAGAGAGGTCTTAAGAGACTAGATGTAGATGCAAGAAATGTTCAGATGGGCTGGATAATGGATTTCTGTGCACAGGCTTTAAGAAAAATTATTATAGGTCTAGGTGGAAAACAAGACGGTTTTATGATGGAGTCCCGTTTTGATATAGCCGTTTCATCTGAAGTCATGGCAATTTTGTCTGTAGCTAAGGATTTAAAAGACTTTAGAGAGAGAATTGGAAAGATCGTTGTTGCTTATAGCAAGTCTGGAAAGCCTGTAACCTGTGAAGATTTAGATGTTGCAGGAGCAATGACAGCATGGATGCTTCCTGCATTAAATCCAAATTTAATTCAGACTGTTGAAGGTCAGCCAGTTTTTGTCCATGCAGGCCCCTTTGCTAATATCGCAATTGGTCAGTCCTCTGTTATCTCCGACAGGGTGGCATTAAAGTTGGCCGATTACAATGTTACAGAGTCTGGCTTCGCAGCCGATATCGGTTTTGAAAAATTCTGGAACTTAAAATGCAGATACTCTGGTCTTAAGCCAAACGCAGCAGTTATCGTTGCTACAATTAGAGCGCTTAAGAGCCATGGTGGCGCTCCAATACCAGTTCCTGGAAGACCACTACCAGAAGAATATACAAAAGAGAATGTTGGTTATGTTGAGAAGGGTTTTGAAAACTTACTACATTGCATTAATATTGTTAAGAAAGCAGGTGTTAATCCAGTTGTATGTATCAATGCTTTCTATACCGATACAGATAACGAGATTAAGGCAGTTAGAAGACTTTGTGAACAGGCAGGTGCAAGAGTTGCTCTATCTAAACATTGGCAGTATGGTGGAGAAGGTGCATTAGAGCTTGCCGACGCAGTAATAGATGCCTGTAACGAGCCCAACGACTTTAAGTTCCTCTATGATCTTACAACTCCTCTTAGAGAAAGAATTAATCTTATTGCAACAAATGTTTATGGTGCTGATGGTGCTGAATACTCTCCAGAGGCATTAGCTAAGGCTAAAGCATTGGAAGCAGATCCTGAGTCTTCAACCTTAGGTACCTGTATGGTTAAGACCCACTTAAGTCTTTCTGATAATCCAAACCTGAAAGGTGCGCCTAAAGGTTGGAAACTCTTTGTAAGAGATATTCTTGTCTTCAAAGGTGCAGGATTTATAGTACCAGTTGCTGGCGCAATTAAGCTTATGCCTGGTACAGCATCTGACCCAGCCTATAGAAGAATCGATGTAGATGTTAATACTGGAAAAGTAAAGGGTCTATTCTAATAAAATATAAGGGGGCTTTAAAGCCCCCTTTTTTTATCCTCTACGAAATAACTTAAAAACATATCTATAAGCTAAAATCACTACCATTTAAATTTTTAGTTTTTTTTGATACCATATCACTATGAGATACCTAATAACTATGGACAAGAAAGATATAGTCTTTTTCTGCTCAATTCTTGAGGTCTCAGAAAGATTTTGTGTGGTGAGAACGATTGATAAGTCTATACCTCTTTTGGAATTAATAGTCTCACCCTACTATGAAAAAGATCTTAAAGAGTTATTGGCACTTATAAACAAAAACATTCCTTTTAAAACAATGGAGGAGCTCTATGATTAACTATGATATAGATAGTATTTTATCTAAAATTACAAATATTGGTGAGTTTAGCGAGGTCTATCATGAGCAGACAGAATCACTAATCATTGAGCTTTTTAATGATAATATTGAGAAATGTCTTCAAGTAAGAGACAAGGGTCTATCTCTTAGAACTTTTAAAGAGGGTCAAGTTTTTTTCTCTGCTACTAATTTTATGCCTGAAAAAGACTTGATACAAAATCATATAAAAAATGCAGAAAATGGTTTTGGTAAGATTAGCTTTCTGGAAGAAAAGATATATTCAGAGGAGTTTTACTTTAAAAGAGAGAAAGAAGAGATTATCAATAAGGTAAGAAATCTTTCAGATAAGATAAAATCCGAGATAGGTAACTTACTTAATATAAATATTCTTTTTCAAAGGTATAAAAAAAACTATCTAATCGCTAACAGCGAGCTAAAAAAGACAGAGTCATTAACTATGGGAGAGAGGATTTTTTTAAACTTAACAATTAAAAGAGGTAATGAAAAGGCATCAATTTACGAAAGTCAAGGCTATACCTTCAAAGAGCTTACTGAAGAAGATATTGATAAGTTAGCAAGTGATTGTATAAAGAGGGCAATAAAACAGCTAATTGCAAAAGATGGCCCTTCAGGAATATATCCTGTAATCATCTCTTCTTCTGCAGGTGGTACATTGATACACGAAGCAGTGGGACATGGTCTTGAGATAGATCTGGTAGATAAAGGTGTTTCTACCTATGGGGACAAGTTACAGGAAAAAGTTGCAAATGATAAGATTACTGTAGTTGATAGTGGAAAAATAAAAAACTCCTGGGGTAGTTTTTATTGTGACGATGAAGGAGTAACATCTCAAGAGACTATTTTAATTGAGAAAGGTGTACTTGTTAATTATCTCTATGATAAATTTTATGCATACAAACACAAGAAGAACTCAACAGGCAATGGTAGAAGACAGGGCTATAACTATAAACCCTATCCAAGGATGACAAATACATATATCATGCCGGGTAATGATAATGTCAGTGATATAATAAGTACCATAAAAAAGGGTATCTATGTTGAAAAGATGGGAGGAGGGCAGGTTAATACTCTTACAGGAGACTTTATCTTTGAGATACAAGATGGTTCTCTCATTGAAGACGGCGAGATTGCCTATCCTCTTAAAAATTTGAGTATTATTGGAAATGGCCCAAGAGTTTTGATGGACATAGAGGCGGTAGGTAATGATTTTGGTACCGCTATAGGAACCTGTGGTAAGGAAGGACAAGGTGTACCAGTAGGAGATGGACAACCGAGCCTCTTTATCCCGGCAATGACTATTGGTGGTAAAGATTGAGTATCGCATAACTAGAGGTATAAAATGAAAGGTACAATTATAAAGTGTAGTAACTGTGGAGTATTAAACAAGGTATTTTTTGAAAAAATTCATCAAAATCCTCGATGCGGAAAATGTAATACTCTTCTTTCTATATTAGACAAGCCAATCGAGTTAGATTTTAAAGAATATTATAGGGAGGTAGAGAACTATAGTGGATATATCTTGCTCGATTTGTGGTCACCTACTTGACCCTATTGTATAAAATTAAATCCCGTGTTGGATGAGATAGCAAGAAATTGGAAAGGCATAGTTAAGGTTGCTAAAGTAAATGTAATGAAAAATGCAGAAATAGCCCAGAAATTCTCTATAAAAGGAGTCCCTACTCTTATACTCTTAAGAAATGGGGAGATAATTGGTCAGACAGCAGGTGCACTACCTTATGAGCAGGTCGATGCCTTTTTAAAAAGACATATAACTCTTACCCCTTAATCATAATAAGTAGCATCTTAAATGGCTCTTCTGCTGAAAGAGAGTGAGAAACATTAGCTGGCATGATAATCAACTCGCCAGCTTTAACTACTTTGGGCTCTTTGTTTATATATATTTTTGCAGAGCCTTCTAATATAATAACTGTTGCATCAAAGGGTGCAGAATGTTCGCTAAGTCCCTGTCCTTTATCAAAGGCAAAAACCGTTAAAGTTCCTGTAGTCTTTTTAAAAATCTCTTTACTTACTATAGCATCATTTTGATAATTGATAAGATTCTTCAAGTTAAGAGGTTTAGCTAAATAACTTTCTATAGCCATTTTTTCCTCCTTCTTTTGTATCATCTGTTATGACACTTGATACATCTCTCATCACTCTTCATCTGTTCAGAGAGATTGTTCCTCTTTATCATCCCTGGTCTGTGGCAGGTAAAACAATCTTTAAAATTAAGTGCACTGTGCATAGATACCATCTTTGGGTTCTTACTATGACATACCTTGCACTCAAAGGAATAGGAAGGTGAAGCTGTGAGTAAAATCAAAAGGATGAGTAATTTTTTCATGTTTAAATAATATCAGAAATAGATAAAGAGAAACATTGATTTAAGTCAAAAAACCTTGTTTAAAATCCCCTCTTATGATAAAAATTAATAGCATCATTTTTATGGAGGAGCTAAATGGAAGTGAGATATAACCCCCACGCCATTGAAGAAAAGTGGTTAGAGAGATGGGAAAAAGAAAAGATTTATAAATCAGAAGTAGATAAAGATAAGCCCAAATATTATGTTCTGGAGATGTTCCCCTATCCTTCTGGAAAGATTCATATGGGACATGTAAGAAACTATACCATAGGAGATGTAGTAGCAAGGTTAAAAAAGATGGATGGCTTCAACATCTTACATCCTATGGGTTGGGATGCCTTTGGACTTCCTGCGGAGAACGCAGCAATTGAGAAAGGTGTCCATCCCGCTAAGTGGACCTATGAGAATATAGAATTTATGAAAAAACAACTAAAAAGGCTTGGCTTTTCCTATGATTGGGATAGAGAGCTTGCTACATGTAGACCCGAATATTATAAATGGGAACAACTAATTTTCATTAAGATGCTCGAAAAAGGCTTGGCCTATAAGAAAAAATCATCAGTAAACTGGTGCAAATCCTGTAATACTGTTCTTGCCAATGAGCAGGTGGAAGGCGGTGAGTGTTGGAGGTGTGGCTCAAAAGTAGAGATAAAAGAGTTAGATCAATGGTTTTTCAAAATTACTCAGTATACCGAAGAACTGCTTGAGTATTGTGATAAGCTAACTGGTTGGCCAGAGAAGGTAATACTTATGCAAAAAAACTGGATTGGGAAAAGTTATGGTTGTGAGATAAAGTTTCCCCTTGAGACCGGTGACGGAGAGATCACAGTATTTACAACAAGGCAGGATACACTATTTGGTGCAACCTTTATGAGCTTGGCTCCCGAACACCCCATTATCCCTAAACTATGTAAAGGCAAGAAGGAAGAACAGGATGTTTTAAAATATATAGAGAAGGCAAAAAATTTAACAGCACTTCAGAGACAGATGGCAGAGTATGAGAAGGAGGGCGTTTTTACAGGTAGCTACTGTATAAACCCCGTAACTGGCTGGAGGATGCCTATTTATGTAGCAAACTTTGTATTGATGGAGTATGGAACAGGTGCGGTAATGGCTGTTCCATCCCATGATGAGAGAGATTTTCAGTTTGCAAAAAAATACAATCTGCCAATTGTTGTAGTTATTCAACCAGAAGGCAGTACTTTAAAGGTAGAAGAACTAAAAGAAGCCTATACTGGTCAAGGTATACTTATAAACTCAGGTGAGTTTAATGGTCTCTTTAACGAATTAGCTAAAGATAAAATAGCTGATTACCTCGAAAAAAAAGGTATTGGGAAAAGAACAACCAATTATAGATTAAGAGACTGGGGTATCTCAAGACAAAGATATTGGGGCGCACCAATACCAATAATTTATTGTGAAAAGTGTGGTATGGTGCCAGTACAAGAAAAGGACTTGCCTGTCATCTTACCTGAAAATGTAAACATCACTGGCAAAGGTGGCTCTCCACTTGCAGAACTTTCTGAATTTATTAATGTTGACTGTCCTAAATGTGGTGGTAAAGCAAGAAGGGATACTGACACTATGGATACTTTTGTTGAATCCTCTTGGTATTTTATTAGATTTGCCTCCCCAAGATATGACAAAGGCATGTTCAATAAAGAAGAGGTTGACTACTGGTTACCAGTAGATCAGTACATAGGTGGTGTTGAGCATGCCATACTGCATCTTTTGTACTCAAGATTTTATGTCAAAGTTCTAAGAGACTTAGGCATGCTTAATTTTGATGAGCCCTTTATAAATCTCCTAACCCAGGGCATGGTCTGTATGGAAAGCTATAAATGTGAGGAACATGGCTACCTCTTTCCAGAAGAAGCTATAGAAAAAGAGACAAAAAGATACTGTAAACATTGTGATAAAGAGGTAATTATAGGTCGTGTTGAGAAGATGTCTAAATCGAAAAAAAATGTAGTAGATCCTGATGACCTTGTCAGTGAGTATGGTGCCGACACTTTAAGGCTTTTTTGTCTATTTGCGGCACCACCTGAAAAAGATTTAGATTGGGCAGAAAGGGGAGTTGAGGGCTGCAACAGGTTTATCCAGAGAGTATGGAGACTCTATCATTTATGGGAAGAGCATCTTATCAAGGATGTGGTTGATGTGAACTTAAGCAACAAGGTAGCTAGAGATATAATTAGGATGACCCATAAAACCATAAAAAGAGTTCGTGAAGATGCCCTTAAGAGATTTCATTTTAACACAGCCATAAGCAGTATAATGGAGCTTGTTAACTACCTATATAACGTTGAGAAAAAAGAAGATTTAGAGATCCGCAAGGCTATGTCTTTTGCCATTAAAAGTTTAATAACTCTTCTTTATCCCTTCACCCCCTTTATTGCTGAAGAGTTATGGGAGAAGATGGGCAACAAAAAGAGTCTCTTTTTTGAGAAGTTTCCAGAATATAATGAGTCATTGATAGAAGAGGAAATTATAACCATAGTGATACAAATTAATGGTAAAGTGAGAGGGAAACTCGATTTTCCAGCTACAACCAGTGAAAAGGAGATGGAAGAGATTATACTCAAAGATGAAAAAATAAAGCAATATATAAAAGGTGATATCAAAAAAACAATATGGGTACCAAAAAAACTTGTAAATATTATTATTTGATCCTTCTTATCGTTCTGTTTGCTTGTTCTACAGAGATAAAACGGCTGGAAGAGAAAAACCTTGCAGGAAAGCTAATAAGGGTTGATGTTAACAACAGCTCCTATGAAGTAGGTATAACCCATATATTCAAGAACGTTATAGAGACAGACATTATAAAAAGAGGTGGTAATGTTACAGAAATAGGTGAGAACATTAAGATTAGTGTTGATATTATAGAGATAAAATCTGACCCCATATCCTTTGACAAGAGAGATGTGGCAAATATATATAACCTTACTGTAAAGGCAAACATTAAGATTTATGCTGTCGATAAAGACAAAGAAAATATCTTGAAAAACTTTAGATTAACACCTAATTATAACTATGAAGTTAAAGGTTTAACTGATGGTGAGTTAAAAAGGCAACTTTCTATTGAGAAAGCTGCCCATGAGATATCATCAATTATAATAAGCAATCTTGTTATTATGCCTTAGCAGCTTTAGTAAGCTTCTCTGCAAGTCTTGATGTTCTTCTTGAAGCGTTATTAGGGTGTATTATCCCCTTAACTGCTGCCTTGTGAAGAAGACTTTCTGCCTTTATAAAGGCACTTTTTGCAGAATCTAAGTCTTTTGCCTCGATCAACTGTACTGTCTTCTTTATAGCGGTCTTAATAGCGGATTTGACAGATTTATTCCTCATTCTTCTTTTCAAATTCTGTTTTTCTCTTTTCATTGCCGACTTATTTCTTTTACTTGCCAACTCTCATCCTCCTTCAAAAATTAAAAAAATAGATAGTTATTATATGAACATATTTTATTTTAGTCAAGAAAATTTAAAAGCCCGCTTAAGATTTTAAATATTAAAGAAATTTCAGTTTAACAATTACTTTAGGTTTATACAAAATTGTTTACTGCCTCTGGTTTATAGATATCTGGATTTATATTTGGTTCAGGTCTTGCAAAAAAGTATCCCTGCAATAAATCAACACCTAGTTCAACTACTTTTAAATACTCATCATAGCTTTCGATACCCTCGGCGATGGTCTTTACATTTTTACTCTTTGCAATTGATACTATTGCCTTTATGACTTCTTGCTTGAAGTGATCTAAGTGTATATTTCTTACAAAGTGCATATCTATTTTTACGTAATTTGGAGTCAAGACATCAAGCATTTTTAATGAAGAATAGCCGGTGCCAAAATCATCAAGGGCAATCATGAACCCCAAAGATTGATAGTAATCAAATATATTTTTGAGGTGTTTTAAATTGTCAACTCTTTCTGATTCCACAACTTCAAAAACTATTTTATTAGGATCGAGATCGAGTCTTTCTACAGTCATGAGAGTTGTTTTAAGACATTCTTGTGGGTTGTAAATAGCAGTTGGTAGAAAGTTAATAAAGATTTTGTTTTTCGTTAAACCTTTGCTATGACAACTCTCCAAAGATACTTCTCTTGCTATTCTGTCAAGAGCAAACAAAAGGCCCATAACATTAGCTTTGGTGAATAACTCTGATGGGTATATAAGGCTTCCATCTTCAGTTACTCCTCTACTTAGACACTCATAGGCATATACATTAAGCTGTTTTGCTGTAACTATGGGCTGACAATAGGTAGTAATTGAACGATTTTTTATTATATAGAGGATATCTTTTGAGTTGAGCAGCTCAAACCATGAATTCAATGTTTTTGCTGAAAAAAGATGCTGAGGCAATAAAGTCTCACCAGGGCAAAGAGGTAAGATCATTATACTGTCTCTTTCGGCGTCTGTTAAGTTATCTTGTTTATGTAATGTGTTAATTAGGTCACTAAAATTAAAGTCTTTTACAAGAATTACATCTATTAAGTTTGAAAAGAGAAAGCCTGTCGAATAAAGCATCTCACATATTTTGGTTAATAGAAAAGGCTCTTTTGTTGAAAGGTATATATCTTGTTTTTGGCTACAGATTCTTGAGATTATCTCACACTTCATGCAACCGTTCATAAGGCCACCTAATAGTAATAATTTAAACAATTTTTACTACTAAAGTCAATTTGAAGTGATGCCTCAATAATATGCCAGAAAACAATTGAAGATGTCTTAAAAAGAAAAAGCAATAGATTGAAAAAAAGCAACCTTCAATTTAAAAAAGTAGGATCGCTTCTTTTCTGATTCTCTTAACAAAATTTTATAGTCATAAAAGGCTCTTTAAATGTTATAATGTTTATGAAAATTAAACTTTTTACTATGGGGTTTTGGTATGGAGAGCAAAGTTGTAATAACAGTTTTAGGTGAGGATAGGGTAGGAATAGTTGCAAGCATATCAAACTTATTGGCAAACAATAACATTAATATTGAAGATATTACCCAAAAAATTTTAAAAGGCAATATTTTTGCTATGATAATGCTTGTAGATATGAAGGGTGCTAAGATCGACTTAGTAGAGTTGAGAAAAAAGTTAGATGAAAAATCTGTAGAACTGGGCATGAAGATTACTGCCCATGATATGGAATTATTTAATTATATGCACAGGATATAGCTAATGAGAATAGCTCCAGAGGAAATTTTAGAAACTATAAGAATGATTGAAGATTTAAATTTGGATATCAGAACTATAACTATGGGAGTAAGCCTCTTTGACTGTTCTGATAGCTCTGCCACTATAACCAATAAGAAGGTTTACGAGAAAATATGTAGGTTAGCAAAAAATTTAAAGAAAGAGGCTGTATCTTTAGAGAACAAGTATGGATTGCCTATAGTTAATACAAGAATCTCTATAACGCCTGTTTCCCTCTTCTATCCAGCTAAAGGTATAGATGAACTATTAGATTTAGCTACTAATCTCGATAAAATAGCCAGTGAGCTGGGGATTGATTTTATAGGTGGCTTTGGTGCCCTCGTTCATAAAGGTGAAACTGAAACAGATAGGGTTGTAATAGAATCGTTGCCAGATGTCTTATCTCAAACAGATAAGGTCTGCTCTTTTGTAAACGTAGCTTCAACAAGGTCCGGTATAAACATGGATGCTATTTTAAAAATGGGAAGAATAATAAAAGATATCGCCTTTAAGACAAAAGATAGAGATAGTATAGGTTGCGCAAAATTAGTAGTTTTTGCTAATGCCGTGGAAGATAATCCCTTTATGGCAGGAGCATTTCATGGGCCAGGTGAGCCTGAATGTACTATTAATGTTGGCGTATCAGGACCTGGTGTTGTTAAGTATGCCTTAAAAAAGTTGGGTAAAGATGCAAATTTAGGTGAAGTGGCTGAAAATATTAAAAAAGTGGCTTTTAAGATAACAAGAGCTGGAGAGCTTGTGGGGAAGGAGATAGCCAAAAGGCTGGGTGTATCTTTTGGAATACTTGATTTATCACTGGCACCGACCCCAGCGGTTGGTGATAGTGTTGCTGAGATATTAGAGGCCATGGGACTTGAAAGCACAGGTTCTTTTGGTACTGTAGCGGCTCTTTTTATCTTAAATGATGCGGTGAAAAAAGGAGGACTTTTTGCGTCTTCCTCTGTTGGGGGGTTAAGTGGTGCTTTTATCCCTGTAAGTGAAGATAGAGGAATGGTTGATGCTGTTAAAAAAGGTAGTTTAAATATGGAAATGCTTATGGCTATGACTTCTGTTTGTTCTGTTGGGCTTGATATGATTGTGATACCAGGAGATACATCAAATGAGATAATTTCTGCCATTATTGCTGATGAATCGGCAATAGGGGTGGCAAATAACAAAACAACAGGTGTAAGAATCATACCAGCCTATAATAAAAAAATTGGTGAATATGTATCCTTTGGTGGACTTTTAGGAGAGGCGCCAGTTATGCCTGTTAACAACTTTTCTCCTGAGATATTCGTAAAAAGAGGTGGTAGGATACCAGCCCCAGTTATTGGTTTTAGAAATTGACATCTATCTTTTCAAAGATTAATGTTAGTGCTGTTGGAGAAAAAAACGCCTTAGGGTAAGCGAAAGAATAAAGAAGACAAGGTTAACAAGAACTATACTCCCACTTGCAGGCAGGTTGAAAACAAAGGAGATTATTATTCCTAAAACAACAGCAAGAATGGCTATTGAGGAAGAAATAAAGATTGCTGAGCGAAAATTTTTAGCTATTTGCAGTGCTGAGACATTTGGCAAGATTAGAAAAGATGAGACCAAAAGAATCCCAACAACCCTCATAGAGATGACTACTGTAAAGGCTGTAATGAGAATTAGAAGATTGTTTATTTTTTTTGTGTTGATACCAGAGATTTTGGCTAAATCTTCATCAAAGGAAGTAGCGATTAGCTCATCGTAGAAGATATAAATTAATAAAAGTACAGAAATGGTAAGAAAAAGAGTGATTATAATCTCATCTTTTCTTATAGTAAGTATGTTTCCAAAAAGGTAGCTAAATAGATCTACATTAAAACCACCTGAGATACTGGTAATAATGATTCCTATGGCGATTCCTGCTGACGATATTATACCAATAGCCGAGTCACCATAAATACGAGCCTTCTCCATTATTCTCATTATAGCTAAACTTCCCAAAAGAGAGAGAGGGATTGCCATATAAGGAGGATAGACTCTCAAAAACATACCTATAGCGACACTACCGAATGTAAGATGGGCAAGCCCATCTCCGATTAATGAAAGTCTCCTAAGCACGAGAAACATGCCTAAGGAAGAACATAGTATTGCTACTAAAATACCTGCAATTAATGCCCTTTGGAAGAAACCGTAGCTTAAAAGCTCAGATAAAATCACAAAGACCTCTTAGCTGTTATTATCACCATTAATGTCTGTTACATATAATATGTTGAGATCCATAGCCAAAATAATTAGACATTTGTTCAGACTTGCAAAAATCTTCAAAGGTTCCATAAAAGATAATCTTTCTATCAAAATACATTAGTTTTTTTGCATATTTACCAGCACTTGCCGTGTCGTGTGTTATTAGGATTATGGTCACATTATTGTTTTTATTTAGGTTGTGAATAATATCGAAAAATTTCTCTCTTGTATCGGGGTCTAAGGCAGTTGTTGGTTCGTCTAATATAAGAAGCTCTGGGTCAGACACCATTGCTCTTGCTATCACAACCTTCTGAAACTGACCTCCAGAAAGCTCAAGGATATTTCTTGATTTAATATCATCAATGTTTAGCAAGGCTAGAATTTCTTCAATTTTCTTCTGTTTTTTGTTAAAAGACATATCCTTAAGTGATAAAAGCCCCATCCTAACAACTTCTGATACTGAGGCAGGGAAAAAGGGGCTAAGAGTAATTTTTTGAGGGACATATCCCACCTTGTTCCATTCGTTAAAGTTTTTTAAGTTTTTACTGAAAATTTGTATACTACCTGCCGATATCTCAATCAGACTAAGTATTGCTTTTGCGAGGGTGCTCTTGCCAGAACCATTGGGACCAGTAAGTGCTATAAAATCTCCTTTTTCAATGGAAAAGGTGACATCTTTAAAAACTAAAGTGCCATCATAATTGACTGATATTTTTTCAACATCAACTACTGACATCTCAACCCTTCTTTGATGCTACTTAGGTTTCTTTCCATCAAATCTATGTAGGTTATTCCTTTATCCCAGTCATCTTTTGTAACGTTGTGTCCTCCATTTAATTTAAGCAATTTTGTGTTGGTCTCTTTAGATATAATCTCTGCCATTCTTGGGGATATAAAATCTTCATAAAAAAGATGACTAATATTTAGTTTATTTATTTCTTTAAGTAGCCCCGCTATTTCTTTAGGTGTGGGTTCTTCATTAGGAGATAGCCCTTTATAAGCGGTAATGTAGGTTAGGCCGTATCTTCGAGTGAGGTAGCCAAAGGCAAAGTGTCCGATATGAACGAGATGTCTTATCTCACAGTTTTTTAATGAATCAAAATATTTTCTGTCAAGATTTTCTAACCTTTGTTTATATTCAGATGCATTTTTTTTATAAAATTCAGCATTGGCTTTATCTATCTCCATAAGAGCCATTGCGATATTGTCAACCATTATCTTTGCTCTCTCAAAGTCTAACCAGATGTGAGGGTCTAAGCTTGTATGATGATTATCATGACTATGCCTATGGCCATCGCCAATCTTTTCGAACTTGATACCATGACCAATCTCTTTTATGACAAGATTTTTGTTGTCTAAACCTTTAATGACATTTGATGCCCATATCTCAAGGTTTTTGTCTAAGTAAAGAAATAGGTCAGATTTGTTAATCTTTAAGATGTCCTCTGGTTTAGGCTCAAAGCTATGCATCTCAACTCCTGCTGGGAGGAGTGTTTTAATATTGATCATATCTTTGCCTATATGTTTTGTAAAATCGTATATGGGGAATATTGTTACAGTTACGTTAAGCCTTTTATCATCACTTTGGGTTGATGTCTTTTTTTTGCAAGAAAAGGTTAAAACTGATAGTGATAAAATGATAATAATTAGTATTGGTAATCTAAATTTAAAAAAATTATTTCGTAAGCTCATACATCCTTTCCAGAGACCTTTTTGCCTTCTCAATAATGCTGGTAGATAGATGAATTTCTGGCTCCAAATTAAGCAAAGAGCTGTAGAGGTCTTCGAGAGATGTAAGTTTCATATTTGGACATATAAGTTTTGGTGATGCAAGAATAAAGGTTTTATTGGGGCTTTCTTTTTTTAGTCTATGAATTATCCCCTCCTCTGTTCCAATGATAAATATATTTGATGGGTCTTCTTTGCAAAACTTTATAATGCCAGAGGTACTTAAGGCTTTATCAGCTAAATCCACAACCTCAGGTCTGCATTCTGGATGGACCAACACTTTAGCTTCTGGATACTCCTCCTTACGTTTTTTTATTTCTTCTTTTGTTAGTCTCTCATGGGTAGGGCAAAAACCCTCCCAAAAGATAAATTTTTTCTTAACAAAGCGAGAAACATAGTGTCCTAAATTCCTGTCAGGTACAAAAAGTATCTTATCAGCATCAATATTTTCAGCAACTTTTATTGCATTTGAGGATGTGCAACAACTATCACTTAATGCTTTTACCTCTGCTGTGGAGTTAACATAGGTTACTACTTTATAATCAGGATATTTCTCTCGTTCTAATCTAAGAGCCTCTCCAGTAACCATATCAGCCATAGGACATCCTGCATCATAACGGGGGATAATTACTTTTTTGTCTGGAGATAAAATTTTTGCGGTCTCTGCCATGAAATGAACACCACAAAATACAATAACCTTTTCTTTACAATCTCTTGCTTTTGTGCTTAACTCTAAAGAATCTCCTACAAAATCAGCAATATCTTGAACTTCTGGTCTTTGATAGTTGTGAGCAAGTATTATTGCATCCCTATCTTTGGCAAGCTTTCTAATCTCGTCAAACCTATGCATAATTAAAGTTATTATGATTATAACTAAAATTTTTTTCAATGAATTTTTTTTTGCTGTTATTTTGACTTTAATTTATAGCAAAAGTAAATTTTGAAAAGAAAAGTTTCGCTTAGTTGTTAAAAAATACATTAAAAAAATAATTTTTATTGACAATACCTTTTTTTTTATGATATTTGCAATAAGGTATTTTTTATTTTTCTCGGGGGGGGAGGATTTGTGTTAGAAAGCTATTCTTACGTCTTTCTTTTCAGCATCTTAAGTGTAATATTTGTTTCAATAGTCACGATAGTTCCAAAGTTAATAGCGCCAAGGGGGGTTGGGGAGAAGAAGCTTACCACCTATGAATGCGGTGAAGAGCCTATTGGCGATGCTTGGATACAATTTAATGTTAGATATTATCTTGTTGCTCTCCTCTTTGTAGCCTTTGATGTTGAGGTATTCTTTCTTATACCGTGGGCTATTGTTTTTAAAGACCTAACAGGTTTAATATTCTGGTTTGAGATCGTTCTTTTCGTTGGAATTCTTGCTTTCGCTCTAATTTATGCTTGGGCAAAAGGAGTGTTTGAATGGTAAAAGATATCGAAAAAGTAGAGGTTTCCTATGTTCATAATGTTAAGTTTGCAATCCTTGAGGATGTATTGAACTGGGCAAGAAAAAACTCCCTCTGGCCAGCTACCTTTGGTCTTGCCTGTTGTGCTATAGAGATGATGGCTGCAGGGGCTGCAAGATTCGATCTAGATAGATTTGGAGCAGGTGTTTTTAGACCATCACCCCGTCAGGCAGATTTAATGATTGTTGCAGGCACTGTTACGAAAAAGATGGCACCAAGGGTTAAAACCCTTTATGAGCAAATGCCTGCACCAAAATATGTTATAGCATTAGGAGCCTGTGCCATCTCCGGTGGGGTTTTTTCAAAGAATGCCTATGGTGTTGTAAAAGGTGTAGATTCATTCTTGCCAGTTGATGTGTATGTACCTGGTTGTCCGCCAAGACCAGAGGCTTTAATTTATGGATTGTTGGAACTTCAGAAGAAAATAAAAGAGGGTAGATAAAATGCCTGCTATTTCATTGTTTGATAATTACGAAAAAGAAGTTTTAGAGCAAAGTTACGATAAAAACGGTTTTAACCATTCCTTTTTAATAAAGAAGAAAGATGACATTCTTGATATAATAAAAAATTTGAAAGAACAAGGGTATTTTCTTGAGACCATTACGGCCGTTGATAAGAAAGACAAGATAAGATTGATATATATTTTTAACAAAATGCAAATAGTTCATAGAATAGCTATATATCTGGATGTTGACTATAATGAGGATGTTCCTTCGTCGACGTCTTTCTTTAAAAGTGCCGAATGGTTTGAGTCAGAGATATATGATTTCTTTGGTATTAAATTCTTAAATCATCCAAACTTAAAAAGGCTACTTACTCCTGAAGGTATGGAGGGTTTCCCTCTATTAAAATCTTGGAAAGCAGAAGAGGAATAAAGATGGATACAGAAAAACATATCTTGAAAGATTTTTATGTAAATATGGGTCCCCAGCACCCTTCCACTCACGGAGTGTTGAGAGTTGTCCTTAGGGTGGAAGGAGAGAATGTTATATCCTCTGAGACTGTATTAGGATATGCCCATCGTGGTGTCGAGAAGATGGCAGAGAGTAAGACCTATGTTCAGATGATGCCAGTTATGGATAGGTTTGACTATGTCTCTTCTATGCTTTTTGAATGGGCATATGTAGGTTGTATGGAAAAGGCTTTAGGTATAAAAGTACCAGAGAGAGCTGAATACATTAGAGTTATAATGGCTGAATTAAACAGAATTGGCTCACATTTATTATGGGCCGGGGCATTTCTGTTGGATCTAGGGGCCTTTACTCCTTTTCTTTGGTTGTTCGATGCAAGAGAGAAAATTATGGATATGTTTGAAGAAGTTACTGGTCAAAGAATGACCAATAACTATTTTAAGGTTGGTGGGGTTGCCGACGATCTAACACCAGAGTTTTTCAAGATGCTTGAAGACTTTTTAAAGATGATAAAGGGAAGAATGGCTGATACGGAGACATTGATTGAAAGCATAGTATTTTTAGAAAGGGTTAAAGATATAGGTTTTATATCAAAAGAAGATGTGGTGAACTATTCATTAACAGGTCCTGTTGCGAGAGGGTCTGGTGTTAGTTACGATATAAGAAAGAATGAACCCTACTCAATTTATCCAAAGTTTGACTTCGATATCCCTTTAGGGGAAAAGGGTGATTGTTATGATAGATATAAGGTTAGAATGAGAGAGGTTTTACAATCCGTTAGGATTATAGAACAGGCTGTTAGTGGTATTCCTGAAGGTCCATATGCAGAGAAGGCACCTAAAATAGTTAAGTTACCAGAAGGAGAGTATTATTTTGCAGTAGAAACGTCGAGAGGGTTGCTCGGTGTATATTTAGTAAGTGATGGTTCAGCAAACCCCTATAGGTTTAAACTAAGAGACCCTGCCTTCTCTAATCTTTCTATATTAGATACCATGCTTCCAGGTAATAAAATATCAGACGTTGTTGCAATACTTGGAAGTATAGACGTAGTTATCCCAGAGATTGACAGATAAGGAGGGAGAAGTGGACTTGTCGATATTGGCAGATAGTATGATAGCAAAGGTTATTTTGAGTATTGCAGGTGTTATGATTGTATTTACGATAAATGCCTTATTCGCAACGTGGTTGGAAAGAAAGGTTGCGGGACACATACAGCTGAGATTAGGACCTATGGAGGTCGGCTTTCATGGTATTTTACAAGGTGCAGCAGATGGTTTAAAACTTATCGCAAAAGAGATTATTACCCCTAAAGGCGTTGATAAGAAGCTTTTTGCATTAGCTCCTTATTTAGCTTTTTTCCCAACTCTTCTTATGTTTGTTGTTATCCCCTTTTCTGATAAGCTTCAGGTAAAGGATTTAAATATTGGTTTATTGTACTTTTTCAGCATATCCTGTATAGCAACTATAGGAATTTTTATGGCTGGGTGGGCATCAAACAATAAATACTCTTTGATGGGAGCTGTAAGAAGCATAGCCCAGTCTATAGCCTATGAGATACCTATTATACTTAGTATTTTATCAGTTGTAATTATTACCCAAAGCTTAAAACTCTCGGATATTGTAAACTTTCAGTCTAAATACTGGATTGTTTTAGTTCAGCCTATAGCCTTTGTGATCTATATTATATCTGCTATTGCTGAACTTAACAGAACTCCCTTTGATATACCTGAGGCAGAGTCAGAGCTTGTTGCTGGATTTCACACAGAGTATTCAGGGATGAGGTTTGCTGTATTCTTTATGGCAGAATATACAAATATTTTTCTTATTTCAGCCATGGCGACGACGCTATTTCTTGGTGGATGGAGGGGGCCAGTCTTACCTCCTATTGTGTGGTTTTTTATAAAAACTTATGCCCTTGTGTTTTTTATAATCTGGGTAAGATGGGCTTTTCCTAGGCTAAGACCTGACCAATTAATGAATTTTTGTTGGAAGTTCCTTGTCCCACTGGCGCTTATTAATCTGCTTGTTACTACTTTTTTTATGAAACTTTTTTAGGAGAAAGCTAAGATGGATGCTTCTTATTTTAGTAAGGTTAATATAGGCATAAAAACAGTTATAAAGGGTCTTGCTCTTTCGTTATCCTACCTATTCAAAAAGCCCGTAACTTTGCAATACCCCCATGAGAAGAAAAAGATAGCTGATAGATATAGAGGTAGCATAAGGCTGAAAAGAAATGATGAAGGGGCATTAAAATGCATTGCCTGTGGAAACTGTGAGAAGATCTGCCCTGCCTATGCAATCAAATTAGTTACCTTTGTTCCAGAGGGTTCTAAGAAAAAACAACTTTCCGAGTTTTACGTAGATTTAGGCTTATGTATATATTGTGGACTTTGCGTTGATAGTTGTCCAGTTGATGCAATAGAGCACTCAATTGAGTACGAAGTAGCAACGAGAAAAAAAGAAGACTTAATTTTAAGGTTAGACAAGTTAGGAGAAAAAAATGTTTACTGATATTGTATTTATTATCTTCTGGTTAATTATTACTCTTTTTGCAGTGTTAGCTGTTTTTCTAAAAAAGCCTATCTATAATGCCCTTGCAATGGCCTGTTCTATTTTCTCAATCGCTGGTATGTATATATTTTTAGGCTATGAGTTTATCGCAGCACTGCAGGTCTTGGTATATGTTGGCGCTATATCGGTTGCTATTATCTTTGTTATTATGCTCTCTCCTCCTGTTACTGTTCAGCCAAAAAAGATTAATATATATAAAGTGTTGATAGGTGTCGCTACATCATTTGCCTTTTTTATCGTTTTTTTCGCACTCTTGTATGCCAAGTATGGGGATGCAAAATTTACATTAGGGGAAGCGAAGGGAACAATTAAACAAGTTGGCTATATGCTTGCCACAAAGATGGCAGTGCCCTTTGAGATAATCTCATTTATATTACTTGTTGCTATTTTGGGAGCCATAGTTTTAGCTAAGAGGGAGGATTAATATGGCAGGAAGCTTATTTCCGTATCTGCTTTTGAGCCTGATTTTAATTTCTTTAGGGCTGGTCGGGGTATTTATTAGAAGAAATCTTGTTATTATGCTCATTTGTATAGAATTAATATTAAATGGTGTGACACTAAATCTATTAGCGATAAACAGGTTTGTAGCAGATGGCCATGCTTTAGGTCAGGTCATAGCAATCTTTATAATTGCCTTGGCTGCTGCAGAAACTACTATAGCTTTAGCATTAATATTCCTAACTTTCAAACATTATAAGGGAATTGATGTAGAAAATCTTAACGAGTTAAAGGGGTAGATATGAGTCAGAATATTTTGCTTTCAGCCATAGCTTTGTTTGCTCCCTTCCTTTCTATATTTATAATTGGAATATTTACAAGGAGTAACAAAACCTTATCAGCCATTGTCGCAATATTGGCCATATCAGTCTCTACAATAATAACTTTTATACTATATTTCAAGAACATATATGGTGTTAAAGCAGAGACCTACTATTTTACCTGGCTAATAACAGATTATTTTAACCTTAAGTTTGGTATCCTCTTTGATTCACTTACTTTAGGGATGATGATAGTTGTCTGTGTTGTAAGCTTACTTGTCCATATATACTCTTGGGGTTATATGCATGGAGAGAAAGGTCTCTCAAGATATTATGCCTGGCTTTCTCTTTTTTCATGGGCAATGTTGCTTTTTGTTGTATCCCCTACTCTCTTGCAAGCCTTCTTTGGGTGGGAGCTTGTTGGCGCCGCATCATTTTTATTGATAGGTTTCTGGTTTTATAAACCTGAAGCTGCTGCCGCAGCCAAGAAAGCCTTCGTTATGACCAGATTTGGAGACTTTGGATTTTTTGTTGGGCTCTTAATTCTTCTTGTTAGTTTTGGAAATTTAGACTTTGGAGTGCTTAATCAGTTAGGTAAGTCACCAGCAGTGAGTCAGAGTTTGTTAACGATCTCAGCGATATTGATTTTTATGGGAATAATGGGTAAGAGTGCTCAGTTCCCTCTCCACGCATGGCTACCTGATGCGATGGAGGGTCCCACTCCTGTTTCTGCTTTAATACACGCAGCAACAATGGTTGCAGCAGGTATTTATCTTATAGCAAGAGCCTTTGGTTTCTTTAGTGCCTCTCCCTTTGCTATGGAGTTTATAGCAGTTGTAGGAATTATTACATCCTTTGTAGCAGCCACCATAGCCCTTGTTCAGAATGATGTAAAAAAAGTTATGGCCTATTCAACAATTAGTCAGTTAGGTCTTATGGTCTCAGTATTAGGTGCTGGTGGTTACAAGGCGGGTGTTTTTCATCTTTTCTCCCATGCTTTTTTTAAAGCTCTACTATTTTTGTGTGCAGGTAGCTTAATACATCATTTTAATACAAATGATATGTGGGAGATGGCAGAAAAGGGTGGTGTAAGAAAGATGAAGATCACTCTAACGACCTTGATTATCGGATCCTTAGCATTAGCTGGTATTTTTCCAATGGCTGGATTTTTTAGTAAAGATGCAATTATCGTAGCCTTTGAACAAAACCATAAAGAGGTTTTTGCATATCTTACGATGTTGATTAGTTTTATGACGGCCTATTATACCTTTAGAATGATTTTTGTCTTACTATCTCCAGAAAGAGCAGAGCATCATCATGTTGAACATTCGGAAGAAGGGCATCATGGAGAGCATCACGGACATGATTCTCCAGCAAACATGACTATACCTCTAATTATACTTGCTATCTTCTCAGTATTCTTTGGTTTTGTTGATACGCCACTTTTAGGTGGGTATTTTGATAAATTCCTTTTAGATAAGCATGAGGTTGAGCATCTCCATTGGGGTGTAATGATTAAATCAACCATAGTTGCCCTTGCAGGTATAGGCTTTGCCTATTATCAGTTTGGAGGAAAGAGCGGTAGAAGAGAGGGCTTTGCAGAGAAGATTGGGTTTGTTAGATCTCTTTTAGAAAACAAATATTATATTGATGATTTTTATTTTCTCTTAGTAAGAGGTGTTGTGATTCCTTTCGCCACTATCCTTAACTGGATTGATCGTAAGGTAATAAATGATACAGGTGTTAATGGAACAGGAAATATTGTTATTTATAGCGGAAAGTTTTTTTCTAAGCTTATGAATGGTATGTTGCAGAGGTATCTTGGCACCTCTGTAGCCCTTATAATTTTTATATTATTCCTTTGGCAGTTAATTTAGAAGGAGGATGCCTTGAATTTCCCAATACTTTCTACAATATTAATAGTACCAACATTAACTGTTCTACTTATACTTTTTGCCAAGCCCGAACAAAAAAATACAATCAGGGTAATCTCTTTAATTGGAACTGGCATAACATTTCTTCTATCAATCCTTCTTATGTTTAAATATGACAAAAATGTTGGTGGAATTCAGTTTATGGAGAGCGTTACATGGATTCCCCAGTATGGCATTAATTATCTTATGGGGGTTGATGGTTTATCGGTGCCTCTGGTTTTTTTAAATGCCTTAGCTATCTTTACTGGTGTAATGGTCTCTTGGCATATAGAAGAAAGAGTTAAAGAGTATTATGCACTACTAATATTTCTTGCCACCGGAGTTTTTGGTGTATTTATGACACAGGACCTTTTCTTTTTTGCAATATTTTATGAGGTTGCAGTTTTACCTATGTATCTGCTTATAGCCATTTGGGGTTCTGGAAAAAATAGAGAGTATGCAGCCTTTAAACTAACACTTGTCTTGTTTTTTGGTAGTGCCTTTGTAATGGGAGGAATTTTATATGTATATAAAGCGGCAGGACTAAATACCTTTAGCATATTAGAGCTAAAAAAGTCTGCCCAGTTTCCCACTCACATACAATCAATCCTTTTTTTATTATTTTTTATTGGTTTTGGAAGTATAGTTCCATCATTTCCAATGCATACATGGTCACCTGAGGGTCATGCCTGTGCACCCTCTGCAGTTAGTATGCTTCACGCAGGAGTCTTGATGAAGCTTGGTGGGTATGGTCTTTTGAGGATTGCTATTCCATTACTTCCTGAAGGATTAAGAGATTGGGCTACCTTAATGATGATATTATCTATGTGTAATATAGTCTATGGTGCCTTTACGGCAATAGCACAAGATGATATGAAGTTTATGGTTGGTTTTTCCAGTGTATCTCATATGGGTATGGTACTTTTTGGCATATCAACAATGACTCTTACTGGTTTAAATGGAGCTGCCTTTCAAATGTTTGCCCATGGAATTGTTACCGCCCTTTACTTCTCTTCTATTGGTGCCATGTACAATAAGACCCATTCAAGGATGATATCTGACTTAGGAGGCATCGCTAATATAATGCCAAGAGCCACATTTTTCTTTGCAGTAGCTGGCATGGCAGGGCTTGGCTTGCCTGGTTTTGCACCATTTGTTGCAGAGCTAATGGTTTTTATTGCGGGTGTTAAAAAATATCCAATTTTTGGGATAATTGCTGTTATTTCAGTTGTCGTAACAGCTTTTTATATTATTAGATGTATTCAAAGGGTTTATTTTGGTAAGACAAACCCTAAATGGGAAGGCTTAACAGATGCCACCTATTTCGATACAGTACCTCTGGTAATACTTGTATGTGCCCTATTGCTTTTTGGGATGTATCCTTCTTTAGTACTAGATTTAATGCAGTTAGAAACAAAAAACATTGTAGCAAAACTTGGTTTAATGTAAGGAGGTTCTAAGGTGATTTTCTCACTTCTTCCAGAGATATTTTGCTTTTTAATGGCATTGGTTTTTATAGTTTTGTCTCTAAATAAGAAAAATTTTTCCTCCATAAGAAGTTTAGGACTAATTTTAAGTTTTGTGAATATAGTTATTGTATTACTTACCATAAAACAGGAAGGCCTTTTTTTTAGTGAGTGTTATAAGATCGACTTGTTCTCCCAATCAGTAAAATTACTTATCGCCATCGGCTTATTTTTCGTTATTTTTATGGCTGATAATAGATCAGAACAAGCCGTTGTTAAAAGCTACCCTGAGTTCTTATTCTTTCTGACCTCTGCAAACTTAGGTATGTTTATGATGTCAAGCGCTGTGGAGTTTATCACTTTATTTCTTTCCTTAGAGCTCTCTTCTTACTCAATGTTTGTGCTATCTGGTTTTTTGAAGAACAAAAAGGTTAGCGCTGAGGCTGGGATAAAGTATATCTTTATAGGTGCTATTGCTTCCGCTATCTCACTTTACGGTTATTCTTTAATTTTTGGATATTATGTAGATACATCTCTACTTTCAATGAAGTTCAACTCTATAAATATTTTGAAAGATGCGATGCTATATGTTGGGTTTATCTTGTTCCTGTCGGCCTTCTTATTCAAACTTGCAGTATTGCCATTTTCCTTCTGGGCTCCTGATGTTTATGAAGCTACAGATACAACAGTTACTACCTATATCGCTACGGTATCAAAGGTTGCAGGGGTTGCGGTACTTATTAGGATTTTTGTATATTTTATACCTATCTTTCAAAGCTTAGAAAAAGTTTTACTTGTTATGGCCATAATTACTATGACCTTTGGGAATGTGCTGGCTGTTCAACAAAAAGATATTAAACGCCTTTTAGCATACTCAAGCATAGCCCAAGCAGGCTATATAATGGTTGGTATCTTAATGATGAATGAGAGTGGGGCCTCAGCCTCTCTGTTTTATGTATTCAGCTATTTGGTAATGAACTATACAGTATTCTTAGTGGCCGATCAGATTATCAAAGAAAAAGGTAGTTCAAGTATTACAGCATTAAAAGGCTTAAGCCAGAGGTCTCCGCTTCTTGCCTTAGCATTGCTTCTTGCCTTACTTTCACTAGGCGGTGTACCTCCTTTTGTAGGCTTTACAGGTAAATGGTTTATTTTCACTTCTGCTATACAGAAAGGCTATTTGGGACTTGTGTTAATAGCCTTTTTAAACAGCGTTATTTCTGTTTACTACTATCTTCTCGTCGCAAGACAGGCCTATTTGTTCGAGCCTGATGATAAAACACCAGTAAAGACAAATGTCTTTGTAAAGGCATATAGCTATATATCGATAGTATTTATAATAGTTGCAGGTTTTTACCCAACTGCTATGCTGAACTGGACTGGAAAAGCAATAAAATTTCTTTTTATGTAAAAAAAACTTGACATTAGTTAGCTGGATTTAATATAAGTATTTTAGTAATTTTTGGGGGGAGGGTAAAGTGCAGAACTATCTGCCTATATTAATTCTGGGCATAATTGCCCTAGTCTTTGCCTGCGGCTCATTAATAGTCTCATCTTTAATAGGTCATAAAAAGCCAAACGAAGATAAGTTAATGCCCTATGAGTGCGGTGTAATACCTGTAGGTGATGCAAGAGACAGATATCCAGTTAAATATTATATTGTTGCTATGCTTTTTATTGTCTTTGACATTGAGGCTGCTTTTATGTATCCATGGGCAGTTCTTTATAGAGAGTTGGGCCTTTTTGGCTTTATTGAGATGGGCGTCTTTATGTTGATACTAATTTTAGGTCTCGTATATGTTTGGCAAAAAGGAGCATTAGAATGGGAATAGAAAGTCATTTAGGTATCATTACAACAAAATTAGATTATCTAGTTAACTGGTCTCGTAAAAACTCACTATGGCCTATGACCTTTGGTCTTGCCTGTTGTGCCCTTGAGATGATGGTCGCTGCTTCAGCAAGACATGATCTGGCGAGGTTTGGTGCTGAAGTTTTTAGAGGTTCACCACGTCAGGCAGATCTGTTAATTGTACCGGGGACCCTCACTAAAAAAATGCTACCCTATGTGTTGAGACTTTATAATCAGATGCCAGAGCCAAAATGGGTAATTGCCTATGGTGCCTGTGCCTGTACAGGTGGTATTTTTAATACCTACAACGTTGTACAAGGAGTGGATAAGTATATACCAGTTGATGTTTATGTCGCCGGCTGTCCCCCTAAACCTGAGGCGCTTGTTCAGGCTTTAGTTATGCTTAGAAAAAAGATTGAGAAGGAAAGCCTTAAGGACAGGGTATAGGAGACTAAAATATGAGAGAGAAAGTTGAAGAGTTATTAATAACTAAATTTAATGAAAAAATAATATGTGAAAAAAATGTGGTCGATTGTCCAACGATTTTGCTCAAGAGCAAAGATGATCTCATATCTTTTATGGAGTTTTTAAAGGATAATGAGTCTCTCTCCTTTGACTTGATCTCTGATGTTACTGCCTTAGATTACCCCAACAAAGCCGAGAGATTTGTTGTTGTTTATCATATCTTCTCTACTAAGAACAACCTAAGAATAAGGATAAAGCTACCAGTTAGAGAAAACGACACGATAAATAGTGTAACCCCTATCTGGAGAGGGGCCGAATGGCTTGAGAGAGAGGTCTATGATATGTTTGGGATTGTCTTTGAAGGGCATCCTGATTTAAGAAGAATTCTTATGAATGATGATTTTAAATATTATCCACTTAGAAAGGACTTCCCACTTACGGGAATTGAGGAGTCTTAAATGAGCGAAAAGAAACTAATGACGCTTAATATGGGCCCTCAGCACCCTGCAACTCACGGGGTATTGAGGGTAATTTTAGAGCTCGATGGAGAGATTATAGAGAGGGCAATTCCTGTACTTGGACATCTCCATAGAGGTGTAGAGAAATTAGGAGAAGACAAAACTTATATTCAAAATATAGTTTTTACCGACAGACTTGATTATACCTCTGCGATGAATAATAATTTAGCCTACTGCTTAGCCTGTGAAAAACTTTTTGGTATTGAAGTACCAGAAAGGGCTAAGGTAATTAGGGTTATGATGGCAGAACTTTCAAGAATCTCGGCCCATCTTATTTGGTTGGCAACACATGCCCTTGATATTGGTGCTATGTCCTTATACTTTTACTGTTTTAGAGAAAGAGAGAGAATACTTGATATGTTTGAGATTGTCTCTGGACAAAGGTTAACACCTTCTTATATTAGGATTGGTGGCCTTCTAAATGATGTTAATGATGATTTTATAGAGAGACTAAAAAAGTTTACTGAAGACTTTGATTTTCATATTGATGAGTATGAGACTGTACTTACAAAGAATCCAATATGGATAGGCAGAACTAAAGGTATTGGGGTAATCTCAGCAGAAGATGCGTTAAATTGGGGGATTACTGGTCCTGTACTTAGGGGTTCAGGTGTTAAGTTTGATTTCAGAAAAGCTACTCCTTATTCTGGTTATGAAAATTATGAATTTGAGATACCTGTTGGTTCAAAAGGTGATAACTACGATAGATACCTGGTAAGGATAGAAGAGTTAAGACAAAGCAATAAAATACTTAAGCAGGCAATCAAAATGTTACCACCCGGGCCTATAAATGCTGATATACCTTTTATAGTCTTCCCAGAGAAGGAAAAAGTCCTTAACAATATAGAGTCTTTGATTATGCAGTTTAAGATCGCCTGTGGTAGCTTTAATGTACCTAAGGGGGAGGTATATGCCTCCGTTGAAAATGCCAAGGGTGAGTTTGGCTACTATATAGTAAGTGATGGTTCACCTAACCCTTATAGAATGAGAATAAAGTCGTCCTGTTTTATCAATCTATCTGCTGTGCCCTTTATAACAAAGGGAGCAATGATAGCAGATTTAGTTGCTGTAATAGGCAGCATAGATATAGTTTTAGGTGAAATAGACCGTTAATGGGAGAAGAATAATGTCAGATAAGGTTCATTGCTTTTGGAACAACGAGGAAATAGAGAACACCCCCTTAAAATATGACAATAAAGAAGTTAAGGCCATTATCGGTTGGGGTGGTTTACAGTTAAAAGACAGCAATGTAAATATTATTGAGCTCTGTTATGAGTACACAAAAGCAGTACAGACTTACTCTTGCGGACAGTGTATACCCTGTAGAGTTGGGACAAGGGCAATTCATGATATCTTTGATAAAATAAAAAATGGAGAGGGAGAAGAGGCTCACTTAAATATCTTAAAAGTGCTTTGTGAAGATATATCAAAGACATCTATGTGTGAAATTGGGCAAAGCTCTCCTAAGGTTATCGAGTACATCTTGGAAAATTTTCAAGTTGAGCTTTTAGACTTCATAAAAAACAAAAAGACCGTTGATACAAGATTTGAATATAAATCATCTTTAACAGCTCCATGTATGCAAGCCTGTCCCATTCATTTAGACATACCTAAGTATATTGAAGAGATTAAGTATGGCAGATTTGAAGAGTCTTTAAATGTTATAAGAGAAAAACTGCCTTTACCAGGTGTTGTTGGCAGGGTTTGTGTTAGACCCTGTGAGTTTAACTGCAGAAGAGGTTTGATAGATGAGCCTATACAGATAAAGCATTTGAAAAGGTTTGTAGCTGACTTTGAGCTGTCAAGGTCAAAAACACCTGTTTTTGAAAAGAAGGAGAAGAAAAACATCAAAACTGCAATTATCGGTGCAGGTCCAGCAGGTCTTACTTGTGCATTCTTTTTAGCAAAGTCAGGTTACGATGTAACAATCTATGAATCTTTACCTGAGCCAGGAGGTATGGCTGCAGTTGGGATTCCTGATTATAGATTGCCTCGAGAGATTTTAAGGGGAGAGGTTAAAAATATCGAGGAGTTAGGTGTTAAAATAGTTTATAACAAAAACTTTGGAGTTGATTTTACAGTAGAAGACTTAGAAAATGAAGGCTTCAAAGCCGTTTTTGTGGGATTAGGATGTCATTGTCATAAGAAAATGGATGTAGAAGGTGAAGACCAGTCACTTGATGGATACATTCCAGGAGTTTATTTTCTTAGATATCTAAACTTAGGTCAGCCAATACCAAAGGGTAAAAGGTTGGTAGTAGTTGGTGGTGGTAATGTCGCAATGGATTGTGTAAGAAGTGCTTTAAGGGTTGGTTTTGAAGATGTAAATCTTGTATATAGAAGGTCTAAAAAAGAGATGCCTGCTGATCCTGTCGAGGTTATGGAGGCAGAAGAAGAAGGTGTTAAGTTTCATATGCTGACGGCTCCCAAAAGGCTTATTAGCGAGAACGGCAAGGTTAAAGGACTTGAATGTATAAAGATGGAGTTAGGAGAGCCTGACGCTTCAGGCAGAAGAAGCCCAAAGCCAGTACCAGGTTCAGAGTTTGTAATTGAGTGCGACGTAATTATCCCTGCCATTGGTCAAGAGGCAGATATTGGTTGCTGTGTTACAGCCATAAAGGGGGTTGAGATTACTAAAAGACAAACGATCCTTGTTGATGAGAATTTTATGTCTACTAGAAAGGGTGTTTTCGCTGGTGGTGATTGTGTGTTGGGTCCAGACGTTCTAATAAGGGCCTGCGCCCATGGTAGGTTAGCAGCAAAAAAAATTGATCAGTATCTCACAGAGGGAAAATCAGCACTTTTGGAAGAAGAAAAAGAAGAAAAATTTATAAACGAGCTTAAGCCTTTTAACCCAAAAGAAAAGATGGAAATACCTGGTGGAACAAAGATGTCAAAGATATATCATGATAGTCCTGAAGTAAGGTTGAAAAATTTTAATGAATATACAAAGGGTTACACTCCAGAGGATGCGATCAGAGAAGCAAGTAGATGTCTGAGATGTTACAGAGTCGTAACCTATGCCCTTTTAAAAGAAGGTAAGGAGTAGCTATTATGGCTATTAAGATTAACGGAAAAGAAATATCCTTAAGCGCAGAAAAAACTATACTTCAAGTTGCGAGAGAGAATGGTATATACATTCCAACTCTTTGTTATCTAGAAAAGGTTTTACCAATCGGTTCCTGCAGGATATGTATAGTAGAGGTAGAGGGTCATAATAAGCCTGTTACCGCCTGCAATACAATGGCAGTAGATGGGATGATTATTAATACAGATACTGATAAGATTAGAGAGATGAGAAGAGATATTTTGAGATTTATGCTTCTCAATCATCCGCTTGATTGTCCTATTTGTGATAAAGCTGGTGAGTGTAAGCTACAGGACCTCGTTTATCAGTATGAAGTAACGGAACAAAAATTTAAGATCAACTATCCTAAAAAAGAATACAAAACCTACTCTACACCAGCTATTAAATATCATCCCGACAGATGTGTTGTCTGTAGCAGATGTATTAGAGTATGTAGAGAGGCTGTTGGTAGAGATGTACTTGATTTAAAAGGAGAAGGCTTTAATGCTCGGGTTGAGGTTGTTGCTCCTGAAAGATGTATCTCCTGCGGGGAGTGCCTTGCTGTTTGTCCAGTTGGTGCCTTAACAGAGAACATTAGCCCTACAAAGGGTAGGCTATGGCAGATTAAGAGAGTACCAACGGTATGTAGTTTTTGTGGGGTAGGCTGTAGTCTTGAGCTAAATGTTCTTGATAATAAAATTATTAAGGTAACAACAAACGAATATGCTGGTACCAATAAAGGTAGTTTGTGTGTAAAAGGAAGATTCGGTTATGAGTTTGTAAATAGTCCTGAAAGACTTAAAACACCTTTGATTAGAAAAGACGGTGAGTTAAAAGAGGCATCCTGGGAGGAAGCCTTAGATTATATTGCTAAGAAGCTAAGTCATATTAAGGAAACTTATGGTCCTGATAGTATAGCAGGTCTTGCCTCAGCAAGATGTACAAATGAAGATAACTATCTATTTCAGAAATTTATAAGGGCAGTGATTGGAACGAATAATGTTGACCACTGCGCCCGCCTCTGACACTCATCAACTGTAGTCGGTCTGGCTACAACATTAGGTTCTGGTGCAATGACAAACACGATAGATGATTTCACAAAGGCAGAGGTGTTAATAATAACTGGGAGTAATACAACCGAGACACATCCTGTTATTGGGATGAGATTGAGACAAGCTGCGAGATATAAAGGTGTAAAAATAATTGTTGTTGACCCAAGAAAGATTGATTTAGTTGAAGAGGCTACTTTATTCCTCCAGCAGAAACCAGGCCATGATTCTGCATGGCTAAATGGTATGGCCCATGTGATTATTAAAGAAGGTCTATATGATAAAAAATTCATCGAGGAAAATACCGAAGGCTTTGAAAACATTAAGGCATTGGTAGAAAAGTATACACCTGAATATGTTGAGGAAGTTACCGGTATTAAGAAAGATGATCTCATTAAGGCCGCAAGGATGTATGCAACTGCTAAGAAAGCAGCCATATTGTACTGTATGGGTATTACACAGCACTCAAAAGGCACGGATAATGTAAAGGCAATATCCAACTTGGCTCTTTTATGTGGACATATTGGAAAAGAAGGCGCTGGTGTTAATCCACTACGTGGTCAGAATAATGTCCAGGGTGCCTGTGATATGGGTGGACTGCCAAATGTCTATCCAGGATATCAGAATGTTACTATACCAGCTAACAAAGAAAAATTTGAGGGATTCTGGAACACAAAGCTTTCGGACAAGGTGGGGCTTACAATTGTAGAAATGACACATCAAGCCTATGAGGGTAAGCTAAAGGCTATGTATATTATGGGTGAAAACCCACTTATTACCGATCCTGACTTAACCCATGTTGAGGAAGCCTTTAAAAAATTAGAGCTACTTATTGTACAGGACATATTCTTAACAGAAACTGCTAAAATTGCCCATGTAGTGTTGCCAGCAGCTGCTTTTGCAGAAAAAGATGGCACCTTTGTTAATACAGAAAGAAGGGTTCAAAGAGTCAGAAAAGCCCTGAATGCGCCAGGTCAGGCAAAAGAAGACTGGAAGATTATAGCAGAGTTAGCTACAAAGATGGGTTATAAGATGGAGTATAAAAATTCTGAAGAGGTATTCGAGGAGATAAGAAAGGTAACTCCTCAATATGGAGGGATTACATATAAAAGATTGGGGTTACAGGGGGTTCAATGGCCCTGTCCATCAGAAGACCATCCAGGAACACCTATACTACATAAAGATGGCAAGATAGCAAGAGGTAAAGGACTTTTCGTGCCTGTTGAGTACAGACCGCCTGCAGAGGCTCCTGACAAAGATTATCCTTTTGTTATGACTACAGGTAGAGATTATTATCATTATCATTCTGCCACAATGACAAGAAAATCTTGGTTGCTAAATGATTTTTGTCCAGAAAGTTTTGCTGAGATAAACCCTGAAGATGCAAAGGCTATGGGGTTAAATGAGGGAGACTGGGTTAAGATAGAAAGCAGAAGAGGCCATGTATTAGTTAGAGTTAAGCTTGCTGATAGGGTCCCAAGAGGTGTTGTCTTTAAGAGATTCCATTTTGCCGAGGCAGCGGTTAATAAGCTTACTAACCCGATATTAGATCCTGAGTCAAAAATACCTGAATTAAAGGTTAGTGCTGTTAGAATTGAAAAGTATGAAAAGGGGAAAACGATATGATTGATTGGGGTCTTGTTGTCTTTACTCTTGTTAAAATAGTAATAGTTTTTGCCTGTGTAATGCTTACAGTGGCATATCTTACATGGATAGAGAGAAAGGTGCTTGGCCATATGCAGTTAAGGGTTGGTCCTATGTATGCAGGGTGGCATGGTTTGTTACAACCTATAGCTGATGGAGTTAAGCTCTTTTTCAAAGAAGACATAATGCCTAAAAATGCTAATAAAGTGCTCTTTGTCCTTGGACCAATGATTAGCATAGTCCCAGCTTTAATGAGCTTTGCAGTTATACCCTTTGGAGACAAAACAACACTTTTTGGGCTACTTAAAGAGCCAGTTTCCATGAGGATTACAGAACTTAATGTTGGAATTCTTTATATCTTTGCTCTTGCTGGGTTAGGTAGCTATGGTCCTGTCTTTGGAGGTTGGGCTGCCAATAATAAATATGCTCTAATGGGTGCCTTAAGAGGTGCAGCACAGACAGTGAGTTATGAGCTTGCTTTGACTTTATCTGTTTTAGGTGTTGTGCTTATCTCAGGCTCATTAAACTTAGTTGAGATAGTTGAACAGCAAAAAGGTATGTGGAATGTTGTATATCAGCCTTTAGGTTTTGTTCTTTATATAATATGTGCTGTAGCTGAACTTAATAGAACACCCTTTGATATGCCTGAAGCTGAGTCTGAGCTCGTTGCTGGATTTCACTCTGATTACAGTAGCATGAAATTCGCCATGTTTTTTATGGCTGAGTATGCAAATATGATTACCATTGCAAGCCTTGCGACAACACTATTTTTAGGTGGTTGGAATGGTCCCTTCTTCCCACCAATAGTGTGGTTTATGATCAAAGTTTTTGCCATCGTCTTTTTCTTTATATGGCTAAGGGCAAGCTTTCCGAGGGTAAGATATGACCAGTTAATGAAGTTTGGTTGGAAAGTATTAGTTCCCCTGGCATTGCTAAATATTTTTATAACTTCAATAGTGCTTTTATTTGTATAAAAGAGTAGGTGGGCGATATGATAAAACCTTTAATTAAAGGATTAGGATTTTTTCTTAAATATTTTTTCAAAAAGCCAATAACTGTTCATTATCCTGAAGAGAAGGTTGGCTCTTTTCCAAGTTATAGAGGCCTGCATATTATAAGAAGAAAGGCCGATGGTACTATAAAATGTGTTGCCTGTGGACTCTGTGAGGCTATATGCCCTGCAAAGGTTATAAAAATCGAGATTGGTGAGATGGAAGATGGGATGAGATATCCAAAGAGTTATATCCTTGACGGATTTAGATGTATATTTTGTGGACTCTGCCAAGAAGTCTGTCCTGTAAATGCTATAATATTAACACCTGAGTATGAAAACTCAAGATATACTAAAGAAGAGCTTATTCTTGATAGAGACACATTGGTTAAAAGAGGAGACGAGGTAAAATTATGATTACAAACTATCTTCTGTGGATTTTCTCAGCTATAGCTGTAGTTTTTGCCCTATCAACTATATTCCAGAGAAACCCTGTCTATAGTGCCGCATCCTTAATAATTGTAATGATAGCACTTGCAGTTAATTATCTGATTTTAGATGCGGAATTTATAGCAGCCATACAGGTTATAGTTTATGCTGGAGCAATAATGGTCTTGTTTGTCTTTGTTGTTATGCTTCTTAATATAAAAGAGGTTAGTCAGAAAAAAGAAGGTTTAACAAAAGGAAGAGTTTTTGGTGTTTTACTTACAGTATTATTTGGGATTCAGCTGTTTGTTGTGGCGCTCTCAGCTAAAACTGTCATTACAAATGGTGACCTCACGAAGTATAAAGGGTTAGATAATACAAAGATTATTGGTAAGGTTCTTTTTTCTGACTATTTGCTACCCTTTGAGGTTGTATCTATTGTGCTGATTGTAGGCATTGTTGGAGCCGTAGTTTTAGCGAAAAGCAAGGATTAAGAGGAGGAAGCATGCAGTTCCAGATATATTTAGGTATTATACTATTTCTTATAGGTACCGTAGGTTTTTTAATTAGAAGAAATATAATCGTTTGTTTTATGTGTATAGAGCTTATGCTTAATGCTGTGAATCTCATTTTTGTTACCTATTCCAATGTGCTTAAGTCATCTATTGGACTTATGTATGCCTTCATCATAATGGCTGTTGCAGCAGCGGAAGTAGCCATAGGACTTGCTATTATCATTATGATATACAGGCTTAAAGGAACAGTAGATATGGATCAACTTAATATTTTAAAGGGTTAGAGGAGAGGGTATGTTCGATTATATAGCGGTTATACCATTTTTACCAGCATTAGGTGCCTTAATAAACGGTATTTTCGGTACAAGGTATTCAAAAACCCTAGTTCATGTAATAGCCTTGACCGCAATAGGTTCTGCCTTTGTAATCTCTTTAAAGGCGTTTTTTCAACTTTTGTCGCTACCACCAGATCAAAGAATATATGAAGTTACTCTCTATCAATGGATGGCTTCTGGAGACTTTTCTATTGATGTAGCCTTTCTTTTAGATCCTTTAAGTGCAGTTATGTTACTTGTTGTAACTGGCGTGGGCTTTCTTATTCATATTTACTCAACAGGTTACATGCACGATGACCCATCCTATTCGAGATTTTTTACTTACTTAAATCTCTTTGTTTTTGCCATGCTTCTTTTAGTCATGGGCAATAATTTCTTAATGATGTTTGTTGGATGGGAAGGGGTTGGTTTGTGCTCTTATCTACTAATAGGCTTTTGGTACGAAGACCATAGTAATGCCGATGCAGGCAAGAAAGCTTTTGTAGTAAATAGGGTAGGTGATTTTGGTTTTATCTTAGGGATGCTTTTGATATTTGTTGTTTTTGGTAGTCTTAAATATAGTGAAGTTTTTAGTAAGGCACAGACCTTGTTGCCTTATGGGGGTGTTTTGGCAACTGCTATTACTCTTTTGCTATTTGTTGGGGCTACAGGGAAGTCTGCACAGATACCTCTATATGTATGGTTGCCTGATGCTATGGCCGGTCCAACACCAGTATCAGCTCTTATTCATGCTGCTACAATGGTTACCGCTGGTGTTTATATGATCGCAAGATGTAATGTCTTATATTCACTTGCGCCTTTTAGTTTAGGAGTTGTTGCAACGGTAGGAGCATTAACAGCTATATTTGCTGCAACAATGGGTCTATTGCAAAGAGATATCAAAAAGGTATTAGCCTATTCTACTATAAGCCAGTTAGGATATATGTTTTTAGCGGTAGGAGTAGCCGCTTACTCAGCAGGTGTTTTTCATCTGATGACTCACGCTTTTTTCAAAGCCCTTCTCTTTTTGGGTGCTGGAAGCGTTATCCATGCTATGGGTGGTGAACAAGATATTATGAATATGGGCGGTTTAAGAAAGCATATACCAAGAACCTTTCTTACTTTTTTAATAGGTACGCTTGCTATTGCTGGAACACCAGGATTAGCTGGCTTCTTTAGCAAAGATGAGATACTATGGCTGGCCTTCTCAAGTCCACATGGACATCCACTGCTATGGGCTATTGGAGCAGTTGCTGCTGGAATGACATCCTTTTATATGTTTAGGTTAACATTCTTAACATTTTTCGGTAAAGAGAGAATGGATGAGCACACAAAACATCATATCCACGAATCACCTAACTCTATGGTCATACCTTTAATGATATTAGCATTACTTTCTGTAGTTGGAGGCTACGTTGGAGTGCCAGCCGCTTTAGGTGGAAGTAATCATTTTCATCACTTCCTTGATACTATTATATATAAAGTCGGTCCCCAAGAGGGACACCATTATTCCCATGCCCTTGAGTATGCATTAATGCTTACTTCAGTGGCTATAGCAGTTTTAGGGTTTGTTCTTGCCTATACCCTATATATTAAAAGACCTGAGTTGCCAGAGAGATTGGCAAATAAGTTCAAAGGTCTCTATACCTTAATATACAATAAATACTACGTTGATGAGATCTATGAGTTTATATTTGTTAAAGGCTGCAAGGGGTTAGGCAACTTACTTTGGTTAAAAATTGATGTGCCTGTTATAGATGGGATTGTGAATGGAGTTGGTAAGGTTACAATGTTTGTAGGAGAGAGGGTAAGAAATATTCAGAGCGGTTATATTCAGCATTATGCAGTAGCATTAATGATAGGCGTAGTAATAATACTTGGTATATTTATTTTTTAAAGGGGCTACAGTATGGAGCAAATTCCAATTCTTTCAATAACAACATTCTTTCCTCTCATCGGAGTTATAATCCTTCTTATGATTGACAAGGAAAATGTGGGCGTCCAAAAAGGAATAGCCTTTGTGGTAACGCTAATTAACTTCTTTATATCTCTATACATACTTTATCATTTTAATGAAAACACCGCATCTATGCAGTTTGTAGAAAATTATCCATGGATAGAGAGGTTAGGCATATCATATTTTGTAGGAATTGATGGAATTTCTTTGTTTTTATATCTTTTAACAACCTTTCTATGTCCTATTTGTATCCTCTGTTCGTGGACATATATAGAGAAGCATGTTAGAGAATTTTTGATAGCTATGCTTTTTTTAGAGGTAGGCATGTTAGGTGCCTTTATTGCCCTTGACTTGTTCCTATTCTATATATATTGGGAGCTTATGTTGATCCCCATGTATTTTATTATAGGTGTATGGGGTGGGCAGAGAAGGATCTATGCTGCGATAAAATTCGTACTCTATACACTCTTTGGCTCTGTTCTTATGCTAATTGCCATACTTGTTCTTTATTTTTACGTGGGAAGTCAAACAGGTGAGTATACCTTTAACTTGTTAAAACTTTATGAGACCTTGCCTCCTTATGAGGTTCAAATATGGCTATTTGCTGCATTTGCTTTGTCATTTGCTATTAAAGTACCAATGTTTCCTTTGCATACATGGTTGCCAGATGCGCACGTTGAAGCACCTACTGCAGGAAGTGTTATCCTTGCAGGTGTGTTATTAAAAATGGGAACCTATGGATTTTTAAGATTTGCTATGGGTTTATTTCCCCTAGCTACCCAGGCAGCAACACCTTTTTTTGTAACCCTTTCAATAATTGGTATTATATATGGTGCCCTTGTTGCTATGATGCAACCAGATGTGAAAAAGCTCGTTGCCTATTCCTCTGTAAGCCATTTAGGGGCAGTAATGCTGGGCTTGTTTAGTCTAAACGCTCAAGGGATAGAAGGCGGAATATATCAGATGCTTAATCATGGTTTATCAACGGGTGGACTCTTTATTATGATAGGCATGTTATATGAGAGAAGACATACAAGGTTAATAGAGGACTTTGGTGGCTTAACTAAGGTGGTTCCTATCTTCGCCGTATTCTTTATGATAGTTACGCTATCTTCGATAGGTCTGCCAGGCTTAAATGGATTTGTTGGTGAGTTTTTGATTTTTATGGGCGCCTTTAAGGCTAATAAACTATGGGCTTTTTTTGCAGCTTCTGGTGTTATCTTGTCAGCAGCATATATGTTATGGATGTTTCAGAGAGTAATGTTTGGTCCTGTTAATAATGAAAAGAATAAAAAGATTAAAGATTTAAACTTACGAGAGATATCCTTGATGATACCTGTAATTATACTGTATTTTGTAATGGGTATTGTGCCAAACTATTTTCTTGGGAAGATGCATACCTCTGTTAACTACTTTTTAGAGAGATATCAAAAAAATATAACAATGAATATAAATGGTATAGAGAAACCAGGTGTTTTATCGGGAGGAAAGTAATGGCTGAGCTCAATATAAACTTTTGGACAATCGCACCTCAAATTGTTCTTACTATATTTGCCTTTTTGCTTATGCTAATAGGTTCCGCCAGTAAATCAAAGAACCCAGGCAATCTACATCTTATAGCATCTTTTGCCTTTATATTAGCTGGAGCTGTAAATATATATACAATGTCATCAAGAAAATTGGGCTTTTCCAATATGGTTATGACTGACGACTTGACAGGATATTTTAATATCCTCTTTTATATAATTGGTATTATTGTAAGTCTAATATCAGAAGGCTATATAAATGGCAAGATTAAGCATAAAGGTGAGTATTATGCATTAATCGTCTTTTCAGTAGTTGGGATGACTTTTATTTCATCCTCACTTGATTTTATTATACTATTCCTTGGGCTTGAGATAATGTCCTTTTCAGTATACATCCTTGCTGGTATGTTCAAGAAAGATGTTAAATCAACTGAAGCTTCAATTAAGTACTTCTTATTAGGTTCTTTTTCTACGGCAATATTTCTTTTAGGTGTTGCCTTACTCTTTGGTGCTTTTGGAACTACAAATTTTGCCTATATGCTTCAGACCTATGCAAAATATTTTGAGACTGAAAAAACAATAAACTTAATTGCAGGTTCATCTTTGGTACTTACTGGAATAATCTTTAAGATAGCTGTAGTTCCTTTTCATATGTGGACACCGGATGTCTATGAGGGTGCTCCAACCTCTGTAACAGCTTTTATGGCTACTGCAGTAAAGGCATCATCATTTTTAATGCTTATCAAGATATATCTTATTGGGCTTAGACCACTTGTTTTTGATGTAGCCGGTGTTATCGCAATTTTAGCTATCATAACAATGACTCTAGGCAATCTATCTGCACTTCCTCAAAAAAATATCAAGAGAATGCTGGCTTATTCAAGCATTGCCCACGCAGGTTATATGTTAGTGGGTTTTGTCGCTTTAAATCAGATATCTCTTTCGGCAATTTTATTTTATCTATTTTCATATGCCTTTATGAACATCGGTGCTTTTGCTATCTGTGGTCTTTTTGAGAAAGAAGGAATTGGCTGTGAGCTGAGCGATTTATCAGGTAAGGGTTTTAAACACCCCTTCTTGGGACTAATGACAGTTATTTTCATGTTTTCTATGGCTGGAGTACCACCAACAGCTGGTTTTATTGGTAAGTTCTATATCTTTACAGGTGCTATTCAGTCAGGGTATCTTTCATTGGCAATCATTGGTGTTTTAAACTCAGCCATCTCTGCCTACTATTATCTAAGAGTACTTGTTTACATGTTCTTTAAAGACTATGAAGGTGGTGTAAGTCCAATAGTAGTTTATCCCTCAACAGCAGTAGGTATTATCCTCTCAGCTATTGGTGTTTTAGTATTAGGGACAGTGCCTGCTTTCTTATTTAATGCGGTTTCTAAGGCAATTACCTTTTTATTTTGATTAAATATAATATTACATTAATATAGATATATAATGTTTTTTTTTGCCGTCTAAGAGGCGGCATTTTTTATGATAAAAATTAAAGTTGACTTTTATCCTGATAACAAATCAGCTGAGGTAGAAAAGGGAGCAACTGTACTTAAGGCCTCACACTTAGCAGGTGCACATATTAATGCATCCTGTGGAGGTATTGGAACCTGTGGGCAATGTAAGATATTCATAGAGAAGGGAGAATATCAGTCCAAACGCTCTGAAAAACTCACTGATGATGAATGGGAAAAAGGATATAGATTAGCCTGCCAGACAACGGTAGAAAGTGACTTAGTCGTAAAGATCCCTCCTGAATCTAAACTTGATAGAAGTGTTTTAAAAAGAAAAGACAAAGATTCTGAGCAGTTTGGCCTTAGCGCTAAAAAACTTGAAATAAGTGAAGTTTTTGATTCAACTCCCTTTGTTGTCAAAAAACACCTTAAATTGTCAAAACCCACAATTGAAAATAATATGTCTGACCTACAAAGAATTATACAAGCTTTAAAAAAAGAGTATATCTATGACAATATAGATGTTGACTTTAAGTCAATCAAATACATTCCTGATACTTTGAGGAGAAGCGATTGGGAGATTACAGTTTTGTTACAGGAAAAAGAGGGGCAAGTTCCAAAAATTATTGGTGTTGAAGAAGGCGATAGTAGAGACAAACACTATGCAGTTGCGGTTGATATTGGCACTACAACTTTATACGTACAGCTTCTTGATTTAAACAAAAGAGAGGTTTTAGCAGAGGCCTCTGATTACAATCCGCAGATAAGCTATGGTGAGGATGTTATAACAAGAATTCTTTATGCTATAAAAAGTGAGGGGCTTAAAACACTTAATGATGTTTTAATAAGAAGCTTAAACACCTTGATTGATGAAGTTGTCAAAGAAGCTAATATTGAGAAAAAATATATTTCCTCTATAGTAACTGCGGGCAACACAACGATGACACATCTATTATTAGGGATTAATCCTAAATACATAAGAGAAGACCCCTATGTGCCAGTAGCAAATTTTTTTCCTTTTTTAAGAGCTAAAAATTTGGGTTTTGAACTTCCTGAGCACACTGTTCTTTATGCTATGCCTAATATTGCCAGCTATGTTGGTGGGGATATAGTTGCAGGAGTGTTAGCCTGTGGTATCGATCTAACATCTGAGCTTGTCTTGTTCATTGATGTTGGGACTAATGGAGAGATTGTTTTGGGTAATCAAGATTGGATGGTTACAGCTTCTTGTTCAGCAGGACCTGCCTTTGAGGGTGGTGGCGTTAAGTACGGAATGAGGGCTACAAGGGGTGCAATTGATAATGTAGTGATTGATGAAAATAGCTATGAACCAACCTACCATACAATAGGAAACTTAAAGCCAAAAGGTATATGTGGATCAGGTATGATAGTTCTAATAGCAGAGCTATTTATCAAAGGAATAATAACTCCTGATGGAAAATTCAAAAGAGAGCTCCCTACAAAAAGAGTTAGAAATGGTGATAGTGGTTATGAGTATGTGATAGCATGGAAAGAGGAGACACAAACGGGAGTTGACATTGTGATTACTGAAGTGGATATTGATAATATAATTAGAACAAAAGGTGCTATATATGCTGGTTGTGCTGTTCTTTTAAAAAGTGTTGGTTTAGATTTTACAAATATAGATAAATTTATAATAGCTGGTGGTTTTGGTAGCTTTATTAATATTGAAAAGGCTATAACAATCGGCTTACTTCCAGACATACCTATAAATAAATTTATGTATGTAGGTAACAGCTCACTGGCTGGTGCAAGAATTTGTGCTTTTTCAAAAGATAAGTTGATGGAAGCTGAAAGATGTGCTAATATGATGACTAATTTTGAGCTTAGCAACTACCCAAGTTTTATGGAGGAGTATGTTGCTGCACTATTTTTACCACATACAAATTTTGATAACTTCCCTAATGTTATGGGAAAGATAAAGAAAGGTTAAGATATGGCATTTTTTATTGCGATGGCTGGTAAGGGTGGGACTGGAAAGACAACTGTAGCCGGTCTTATTATTCGTAGCCTCTTAAAAAAAGGGAAAAAACCAATTCTTGCAGTTGATGCAGATGCAAACTGTAATCTTAACGAGGTACTGGGTGTTAAGATTGAAGAGACTATCGGTAGAATAAGGGAAGAGCTACTTAATGTACCTCAGGGCATGACTAAGGATGCCTACATAGGATACAGAGTTCAACAGGCATTAATTGAGAGTGATGGCTTCGACTTAATAGCTATGGGTAGGCCTGAAGGGGCTGGTTGTTATTGTTATGCAAATGTATTATGTAAAAAGTATGTTGATATATTGGCAGAAAATTATAAGTATGTAGTGATAGATAATGAAGCAGGGCTCGAACATATGAGCAGAAGGACTACCCACGGTGCCGACCTTATGATTATTGTTACGGACGCATCTTTAAGAGGTATTATCACTGCTTCAAGAATTAGAGACCTTGCAGATGAACTAAAGCTAAAGATTGACAAGATAGTTATAATTCTTAATCGAGTGGATGGGACGGTCTCAGAAGAAACGTTAGAGGAAATAAAAAAAACTAATTTAGAAATTGGTTGTATTTTGCCAGCCAATAATGATATAAAAGAGTTTGACGAGAAAGGGATAACTACGTTAAAATTACCTAACGATAATGAGGTTGTTAAGATAATAGATGGTTTTGTAGATTGTTACATAAAATAATTTATTAATGAAAGGAGAGGGGGAGTTATGGCTTTTAAAGAACCAATCGAAAAGTACAACAACAGTGTAATTCAAGTTGACATCTCCGGTGCAAAAGTTGGTGGACAATCGGTTTTATCAGGGCTCTATACCTTTGATGGTCCTGTTCCAAACCCACCAAAGATAGCCATGGAGGTGTTGGACACTCAGCCAGAAGAGTGGCCACAGCCTTTAATTAATGCATTAGGCGATGTATACGGAGACCCAGTAAAATGGGCTCTCAAATGCCAAAATGAGTACAAGGCAGACATGATCTGTCTTAGCCTTGTAAGCACTGATCCTAATGGATTAAACCGTTCCGCAGAAGAAGCAGCAAAAACAGCTAAGGCAGTTCTGGATGCCATCAATATACCTCTAATTGTTTATGGCTGTCTGAATAGTGAGAAAGATGGTGAAGTAATGAAGGCAGTTCAAGAGGCCTGTCATGGTAAGGTAATACTTGTTGGACCAGCAGATGACGAAAATTATAAACAAATAGGTGCCTCATCTCTTGGTTATGGCAATAAGGTCGCAGCACAGTCTCCAATAGATGTAAATCTTGCAAAACAGCTAAATATCCTTTTGAGCAACTTAGGTGTTTCAATGGAGAATTTAATAATTGACCCTACAACTGGTGGACTTGGTTACGGTATAGAATATACTTTCTCTGTTATGCAGAGAATTAGACTTGCTGCATTAGCACAGGGTGATGACAAACTTAAATCACCTTTAATTAACCTTGTTGGTAAGGAAGCCTGGAAGGCTAGAGAAGCAAAGATCTCCATTGAAGAAGAACCCGCCTTTGGCGATTTAACCACAAGAGGTGTCTTATGGGAGGCAATTACAGCCATTAATCTTCTTGTTGCAGGTTCAGATATAGTGGTCTTAAGACATCCTGAGTCTGTTAATATTATTAGAAATATTTTAAATGAATTTACAAACTAAATAAGTAGGGAGGATGATATATGTCAAAGATAATTGCATCAGCAGCTATTAGGGGAGCTCACTCCGTATATGATAGAGTGATGGGCAAGTATAATGAAGCACTATCGAAGTTTGGTCCTGATAAAGAGGTTAAGTTCCCCAACACAGGTTATTATTTACCAGTTATTTATGGTCTTTTAGGGATTCCTGTCAAGACTTTAGGTGATATGAAACCAGTTCTTGACAAATGTAAAGAGTTATTACCGCCCTTTGTTGATGAGAATGTATGGGTGCCCTATTTAGGACATACCCTTGATGCAGGTGCCGCAACTCTATTTCTTTTTGAGATCGAGGAAGCACTAAAATATTTACAAGATCCAATACCATATTTTGTAGCAGAAGACTGTGATGAAGACCATCTCTGGTTAGGTGCGGCAGATGATATTATTCTTAGAAAAAGAGGAGTTGAGTTTGTTGATGGCACAGCCCCAGGATTTGCAGCAATAGTTGGACAAGCGCCTAATGTTGAGACAGCTATGAAGATAGCTAAACAGTGTATTGACAAAAGTCTATATGTTTTTATGGCAGGTGGAAGATTTGCCCAGCAGCTAAAAGAAGGTGGTATGCAGTTAGGTTGGAGTACAAGATTAGTTCCTTTTGGTGAAGATGTATCCGCCGCTATTTTTGCATTAGGTTTTGCTACAAGGGCAGCACTTGCCTTTGGTGGTATAAAACCAGGTGACTATAAAAACATTCTTTTATATAACAAAAACAGAGTATTTGCCTTTGTTATGGCATTAGACAAGGTTGACGATGAGAGATATGCAGCAGCAGCAGGTGCCATTAACTATGGGTTCCCAGCAATAGCAGATACAGATATACCACAGATACTACCTACAGGTGTTTGTACCTATGAACACGTTGTAAGTAATGTTTCTCTTGACGAGATTGTCGATAAATGTGTTGAGGTTAGAGGTCTTAAGGTTACAGTTACAAAAATTGATATACCAGTTTCCTATGGTCCTGCCTATGAGGGTGAGAGAGTTAAGAAAGAAAACATGAGAGTTGAGTTGGGAGGTCCAAAATCATTTGGTTTTGAGTTCTGTAGAATGAAGGATATGGATGAAGTTAAAGATGGACACATTGAGGTTATTGGTCCAGATCTTGATGAGATTCCAGAAGGTGCTACTGTTCCAATAGCCATATGGCTTGAAGTAGCTGGAAGAAAGATGCAGGAAGACTTTGAACCAATCCTTGAGAGGCAGTTCCATCATCTAATGAATCAGGCAGAAGGTGTTCTTCATATAGGCCAGAGAGATATTATTTGGATGAGAATTACTAAAAAAGCCTTTGAAAGTGGTTTTAGGTTAAAGCATTTAGGTACAATTTTACATGCTAAACTTCATAATGATTTTGGAAACATTTTAGATAAAATTCAGGTAAAGATTTATACAGAACCTGAAAAGGTTAAAGAGCTTCTTGAAGAAGCCAGAAAAACCTATAGAAAGAGAGAAGAGAGAATGGCAGGACTTGCTGATGAGGGTGTAGATACTTTCTATTCCTGTACTCTCTGTCAGTCCTTTGCGCCAACCCATGTATGTGTAATAACTCCTGAAAGACCAGGTTTATGTGGTGCTTATAACTGGCTTGACTGTAGAGCTGCCTTTGAGATTAACCCTACAGGTCCTAACCAGCCTATTCCAAAAGGCAATGTTATTGATGAAGTAACAGGACAGTGGGATACGGTCAATCAGTTTGTCTATGAAAAGTCTGGTAACGCCATAGAGAGATTTAGTGCATACTCAATATTACAGGACCCAATGACATCCTGTGGTTGTTTTGAGGCAATAGTTGTTATCTTGCCTTTAACACAGGGATTTATGGTAGTAGATAGAGACTACAACGGTATGACACCTTGCGGTATGAGCTTCTCTACCCTTGCAGGTCAGGTAGGTGGTGGTGCTCAAACACCTGGTTTCTGTGGTATTTCAAGACAGTTTGTGCTAAGTAAGAAGTTCTTATTAGCAGAGGGTGGTTTTGCAAGGATAGTTTGGTTGCCTAAGGCTCTCAAAGAGTTTTTGAAAGAAGGTATTGAAAAGAGAGCTGCCGAGTTAGGTTTAGAAGATTTTTATAATAAGATTGCCGATGAAACCTGTGCCACTACAGAAGAGGAATTATATGAGTTCTTACAGAAGGTAAATCATCCAGTATTATCTATGGATCCATTAATGTAAAAAAAATAGAAAGGAGAGATGAGATATGGGACTTACAGGTATACAAATATATAAATTACTTCCACAGACAAACTGTAAAGATTGTGGAGAGCCCACCTGTTTAGCCTTTGCGATGAAGCTGGCAGCAGGTAAGGCTGATATTAGTCTTTGTCCATATGTATCAGAAGAGGCAAAGGCAAAGTTATCTGAAGCTACAGCACCACCAATAAGAGAGTTTACAATAGGTACTGGCGATAGTGCCGTTAAAGTTGGTGGTGAGACCGTTATGTTTAGACATGAAAAGACTTTCTTTAATCCTACACCACTTACAGTAATGGTTAAAGATACCGAAAGTGATGATGTTATTGCTAACAAAATTTCAAAGATATCCTCTATATGTTTTGAGAGAGTTGGTAAAAAGCTCTGTGTTGATATGGTCTTTGTTAAAAACGAGGGGGATGCAAGCAAGTTTATGGCCTTGCTCGATAAGGTTGCAGCAACAAATAAACCCTTTGTCATTGCTTCTGATAATACGCAGACCCTAAAAGAGGCAGCAGAAAAATATAAAGATAAGAGACCTATGCTTTATGCAGCAACAATGGCTAATGTTGATGTGGTAGCTGAGATCGCAAAAGCCACAAACCTTCCAGTAGTAGCAAGAGGTAATGGCCTAAACGAGGTTACTGATGTAACAGCTAAGTTATTAGCAGCAGGCGTTAAAGACATTGCAATCGACTCAGCTCCAAAAAACTTCAAAGAAGCTTTAAGAGATAATGTTTTTGCTAGAAGGGCATCGATAAAACAGAAGGTAAAAGAGGTTGGCTTTCCAACATTTATTATGGTAAATGAGTTCGCTAAAGATGCTATGATGGAAGCTGTCTATGCAAGCGGATTAATAGCACAGTATGCAGGTATAGTAGTTGTTAGTGATCCAGATCCTGCAAAGGTATTGCCCATCACAGTAAGTAGAATGAATGTTTTTACAGACCCGCAAAGACCAATGGTTGTTGAACAAGGAATCTATCCTCTTAATAATCCTGATGAGAACTCTCCTGTAATAATAACCGTTAACTTTGCTCTTACATACTTTATCGTATCTGCTGAGATTGAAGCAAGTAGAGTGCCTTGCTGGCTTATGATTATGGATACTGAAGGATTATCAGTTCTTACAGCCTGGTCTGCAGGAAAGTTTGTTGCAGATGCTATGGCAATTTATGTCAAGAAGACTGATATTACTCAGAAAGTAAAACACAAAAAAATTATTATTCCTGGCTATGTAGCTCAGCTTTCAGGAGAGTTTCAGGAAGAGCTTGGTGAGGGCTGGGAAGTACAGATTGGTCCAAGAGAAGCAGCTGATTTACCAAAATTTTTGAAAATGTGGAAATTATAATATAACAGGGGGGGGAATAAATGGCTCAGAAGAAAGTATATGCAATTGCAGAAAGTATTAATATTATGTCAAAAACTATAGGCCCAGCTATTAGAGAGAAAAACAAAGCTCCCATACAAAAGATGGCCATAGAGGAAACAGAATCAGGTGCAGACTACTTGGACCTTAATCTTGGTCCTGCAAGAAAGGCTGGCGATGAGATGATGGAGTGGCTAGTTAAGACAGTTGAAGAGGTTACTGATGTACCCTTATTCTTAGACACAACAAACCCTATAGCTATTGAGGCTGGTATTAAGGCAGCAAAAAAGAACTTGCCAGTTATTAACTCAATATCAGCTCAGACAGAGTCTTTAAATACAAAGCTTCCCTTAGTAGAGAAGTATGGCTGTGATTTTGTTGCTTTGACACTTTCTGAAGAGGGCATCCCAAGAGATGCCTCAGAGAGAGGAATGTGTCTTGTAACAATAATGACTGCAGCTGCTGAAAGAGGAATCCCTAATGAGAAGATGTGGGTTGACCCTATAGTTCTTCCTATATCAGTAGACTTAAATCAGGTCTTAGCATTTCAAGAGTTTATTCCACAAGTACAGGAGATATGTCCAGGTGCTAAAACTACCTGTGGTCTATCAAATGTATCAAATGGTGCTCCAACAGACGAATTAAGAAGGGTTTTAAATAGAACATATCTAATAATGCTTAGGAAATTAGGGCTTTACTCAGCTATAGTTGATTCCTATGATAAAGAGCTGATGGAATATTGTAATGGAGGGTTGCCTGACATTGAAGAACTTGTATTTAAGATGATGGATGGCTATGAACCAGACATTAATAGTCTTACTCCTAAGCAGAAAGAGTATGCAAAATCTGTTAGAGTATTATTAGGTAAAGTGTTGTATTCCCATTCTTGGTTAGAAATCTAAGATTGCAGGCAAAGTTAAAACCATTGTTAATTGGAAGTCTACCTTTCCAGAGCCCTGAAGAGGCTCTGGAGGTAGTCTTTCGTTATTGTCCTCGTAGCCCTTCTTGGCCACAGTTGCCAAAGTTATCAATATATGAATCCATGTCTCTTCAATACTTAGAAGGTATTCCCGGTTGGGAGTGGGATGGAGACAACGTTACCTTTATTGAGCCCTATGAGATTAGCAATCTAAACAATATCCTTGATGATATTAGCAATGAAAGCTCTGGGAACTATAAACTCTCTGAAAAATTTTCCTTAACTTTTAATCTTTTTATTGAAAAGATAAAAAGCAAAAAGGATATAGATATAATCAAGGGACAGGTGATAGGCCCTATTACTTTTTTAACAACTCATAAGAAAAAAAATGGCCAACTACTAATTTCCGATGAATTTTATAAAGATATAATCCCAAAGCTTTTAAATCTAAAAGCTGATAATCAGTTTGAATCTTTTAAAACTGCTAATTTGATATCTGAAAAGATAATTTTCTTTGATGAACCTGTTTTATCACAAATTGGGTCTGCAGTTTTAAACTTAAAAAAGGAAGATATTAAAGGGATTTATGAAAGCATATTATGCAAAAAGCGTAGTTACTTTGTAGGTATGCATATATGTGGGAACTCAGAATGGGATTTTATAATGTCCTTGCCAATAGATATTTTAAATTTTGATGCTTATAACTACTTGGAAGAGTTCTTTTTATACGAAGTAGATATAAAAAAATTCTTAGAGAAGGGTGGATACTTAGCTTTTGGTATTATCCCAACCGATAGCGATATATTAAAAGGCACTTCATCTAAAGAGTTGGTAGAAAAAATTGATTATGTGATAAAAAAACTTAAAGAAATAACAAAAATTGATCATATTGAAGATAAAATATTTATTACACCGTCCTGTGGTATGGGTGCTTTATCTATAGATGAATCTATAAAGGTTTTGGAGTTGCTAAAGAGTATTAAATAAAAAAAGGAGGCAGTAAACTGCCTCCTTAAATTGAAGAATTACAATCCGTATTTTCCAGATTTCTTACCATCAATAATTGTCTGAACAACTGAAGGATCGGCTAAAGTAGTTGTATCTCCAATGTTCTCAAACTCATTTTCAGCTACTTTTCTTAGAATTCTTCTCATAATCTTACCACTTCTTGTTTTTGGTAAATTAGGCACAAAGTGCAATATATCAGGAGTTGCGATAGGACCAATCTCCTTTCTGACGTGCTGTATTAACTCTTTTCTGAGATCCTCTGTAGGTGTAATACCCTCTTTTAGGATGATATATGCGTAGATACCCTGACCTTTAATATCGTGAGGCATTCCAACAACTGCTGCTTCTGCAACAGATTTATTTGATACAAGTGCGCTTTCAACCTCTGCAGTACCAATTCTATGTCCAGAGACGTTGATAACGTCATCAACACGACCCATAAGCCAGAAATAGCCATCTTCATCTTTTCTTGAACCATCACCTGTAAAATACTTTCCTTTATACATAGAAAAATAGGTTTGTATAAATCTCTCATGGTCGCCATATACTGTTCTCATCATACCAGGCCATGATTTCTCAATGATAAGCTTACCACCTTCATTTACGCCTACCTCATTGCCGTTATCATCTACAACTTTAGGAACAACTCCAAAGAAGGGCAAACCAGCAGAACCAGGTTTCTGGAAAGAGGCACCTGGAAGTGTAGCGATTAAATGACCACCTGTTTCTGTCTGCCACCATGTGTCAACTATAGGACAACGTTGACGGCCAATTACGTTATAATACCAGACCCAAGCTTCTGGATTAATTGGTTCACCAACAGTTCCGAGTAATCTTAAAGATGACAAGTCTCTTCCATTAGGCCACTGATCACCATCTCTCATCATTGCCCTAATTGCTGTTGGAGCTGTGTAAAAAATATTAACTTTATACTTTTCTACAATCTCCCAGAACCTATCAGGTTTTGGGTAGTTTGGTATACCTTCGAACATAAGGGATGTGGCACCATTTGCCAAAGGACCATAAACTATATAGCTATGTCCTGTTACCCAACCGATATCAGCTGTACACCAATATAGGTCATTATCTTTGTAATCAAAAACATATTTAAAAGTAGCAGCAGTAAAAAGTAAATACCCTCCTGTTGTATGACAAACACCTTTAGGCTTTCCTGTACTTCCTGATGTGTATAATATAAATAGTGGATCTTCAGCATCCATAACCTCTGGTTCACAATAATCTGAAATCTCAGGATCTGACATAAGCTCATGCCACCAAAAATCTCTACCTTCTTTCATGTTTACCGCATTACCAGTTCTCTTGCAGACGATTACGGTTTTAATAGTACTTGTTCTTGGGTCAGAAAGTGCTTCATCAACATTTTTCTTTAATGGAACAGTTCTGCCACCTCTTAACCCCTCATCGGCTGTTATTAGGAAAGAACATTTAGCGTCTTCTACTCTATCTACAATTGAAGCAGGTGAGAAGCCACCAAAAATAACGCTATGTATAGCACCAATCCTTGCACAGGCAAGCATTGCTATTGGCAACTCAACGATCATTGGAAGATAAATTGTAACTCTATCACCCTTTTTAACACCTACTTTTTTAAGAACATTGGCAAAACGATTAACCTCTCTGTAAAGCTGTTGATAAGTTAATGTTTTTGTCTCGTAGTTATCGCCTTCCCATACAAGAGCTGCCTTGTTTCTTCTCCAAGTTTTAATATGTCTATCAAGGCAGTTGTAGCTTACATTAATCTTTCCACCTTCAAAGTATTTAATAATTGCTTTTTCAAAATCATAATACTCAACCTTCTTCCAATCAGTGCTATACCAATCAAGAAGTTCTTTTGCAAGGTCACCCCAAAAACCATCTGGATCACTTACTGAACGATCATACATTTTTTTGTAATCTTCAAAGCTTTTAATATAAGCCTGTTCTACAAATTCTTTTGGTGGATAAAATTTTCTAGACTCTTGTGATAATGATTCATAACTCTTTTTTTCTTCAGCCATACTTTCTCCTCCTATTAATATAGTGTGTTTAGTAATGACTTTTTAGCATAATAATAGAAATTTAGTCAAGCAATTTATCCCGTAATTTTATTTTGTGAAAAAAATATCAAGTTTAAATTTAAAAATATGTTTTAAAAAAATTGACAAGTTTAAATTAAGTAAATATAATAACTTAGAAATTATAAAAGTATTTGTTTTATTACCTCTAACATAGTTTTATGTTTAAAAATAAAATTTACAATTTCTAATAAGGAGACTGAAATGAGAACAAAAGAGAGAAAAAAAAGTAAGAAAGATTATCTGATTCAGTCAGTCATCCATGCCCTTGACTTGTTAGAAGCTTTTAAGGGAGAAAGCGATGAGATGGGAGTTACAGAGCTTAGTAAAAAGTTAGGTCTCCATAAAAACAATGTTTTTAGACTATTAGCAACTCTCGAATATAGAGGATATATTGAGCAGGACAAACAGACGGAAAACTATAAGTTAGGCGTTAAGGTGCTTGAGTTGGGTCAACAGTTTGTTAAACATTTAGGCTTACTAAGACAGGCACACCCCGTAATAAGAGAGATGCTAGCTAAATGCAATGAAAATGTCTACATAAGTGTTTTAAGAGGCAATAGCTGTGTGTACATAGATGGAGTTGAGAGTAATCAGGTAGTTAAAGTTACCTCGAGAATAGGACATAGGTTGCCAGTGTATGCAACCGCTTCAGGTAAGGTGTTAATAGCCTGGGAAAGTGAAGAAGAGATAGAGAAAATTATTCCAACTGAAGATTTAAGAAGATATACACCAAATACATTGTCTAAAAGGACAGAGCTATTGGAACAGCTAAAAGAGGTAAGAGAGAAGGGGTATGCGGTTGATTTAGAAGAGTTAGATTTAGGTGTTAGATGTGTAGGAGCACCGATTAGAGATTATACAAGAAAGATAGTAGGTGCGGTCTCAATCTCAGCACCCTCAATAAGAATGGATGATGAAAAGCTCTATGGATTTTTTGTCAATCTCGTTTTAGAAGGGGCGAAAGAGATATCAAATAAACTTGGTTATATAGAAGAAATTTAATAATAGCATCTTTAATTTCAACAATTTTTCGACTCAGGAAACATACAAAACAATATTATAAGGGAGGGTTCATGGAGGAAAACAAAACTAAAGTAGACTTAATACCACCACAGGTGAAGAGCTTTCTAAAAAAAGGTTATGATGATTTAGAAGGCTTTTGGGAGGAAGCAGCTATTAACTCAATGGATGAACTGTACTGGAAAAAAAGATGGGACAAGGCCTTTGAATGGAATTACCCAACTTTTAAATGGTATATAGGTGGCTTAACAAATATTTGTTATTCAGCAGTAGATTATAATGTAGCCAAAGGAAGACAAGGAAAAGCAGCAATAGTATCAGAAATAGCAGAAACTGGAGAGACAAAAGTTATAACCTATGGACAGCTTCTCGATTTAGTTAAGAAATACGCAAGTGCTCTAAGAGGTATGGGAGTAAAAAGAGGTGACAGAGTTGTAATTTATATGCCTATGGGAATTGAACCAGTTGCTGCTATGCTTGCCTGCGCAAGGATAGGTGCTATACACGTAGTAATCTTTGCTGGTTTCTCTTACAAAGCTGTTGCCGATAGAATTACCTTGTCAGGAGCTGAATATGTATTAACCCAAGATGTAAACCATAGAAGAGGTACAACGATTGAGCTTAAGAAGGTTATAGATGATGCAATCGGAGAAGTTGCACCTAATCAAGTAAAAAAGGTAGTAGTGTTAAAGAAGGCCCATGATGGTGTTGAAAGGAACATGGTGGCTGGTAGAGATATATATTGGGATGAGTTTTTAAAATATGCTGAAGGACAGTCAGGCGAAGTAGAGTGGATGGAATCAAATGAACCTTTATTTTTGCTACCAACGTCGGGTACAACTGCAAAACCAAAAGTAACTGTTCATGTCCACGGTGGCTATCAGCAATATGTTTATTCTATGGGTAAATGGATATATAAAATAAGACCTGATGATGTTTGGTTTGCTACATCCGACATAGGCTGGATAGTTGGTCATAGTTACAATGTATATGGTCCATTAGTCTCTGGCTGTACCACTGTTCTATATGAGGGAACACCAGATTATCCAAGAAAGGATATGATCTGGGATGTTATAGAAAAAAACAAAGTAACAGCACTTTGGATATCTCCAACAGGTGTTAGAGGCCTTATGAAGTTAGGCATAGAGGAGGCCAGAAAACATGACTTATCATCGGTAGAGAGGGTCTTTTGTGCAGGAGAGGTTTTAAATCCAGCTGCTTGGGAATGGCTACAAAAGGGAGTTTTCGAAGACAAGATTCCAGTAATTGACCATATGTGGCAGACCGAGACATCAGGACCTGTAATTGGCAATCCCTACGGTTTAGGTCTTTATCCAATTAAGCCTGGCTCTTCTTCATTGGCAGTACCAGGAGTACAGGTAGATGTTGTAGATGAGAAATCAGGCAAGTCATGTGAACCTGGTGAAAAGGGGATGTTTGTTATTAAAAAACCCTTCCCAGGCCTTACTCCTACTCTTTGGGGTGAGCCAGAGAGATATAAAAACGATTATTGGGAAAAGATAGACACACTTAAAGGTATGTACTGTTCAGGAGATGGTGCCTACAAAGATGAGGATGGCTATATCTGGTTTGTTGGTAGAGCAGATGAGGTTATAAAAATTTCTGCCCATAGAATTGGAACCATAGAGATAGAAAATGCCCTTATCTCCCATCCAGCAGTAGCGGAATCAGGTGTCTCAGGCGTACCTGATGAGCTTAAGGGGGAGGTAGCCTGTGCCTTTGTGGTTTTGAAATCAGGATTTGAGCCTTCAGAAGATTTAAAGAAAGAGCTTATTCAATATGTAAGAAAGGTTATGGGACCGATAATAGTCATCAGAGATATTCAGTTCGTTAAGATGCTACCTAAAACAAGAAGTGGGAAAATAATGAGAAGAGTTATGAAGAAACTCTGGACGGGAGAAGATTTAGGAGATCTGTCAACTATAGAAGATGGTGCCTCCGTCGAAGAGATTAGAGATGCCGTAGAGAAAATGAAAGTATAAAAAAAAGGGGCGAAAGCCCCTTTTTTTATTTTGTAAGATTATCTATTTTAACGTCTTTGGTTTCAATCGTCTTTTTTAGCTTGTCAATATCTTTTTTGGTCTCTAAATAAGAATCAACCTGTCTATTTGCAAACTTGGTGAATAATATAATGACCATGATTAAGATAATTGAAAATCTTAAAATCGTTATAACTCGTCTATTGTCAATAAAGAAAAATATTTTATGTGCAAAGAGAAATAGAGTTATTAAAAAGATAAAAATAATTAGCTCAGATTCAAGAGGCATATTTTCGATCTTTGTTAATAAGCTTACTTGCTCTTTTTCAGGCACATTTTCTGAAACTTTTTGAGATATAAGGGAAGATGAGTATCTTTTTACTGGTGATATATCTCTTTGAGGTTCTTTCTCCTACTTAATGATCTCCACTTTATCTCTATACTCCTTTGGGACATCCTTTATGTCACTGGTGAAGGTTACCACTCCATTTTTATCAATATACTTATAGGTATCTGCCTTTACAATTGTAGGAAAAACTAAAAAAATGATTAATAATAGAAGTAGCTTGTTCATTAATAACTTATATTACAATTTTTAAATATTTGTAAACAAAAAAATCAGTTTAATAAGGACCGAAAAAATAATAAAATTTTTAATATGTTATTAATAAAAAAATTATATAAATTTAAATCCCCTTTACCAGCTTGGATATTAATTATTTTCGTATTCTTTATCTACTCCATAGGTTTATCACAGACAGATTTTAGCAACTTTTCTACTATAAATGGCATAAGTTATAGCAACTTTTCTTCCATTGATAGCTATGGGATTGTTAGGAAAGGAGCATACTTAGTTTTTATGCCCTACACAGGCATAAATATTTCAAAGAACAACAAACTAACCTTCGTTAAACCACAGACTCCAATCAAGGTAATCGCTAAACTAAAAAATCAGCCCTTTTATTTCTGTGAAGTTTTAGCTGTTGAGGGCTTCCTCAAAGAAGAAAATTTTACCTATATAGATCAAGAGAGTTTGAACTTTTTATTAAGTTTGGATACACTATATCTAAAAAAACCACTTTTAATAAACGATATATTGTTTTCTACAACAACAGAACTAAGATACCTAACTAATAAAAAAGGCTCCTATGAAGTTTATATATGGGATGGGAGATTTTATAAAGCCTACTTGAAATCAAAGTATGTCGTAAAAAAGCTTAAACCAATAAAAGAAAATTATAAAAAGGTATTAAGTTATTTTAAAGGTTCGCCTTACTTTTGGGCTGGAAGTGAGCTTGGTTGGGACTGTTCTTTGCTTGTCAAAGATTTTTATAAGCTCTTTGATATTGAGATGCCAAGAAACTCTTTTCAGCAGATTACTAGTGTTGAACATATAGATGTTAGCAATCTATCTACAAAAGAAAAAATCAAGATATTAAAAAGATCAAAACCCTATGAGACTCTTTTGTACTTTCCAGGTCATATAATGGTTTTTTCAGGCTTTAAAGGAAAAGAGCCCATGAGCTTTCAAGCACTAAATAGATTTAACAATAAAAAATATGGAAGGGTAGACTATTTCCCTCTTCTAAAAACAGGACTCCTCCAAAAAGTTAGTAAGATAGGATATGTAAAAAATGAAAAACTAGCCTGTTTGACTAACTCAGTGTCAAAAGATAAAATTAAAGATAGAGAGATTGAATAACAAGGAGGGGCTATGGTTAGAACATTTCAGACAAAGGATAGAAGAGATATACAACACCTTGATAAAGGAAATCCATATTTTGAGTATCGTAAATATCCTGAACCTACGGAATGCAAAGGTTGTGGACTTGTTTTTGTAGAGGGAAGATGGGCGATTAAGACTATTAATAAAGGTTTAGTAAACAAGGAGATCTGTCCTGCCTGCAAGATAATAAAAGACAAGATACCTTTTGGAGTTTGTAAATTGGAAGGTAATTTTTTAAAAGATGAGAAAAATGTGTTAGAGATAAAGAATATCATAAAAAACGTTGAAAAAAATGTTAGGGAGAAAAGACCCCTTCAGCGCGTTATGGAGATAGAAGAAATTGATAATAAAATTGAGATTACAACAACTTATGACCATTTAGCCCGTAGAATAGGAGAAGCCATATATAAAGCCTATAAGGGTGAGCTTACCCTAAAATATCAAGAGGGCGAAAGATTTGCTAGGGTCTTTTGGAAAAGAGACTAAATGCGGATATTTTGTTTTTTGGTATCAATAGGTCTTTATAGTTATCTAAATTTGTGATATTTAAAACTTAAAGATTAACTCGCTTTTTTCGGGTTCAATTAAGCCTTTATGAGTATTTTTTCCATCACGGAAAATGAGATAGCTAAATGCTCCATAATGGGTGATTTTGGGTACAAGCTCTGATGCTCCATCGGTACTAAAAGTCTTAAAATAGGCATAAAATTTATTACCCCTTTTTGTTACTAAAAAAATGCCATCTCTATCACCCTTATATATTTCGCCACCATACTCAAAAAAATCATTTTTTATTAAGATATCACCATTCTTAACCACCTCATCTATACCAAAAGATACAATAGCATCAAAATCTCTATCGACTTTATTAGTAATCCTGTAATTTTTAAGTCCCATTGTTTTTGCAAATCTTTCAATTGATTCATTTTTAAAATAATTGTTATTAACCAATAAAAGGACATTTTTTGCAGATTTTATGCTATTTATAGTTGGCGGGATCTCATAATCATCAAGCTTTATCAAAACATCATAGCTCTCGTTAATTCTAATTTCATATGGCTCCTCTAAAGTTTCAAGTTTAAATTCTTGAAAGGTATCCTTTAAAATGATTTTGTCTGCCAGTAGAACTTTCCCCAATTTATTATATATAGTTACAGGTAGCTTTAATAAATAATCTTGGCTATTTTGTATTAAAGATAACTTAATAAGCCATTTATCGCTAAGTTTTTCTTTATTTGCGTTGGTTATATCGATATCAGGTATGCCCTTTCTTTCAACCCATTGTTTAAATAAAACCTTTAAACTATTATCATAACTATTAACAAAAGACCTTTCTAAATCATCCCAGCTGGCAGTTTTTAGTAGATTTTTTTGGTAAAAATCTCTTAAGGCTTCAAAAAATTTTTCATCACCCATAAAAAATCTAAGATAATGAAAAAACATGGCAGATTTTCCATAACCAATGACTCTTGATGTCAGATCGTATCTGCCATAAAACTGTCTAAGAGAAAAATCATTGCCTTCTTTTATAACTGAGGAGTAATCAATGGTAAGCTTTTTTAGATAATCAATAGCCTCTTTTTTTGATTTTCTCTCCTTTATCATGTAATCTGCCAAGTAGGTTACTAGCCCCTCGCTCCAGTTACCCTTGCTATAATTTATGAAAACACCGTTACCAAACCATGAGTGAAGTATCTCATGGGGAAAGCTACTTTCTATTAAAAAAGGTAGTTTGATAAGATTTTTGTGGATAATTGTAAAGGTTTGATAACTTATACCTACAGGCAATATTGTCTCAACTACAGCAAATTTTTTATAAGGATAGGGTCCTATTAAATTTGTATAAAAATTTAAATATTCTACTAAGGCTTCCATATACCTATCAGTATAGGAGTAGTTTTCTTTTGAAAAATATATTAGTAGCTGCAAATCATTGAGATTTTTCGTTTTAACAAGATATGGTCCACCTACAATTGGCAATCTATTTATTTCCTTCTCTATCAACCATTTGGATTTAATAAATCTGTCTGAAATATCATGGGTAACTCTAAGCCCCTCTGTAACAAACTCATAGCCTAAGGGAGAAGTAAAGATTATTTCTCTTTTCTCTGGTTTATTGTTAAATATCGGATACCATTGAATATCACCACCAATAAAAACGCCTTCTTGTGATATATGGCTTACCAGATTGTTTGAAGGGTTTTCAAAAGTCATATCTTGAACTTTTATATTACTTCCAAACTTTATGGAATAATCAAGAATGAGAGTAAAATTTTCTAAACTTGGTTTAATATTTATCTCTACAAAGCGCCCTCTTCTTTTAAAATTTACATTATCCTTATTTAGTAATACATTATTTATCTTTGCCTCTTCTGGTAAACCAAGACTAATAACGTAAGAGGTGTTATTTCTAATCTCTATCTCGGCTAAACAAAAAAGAGTAGCCCTTTCAAAATCAAAACTTAGCTGTAATTTTTCATAGCTAATTTGATGACTTTCATCTTTTAATGAGGCGGCACAGGAGCTATACCAAAGAAAAAAAATCAGAATAAAAACTTTTTTCATATAGAATAAATTTTATCATAAAATTGAAATTTAGAGACTTTAGTTTGGAGAAAATTATTAAATAAAGACATAAAAAAAAGCTAAAATTGTTGACTAACATGGTTATATTTTGATAGTCTAATTTTTTATGAGAAAGGTATATTTTGACCATAATGCAACAACCCCAATACACCCAGAGGTAAAGAAAGCCATTGAACCCTTTTTAGAGGAGAAGTTTGGCAACCCTTCTTCAATACATTGGGCTGGAAGAGAAGTTAGAGCCTATGTAGAGGAGTCAAGAGAGAAGGTTGCAAGGCTTATAAACGCCGACCCTTCTGAGATAGTTTTTACAAGCTGTGGTTCAGAGGGGGACAATATGGCAATTAAAGGTGTTCTCATGGGCAATCTTAAAAAGGGACGTCATATAGTTACTTCTGTTGTTGAGCATCCAGCTGTTTACAGAACCTGTAAGTTTTTAGAGGACTTTGATTTCGAAGTGACCTATGTTCCAGTAGATAATTATGGAATGATTGACCCTGATGATGTAAAGAAGGCTATTAGAAAAGACACAGTTTTAATCTCTATAATGTATGCCAACAATGAGACAGGCAATTTTTTCCCCATAAAAGAGATAGCAGATATAGCGAAAGAAAGAGAAGTCATCTTCCATACTGATGCTGTCCAAGTTGTAGGCAAAGCTCCTATAGATGTGAAAGAGTTAAATGTAGATTTGCTAACAGCCTCTGGACATAAGTTTAACGCACCAAAAGGTATAGGTTTTCAGTTTATAAGAAAGGGTGTAAAGGTTTTACCGTTAATCTCTGGTGGGCATCAGGAGAGGGAGCTTAGAGCAGGTACTGAGAATATGATTGGCATTGTTGCCATCGGTGAGGCATCAAAAATTGCGTTGGAAAATATGGAAGAAAAGACAAAACATATTAGCTATCTGAGGGATAAGTTAGAGAAGGGGATTCTTGACTTGGTCCCAGATACTGTCATAAATGGTCATCCAGAAAAGAGACTATATAATACAACAAATATTAGCTTTAAGTTTATTGAGTCCGAGGCGCTGCTTGTTTTGCTTGACATGAATGGTATTGCCGTATCTACAGGCTCTGCTTGCTCATCTGGGGCTACCGAGCCATCCTATGTGCTTCAAGCTATGAACTTAGATCCTCTTTGCTCAAGGGGTGCCTTAAGATTTAGTTTGGGCTATGGAAATACTGAAGAAGATGTAGATTATTGCCTTTCAATTCTTCCTAATCTTGTAGAAAAATTAAGAAAGATGTCTCCATTCTATAGAAAATAATCAATATTATGAAAAAGGTTTGTGTAGCTATGAGTGGTGGCGTAGATAGCTCTACAGCTGCCTTTTTATTAAAAGAGTCGGGCTATGATGTCTTTGGAGTTTTTATGAAGCTCTGGGACTCTGTAGATAAAGAGAGGGGTTGTTGTAGTCTTTCTGACTCCTTGGACGCCCTGAGAGTAGCAGAGAAACTAAAAATACCATTCTACGTCTTAAATTTAAAAGATGATTTTAAGAGAGAGGTTATTGATTATTTCATAGAGGACTATAAAAAGGGGAGAACACCAAACCCTTGTATAAAATGTAACTCGAAAATTAAGTTTGCAAAACTCTTGGAAAAGGCAAAGGCCTTAGGAGCAGAGTTTATAGCTACAGGGCATTATGCAAGAGTTGTTGCTGTAGAAGACAAAAGATATATTTACAAAGGTTTAGATGTAAATAAAGACCAATCATATTTTCTTTTCGATATTACTAAGGATGTACTTGGTAGTATCTTATTTCCTATTGGAGAGCTTAAGAAGGAGGAGGTAAGGGCTATAGCTGATAAGGCAGCTCTTATAACAGCAAAAAAAAGAGAGAGTCAAGAGGTTTGTTTTATTGAGAAGACATATCAAGATTTTTTAAGAGAAAATGGTGTAGAGAGCAGGGAAGGAGATATAGTGGACATAAGGGGTAAGAAGATTGGTAGGCATAAAGGATATTTTTTTTATACCATAGGTCAAAGGAGTGGATTAAATGTGGCAAAGGGTTATCCAATATATGTCATCAAAGTTATACCAGAAAAGAATCTCATAGTAGCCGATAAAGAAGAGTATTTGTATAGCAATACAATAAAGGCTTCAGAGATTAACCTCTTTGAGGAGATAGATGAAAAGAAGCTCTATACTGTTAAGATTAGATATAGACATTCTGGGGAAAAGGCAAAGGTGGTAAAGGAAGGAGATAGACTAAAAATTGAGTTTTTAAAGCCACAAAGAGCTATAACACCTGGTCAGGCGGCCGTGATATACGATGAAGATAAAGTGGTTGGTGGTGGATGGATAGAAAAGTAAAAAAGTTATATTATGTAGCAAAAAATGAAAATATATATAGACTATGCAGGGTGTAAGGTAAATCAGTTCGAGAAGAGCCTTCTTGAAGAGAGATTTCTAGAGAAGGGCTTTATGATTGTTGAGGATTATGAGTCTGCAGATATTGTTGTATATAATACTTGCTGTGTTACAAAAAAAGCAGAAAGTGGCTGCAGACAGAAAATAAGAAAGATAGCAAAGGTAAACAACAAAGTTCAGATTGTACTAACAGGCTGTTATGCCCATAAAGATAGAGAGAGGCTAAAAAGATTGCCCAATGTCTTTAGTATTATCGATAACGAGAAGAAGTTTTCTATACCAGAAATGTTGTTAGGTGCAGAAACCTTTGAAAGTTTATCTTTAAACTTTGAGTATAAAAGGATTTTTAAAGATAGAGAGCGGTCCTTTTTAAAGATACAAGATGGCTGTGATAGCTTTTGTAGCTACTGTATTGTGCCCTTTGTACGGGGAAAGCCGGTTAGTATGCAAAAAGAGCTTGTTATTAAAAATCTGAGTAACTTGAGTAATGAGAAAGAGGTAGTATTAACAGGCATTCATTTAGGCAAGTGGGGTTTAGATATAGGAGATAGCTTGAAAAATCTTTTAAGGGATATAGGAAAGGAGAATTTTAATTTCCGTCTTAGGTTATCATCCTTAGAGCCTTTAGAGATTGATAAGGACCTTTTAGGAGTGTTGAAAGATCTGGAAAACTTCTGTCCCCATTTTCATATCCCTTTACAGAGTGGCTCTGATAGAGTTCTAAAACTTATGAAAAGAAATTATACAAAAGCCCAATATAAAGAAAAGATAGAGCTTATAAGGGATTTTTTCCCCTTAGCAGGTATTGGGCTTGATATTATAATTGGTTTTCCAACGGAGACAGAGGATGATTTTTTAGAAACAAAGGCCTTTTTGGAATCCCTTCCTGTTGATTATATGCATATTTTTCGCTATTCCGATAGAGAGGGTACAGTATCCTACAGCATTAACCCAAAGGTTGATGAAAATATAAAAGAAGAGAGGACAGAACTTTTAAGAAATATAGATAGGACAAAAAGGGATGGCTTTGCAAGAAGGTTTCTTAATCGAGAGGTTAAATGTCTCTTTGAAAGAAAAGAAAAGGGAATGAATAGATTTCTTACTCGAGAGTATCTAAAGGTATATTCAACAGACATTGAAGAAAAAAAAGAGTTTACAGCAAAACTGGTAAAACTAAAACCACCTACCATTTCGTTGTCGCTTAAGTAAATAATTTAGTAATCAAAGTCAGTAAATTTCTCTAAATCTTTTGTCTTGCAATATTTTAAAACAATGTTATATTTATAAAATGAATGACTTTCCAGTCAAGAAAACCCAATACCATTATGGTTGGCTAATAGCTATTACAGGGACTTTTTGTATAATTGCTTGTTTAGGGCTTGGAAGGTTTGCTTTAGGAATGCTACTACCATCAATGGGAAAGGCTCTTAATCTTACCTATTCTCAGATGGGATATGTAGGTACTGGCAACTTTATTGGATATTTAATTGCTGTTTTTGTTGCAGGCCATATTATTGGAAGATACGGACAGAGAGTTTATATTTTTTTCTCACTCCTATTAGTTGGAATAACGATGATACTATTAAGTCAGGGTAGTAGTTTTTATTATATACTTTTTCTTTATGTGCTTACAGGGATTGGATCAGGGGGGGCTAATGTCTCTATGATGAGCCTTGTCTCTTCATGGTTTAGTAAGAAAAAGAGGGGTAAGGCGGCAGGTATAATGACAATAGGGAGCGGTTTTGCAATAGTTTTTTCTGGATTTTTCATACCCTATATAAATAGTCTTAAAGGTGAGGATGGGTGGAGATGGAACTGGGCGATATTAGGTTTTTTAGTTATAATTATAGCCATCTTTTGTTATTTAATTTTAAGAAATAATCCTAAAGAGAAGGGTTTAGAACCCATAGGCTCTGATAATAATTTTATTAATAGAGATAGTAAGTTAGAGAATATAAACTTAAACATTTATAAAAGCCCCATAATTTATCATCTTGGTGCAATATATTTTCTCTTTGGTTACACCTATGTTATATACGCTACCTTTATAGTAACAACCCTTGTTAAAGAAAGGGGGTTTAGTGAGTCAATAGCTGGAAACTTTTGGTCCATAGTAGGTTTTCTGAGTCTTTTATCAGGACCTGTCTTTGGCGCCTTATCAGACAAGCTGGGGAGAAAAGCAGGATTTATTATAGTCTTTTTCTTTCAGTTTTTATCTTATCTTCTAATAGCAACAGGCCTCCCTGGTTTATTTCTCTATGCGTCAATATTTTTTTATGGAGTAGTTGCATGGAGTATCCCTACTATAATGGCTGCTGCTGTAGGTGACTATGTTGGACAAAGCCACTCAGCAAAAGCCTTTGGATTTATAACTTTTATCTTTGGTATAGGACAAATATCAGGACCTGCAATAGCTGGAAAGCTGGCCGAGAAGACAGGTAACTTCTCTTCCAGCTTTTATATGGCTTCTATTATGTCTTTTGTTGCGATTTTATTATCTTTGTTCCTTAAAAAGCCTACTACTTCAAGGTAACCTTACCATCTTCAATAAAGATGGGGAAGTTATAACCACCACCTATATTTTTATTCAAAGTAACTACGCCCTCTACGAAGACTGAATCGTTAAGGTTGCTACTATCCTTTGAAGAAACAACTACATCAAATTTTTTATCTTTTTCACCAATATGGTACCAGTTTTTACCCATTATATTAGGTGATGCCTTTGTAATGATACCCATAATCTTTATAAGCTTACCATTATAATTTTCTTTGTTGTTGTATAGCTCTGTTAGAGTTATCTCGATGGGTTTAACGTTTTTGTTTGAGTTAGATGGTTCTTTTTTAACAACTTCAACATAGGTAACAAAATGAATTTCTTTAAAAGTCCTTTTTAGGATTTTACTATAAAAATCGGTCATCAACATACCTGCTGAGGTCTCTACAGCATCTCCTACCTTAACCTCAACATTTGGACAGGCAATCCAGAACTTACTACCATTGTTCTCTAACTCCATATAAGTATAACCCTCAACATTCATGGTAGTTACAACTGTGCCTTTATGTCCAGACAAAGCAAAAGCAGAACCAACTGATAAAATTAGTAAAAAAATTGTAACTGTGAAAATTTTTTTCATTTTCTCCTCCTATATTTTGGATATTATAAGTCTAATTCAAAAATAAAGATAGTAAATTTTAAGAAAACAGGGAGATATTAGAAAAATATTTGCTTTCTTAGTATATTTTGAGTAAGTAATAGCTTATTACATGTAAATCCTTAATTTTTAAAATTTTTTTTACACATTCTTATGTTTAATGGTGTAACCTCAATCAGCTCATCTTCTTTTATAAACTCAATGCATTTCTCCAAACTCATAATCTGAGGTGGCGCAAGCCTTAGAGCTTCATCAGAACCTGCGGCACGAATATTAGTTAACTTTTTTTCCTTTGTAACATTAACATATAAATCAACCTCCTTGGCGTTCTCACCGACTATCATCCCCGCATAAACCTCTGTATTTTCTCTGATAAATAGTACCCCCCTTGGTTGCAAGTTGTATAATGCATAGGTGGTTGCCTTACCAGCTCTGTCTGCAACAAGAGCACCTGTTTTTCGAGATTGAATAGTACCGCTCTGGGGTTCGTAACCATCAAATACGTTATGCATTATACCTGTTCCCCTTGTATCTGTTAAAAACTCAGTCCTAAAACCTATAAGACCTCTTGAAGGGATTCTAAACTCCATCCTTATCCTGCCCTGTTCATGATTTATAACTTTTAATAGAGTTCCTCTGCGAAGCCCCATTTTTTGATTAACTACCCCCATATAATCTTCAGGGCAGTCAATCACAAGATATTCATAGGGCTCATAGATTTTGCAGTTTATCTCTTTAAAAACTATCTCTGGTCTCCCTACAGAAAAGGCATATCCTTCTCTTCTCATCATCTCGATTAGAATAGCAAGCTGAAGCTCACCTCTGCCAAGTACCTTGAAGCTATCACTAGATTCTGTCTCCTCTACGCGAATACTAACATTATGCATAGCCTCTTTAAACAATCTTTCTTTTAGATTTCTTGAGGTAACATATTTTCCTTCTTTACCAGAAAATGGAGAAGTATTTACAGTAAAAATCATAGATAGGGTGGGCTCGTCAACCTTTATCCTTGGCAAGACCTTTGGTGAATTAGGTGTTGTTACTGTATCACCTATTGATATCTCCTCTAATCCTCCAATCGCAATAATATCTCCTGCATAGGCACTGTTTACAAGCTTTTTTTGAAGACCCTCAAAGGTAAATAAAGTTGAGACTTTACCTTTTTTCAACTCCTCTTCCTTATGGCCGTATAAAACCATCTCATTATTGGAAATAGTGCCATTAAAAATCCTTCCTACCGCAAGCTTCCCGACGTAATCATCATAATCTATATGAGCTATAAGTACTTGTAGAGGATTATCTGTACTACCTTTCGGTGCGGGTATGTAACTGATTATCTCATCAAATAGAGACTTAAGATTTGCACTGTTATCAGACAAACTTTTTTTAGCGATACCTTCTTTTGCATTTGTATATAAAATAGGAAATTCCAAACTTTTTTCATCTGCATCGAGATCTATAAAAAGGTAATATATCTCATCAAGAACTTCTTTAATTCTTGCATCTTTTCTGTCTATTTTGTTTATAACAACAATGATAGGTAGTTTTAGCTCAAGAGCCTTTTTAAGAACGAATCTTGTTTGTGGTAATGGACCCTCTGAGGCATCAACAAGAAGTAAGGCACCATCAACGAGTTTTAAAGTTCTCTCGACTTCTCCACCAAAATCAGAGTGGCCAGGAGTATCAACTATATTAATTTTATAATCACCATAAAATATGGCGGTATTTTTTGCCATTATAGTAATCCCCTTTTCCCTCTCAAGGTCAATATTGTCCATAACTCGCTCAAGGACAGACTGGTTTTCTCTAAATATGCCACTTTGCTTCAACATAGCATCTACAAGAGTGGTCTTGCCATGGTCAACATGGGCTATTATCGCAATATTTCTAAATAAATCTGTTTTCATAAAAGCTCCTTTTTTATTTTATATCATAGGTTGGAGTCGAAACCATTATGTACGAGAGGATGGTTTAACAAGTAGTATGTATTATTTCTCCTTTTTAATTATTATAACACAACTTTTTGACTTAACTATTTATTTATGTTAGATTTAATATTAAAAGATTAAAGATGATTAATAAAAAAACAGTATATTTAATATTTTTTCTATCAGGGCTTTCAGGTTTAATCTATGAGCTTCTTTGGAGTCACTACTTAAAAACATTTTTAGGACACTCAGCCTACGCACAGTCTTTGGTGCTTTGTATATTTATGGGAGGTATGGCCTTAGGTTCTTATATATCAAGCAGGTTCTCCCATAAAATAAAAAAACCATTATTTGCTTATGCAATTATAGAAGGAATAATAGGTGTTTTTGCTCTTGCCTTTCATTATCTCTTTAATAGTATCACCTATCTATCCTATAACTCAGTTTTTCCCTTAATTAAAAATAGTTTTGGTGTAATCACATATAAAATATTTATCTCAAGCTTAATAATAACTCCTCAAACAGTCCTACTTGGAATGACCTTTCCCATTATAAGTTATCATTTCATAAGGGATAATCCTGAAGATACAGAAAAAAGTGTTGCTTTATTATATTTTTTCAATAGCATCGGTGCTGCCTTTGGGGTCTTTTTAAGTGGTTTTTATCTTGTAGAAAATTTCGGTATGCCGATAACAATGGCTATATGTGGATTAATAAATGTCCTTATATTCCTTTATATATTTTTCAATAGAAGGAGAGCTAAAGCTGTTGATCCACTTCCTAAAAGAGAAGTTTCTGAGAATAACAAAAAAATTTTTAATTTTTTGTTTTTTGTTGCCTTTGGGACAGCTTTCTCCTCTTTCATATACGAGATTGTGTGGATAAGAATGTTGAGCCTTGTTTTGGGAAGCTCCACTCACAACTTTGAGATAATGCTCTGTGCCTTTATTACTGGTTTAGCCTTTGGTGGATTATATATAAGGGTTAAGGCTGACTCAATTAAAAACCCCCTTTCCTATCTCTCAGGGGTGCAGATACTAATGGGCATATCTGCCATAGCAACTCTGATATTTTATAATAGCACCTTTAATGTTATTTCTTTTCTAATAAATAATCTTCCTAAAAACGACTTGGGTTATCATTTATTTAACCTAAGTAGCCATTTAATCTGCTATCTAATAATGTTGCCTGCCACCTTTTTTGCTGGTATGACCTTTCCTCTAATTATCTTTGCGATGCGTAAAGAAGGTGCAGGGGAAAAGTCCATTGGTTACGTTTATGCCATTAACACCTTAGGAGCCATAGGTGGCGTAGTTTTCGCTGTTCATCTGGGGTTTCCTCTATTGGGATTAAAAAATTTGCTTTTTTTAGGTTCATTGATTGATATTTCTTTAGGCATTGCTATAATCTTCATTTTAAAAGTATCTTTAAGGCCCATCTTATCACCAAAGTTAGTAACTGGTTCCAGTGCCACAATCCTTATAGTTGGATTTTTTTTACTAAATCTTGATAACTATAAATTAGCATCAGGTGTATATAGAGAGGGGATAATTTTTAACTCTAAAGATTACAAACTATATTTCTATAAGGACGGTAAGACTGCAAGCATATCTGTTGTGGGAGATAGAGAATATCTAAGTATAAGGACGAATGGTAAATCAGATTCTGCTATAGCAATTGATGAGAGATTTTCACCTTCAGCCGATGAGTACACAAGCATTCTTGCGAGCATTATACCTTTTTTATATAATCCGGATGCTAAAGATGTAGCTGTTATAGGGCTTGGGACTGGTCTTACAAGCCACACGGTCTTATTAAATCCATCTGTTAAAGAGATTGATACTATCGAGATAGAAAAGAAGATGATAGAAGGTTCTAAAATTTTTATTAATAGAAATAATAGTGTTTTCAATGACAGACGAAGCAAAATTTATGTTGACGATGCCAAAACCTTCTTTACAACCCACAGACATAAATATGACATAATTATCTCGGAACCATCAAACCCATGGATAAGTGGTGTTTCTGCTTTATTCTCTAAAGAGTTTTACAGCCTTATCAGCAATTATTTAAATGAAGGGGGGATCCTTGTTCAGTGGATTCAACTTTATGAGATTGATTTAAATCATGTTGCATCTATAATTAAGGCAATCTCTAAAACATTTCCTGATTATGCCCTATATATAACCACAGAAAATGAGATGTTAATTGTTACCAGTAATAAGCCTTTAAAATGCTTAAGTGATAAGATATTTAAGTATCCTCAAATTATGCGAGTCTTAAATAGATTAAATATAACATCTTTAGCTGATTTCAACATCAGAAAGATTGGTGAGAAGAAATACTTTGACAATTTTTTTAACTCCTTCGAAGTAAGAGAAAATAGTGATTTCTATCCTATCCTTGAGAGAAAGGCTCCTAAGCTAAGGTTTTTGGGTATTGGAGCGGGACAGATAATTAGCTTAATTACTGGTCCAGTACCTATATCAAAAATAGTTATGGATGAGATAATTCCAGAAGGCGAAATTAATCTAACTCCCTATTTTCAGAGACCGCATCTTATAAAGATGGCTTCAGCTATAAAAGAAATATTATTAACAGGTAAAACAAAGGATAATAATAAAATACCAAGCGATATAGCCTCTATTGTAAACAAGTTTTGCCTTTTTCTTGATAATCCAGAGATTATCCCCGAGCATTATGAAAGGCTAAGTATTATGTTTAACATTTTTACCTTTCTAATTCAGCATCTTAACACTGATGATGTAGAAGCTATAATAAAAAAAATAGAAAAAAGCTATGGCTATAAAAGTTTAACTAATCTTGAGATTTTTTGGTTAAATCTCTATAGGGCAGTAAATAATAAGAATTTCGTTGCTATGGCAATATTATCAAAAGAGCTTTTGAAGAAAGATAAAAATCTACCACCTGTGGCAGAAGAATATCTTTTTGCTATCTATATGATGGCCAACATTGCCCAAAATAATAATGATTTTTTAAGAAGTAATTTCGATGATTCCTTTAGGTTAGATATTTTGAAAGACAGAAATATTATTTTTAAATATCTCTTTAGCTGTATGGAGCATTAGTAATTCTCTTGCCCTTTAACTGTCCACAGGCGGCACTTATATCTGCTCCTTTACTGTCTCTTATAAAAACAAGAAAGCCCATTTCACGTAGAATTTTTTGAAACTCTAAAACTTTTTCAAAAGGTGGCGAAGCAAAGTCAGTTCCAGACCATTCATTAAAAACTATCAAATTAATTTTTGCCCTTATATCTTTTAGTAAACTTACTAAACGCCTTGCATCATAAATGGAGTCATTAAAATCTTTAATCATAACGTATTCAATTGTTATCTCTCCATCCTTCTCAAGGGGGTAATCCTTTAAGGCTGAGATAAGAGTATTTAGGGGATACTTTTTATTAATTGGCATTATCTTATCTCTCTGCTCATCGGTAGTTGCGTTTAAGGATACTGCCAGCTTGATATCAGTGTCGTATCCCAATCTTTTTATTGCATCAACAATACCAGAGGTAGAGAGGGTGATTTTTTTTGCAGAGTAGGCATAACCATAGGGGTTTCTTAAAATTTTAATTGCCTTAAGAACGCTATCGTAGTTAAGTAGAGGCTCTCCCATGCCCATAAAGACTACATTATTTGGTTTAATGCTTGTATTCTCAATAACTTTAGACAATTGTTCTATAATCTCCCAAGGTTCCAAGTTCCTATCAAAACCTAAGCTACCAGTGCAACAAAACTTACAATCCATAGGACAACCAACCTGAGAAGATATACAAATTGTAAATCTATTGTCTATGGGCATAAAAACTGACTCTATAAATTTATTATCCAGAGTTTTAAAAAGAAATTTTTGTGTGCCGTCGGTAGATTTTTGAATCTCAAGGATTTCTAAAGAGTTGATGAGGTAGTTTTCTTTAAGATAGGATCTAAAATCTTTTGAGAGATCTGTCATCTCATCAAAATCTCTTTTTAGCTTATCATATAGCCATTTAAAGAGCTGTCTTACTCTAAACTCTTTATGTCCCTTTTCTTTGAATATTATAAGTAGCTCTTCGTAGGTATAATTTCGGATATCCTTCATAAAATCTTGATTTAGGGTATGGCTATTAACTTTTGCCATACCCCATGGCTAAAGGTTTAAGTTAGTGATTAAATACAGAACTCTAAATTACTAAAAAAATATTTTATCTCATACTCAGCTGTTTCAGGTGCGTCAGAACCATGGACAGAGTTTTTTTCTAAATCAAGGGCAAACTCCTTTCTTATGGTTCCTTCTTCTGCATTAGCAGGGTTAGTAGCACCCATAAGTTTTCTCCAATGGGCAATTGCCTGCTCTTTCTCAAGGACCATAGCTATACAAGGACCTGAAGACATATAATTTGTTAGGCTATCAAAGAAGGGTTTACCTTTATGGACGGCATAAAATCCTTCAGCCTCTTTCTTGGTCAACCAAAGCTTCTTCATAGCTACGATATTAAAACCATTCTCTTCAATTTTTTGAATAATCTTACCAGTTATTTTTCTTTCCACGGCATCTGGTTTGATAATAGCAAAAGTTTTTTCCATAATAGTGCTCCTTTCTAAAAATTAAAAATAAATTATAGGCTTTTTAGTATCCCTTGTAAAGAACCAATAAAAAAAAGTAAGCAAATGATATCAAAACATTAGATTTATTAATTCATATTGACCATCATAAAGATAATAATTTATAATTTTTTTACAAAAAATCTGGAGGCATATATGGCTATAAAAAGGGCAGTTATTAGTGTATCTGATAAAAGAGGGATAGACAAGTTGGGGAAGTTTTTAGCAGATAGGGGTGTTGAGATTTTATCTACCGGTGGAACTTCAAAGTTTTTAAAGGAGAAGGGCATAAAAGTAATGGATATATCTGATTATACAGGTTTTCCTGAGATTATGGATGGAAGGGTTAAAACTCTTCATCCTAAGGTGCATGGTGGTATTCTCGCTATAAGAGAAAAAAGAGAACACTGTGAGAGTTTAGAGAAACTAAATATCCCTTTTATTGATATGGTTGTAGTTAATCTCTATCCTTTTGAAGAGACTATTAAGAAACCTAATGTGTCATTTGAAGAAGTTATCGAGAATATAGATATTGGTGGACCTACTATGATAAGGGCTGCAGCAAAAAATTTTCAGGATGTAGTTGTAGTAGTTGACCCTGATGACTATGAGAAGCTAATGGCTTTTATAGATAGCGGCAATATCCCCTATGACTTTCGTTTCTATTTAGCAAAAAAGGTTTTTACTCATACGGCGAGATATGATGGAGCTATATCAAGCTATCTTTCAAGGATAAAAGAAGGGGGTTTACAAAATTATCCTGATGTTCTTAATCTACAATATGAAAAGGTACAAGAATGTAGATATGGAGAGAACCCTCATCAGAATGCTGCTTTTTACAAAGAAAAGGATGTTTCCATTGCTTCAGTAAGTAGTGCTAAAAAGATACAAGGTAAAGAACTTTCTTATAATAACTTTCTTGATACGGACTCCTGTTTTAGGATAGTTATTGAGTTTGATGAGCCAGCAGCTGTAATCGTAAAACACAATAACCCCTGTGGTGTAGCCACATCTGATAACTTAAAAACAGCCTATGTCCTCGCCAGAGAATGTGACCCCATTTCAGCCTTTGGGGGTATCGTTGCTTTAAATAGAAAGGTTGATTTTGAGACAGCAAAGGAGATTGCCGAGACATTTGTTGAGGTAGTAATAGCACCTGGCTATGATGAGAAGGCCTTAGAAGTTTTTTCAAAGCAACCAAACTTAAGAGTTCTTGATGTTGAGGGATTGCCTTTAAGAATTGAAGGATTGGAGATGAGAAGGGTAGTTGGTGGCATGTTAGTTCAGGATTTTGATTTAGTTACTTATGATAAAAACAGCCTAAAAGTTGTAACAAAAAGGCAGCCCACAGAACAGGAGATGAAGGCTTTGGATTTTGCTTGGAAGGTATGTAAACATGTTAAATCTAATGCCATACTGATTGCCAGGGAAAATGTTACAGTCGGAGTTGGTGCAGGTCAGATGAGTAGGGTAGATTCTGCAAAGATAGCTGTAATGAAAGCAAGAAGCGAGTTGAAAGGAACTGTCGCTGCTTCAGATGCCTTCTTCCCGTTCCCTGATGGGCTACAGGTACTTGCTGAGGCAGGTATTACAGCGATAATTCAACCAGGAGGCTCCATGAGAGATAAAGAAGTAATTGAGCTGGCAGACAAATATAATATTGCTATGGTCTTTACAGGAATAAGACATTTTAAACATTAAAAAAAATATGGTCAGGGCAGGATTCGTAAGCCTATTAATAAGAATTTTGTTTCTGACCATTTTTGTTGTTAATATTAGTATTGCCCAAGAGGATAGTGCCTCTCAATTTACCTATACAAACAGGCTTACAAAAGTAACTTTAATTTTTGAAAGTATAGCCCCCGTTGAGAGGTCCCCCCATTTTGTAATCCCACAAGGAGCAAAAGCTGTTAGAGATTTTTTAAAGTCCACTATAAAAGATAATAAATATTACTACGAATATGACCTTTACGTTTTTTTTGAAAAGGATGGAGAGTATAATTTAGGGCCCTTTATCTTTTATGATATTGAGAATAGATCAGTTTCTTTGCCGCCAGTCAAAATAAATGTTAGCAATATAGAAACAGTATACAGCGATACAAAAAAAAGCAAAAAAACTGATTTACAAATACCACCAAAGTTTTTCATTGTTAAATCAAACGAGATTATTTATCCATATACGCCTATTTATCTTATATTAGAAATCAATCAGCCCTATGAAAAGGCAGATGTCCTCTGGACGGGCTGGGAAGATGTGTTTACAGAGAAAATCTCAGAGGAAAGAATAGACGATGATACTACTCAGTTAAGATTCTTGCTAATATTTACAAAAAGTGGGAACTACAATCTTGCCCCTATAAAGTTCAAGGTAGAAAAAAATAATAAAAGCTTTCTTTTTTCTTCAAGCCCACTTATATACACAGTCTCCAGTTTGCCACAGGATATTAATAATAATGGTTATGGAGATATTAAGTTAAAAATAAATGCCTATACAGGTACTAATAAAAACGAGGTGATAATAAGAGCAGACTATAGTGGTAGTGGTTATCTAAGGCTCTTTAATCCAAATAAACCTACTGTAACAAATGTCAACAATATTTTTCTTAAAGATTATAGCTTTGAGATGAAAGCCTTTTACCCAGTTTCCTATAGCTATCTTAGCTATATCTATTATTTTAAGCCTCCTGAGGAGGGGACTTATCAGATAAAATTTGATAGAGAGAGGATTTTTGATCCAAAAAATTCAGTATTTAGGGAGATATCGTCATCACTGTTTACCTTAAAGGTGATGTTGCCAGGTAATCCAGAGGATGATACATCTCAAAATGGTGGTGTAAAATTACCGGTTAAAAAAAAGATTGACTATGATTTTTATGGGCTCATTGTCTTACTACTTCTTGTAACCTTTTTAATTGTAGGGTTTTATTTGAGAAACTTTTATGAGTCAAAAAGAAAAAAAAATAAAAAAGAAAATGGCGAGCTATTGGAAGAAGATGTGGATGAGCTTTCTGTCGTTTTAAGGTCTTTTCTTGTAATTTTAGGCAGTAAATCAAATAGAGATTTACTAACAGCACCATTTTCTAAGATTGAAGATTCTATTAATAATATAATTGAAGATGAGTCTACAAGAAAAGAGGTTTTAAATTGGTTCAGGGAAGTCTATAAATCTCGATACCTTGGAAAAATAAACTTTAAAGAGCGAAGAGAGCTAACTGAAAGAGGTTTAGAGCTAATTAAGATAGTTAAGGATATTTAGTGGCTAATATTGTTATCACTACCAATAAATTTTTTCAGCTTTTTCAAGGCCGATTCTTCTATTTGTCTAACCCTTTCTCTTGTAATACCAAGTTGCTCCCCTATGGTTTGAAGTGTAAGGGGCTCTTCTTTTAAGATTCTGTTCTCAATAATAAATCTTTCCTTATCACTTAGCTTACTTAAAGCCGCATTTATAAGTTCCTTTTTATGCATAGCTTCATCTTCTTCCTCCAGTACCTCTACAAAGTCAGGTCTATTATCAGGAATCTTTTCTAACAAAGGTCTCTTCTCCTCTCCATCTCCTCCTGCATATTCAAGGGAAAAATCCCTTGAGGATAGTCGTAAAGACATCTCGTCCATCTCTAATGGAGTTACGTCCAGCATATCGGCTATCTCTTCTTTAATTTTTTCAATGTCATCATTTTTAAGCATTAGCTCTTTCTTCACCTTTGGCAGGGTATAGAAGAGCTTTCTTTGATTTTGTGTTGTACCAACCTTAACAAGACTAAAATTATTCATTATAAAGTTTTGTATATATGCCCTAATCCACCAGATAGCGTAAGAAATAAGTCTATAATTTTTATAGGGATCAAACTTTTTTACTGCCATCATAAGACCTAAATTGCCTTCTTGAATAAGGTCAAGGAGACTCATACCATAGCTAAGATACTCATAGGCAACTTTAACAACAAATCTTAAGTTAGATGTTACAAGCTTTTTAGCTGCTTCTATATCTTTCGTCTCATAATACTTGATGGCAAGAGCCCTTTCCTCTTCGGGAGTTAACACAGGGTAATTGCTTATCTCTTTAATATATAGGTCAATATCGTTTATTTGAGAATATTTCTGTAAATCTTTCATTTGTAAACCTCAAAAAAATTAGCACTCGGAAAATTCAAGTGCTAATTATAAATATAACATTAAATTAGGATTTGTCAAGACAGGGTTGATTGTAACTACTAATGAGGTAACAGCGTTTTATATATTTCTTGACTTTAAAAACTTTTTTATTTTTAAATTAATACAAGCTCATTTTAAGGGGGAAAAATGGCAGCTACAATTATTGATGGCAAGTTATTAGCAAGTCAGATAAAGGAAGAGGTAAAAGTTAAGGCAGAAGCCTTTAGAAAAGAAGGAATTATTCCTAAGCTGGCTGTTGTCCTTGTTGGGGATGACCCTGCTTCTGTATTTTACGCAAGAAGCAAGGTCAAGATGGGAGCAAGTATAGGTATTGATGTAGAAATAATTGAAAAGCCATCAGATACAGTAGAAGGTGAGGTTCTTAAGATTATTGAGGAGCTAAACAACAACCCCTATGTCCATGGTATTATGGTTGAGTTGCCATTGCCAAAGCACATAAATAAAGACAGAGTCATGAGTCATATTCATTACCTTAAAGATGTAGATGCCATAACTCCTATGAATAGAGGCTATCTTTTAAGCGGTGAGGAGAAATTGGTGCCAGCCACTCCATTAGCCTGCATAGAGATACTTAGAAGAATGAATATTGATATAGTAGGTAAAAGTATCTGTATTATTGGAAGGGGAGAGACCGTTGGAAAGCCATTGGCAATTATGCTAATTAAAAGACACGCAACTATTACTGTTTGTCATACAAAGACTAAAGATCTTCCTTCTGTCTCAAAACAGGCAGAGATAGTGATAGCTGCAGCAGGAAAGGCAAATCTTGTTACTGCCGATATGATAGCTCCTGGTGCAGTAGTTATCGATGCAGGAATTAACGAGATAGAACCAGGTAAGTATGTAGGTGATGTTGACTATGAGGCAGTTAAAGAGGTTGCCTCTTACATTACGCCTGTTCCTGGTGGTGTAGGTTCAATGACAACAATGCTGTTGATGAATAATGTGCTTTCAGCCATAGAGTTTCAAAAAAAATAAGCTGCCGTAACTATTGTTAGATAATAAGCTTTAGGTGGTATCAGCCTCCTTTGTTGTTAATATACCACTTAGTTTGTTTGATTATTCCCATTAAAATTCTTACCTCTCTTTCGTTCAAGAGCGCCCTATCATAGATTGTTCTTATCACTTTTAATATTCTATCAGGATTAATCTTGTCAAGAAAACCAATCTCCATGTAATGTTCTCTCATTTTTTGATACATTCTTTCTAAACTCTCTTTGCTTGCAAGTATTCTTTTATAAGGTTCAAAGTCATTAAGTTGATAAAAAATCTCGTATAATATTACTGCTACAGAATGAGAGAGATTAAGAGATGGGTAATCTTTTGATGTAGGTATTGTCAAGGTGAAGTTGCAACAGGAGAGTTCTTCACCAGATAGCCCTCTGTCTTCTGGACCGAATAATATTCCAATCTTGTTTTTTTCTAAAAGACCAATTATCTTTATAAGCTCTCTCAGGTTTAATCTTTCTGGGCATTCTTTATGTTTTTTCCCTGTTGTGCCTATTACTATGTTTAGGTCCGCCACCGCATCTATAAGTGATGAAAAAACATAAGCATTTGCTAATATATCATCGGCATGAACAGCCATTTTTTTTGCTTCAAAGGTCTGTAAAATTTTTTTCTTTGAAATTATTCTTAAATTTGAAGTGCCAAAGTTTTTCATAACCCTAGCAACAGAACCAACATTACCAGCCCTTTTAGGAAGATGTAAGAGTATATATAAATTTTTTAGGACACTCATTGAGCTATATATTACCTTAAAGAGTTACTAAACATCTACTACTGACACCATACCCTTCGCAACCAGTTTATCCTCAGGATTTGTAACAGTTACCTCTATTATCCCTAATTTTTTACCTAAGTGCAGAATCTTAGCTTTTGCTGTAAGTACTTGTCCTATAGCAACGGGTCTAATGTATTTTATCTCAAGACTTGTAGTGGTAACTTTTCTGCCTGAGGGTAGAAGTTTACCAGGAAAAAAGGCTACAGTGTCTATGAAAGAGGCGATAACTCCACCATGTAAGTAGGACATATAGTTTTTCATGTTTTTCTTAACTTTCATCACCCCAACTGCTTCGTTATCAGTTATTTCAATTAACTTAACACCAAGGACCTTAACAAAAGATATTTTTTGGTATTCTTGAATTTTAGATAAATCATAACTCATAGGGATATATTTTAAGAAAAAACATTACATGTCAAGAAAAATATTGACATAATCTTTGTTTGTTGATTAAATAAAAGACATGTTAGATTGGGCAGTTTGTACTTCTTATTTCTTTCGATTTAGTCGATTTAGCAATTAGGCTATAACTGAAAGAGGGGTACATCTGTCTTAATACTATCTAAAATAATAATAAGCAAGAAATTAAGCCACAGGTGGATATAACCCCTGTGGCTTTTTTTATTTTAAAGGAGGTTTTTATGATTATCGTAATGAAAAAGGGTTACAAGAAGAAGGAGCTGAACCATGTTATTAAAACCATTGAGGAACTGGGATTTAAGGCCCATCCTATAGTTGGGGTGGAGAGAACGGTAATTGGAGCTGTTGGTGATGAGAGGGGTAAGTACAAACTTCAGGCACTTCAATCCTTATCCTGTGTGGAAAGTGTGGTTCCTATTCTTAAGCCTTACAAGCTGGCAAGTAGAGATTTTAAGGAAGAAGATACGGTTGTTAGTATTAATAAGGCCAAATTTGGTGGAAACTTTTTTAGTGTTATTGCCGGTCCTTGTTCTGTAGAAACGGAGAAACAAATAGTTGAGACAGCTATAAAAGTAAAAGCATCTGGGGCTAAAATGCTTAGAGGAGGAGCCTTCAAGCCAAGAACTTCCCCCTATGCCTTCCAAGGTCTTGAAAAGGATGGACTAAAACTTCTTGTAAAGGCGAGGGAGGAGTCTGGCCTTCCCTTTGTAACGGAGGTTATCAATCCTGAGGATGTTGAGCTTGTAGGTGAGCATGCCGATTGTCTTCAAATAGGAGCGAGAAACGTCCAAAACTTTCCACTTTTAAAAAGGGCAGGTCGTTTTGGCAAGCCCGTTTTATTAAAAAGAGGGATGTCAACAACTATTGAGGAGTTTCTAATGTCTGCGGAGTATATCCTTTCGGAGGGCTGCAAAGAGGTTATATTATGCGAGAGAGGTATTAGAACCTTTGAGACTGCTACGAGAAATACCCTTGATATATCAGCAATTCCAGTAATAAAAGAAAGATGCCATCTGCCAATAATAATTGATCCCTCCCATGCATCAGGTACAAGAAGGTATGTAATACCGCTAAGCCTTGCCTCTATGGCCGGTGGTGCTGACGGACTTATTGTTGAGGTTCATCCTGAGCCTGAAAAGGCCTTGTGTGATGGCCCACAGTCTTTAACACTCCAAGATTTTGATAGGCTAATGAAAAAGCTTAAAGAGCTATCAAAATTTAGTGAAAAGACATTATGATTATGACATAATTATAAAGGTGGCTAACTCTGTTTATATTTCAAGACAATATGAGTTTGTAGATAAAATACTAAAAACAAGAAAGAGAAAGAGGATTAAACTATCCTTTTTTCTCTCTCTCTTTTTTCATACCTTTCTATTTGTTTTGTTATCTTTGAGCTTGAAATTTTCCTATCAAGAAAAAAAAATATTAATTACAGAAACTTATATTGATTTTGCAGAATATAAGCCCTTAGAAAAAAAAACCGAAATGGTAGATAAAGTTACTGAAAACATTACAGAAGAAACAAAAAATATTACAGAAGAAGTTGAACCTAAAACAGAGGAGAAGTTAGAGTTACCAAAAAGGACTGATTTTTTGGAGAGACCCAAAAATTTTGAATGGCGAGAGAATGTTAAGCAAAAATTTATAAAACAGGAAGCAAAGATTATAACACCAAAAATTAGTGAGATAGCTAAATCCAAGCCTCAGGAAACTCAAGCTTCACCTTTGAATGATGAGGTAAAGGGTTATTTAAGGGCCTTAACCTTAACAATAAAAAGCCACTGGCAGATACCAGAAGATATATACAATAGACTACAGGGATATTCCACAGACTTTGAAATATTTATCGATGAAAAGGGGGTTATGAAGTATAAGATAGTAAAAAGATCAGGTAGCAATGTTTTTGACTACTATACTGAAGAGTCATTAAAGAGAACCTTCTCAAACTTACCACCCCAACTTGCTCCGCCTAAGGAACTGATTGAATATCTGGAAAAGGGTGGTAGAATATTATTAGAGTTTAAGCTGTAAAAAAAATTATTGGAGCTTAATATATGAAAAAATTATTAGTTATACTAATTCTACTACTTTCAACAATAACTGCTTCTGCTCTTAAAATTACCATTGAAGATGCCAATATAAGACCCTTTAGACTGTTTTTTTTTCCCTTCAACGATAAAGAGCCTCTTTTAAACAATTTTTTCAATACCTTTAAAAATTTGCCAAATTTTGAGATACCTGATGAACCTCGTTCTGTTGATTTTACCATTAAATCTGAAAGTGTAGGTGAAGACCTAAAATTTACTCTTAATAATGAGAAAACAGGCGAGTTTTTTACCTATATAGCTAAAAGAAATCTACCCTCTCTATATCTAACAATGGATAAAATTTATGAAAGAATTACTGAGACAAGAGGCATTTTTTCTACAAAACTTATCTTCTCTATGAATTGGTATGGCAAAAGAGAGATTTTTATATCTGACCTATGGGGTAGGTCAATTAAAAAAATTACAGACAATAAAAAAGATTCTATCTGTCCTGTTATGTCTTTTGATGGAAAATATGCTGTCTATACGCTTTATGAGAATGATGGCTCAACATCTTTGAGATTGATAAATATGATTGATTATACCGAAAGTAACATATATGCTTCTAAAGAGCTCAACGTGGCAGGTAGTTTTTCCTCTGACAATAGGTATATATATTTTGTTAGCTCTGATGGGAAGCAGTCAAAATTATCCAAGCTAAACATAAGCAATAGAGAAGTTGCTGTTCTCTACAAAAGTAGATCAAGGTTAGTAAGTCCTATAGTAACTAGCAAAGATGACGAGTTATTATTTGTCTCAGATGAGTATGGTTCTCCTCAAATATTCTTATTCAATGTAAAGGATAAAAGTTTAAGACGGATTACAAAAAGTCATTCTTATGCAACTTCACCTACTGTAACTATAGAAGGTGGCTACTTGGCTTACTTAGCTCAAGTTGCTGGGAAGAATCAGATATTTATTACTAACTATGAGAACAGTGAGATTGTACCCCTTTCTTATGGTAATATAAGTTTTGATGATATAATATGGCTTAATAATCCAAGGTTTTTATTAGCCTCTCGGTATGATGGGAAACAGTCCCAAGTTTTATTAATTGACATTCCAACGCAAAAAAAGGTAGAATTATTTGATATTAAAGGAGTTATTTCATACTTAAAGGCAAGATAGGAGGTATAAAGAATGAGAAAAACATTAGTCTTTTTATTAATGTCTTTCATTATTATCGCTTGTGCTAAAGAAAAGATAGCTGTAAAGCCCGATCCCCAGTTACCTGACATCAAAAAAGAAGAAAAGGTTGAGACAGATAAAAAGGCTAGCCATATAGAAGGTAAGACAAGAGTGGAAGACTTTACTGGCTTAAAAACTCTTACTCCTGAAGAGGTAACGCCTGATATGATTGCAAAAGCTCAAACTTCAATGTCTGATGTGAATTTAGAAAAAGGTCCCTTGGCAAAAATGATTCATTTTGATTTTGATAGCTATGAGATAAAACCTGAGGCAAGGGACATATTAAAGGAAATAGCAAGCTATCTAAATGAGTACAAATCTTTAAAGATAATTATAGAAGGTCATTGTGATGAGAGAGGAACAAGAGAGTACAACTTAGCCTTGGGATTAAAGAGGGCAGAAGCAACAAAAAAATATATTGCTGATTTGGGTATTGATGAGAATAGGCTAAGCATTGTAAGTTATGGAGAGGATAAACCTTTAGATTCTGCCAGTAACGAAGAAGCTTGGTCAAAAAATAGAAGAGCTCAGTTTAAAACGGCTCAATGAGATTATTATTAGTTGCTTTTTTGTTACTTTTTCCTTCGTGTATTGTTTCAAGGGATGAGTTTTATAAGTTACAACGGCAGGTAGTTCAGCTTCAGTCGGAGCTTAAGACTTCTAAATCTGAAATTTATACTGAGACAGGTGAGATAAAATCTACTACAGAAAGATTAGATGATTTACACAAAAGTCTAAGAAAAAGTTTTGCCGATACAAACATACGCATAGATGAGCTAGAGATTAAGTTAAATAAATCCAGAGGTGATATTGACAAGATCACCTCTGATTTAACAAATTTTCAAAGAAGCCTTACTGCACAATCAGCTAATTTAAATAATTTTTATCTTGCCACAAATAAAGAAATTTCTTCCATTAAGACAGATTTAAGGGAGATAAAAAGTAATTACTCCATCTTATTTTCAAATATATCATCACTATACTATGATGTAAGGTTATTATCTTTAAAATCAAACCAGCCCAAAGAAGAGATAAACCCAGAAAAGAAAGAAAAGCTATATAATGATGCCTTGGAACAATATAATAAGAAAAATCATAATGAAGCCATAGAGCTTTTTGAAAGATTCGTTATTCTATACCCGCAAGACACACTAACACCTAATGCCCTCTATTGGATAGGAGAGACTTACTATTCCCAAAAAAAGTTTAGTGAAGCCCTATCTTATTTTCATCGAGTCATTGTTGATTTTCCCAACTCAAAAAAGGTTCCCTCGGCTCTGTTAAAGGAGATCTTTTGTTTAGATGAGTTAGGGATGGAAAAAGAGGCTAACGGTGCTCGAGCAGAGATTATGGCAAGATTTCCCTTTTCTGAAGAAGTAAAGATTTTAAGAGAAAGAGACAAAAACAGAAAGAAAAAGAAATGATACGGATTAGAGTAATTGTGGAAGGAAAAGTTCAAGGGGTATATTTCAGGCAGAGTACTAAAGAAGTAGCTGACACTTTGGGTTTATCAGGCTATGTAAAAAACCTAAAAGATGGTAATGTAGAGGTAGAGGCAGAAGGAGAAGAATCTGCCATAAAAAGGCTAATTGAGTGGTTGAAAAAAGGCCCACCATTGGCCAGGGTAACTAATTTACATCTTGATTATCTTAACCCCACTAATGATAAAAGAGGTTTTTTAATTCTATACTAACTCGTATTAATTACGCTGTTTTATTGACAAAAATGTTAAATTAATATATAGTTTCCTACATCATTATATAATGGGGGTAAACTATGAAAAGGTATCTTTTAACACCAGGTCCTACAATGATTTCGCCGGAAGTTCAGCTTGAAATGGCTAAACCAATTATCCATCACAGAGCACCAGAGTTTATACCATTAATGGAACAAGTAAGGGAAGATTTGAAGTGGTTATTTGGCTCCAAAAATGAGGTTTTAATATTTGCTTCTTCTGGTACTGGAGCTATGGATGGAGCAATTACAAATACCCTTTGTAAAGGAGACAAGGCATTAGTTGTTGATGGTGGTAAGTTTGGTGAGAGGTGGACTAATATCTGTAAAGCCTATGGAGTTGTCCCTAAAGTAATAAAAGTTGAGTGGGGCAAGGCAGTTGATCCCTCAGAGGTAGAAAAGGCTTTAACAGAAGATCAAGATATAAAGGCTGTTCTCATACAGGCGAGCGAAACATCAACAGGTGTTGCTCATCCTGTTAAAGAGATTGCAGATTTAGTAAAAAAACGTGAAAATACAATTTTTATTGTAGATGGGATAACAGCTGTAGGTGTTTATCCACTACCTATGGATGAGTTAGGTATAGATGTATTAATTACAGGATCCCAAAAGGCTTTAATGTTGCCCCCAGGATTAGCCTTTGCTGGTGTATCCGAGAAGGCTTGGAAATTTGTTGAAAAATCTGATTTGCCAAAGTTTTATTTTGATTTTAAAAAGGAACTTAAAAACCTAAAAGACAATCAGACAGCCTATACACCTGCCGTTTCTTTAATCATAGGTCTTGCTGAGGTATTGAAAGAGATGAAAAAGGAAGGGCTGGAAAATATATATAAAAGGCACGAAAAGCTTGCTAATGCTACAAGAGAAGCTATGAAAGCTATCGGACTTAAGCTTTTTGCACCTGACTCACCAAGTAATGCAGTAACTTCAGTTTATTCCCCTGAAGGCATTGAGGCAGGCAAGATAATAAAATATTGTAGAGACAAGCTTGGTGTTACAATAACTGGTGGTCAGGATCAGGCGAAGGGTAAGATCTTTAGGATAGCCCATCTTGGTTATTACGATAGATTTGATATTATCATTGCAGTCTCAGCAATAGAGTTTGCCTTGAAGGCTCTAAATCACAGTTTTGAGTTGGGAGCAGGAGTTAAAAAGGCTTTAGAAATTCTTGCAGAATAAGGAGGAGAGCTATGTATAAAGTTTTAGTTTGCGATGGAATGGCAGAAGAAGGTGCACGTATATTAAAGAATTCCAAACAGATAGATGCGGTTATAAAGAGTAAGATCTCAAGAGAGGAGTTGCTACAAATAGTAGGTGATTTTGATGCTATCTCAGTAAGAAGTGCAACCAAAGTAGACGCAGAGGTTATTGAAAAGGGTACTAAGCTAAAGGTAATTGGAAGGGCAGGAATAGGTGTTGACAATATAGATGTATCTGCTGCAACAAAAAAGGGTATTGTTGTTATGAATACCCCTGGTGGTAATAATGTTACTACGGCCGAACACTCAATAGCTATGCTTATGTCACTAACGAGACATATCCCACAGGCTACAATGTCCATGAAGAATGGTAAATGGGAGAAGAGTAAGTTTACGGGTCGAGAAATATTTAACAAAACCATTGGTGTTATTGGACTTGGTAATATAGGTTCTATCGTAGCTGATAGGGCTAAAGGCTTAAAGATGAATGTAATTGCTTATGATCCCTTCATCTCAGAAGAAGTAGCCGCAAAAAGAGGCATAGAGCTTGTCTCCCTTGATGAGTTATATGAAAGGTCTCATTATATAACAATACATGTTCCGCTACTTGAAGATACCAAAAACATGATTGACAAAAACGCTATAGCCAAGATGAGAAATGGGGTATATATAATAAACTGTGCAAGAGGTGGCATTGTCAATGAGATGGATCTCTATGAGGCTCTAAAATCAGGCAAGGTAGCTGGAGCAGCCTTTGATGTTTTTGAGAAAGAACCCGTTGATCCTAATCATCCCTTACTTAGCCTTGATAACTTTATCTGTACTCCCCATTTAGGAGCTTCTACAGAGGAGGCACAGATAAATGTATCTATCTCCATTGCTGAGCAGATTGTTGATTACCTTGAGAGGGGAATAATAGTAAATGCTGTTAATGTTCCATCTCTCTCAGGAGAAGAGCTTACCCATCTCGAGCCATTCTTAAAGTTAGTAGAAGGCATAGGTTCTTTCACAGGACAGGCGATAAAAGGTGCCATTAAAGAGATAACTATTGAATATATTGGTGATATAGCCGATAAAAAGGTAAATGTACTTACAGTTGCCTACTTAAAAGGATTTTTCTCAAAAATGCTGGAGAAAGGAGAGGTTAACTTTGTTAATGCACCTTTAATAGCAAAGGAAAGAGGTATAAACGTTCAAGAAGTAAAAAGTCTTGTAAAGAAGGAGTTTAACAACCTCATCGTTGCTACTGCAAAGACAGAGAAAGAAAGTTTTTCCATACAGGGCATCATATTTGGAAAAGAGCCAAGAATAATTAGAATAAATAACTACTACGTTGAGGCCGTTCCTGAGGGTCATATACTTATGCTTTATAACCATGATAAACCTGGTGTTATAGGGAATATAGGAACTACTCTTGGCAGACTTAACGTAAATATAGGTAGCATGAGCTGGGGAAGAGACAGAGCTGGAGGGACAGCTATCTCCATACTCCATATAGATCAGCCTGTAGGTAAAGAAGTTTTAGATGAGATGTTAAAACTGCCCAATATAATATCTGTAACGTCTATAGAGATTTAGAATGCTCAAAATTCCTGATGGGTTTTTAGACCTCTCGCCTGAAAAGGCGGAGGTCTTTTATTTTGTAAAGAAAAAATTCTACGATGTTGCAACCCTCTTTGGTTTCAGTCCGATCATTACATCGAGCGTTGAGTTTATCGAAACCTTTAAACTAAGCGAAGAAAAGGAAGAGTTTTTCTTTAATTACATTGACCCCTACGAAGGCAAGCCAGCATGCTTTAGATACGATTTTACCCCTCAGATTGCTAGATTTATCTCAGGAAAAGATTTAAGTAATATTTACAAGGTCTTTTACGATGGCTCAGTACTGCGTAATGAGAAGGTGCTGAAAGGAAATATGAGGGAAATCTTTCAGGCAGGGGTGGAGATTATAAACTATGGTGGTCTTACGGCAGATAAATATCTAATTAATCTGATAAAAAAGTTTGTAGAGACTTTGAGATTAAGAAATACCAAAATTTTTCTTAATGACGTAAATATCTTTAGAAGTGTTGTAAAAGATGCTGTAGATATAGAGACATATAAAACTTTAAAGAAGGCACTAATTATTAAAGACATAGGCAAGATGGAAGAGATGATTTCTAAGATTCCTATTGATAAGAAAAAGAAGGAGTTTATTATTAAAATTCCATTTTTATCAGGAGGCATAAATATAATTGAACTTGTTGAAAAAAAATATAACTTTCCAGAGACGAGAGCTTATCTAAAAAATCTTAGGAATATTTATGAGGAAACAGCAGACCTCTTAAATGGTGAGCTTTTGTTTGATTTGGGAGAGATAAAAGGGTTTGAGTACCATACAGGCCTTGTGATTGATGTCTATTCATCCGATAGCAATAATAATTTTTTAGAGATAATAACCGGTGGTAGATATGATAACCTACTAAAAAAATATACTGGTAAAGATATTCCAGCAACAGGCTTTGCTGTTGACTTACTTAATCTTACAAAGGCATTAGGCACCCTAACAAATCAAAAAAAGGTATTAATATCCTCTTATGATAACTTTAATAGGGCCTATGATATTGGGGAGAGGCTCATTAGTTTTGGATATAAAGTAGTTATGAGAATGAGAGATGAGCCTTATGATGAAAAAGTTTTTGATTTGATCGTTGAGATATACAATAATAATATTCTTATCATAAGAAAAATTGATGGGAAAAAGTTACTAATTGACGAGAAGGTTTTAAAAAACAATGGTGCTTTTCAAGAAAGTTTGAAGGAGATATTATGAATGCGGTAGTGTTAATAGGTGCCCAGTGGGGAGATGAGGGCAAAGGTAAGATAGTAGATTTTTTCTCTGAAAAGGTAGATGTTATTGTTAGGTTTCAGGGAGGAAATAATGCAGGACATACTCTTGTTGTTAATAATAAAAGAATAATCCTACACTTAATCCCCTCTGGTATTTTATGGAACAACAAGGTTTGTGTTATAGGCAATGGTGTTGTATTAGATTTGGCAGTTTTAGTCAAAGAGATCGAAACTTTAAAAAAAGAGGATCTCATACCAGAGGATACAAAACTCTTTATAAGTGATTCTGCTCATGTAATCTTTCCTTACCATAAAAAGATAGACATATTAAGAGAAAAAAAGAATGGCGTAAAAATTGGTACTACTGGTAGAGGTATAGGTCCTGCCTATGAGGACAAATCAGCAAGGTACGGTATTAGATTAGGAGAGCTTACAAATACAGAAAGCTTTAAAAAGAAGCTCACTAACATACTTGAAGAGAAAAATGATTATATCAAATATATATTCAAGGAAACTCCCCTTAGCTTTGATGAGGTTTATAATGAGACAATGGAAAATTTTGATAAGATAAAGGATATGGTAACAGATACAGGAATTTTATTAAATAAACTGATAAAAAATAAAAAAAGTGTGCTCTTTGAGGGTGCACAGGGCACACTACTTGATTTAGATCACGGAACCTACCCATATGTAACATCATCCAACACCATATCGGCCAATGCAGCTATAGGTAGTGGCATTGCCTTCCAAAACATAAAGAGAGTAATTGGAGTAGCAAAGGCATATACTACAAGAGTTGGTAACGGTCCTTTCCCTACAGAGCTTACTGACAGTATTGGAGATTATATAAGAGATAGGGGTGGTGAGTATGGTGCTACCACTGGAAGGCCTCGAAGATGTGGCTGGATAGATTTAGTGGCATTAAAAAAAGCTATAATGATAAATGGCATAGATGGTATTGTCCTTACAAAGATTGATGTCTTAAACGAGCTTGAGGATATAAATGTATGTGTAGGCTATGAATATAAAGGTTTAGAGCTTGATTATATGCCACAGGATGTAGAGATACTGGAAAAAGTAAAGCCTATTTATAGAGAGTTTAAGGGTTGGAAAAAGGACATATCAAAAATTAGAGATGGTTTAGACCTTCCCGTGGAAACCAAAGATTATCTTAAGTTTATAGAAGATTTTCTTGAGGTAAAGATAAACATTGTATCAGTTGGTCCAGAAAGAGAGGCCAATATAGTATTTGAGTCTCCCTTTTAACCCCAGATAGTTATTACCACAAAGCCAAAAAACATTAAGGAACCACCCAAAAGATGGTTCCTTATATTCTTTTCTTTAAAAAACAGATAACCCCAGACAATACTAAAGAGTAGGCTTAGCCTTTTTATAGATATCATATAAGCTACCTTAGTAAGGCTAATAGCGTATAAATGTGAAATAATCATTACACCATATATAAGGCCTGATAGGAAAATAAACTTATTATTGTGATTCTCTGCAGAGTTATTAAAAAAACGAGATAGTAGAAAAAAAAGAATTGTCAAGGCGCAGAAAAAGGACAAACCAAAAAATGATGGAGAAGATAAAAGAATAGCCTTTTTGCCTAAAGTAGAGGTGATTGCATAAAGAAAGGATACACAAAGCATATATCTCGATCCCCTTTCTTTTGTTATAGCTAAAAAGGGTGTTAATATCCCTTCCTGCAACTTATCTATATTCAATATATACCCGCCCAAAGCAATAAAGATAACACCAAACAAACCAGCCAAAGAGATCCCTTCCCCTAACAAAAACTTGGGGATCACAGTCAAAAAGATAGGCGTAAAGGCTAAAAAGGGGATCGTTTTGCTAAGAGTAGATATTTTAATAGCGGTAATATACAAAATAATAGCGAGGGCTTCAAGCGGTAAGGCGATAAAAAAAGTTAACCAAAATCCTTCCTTTGGAGTCCCGTGAGGTTGTAAAACAAAAAAGGGTATTAACACAATAAGGGCATAAAAAAGTCTTTTGTAGGAAAGATAAAAGGTTGAACTATCTTTTCCAGCTACCTTTAAAAAAGTATCACTTATTGAAAGAGTGATGGCAGAGAAGAGAGATAATAAAAGCCACATAAATAATTAAAATGCCGGAGGCGAGAATCGAACTCGCACGAGGTTGCCCCCACTGGATTTTGAGTCCAGCGCGTCTGCCTGTTCCACCACTCCGGCAATATTGAAATATATAATCATATTGAAAAAAAAAAGTCAACCTTCAGTTACCTTGTTGTCAACCACAAATAGAGATGTCTGCTTTTTACACATTTAGAAATGTCCTATTTTAGAATAAGGTTTATCTTTGTAGATTTTTGGCTGATAAGCCTTCTTGGATAGTGCAAAAAATTTAGAGATGTCATTTTTGTCTTTATTCAAAAAAAATAGTTGTAAGGAAGGAGAAGGAATTTGAAAGAGCTGTTTGTATTGTTTAGAGGTGAGGTAAATAGAGGTTTTTATTTTAAGTGATAAGTGATAGGTGATAAGTGATAAGCAAGTCTCAATTCCTTTTAAAACAGGTCTAAATTCCTAACGCTCCATGCCCTCTATAAAAGCTTTCATACCTAATATTAATCTTTTCCTTTACTTGTTTTGTATTTTGTATCGTAAAGTATTCTAGGTAAATTAATTTTTGAAAAAAAAGGCCTTGTCCACAGGTAATACTAATTTTGCAAAGAGTTAAGAATTGTGTTATTATATTACTCAATAGTAATAGCAGGGGAGGAGTTCGCTCCTTTTTATAAAGGAGAGGAAAGTCCGGGCTCCAAGAGGCATGGCGCTTCCTAACAGGAAGTTCTGGTGACAGGAGGAAAGTGCCACAGAAAATATACCGCCTTGCAATGCAAGGTAAGGGTGAAATGGTGAGGTAAGAGCTTACCGCATAGCTGGTGACAGCTATGGCAGGGTAAACCCCGCCAGGAGCAATGCCAAATAGGCTCTTAAATCTCTTTTGAGGTTGATGTGCCTCCATCCCCTTTAAGGGTAAGAGCGGGTAGGCAGCAAGATGGGTTTGGCAACAAACCTACAGAGATGAATGAACTCCCACGACAGAACCCGGCTTATACTCCTGCTATGACTTTTTTAAAATTGATTGTAATATTTAAGCTCACAATTTGATAAGCTATTTTATTAGAGTATGTATGTCGTTATTGGGAGGGTAATGTAAGGCTTGGAAGGAGAAAGTTTATTTTATTTTTTTGTATACGTTGTACTGCTAACGGCATCAGCCTATTTCTCAGGTATAGAAACAGCAACCCTATTCTCTAATAGATTAAGAATAAAAAGTTTAGCTAAGAAAAATAAAAAGGCAAAAATTGTTAATAATTTTCAGGATAACCCTGAGAGTTTTTTGAGTGTCATACTGGTTGGAAACAACATCGTAAATATTTTCCTTGCTTCTTACTCTGCTTATTTTTTCTATTTAATCTTTGGTGATAAAGGTATTCTCTATAGCTCTATAATGACTACTTTATTAATCATTGTTTTTGGCGAGATTGCTCCAAAAAGTGTAGCTTCTAATATTCCAGAAAAATTTGCCCTCTTCTTTGCACCTCTAACTAATGTGATATATAAGCTTCTTCATCCTATCATTAAATATTTTATCTTTTTTGTGTCCTATGTTTTGAAAGCTTTGGGTATAAAGACGCAAGAAAACAGGAGACTTACCCCTGATGATGTAAAGTCTATATTTTCTATCGCTCAAGAAGAGGGGATTCTTGAAAGGGAAAAGGCTTTTATTTATAAGAATATCTGGAATATATCAGAGATTACCTGTAGAGAGATTATGGTTCCTAAGTCTCAAGTAGTTTCTCTGGATGTTGATGCTGACTTAAATAACTGTCTTGCTATAGTCCACAGCAATAAATACTCCCGCTATCCTGTATATGAAGGTCAGGCAGATAATATTATCGGAGTTGTCCATTCTAAGGATATTATGGATTTTTGGGGAAATGAGGAGTCATTTAACTTGCGAAAAATTATGCGTGCTCCAGTTTTTATACCGGATATAATTTATGCCGATGAGGTCTTTGAGCTTTTAAAGAAAAATAGGGTACATCTTGGAACAGTGGTGGATGAGTATGGTAATTTTGAGGGTATTGTTACTATGGAGGATGTAATAGAAGAGATTTTCGGTGAGATTAGAGATGAGCATGATTTTGATGAAGAGCTGATGCTTAGACTTATTAATGAGAATACCTATGTGGCAAGCGGAAATACCCCAATTAGGATAATAAATAATGCCCTTAAGACTAATCTGCCTGAAGAAGAAAATACCTTGGCAGGCTTAATTTTTTATATTACAGGTAAGATTCCTAAGAAGGATGAAGAGATTAGGTATGCAGGGCTCTTGTTTAAGATAAAAAATATTAAAGGTAATAAGATTAAACGTGTGCTTATCAAGAAGGACAATGACTAAGTTAAAGGCTTTTTAGAGGATTATGATGGCTAAGTATGAGTATGTGATAGAAGAAAAGATTAATCTTAAAGATTTCAAAAGATTCTTAATTGTAAGAAAAGATAAGCAGAGATTTTCAATTTTTGCAAATAATGAAAAAACAAAGACCTTTGTAGAGAAGTTTTTGATTAAAAAAAAACTCCCTTCTCCTTTTATAAGTTAGAAAAAACCCCCTTTTGCCCTACTTCAGAGAAAGCCTTTAGGATTGGTAGCTATAAATTCTCGAATTATCGTAATTTTAGAGGCTCAAAAGAGGCTATAAATATTACACCAGGTATTTCTTTTGGCTTTTCACATCCTGCAACTATTTTGATGCTTGAGATTATTGAGAAGTCTATTCCTTCTAATGTGCCTCTTAGAGCCCTTGATGTGGGCTCTGGTTCTGGGTTGCTATCAATATTTCTTATCAAGAAAGGGCTTAAAAAGGTTTATGCCTTAGATATCGACCCCTATATTATTGAGGAAGCGAAAAAAAATTACAAAAAAAATGTTGCTAAAAAAAGGGCTATTAGGTTTTTAATAAAGGATTTATGTTTTTTTAAAAAAAGATTTCCTATGATATTAGCTAATGTGCCAATCAATGTCCATATGCTTATCTCTTGTGATGTGAAAAGGTTGTTAGATAAGGGGGGTATCTTCATAGCTGGAGGTTTGCTTGAGGGGCAGTTAGATAGCTTTCTTAAGCTTTATGTTGAGTTTAAGGTAGAAGAGATTAAGCAAAAGGAGGGGTGGTTTGCCCTTAATTTAAAAAAAAGTGTTGAAAAATAATAATTACTTTACTTTTTTTGAGGTATATAATAAAAACTTATTATGAAAATTTTGGGAAGACCAATCTGGGCAGAAATAGATTTAGCAACGATATATAATAATCTTGCAGAGATAAGAAAGGTGGCTAAAGATAAAAAGATCATCTCTGTCGTTAAAGATGATGCATATGGGCATTCGGCAAAGAAGGTAATTTGTAAGATAGATGGGTTATCTGATTTTTTTGGAGTTTCTTCTGTTAAAGAGGCTTTAGATCTAAGGGAATTGACCAGTAAGCCCTTTTTGGTATTTGGTGGTATTTTTGATGGTGATATGAAATATGTAGACGGTCAAATAATACCTGTTGTTTATGATTTTGATGTTTTGAATAAATTAAAGAGATTAAAGGATGAAGTATTAATTAATATTGAGATTGAGACTGGTATGGTAAGAACTGGCTTTAATGTTAGCGAGGCGGATAGACTTATTAAGTTTTTGAAGGAAGCTCCTAATATCAAAGTACAGGGGATTATGACTCATTTCTCATCGGCCGATTGTGATGAGAACTTTACTATCAAACAGGTTGAGATTTTTAAAGAGGCAGTTAAGAAGTTTTTAAATAGTGGTATAAAACCTGAGATTATTCATATAGCTAATAGCGCTGGAATTTTTTATAACTTTGATGAGTTTATAAATGCTGTTAGACCAGGTATACTACTTTATGGTGGCTACCCTGATGAGAAGTTCAGAAAGATGATTGATGTAAAACCAGCCATGACTTTTAAAACCAAAATTATATCCCTGAAAAAGGTGCCTAAAGATACGAAAATAAGTTATGGAGGCACTTTTAAGACCGATAGAGAGAGTTTGATTGCTACTTTAGCAGTTGGCTATGGGGATGGATATCTTAGAGCTCTTTCTAATAAAGGTATAGTTTATATCAAGGATAAAGGTATTGCTAAAGTTTGCGGAAGAGTCTGTATGGATATGATAATGATAGATGTCACAGATATAAAGGATGTTACAATAGGGGATGAAGTTGTACTTTGGGGTGGTGTAAGAGAAGAGGTTCATCCTGATAATATTGCTAAGTTAGCTGGTACTATCTCTTATGAGCTTTTTTGTTTAGTATCAAAAAAGGTTAAAAGGATTTATAAAGGCTAAGATGACAAGACTTATTGAGATTATTGGTAAACAGTTTTTAAACCTTTTTTCAGAGGCTGGTTTAATATTTTTGCTTTTTTTAGAGACCATAAAACAGTCTGTTAAGAGACCTTTAAAGATTGAACGAATTTTTGATCAGATGGAGTTTATAGGTGTTAGGTCTTTATTCGTCGTTGTTTTAGTTAGCACCTTTACTGGGATGGTGCTTGCTCTACAGACCTATACAGGCTTTAGAAGATTTAGTGCAGAGAGTATGGTGGGGGCTGTTGTAGCTCTTAGTTTGTGTAGAGAGCTTGGTCCTGTCCTTACAAGTATTATGGTAACAGCAAGAGCTGGTTCGGCTATGGCGGCTGAGATAGGCACTATGAGAGTGACAGAACAGATAGATGCACTGGAAGTTATGGCTGTAAATCCTATTAAGTATTTAGTTGTTCCAAGAGTAATAGCCTCAGTCTTGGTTGTGCCTGTCTTAACAGTAATATCTGATTTTACAGGTATTGTTGGTGGTTATATAGTGGGTGTTAAGATGCTTAATATAAACTCAGGTGTTTACATAAATCGTACCCTTGACTTATTAGAGATAAGTGATATTTATAATGGGCTTTTGAAATCAATCATTTTTGGTTTGCTTCTTTCAATAATAGGTTGTTACAAGGGGTACTATACGAAGGGTGGAGCGAGAGGAGTTGGTAAGGCTACTACTGAGGCCGTTGTCCTTGCATGTGTTGTTATATTTGTTGCCGACTATGTCTTAACTGCCTTTTTATTTTAGAATTATGGATGAGTATATTATAAAAATTAGAAACCTTTCAAAAAAGTTTGGAAACCAAGAGGTTCTAAAGGAGCTAAATCTTGATATTCTAAGGTCAAAAGTTACTGTTATCATTGGAAGAAGTGGTGGAGGTAAGAGTGTTTTATTAAAGCATATTATTGGTCTGATAAAACCAGATAGAGGCGAAATTCTTGTAGACGGTACTGATATAGTCTCGGCAGATGAGAAAAGTCTTAACAGAATTAGAAGAAAGTTTGGAATGCTTTTTCAGGAGGGAGCGCTCTTTGACTCCTTAAATATAGCAGATAATGTTGGCTTCCCTTTATTTGAGCATACAAATATGTCAGAGAAGGAGATTTATGAAAAGGTAGATTATGTGCTTGGACTTGTTGGACTTAGAGGGGCAGAAAAAAAATACCCCTCAGAGATATCTGGTGGTATGAGAAAAAGGGCAAGTTTAGCACGGGCTATTATATCAAATCCAGAAGTGATAATGTTTGATGAGCCTACAAGCGGACTTGACCCTATTATGTCTGATGTGATAGACAATCTTATAGTGGATATACAACAAAAACTCAAAGTAACCTGCATTGTTATAAGCCACGATATTAAATCTACCTTTAAAATTGCTCATAAAATTGCTATGCTATACAATGGTAAGATAATAGCTGAGGGGTCACCCGAAGAGATGAGGCAAAAGGATAATGCCTTCCTTAGACAGTTTATTGAAGGCAGGTCTGTTGGACCAATTACGGTAGGAGAATAGATGCATAGTAAGGGCTTTTCTTCAGAGTTTAAAGTTGGGATTTTTGTTATAGTAGCCTGTGGGCTCTTAATTTTTATGTCCCTAAAGGTAGGCAAGTTTAAGTTGTTTGGTGGCGGTGAGACCTACGATGTTTATGTCTATTTTGGCAATGCCGAGGGCTTAGATGAAGGTGGCTCTGTACAAATAGCAGGAGTAACTGTAGGGCGAGTAAAGAAGATTGAGTTAGCTGGTAATAAAGCAAAAGTTATACTTGAGTTAGGAGAAGATATAGTTCTTAAAAGAGATGCGAGCGCTATTATAAAAACAAAAGGAGTGTTGGGAGAGAAGTTTGTTGAGATTGATCCCGGTACTGCAGAAGAGGTGATAGCAAAAAATGGAGAGATTTTAAATGTAAGAAAAACAATGGATTTAGACAAGTTTATAGAACATGTAGATTCTGTAATAGCAGATATAAAAGAGGTATCAGTAAATCTTAAAAAGACCTTGGGTGGTGAAGAGGGAGAGAGGCTTCTTAAGGGAATTTTTAACAATCTCTATGATTTAACTTACAACATCAATAATCTTGTTAAGAAGAACGATGAGGGCCTTACAAATACTGTAAAAAATCTCGAAAAATTTTCAGAGACCTTAGCTGATAAAACCCCAGAAATAGCAAGCGAGTTGAAAGAGATATCACAAAATTTAAAGGATATACTGGCAGAAAATAGATCAAATCTTAAAGAGAGTCTACAAAACTTAAAGAGCTCCTCTGAAAAGATGGATGAGACCTTAGCATCTTTAAAAAGCGTCTCAGAAAAGATAGACAAAGGTCAAGGCACTTTAGGTAAGTTGATAAACGATGATAGTGCCCATGAAAATCTTAATAAAACTCTTACAGGTTTAAATAAGATGCTCTCAAAGGCTGAGACCATAAGAACCTTCTTTGAGTTTAAAAGTGAGTACCTTGAAAGGGTTAAAGACTCTCGTTCACAGGTAAACCTAAAGATTTATCCGAGGCCAGATTTTTTCTATCTAATTGGTGGTGTTGATGCACCCTTCGGTAAGTTCTCAAGAGAGACAGAAACGGTTACAACACCTACTGGTACTACTACTACTGTTATAGAAAAGCAGAAAGAGAAGGCTGTTCAAGTAAATGCCCAGATTGGTAAAAAATTTCATAATCTGGAGTTTAGAGGCGGTTTGTTTGAGAGTACCGGTGGTGTCGCTGTGGATTATTTAAGCAATAATCAGAAATGGAAATATTCTGCCGAGTTGTATAATTTTGATAGAAAATATAGCCCCAATCTAAGAGTTACCGCCCAGTATAATTTATTAAAATATTTGTTCATTACTGGCGGTGTAGATGATCTAATTAGCGATAGGGATAGGAGAAGCTTCTTTTTAGGTGGTGGTATAAAGTTTGAAGATGAAGATATTAAGTACCTATTAAGCTCTACCCCATTACCTACAAATTGATTTAATTAATAAAATAAAGGTTTATAATAATGACAGAGATAGTAAAGCTATTAGACTATGCTACAGCATCAGGTTGAGCAGCAAAAATGGGTCCGGGCGACCTATCTAAGCTTATGAAAGGTTTTGGCTACAAAAGAAGTGATAGAGTTTTGGTAGGTATGGAAGACTCTGATGACTGTGGTGCTATTAGGATAGAAGGTATCAAGATTCTTCAAACAGTTGATATTATTACACCTATTGTTAACGAGCCCTATATCTTTGGACAGATTGCTGTGGCAAACTCTTTGTCTGATATTTACGCTATGGGTGGTAAGCCTATTTCAGCTCTTAATATTGCATGTTTCCCTATAGATTGCCTTGATATTAAGGTTTTGCAGGAGATACTAGAAGGGGGAAAAGAAAAGATTGATGAAGCTTCTGTTGATATAATCGGTGGACATACAATTACTGATAAAGAGATTAAGTATGGTCTTTCTGTAACAGGGGTTGCTGGGGAAAAGATATTCTTAAACCGCTGTGGTAAGCCTGATTTAGATATTATATTAACTAAACCGATAGGGGCTGGGATTTTAAGCACGGCTCTCAAAGCTGAGCTTATATCGGAAGAACACAAAAAGAGTATGATAGCTAATATGCTTAGATTAAACAAATATGCTTTAGAAATACTTAATCTTTATGATATTGCTACTATTACAGATGTTACGGGCTTTGGCTTGTTGGGACATCTATTAGAGATAGCAAAAGCAAGCTCCATCTCTATAGAGATTGACTATAAAAGTGTTTCGTTCTTAAGTGGTTTTTTTGAATACCTAAGTTATGGTTTAATACCTGCTGGCTCTTATAGGAATAGGGACTTTGTAATGCCCTATGTTGAAGGAGAGGCTGAAAAAATACTTATACTGTCAACTCCAGAGACATCGGGTGGTTTAGTGATATTGTGTAAGAGGGATAAAACTTCTGAGATATTAAAAAGACTAAATGATGTAGGTGACTGTGCCGTTAAGATTGGAGAGACAAGGCCTTTAAAAGATAAACATATAAAAATCATATAACTTTTGGGGAGCACATATAATAAAATGGGAGAGCTACAACAACTGGTATATGAAAATGGTACTTATAAAACTCCTGTTAAAGGAAGTGTAAGATTTCCAAACCTAATTTTTTACAAAAAACTGGTAAATATAATCGTTAATGCGAGTAGGAAGGCCAAAAGAGGAAGATATAGCTATGAAGAATGGATTGAAGATAATCTAAGGGTTATCAAAAATCTTGAGGGTATAGGTGTAGAGTTTGAGATAAGAGGGATAGAAAAGATAATTCCCCTTCAAGGCAGACCTTCCGTTATTATTGCAAATCATATGAGTACTTTGGAGACCTTTACTTTAGCAGGTATACTATACCCTTTCTTAAAAGTTACCTTTGTTGTGAAGGAGAGCCTGGTTAAAATTCCAGTTTTTAAACATATAATGAGATCAAGAAAACCTATCATCGTAACCAGAGTAAACCCAAGAGAAGACTTAAAAAAAGTTCTTGAAGATGGAGTAAAAAGATTATCAGAGGGTTACTCAATAATTATCTTTCCACAGACCACGAGAGTATATGTTTTTGATCCCAATGAGTTTAACTCTATAGGTGTAAAACTGGCAAAAAGGGCAGGTGTGCCAGTAATACCCCTTGCCCTTCGAACAGATAGTTGGCAACAGGGAAAGATTATAAAAGATTTTGGAAAGATTGATACTAATCTAAAGGTTTCTTTTATTTTCGGTGAACCTGTATTTATTGAAGGAAATGGTCAGAAAGAACATAAAGAGGTGTTAAATTTCATTGTAGAAAATCTAAAAGAACTCCAAGTTCCAGTTTTATAAAATGAAAAAAGATAATCGCTATGTAGAGATTTACACAGATGGAGCCTGCAGTGGTAATCCAGGTGTTGGTGGATGGTGTGCCATACTAAGATATGGTGATAAAGAAAAGATCATCTCTGGTGGTGAGATTATTACTACTAATAATAGAATGGAGCTTACAGCAATAATAAGAGCGCTCTCAGAGCTTAAGAGAAGTTGTAATGTAAAAGTTTATAGTGACTCCCATTATCTTATAAGGGGAGTTAAGGAATGGCTTCCCCAATGGGTTAAGAAGGGCTGGAAAAACTCATCAAAAAAGACAGTGGAAAACAAGGATCTTTGGGAAAAGATAGATGAGCTTACGAAAAAACATGTAATAGATTGGGTTTGGGTTAAAGGTCATAGCGGTCACAAAGAGAATGAGCTCTGCGATAGTATAGCGAAGAAAGAAATAGAGAGAATAAAAATAGGTGAATAAATTGCCAGAACTACTCGCTCCAGCAGGAGATTTCGAGAAGCTAAAGATAGCAATACATTATGGTGCAGATGCGGTTTACTTAGGTTTGTCGGAGTTCAGTCTTAGAGGCAATATTGGTGGCTTTAGTGATGATGAGTTTAAATTAGCTATTGAGTATTGCAGGGATAAAAAAGTTAAAAGCTATGTAACTGTCAATATATTTGCCCATAATAGGGATTTAAGAAAGATAGCAAAACATTTAGAGTTATTGGCATCCCTACAACCTGATGGATTAATAATATCAGACTTAGGGGTATTTAAACTCGCCAAACAGATTGCTCCATCCATACCAATACATATAAGCACACAGGCTAATATTACAAACTATGAATCAGCCCTTTTTTATGAGGATTTAGGAGTTAAAAGACTTATTTTATCGAGGGAGCTAACTCTTAAAGAACTTGAACAGATAAGGAAAAAGTTATCAATAGAGTTGGAGATATTTGCACATGGTGCCATATGTATATCCTACTCAGGAAGATGCTATCTTAGTAGCTTTCTTAACTACAGAAGCGGTAATAGAGGGTTATGCACCCATCCCTGTAGATGGAAATACTATCTTATGGAAGAAAAAAGAGAAGGAGAGTTCTTTCCTGTTTTTGAAGATGATAGAGGAGCCTATATTATGAACTCAAAGGACCTCTGTCTTATTGAGTATCTACCTGAACTTGTTGAAATAGGCATTGATAGCTTTAAGATTGAAGGTAGAATGAAGGGGATTAACTATCTAGCAGGGGTAGTAAATACCTATCGAAAAGCTTTAAGAGCTATTGATGAAAAACTTAACTATGATAAGGATAAGTATTTAAAAGAGCTTTTAAGCTTTTCAAGTAGAGGCTATACGACAGGGCTACTATTAGGTAAACAAAAGATATATGATTACAATTTTTTTGATAAATCAGCAAAGATGCAGACTCAGATAGTAGGTATAATTATTAGTAAGATAAGCGAGAATAAAGGACAAATACTGGTTAAGGCTAATTTAAGAGAGGGTGATGAGGTCTTTTTTCTTACCCCTAATTTTGAGGCTCTCCCCTTTAGGATATCAGATATCTATCGTGATGGGGAAAAGATAGAATTAGCAAGAAATGAATGGATAATTGAGACAGAGGTTCCTTCTTATGCAAGAGAGATGGATATAATAAGAAAAAACATGCCTTAAAAGGGATTAAGAGCCCACTTTTTAATAATCTTTACGGTACTATTTTTATTAAGCCTAAAAACTTCCCCCTTTAACTCAAAAAGTTTGATTTCTATAATATCACCCCGCCTTATATTTAAAAAATCTTTGTTTGATTGACTTAAGTCTCTTTCCATTAGCTCATATCTTGAGATTTTCTCTTTTCCACAGACCTCCAAAAGATATCTTCCCTTGTGTTTAATTAAATTGCTGATAACCTTATGATATTCTTTGTTTTCAATCCTTTCTTCCCCTTTCTTCATTAACAGATAGATAAAGTTTATAAATTTATTATTTAACTTGTTCTGATTTTCTACATTCATAATAAGCACGTTTCTAGGAAAATAGATGTTTTCGTGACACCAATCATCTTCCTTCCAACATTTATGGGCGGGGCAGTCGTTGAGAAGAGAAAAACCTCTTTGAATCAAATAATCTTTTATTTTCAGTGTCTTTTTGAATGCCCTCTTTGTGCCTGGCTCAAGTATCAAGATATATCCTCTGTCTTCTTCTAAGTATCTTAAGTAATCATCTAAAAAATCTATAACCTTTTCTTCCTCAAGCTCAGCAAAGATATTTCCAAAATTAATAAGATCCATCTTTTTAGTAGGCAAGCCATATTTAATCTTTTTTGTAAAGGAGCTATCAATCTTATTGAGTATTTTTTTCCCACTTTCCATAAACTCTCTACTTTTGTCTAAGGCATACATCTCTTGTGGTTCGAAGTTGAGCAAAGATAAAGAAGTATAAAAAGTTAGAGGACCAGCACCAATATCAAGAAAAGCTTTGCAATCCTTAAGGTCTTTTTTGTAATAGTTGAGAATAGTTAGATATTTGTAAACATTTAGAGGATAAAAATAGTATAAATAGGCATATCTATAATCTTCTACCTCGCCATAGGGGATAGTAGGAGGATTAGTAGAGTTAAAGTAGTCTGATAACTCTAATACCTTTTGACTTAATTTTTTTAATGGGATAGGAGAATTTTTATAAAAACCTTCAAGGACTTTATACAAACTTTCGATCAAAAGGTTAGCCCTTCTTTGTCATCGTCCCCTTTTCTCCACATTTAGGACACTTCTGAGGTTTACACCTACCTTCTTTCTCTGTTCCGCATTTTGAACAAACAAAAACAGCCATCTTTCATCACCTCTCTAAACTATAATTTTATTTTATAAGTAGTCTCAACAATATTCTCTTCTATACTTGTTCTAATGGCAGCTGTGATAAGCTCAATGTGCTTGGAAGGTATCTTACCCTCATCTTTAATCTCTACATCGTAGCCTAAACCATAATGAGATTCTTTAGCCGTCCATAAGTATATAGTGCCATCATAGTTGACATTTCCTTCAGCACATAACATATCTCCCTCTTTATATTTAGACTCGAGAGTGACTTTAACTTGTTTTGTTTGCTCCGTTTGTGCCATAACTCCTCCTTTTTTAAATAAAATTTAAACATAAATGCAAAAAAAATCAAGATGCAATTAATCGGCACTTGATTTTGTTCTTATTATATTTTAATCTTTACTTGTTCGGGACGTGGCGCAGTTTGGTAGCGCACTTGCTTCGGGAGCAAGGTGTCGCTGGTTCAAATCCAGTCGTCCCGATTAATTTATAAAATATTAAATCCTCACAGTCTATTCATCCCATAAAATAACCAAAGGGGGGAGCTTAAGACAGAAGGTGAAACCAGAAGAAAAAACCCGAAAACACATTGATCTCCTCCTTGAACAAGCAGGATGGAAGGTTCAGGATTTAGGCGAATTAAATCTTGGAGCTAGTATTGGTGTTGCAGTTAGAGAATTTCCGCTTAAATCTGGGACTGCTGATTATCTTTTGTTTGTAGATAGAAAAGCCGTTGGTGTGATTGAAGCTAAACAGGAAGGGATTACCCTCAGCGGAGTTGCTGAACAATCGGCAAAATATCAAGCAGGTATTCCTGCCAATATTCCACACGTAGAAGAACCTCTTCCATTTGCTTATGAAAGCACAGGTATTGAAACATTCTTCAGAGATGAACGAGACATAGAACCACGCTCCCGTAGAGTATTTGC